>CAZCXK010000071.1:0-29191 GCA_964502605.1 uncultured bacterium
ATCAGGGTCAGGCTAACCCTAGCCTATTTGCCAGTGCTGCAGGCGCAACATTGGTGTGGATCATGCAAGCTCGGCTTGCACAAAATACTGCGCTAGACAAAAAGCGCGACTTGGAAGCCTAAATGGTGGCAATGCCTACGAGCATGGAGGGATTCGAACCCCCGACCCTCAGAACCGGAATCTGATGCTCTATCCACTGAGCTACATGCCCACCATGAGATAATCTCTTCGGCGAGTATAGCATTTCTGTAAATTCTTTGAGGACTCTTTGAAGACGTATGACCTATAAGATCCTATTCGTCTGTTTGGGTAATATTTGTCGCTCCCCCTCAGCTGAAGGCATTATGAATCACCTCATCCAACATCGTCAGATGGGCTCTGAGATTAGCTGTGATTCTGCTGGTACGTCAAGCTATCACATCGGCAGCCCACCAGACTCGCGCATGATTAAGGCTGCTAGTCGTCAAGGCATTTCATTGAGTGGGCAAGCACGCCAATTTCAGCGGCAAGATTTTGAAGCATTTGACTTAATTCTGGCTATGGATCGCCAAAACTATGACGATATTATTCGTCTTGGCCCCAGCGGCCAGCATGCTCATCAGGTACGGCTGATGTGCGAATTTTGCCGCCATCATGATGAAAAAGATGTTCCTGACCCATATTATTTTCGAGATTTAGAAGGGTTTGATTACGTCATCAATTTGCTGCAAGATGCCTGTGAAGGCTTACTAGAGCATCTCATTAGCGAACGAAAGATTAGCTCCGGGCAGTCACACCTCTAATCGACCAGATGGTGATCCATCACAAAGCGCACCAACTCGGCGCGGTTGTTGGTGTCGGTCTTCCTGAGTAGGCTACTGACATATTTTTCGACCGTGCGCGGGCTGAGATGCAGACTCTCTCCAATCTGGCCGTTTGAAAGCCCATCAGATAGAAGATTTAAGACCTGCCGTTCCCGCACAGTCAAATCTAGCATGATGGCACTTGCGAGAGGTTTAGGATTAGCAGCATAAGGCTCAGAGTCATCAATCAGTTCGTTACTGTGCAATCGCAGCCGCCACTCAGTCTGAATCAGCTGCGATCGCTCTAATAAATTGCGGATGACGGCTCCTAATTCATCCAAATCAAACGGTTTTGGCAAATAGACATCACAGCCCAGTTGATAGCCCCGAATGCGCTCTTGGGTGTTAGTCCGCTCTGTGAGAAAGATCACAGGCAACAGTCGCAATGCGGGTTGCCGCCGCACTTGGCGCACCAGCTCATAGCCATCAATCTGGGGCATGGTAATGTCAGTCACGATCAGGTGAGGCTGATATTGATTAACCATCTCCAGCGCATTTTGTCCATTCTCCGCAGACACGACTAAATACCCTGAAAGTTCCAGGTAGTCGCTAATCGATAGCCGAGTGCCTAAATCATCATCAACAACGAGAATGGTTAGAGACATGAACGTTAGAAAGTGTTTCTGCCTACTCTTAGCCTAGGTCAATATTGTCTTAACATTGGGCAATACAACGCGGCCTCCGCATTACTTGCAGTTTCTTTTAGTTTTGTCATGTTCCGAATTATATCGGAGAGCATTAAATGCAATAGGGGAAAGGTAATAGTTCCGCCTGAATGTATTCAACTGTATTCATATAGATAGCGATCGCTCTCCTGCTAAGGGCGATTGATGGTCTCTACGGAAATCTGAAGCGGTTCATGCGATCGCCAAGACGATGAGCAGGTTCATTAGCTTCTGTCTGGGCTTTGTCTGAGATCCATCTCCCACCCAAACACTAATTGGCAGTGGTCTATTACCGGGGCTTAATCGATTTTGTGGCTCCCGGATTTAAAGGGTTTCTGCGGCTCTCAACGTCTATCTGGCAAACAGGTTAACCTGTTCTCCTCAAAGTTCCTAATCCCTGCGCGAACCTGGGCACTCTTTCAGATAATATGAAGGAATGCCCAAAGCTCCGACATGCTAAACGAAGTTGGGTCAGGTGCCATTACACGGATATCATTCATCAGCTTGAGTGATTGATCTATCTCAACCGGGCTAGCATGTCAGGTGAAAGGGATATTCTCATCGTATACTGGTGAATCTGTTCTTACGTAATGTCGAAAAAGATCAGCCCTTAAGTTTAAACATGAACTTATGCCAGTTTTCTGAGCATTTGGGTTTAAGTTATTGGGCTTCTTTTATATATCTGCTGCATCAAGGAATACAAGGAGAATCATGAGTCAAGAGGAAATCTTTCAGAAAGTTCAAAAGATCGTTTCTGAGCAGCTTGGGGTTGACGCGGCTGAAGTAAAGCCCGATGCTAACTTTGCCAACGACTTAGGAGCTGATTCTCTCGATACGGTCGAATTAGTAATGGCACTAGAAGAAGAGTTTGACATCGAAATTCCTGATGAAGCAGCAGAAGGGATTGCAACTGTCCAATCTGCAGTCGATTACATCAGTGGAAAAGCTGCTGTATAGCTGAAACCGATGTTCGTCTTATAAGCGTGGCGATGAACTGGCAATAGTCGCCATGTAATGTTTATCAACGGGTGCCTGCTCTGCACTGCGCGCTCTGAGTTAGTTGACTCCTTGAAGCTGAAGTCATGACAAACGCTGATTTTGAAAATAGACGTGTTGTAGTTACAGGTCTTGGTTCAATTACGCCAATTGGAAACACCCTGGCCGACTACTGGGCAGCATTGTTGGCTGGCCGCAACGGTATTGGGCCGATCACGCTATTTGACCCATCCCGTCATGCATGTCGAATTGCTGGAGAGGTCAAAGGATTCAATCCACATGACTATATGGATCGAAAAGAGGCCAAGCGGATGGATCGATTTGCCCAGTTTGCCGTTTCTGCTAGCAAGCAGGCACTAGCGGATGCCAATTTCACGATCAATGCTCTCAATGCTGAGCAAGTCGGTGTTGTCATTGGAACCGGCATCGGTGGGCTCAAAGTCATGGAAGACCAGCAAGAGGTGTATCTATCTCGTGGCCCCGATCGGTGTAGCCCGTTCATGGTGCCCATGATGATTGCCAACATGGCCTCCGGCTTGACAGCAATTCATACAGGAGCTAAGGGCCCCAACATTTGTACGGTTACCGCCTGTGCCGCAGGCTCTAATGCCGTTGGTGATGCGTTTCGGCTGATTCAACGGGGGTATGCCCAAGCTATGATTTGTGGGGGTGCAGAGGCTGCGATTACTCCGCTATCTGTAGCTGGGTTTGCAGCTATGAAGGCAATGTCAACTCGGAATGATGACCCTGCTCACGCCAGTCGCCCATTCGACAGCGATCGCGATGGCTTTGTCTTGGGTGAGGGAGCTGGCGTGTTGATATTGGAAGAGATGGATCATGCTCTCAGCCGTAATGCCAGCATTTATGCTGAGATTGTTGGCTATGGAATGACCTGCGACGCATATCACATTACCTCCCCCATTCCAGGTGGAGAAGGCGCGGGTCGGGCGATTCAGTTAGCACTCAAAGATGGGGGCTTGACACCCGAGCATGTCAGCTATATCAATGCACATGGCACTAGCACGCCAGCAAACGACTCCAATGAAACGGCAGCAATCAAAACTGCCTTAGGAGACGCGGCCTATCGGATTGCGGTCAGCTCTACTAAATCGATGACAGGGCATCTTCTGGGCGGGTCAGGTGGCATCGAAGCAGTCGCAGCTGTGATGGCTGTCGCGCATGACCAAGTTCCGCCAACAATTAATTTGTGCAATCCCGATCCAGAGTGCGATTTAGACTACGTCCCCAACTCTAGCCGTAGCCAACCCGTTGATGTGGCACTATCAAACTCCTTTGGATTTGGCGGACACAACGTTACTCTTGCCTTTAAAAAGTATCGAAGCTAAGCGCTGTCAATTTACACCGAGAGTTTTAACAATCCCCCTGTAAACTGTAAACTATAGGCAGTAAGTATTGTTACCTACTTGCTTGCAAATCTGGTATGAGTGTCGGTAGAGCACGGAGCAATCATCTGTCGGCAATCTTTAGTTTAGAAGTCCTCTCATCTGTTCTTGCTCGTCGATCCGGCTAGTGGGATGATGAAACTGCATTCTAAGGGCGATCGAAGTCTCCCCGAAGCGAGTGAGCTTGAGCGGTTTGTTTAATTAAGCGTTTAACTGTCGTTACCGTAGAAAAGAGTATGGCTGTCGTAACCCAATCCCTCGAAGAGCTTTGTATTAATTCAATTCGTTTTCTAGCTGTTGATGCTGTTCAAAAGGCAAATTCTGGACATCCAGGGTTGCCGATGGGGGCAGCTCCAATGACATTTGTCGTGTGGGATCGCTTCATGCGATATAACCCTAAAAATCCTGCATGGTTTGACCGCGATCGCTTCATTTTGTCAGGTGGGCATGGCTGCATGTTGCATTATGCACTTCTCTATCTCACAGGCTACGATGGCATGACGGTTGATGACTTAAAGCAGTTTCGGCAATGGGAGTCTAAAACCCCTGGGCATCCGGAAAACTTTGAAACGGCTGGCGTGGAAGTTACTACAGGCCCTCTGGGTCAGGGGATTTCAAATGGCGTCGGCATGGCAATGGCTGAAGCTCATCTGGCCGCTCGATTCAATCAGCCAGATTGCAGCGTTATCGATCACTATACCTACGTGATAGCCACCGATGGCGACTTGATGGAAGGCGTTTCAGCTGAGGCATGTTCGCTGGCAGGGCATCTGGGTCTTGGCAAGCTAATTGTGCTCTATGATGACAATCTGATTTCCCTGGATGGTGATACCAGTCTTTCATTTACAGAAGACGTGACCCAACGCTATGAAAGCTACGGGTGGCATGTACAGATGATTGAGGATGGAAACACCGACATCACTGGAATTCAGCAGGCAATCGAGGCAGCTAAGGCGGTAACTGACAAACCCTCGATCATTCGAGTGCGAACCACAATTGGGTTTGGTTCGCCTAATAAAGCTCACACCCATACGGCTCATGGTTCGCCGTTGGGAGAAGATGAGGTGGCCGCAACGCGTGAAAATCTGGGATGGTCACATGCGCCGTTTGAGGTTCCAGATGATGCGTTGGCTCAGTTCCGTAAGGCGATCGGTCGTGGGGCTCAGCTGGAATCTGATTGGAATGAGCGCATGTCAGCTTATAAATCAAAATATCCTCAAGCGGCGGTTGAGCTTGAACGCATCATTGCCAATAAGCTGCCCGTAGATTGGGACAAGTGCCTGCCAACTTACACACCAGCAGATAAAGGAGATGCGACGCGCAATCATTCTGGCAAAGTGCTGAATGCGATCGCCACTGCAGTACCTGAGATGTTTGGGGGTTCGGCTGATTTAGCCAGTTCTAATAAAACCTTGCTCAAGTCGTCGGGCAATTTCCAAAAGGGCGCATATGAAAATCGCAACATCTGGTTTGGTGTGCGTGAGCATGGCATGGGCGCAATCTGCAACGGCCTGGGTCGCCATGGCGGCGTTATTCCCTATGGTGCGACTTTCCTGGTCTTCACGGATTACATGCGTGGCGCAATTCGCCTGTCCGCCCTATCTCGCACAGGCACTATCTGGGTGATGACCCATGACTCGATCGCCCTCGGAGAAGATGGCCCCACCCACCAGCCGGTAGAGCACATTGCATCGCTGCGGGCAATTCCAAACTTGACTGTGTTTCGCCCTGCCGATGGCAACGAAACGTCTGGCGCATATAAATCAGCACTCGAGAATCGAGAATCGCCCACGTTGATTGCCTGTTCACGTCAGTCATTGCCAAATCTGCCTGGCTCCTCAATTGAGAATACGCTCAAAGGTGGATATATCGTCACTGATAGTGACAGCACTCCAGACCTGATTTTAATTGGTACGGGCAGTGAGGTGCATCTGTGCACCCAGGCTGCTGAGCAGTTAAGAGCTGAGGGCACTGCTGTACGGGTTGTTTCGATGCCATCATGGGAGCTGTTTGAAGCTCAAGATGCTGCATACAAAGAGTCTGTCTTACCTAAGGCCGTCAAACAGCGGCTCACTGTTGAAGCTGGAGTTACTCAGGGTTGGTGCCGCTACGCTGGCAGTGATGGCGACATTCTAGGGATTGATCACTATGGGGCTTCGGCTCCAGGAGAGACCTGCTTAGAGAAATTTGGCTTTACCGTCGATAACGTACTGGCACGCGCTAAGGCACTGCTCAGCTAAGCGGCTGTACTGCAAGATCCATTGCACTCAAGATGAACGAAAGAGGGGGCGTACCTACCCCTCTTTTGCCTTTATACCGCTTTAGGAACTTTGGGTTTCGCCTTTAGTTCGTAGCGAACTACCCGATAAAGCGTGCCATACTCCACCTTCAACTGACAGGTTTGCTCCAGCCACTGTTGGATTTCTTGGTAGCTGTCAAAGCCTTCGGATTGGGCTAATCGAGCTTTCTGTTGCTCCAATGCCTCCCCCTGAATTTTCCGACTCGCACCAGGAGCGCGACGGGTCGAAAGTAAAGTCCTGAGTCCCCCTTGCTTATAGTGAGCAAGCCATCGAGTAATTGTTGCCTTGTCTCGTCCACCCCGGACGGCTAGGTCAAATCGACTGCTCACCTCACCCTGCTTCAACCATACCAGCATCTACAACCGTTCTTTTTGGCTGAAAACTGGCCAACACTAGCTCTTCAAATGTTCGCTCAAGAAGGTCATGGTTCGTTCCCAGGCGAGTTCAGCCGCAGGTGGGTTATAGCGAGTGCCCGAGGGATTGGCAAATGCGTGATCAGCATCGTCATAGATATAAATCTCTGCGGATTTATCCAGTGACATCAATACTGCTTCAAATTGCTGCACCGTTTCCGGAGACGGATTGTCATCGAGTTGGCCAAAGTGCCCCTGAATGGGCATATCCAAGACGCTAAGCTTGTCTGGGTCGGTAGTAATGCCGCCGCCATAGTAGATGACTGTGGCATTGAGTTGGGTCGGTAAGGCTAGTGCCGCATTGAGAGACCAGGTGCCGCCAAAGCACCAGCCCAGGCTACCGATTTTGGGAGCATTGAGGGTTGTGGCCAGGTAATCATAGGCTTGGAGTAAATTGTCTTTGAGCCCATCAGGGTTTTCTGTCGCTGCCTGAACCAGACCTCGCGCGGCTTCAGGCGTCTCCGCAACTTGATTGCCGTAGAAATCAACGGCTAAGGCTGCATAACCTTCAGCTGCCAGCATATCTGTCATGGCTTTGATATTGTCATTGAGCCCCCACCATTCATGAATCACAATCAGGCCAGGGAGAGGCTCAGTCACATTGTCAGGTTGCGAGAGATACCCAGTCATTTCCTCGCCATTGAGAGTGCCATACGACACCATTTCGCCAGTAACGCCATCGGTTGGGGCTTGGGATATCACTCCTGATGCAATCGGGCGATCGCCCCGATGTAAGGACATCATGCGCTCACTAGCAACATGAGCTGCCTTTAAAGCCGCAGTAGATGGCGCACCAGAAGGTTGAGACGCTGATGTCTGGATAATGCCCCATCCCAGAACAACCAGCAAAGACACTAACGCTAGACCAATGAGTTTTCGCATAGAGTTCATTGCCGAACATCACCAAAAAATTACGCTTTGAGTCTATCGCAAGAACTAGATTCGTTGCCGACGCGTTGCCCAGTCAATCAAACTGCATGAGTGTATCCCCTTCAAATATCAAAAACGATACGAAATCGTATCGTTTGCACTACCCAAACCCTTAAAATCAAGTTACGATTTACGAAATGTTACGGCTGGTGCGGTTGTCTTCTCATACTTATTAAATCCATGTTAAGGAATAATATCTGCGATCATGGGAGTCCGCGATCGTATGCTCTACCATTTGTTCGTAGCGTTCTGGGTGCTGGGCTTTCAGGGCTACTGTTATTGGTGGGAGGCTGCAGTGGGGCTTCTGAGGGCGAAGCTCGAGCTCAATCGCAAATAGAATCTTCTGAGTCAGGGGCGCAACCTGTTGCAGTAGAGTCGGCGATCGCTGAGACTCAGTCTCTGCAAGAAGTTTTGGAATATACAGGCACAACGGCTCCAATTCAGCAGGTAGCTGTGCGGGCGAGGGGCGAGGGGCAGCTTCTCAGCTTGAGTGTTGATGTTGGAGATGCAGTGCAAACTGGGCAAGTTTTGGGGCAAGTCGATGATGACTTGTTGTTAACTGACGTCAATCAAGCTCGGGCAGAATTGGCTGCTCTGCGATCGGACGTCTCTCAAGCTCAAGCCCAGGTCAACAATGCCCAAGCGCAAGTTGAACAGGCTCGACTAGAGTACCAACAGGCTCAAGCAGACAATGCCCGATTGCGATCGCTCTCTAATGATGGTGCGATTTCTGAACAAGATGCAGACCTAGCTGAAACAGCGATGAAAACGGCTGAGCAGGTTGTGCGCTCGGCTCAGCAGGGCGTTGAGACGCAGCAGCAGGCTGTGGTTTCGGCTCAAGGGCGAATGACGGCCCAGCAAGCAGTCGTGGCTCAGGTGGAAGAAAGGCGCTCCTACACGCGGTTGGTGTCTCCTCTAACGGGCTCTGTTTTAGAACGAATCACAGAGCCAGGAAATTTGCTCCAGCCCGGAGATGAAGTTGTGCGACTGGGCGATTTTAGCAGAATCAAAATTGTAGTTCAGGTGTCAGAGCTTGATCTGAGTCAGATTCGGTTGGGGCAGTCAGTTGAGGTGCGATTTGATGCGCTGCCCGGTGAAACATTCACAGGAGACGTTGCTCGCATTTCACCGGCGGCTGATCCGGTTGCGCGACTGTTGCCAGTTGAGGTGACATTGCCTAACCCAGATGGTCGTGTGGGTAGTGGGCTGTTAGCACGAGTGAGTTTTGCGGATGCCGCATCACAACGAGTCGTTGTGCCCACAAGTGCTCTAGAAACCGGGGGCGATGACGACGTCACAACAGTGTTTGTGGTGGAAGGCAGGGGTGACGCAGCGACTGTGTCAGCACGCCCGGTCGAAGTGGGCGATCGCGCCAATGGCAATGTTGAGATTTTGTCTGGCCTTGATGTGGGTGAGTCCTTTGTCGTTAGAAGCAGCACACCCCTGGAAGATGGACAGTCCGTCCAGTTGAGCATTTTGTCAGAACTGCCTACAGAATAAGGCCATTAATCATGCAAAAAACAATGGGAACCGGGATGAGCGTCAGCCGGATGGCCATCCGCAGTCACATCGGTACATTGATGCTGACGATCGCCGTGATTGTCTTGGGTATCTTTTTCATTACGCGCCTTCCAGTAGATTTGCTGCCATCGATTACCTATCCGCGCATTGGTCTACGAGCCAACGCACCTGGGATTGCTCCCGAAGTTGCAATCGATGAAATTACACGCCCATTAGAGCAAGCCTTATCGGCAACCGAGGGCGTTGAGCAGATTTTCTCTCAGACCCGAGATGGAAGAATCAGCATCGACCTTTATTTCAGCCCAGGTGGCAACATTGACCAAGCCCTCAATGACGCAACAGCGGCACTCAATCGGGCCCGCGACCAGATTCCTGACACAGTTGAAACGCCCCGACTGTTTAAGTTTGACCCATCTCAGTTGCCAGTTTACGAATTCGCATTGACCTCGCCATCGCTGGATGCCGTCGAACTACGAGTCTTTGCGGATGAAGAATTGGTACGGGAGTTAACCGTTGTACCTGGTGTGGCCAGTGTCGATATTTCTGGGGGTATTGAAGAAGAAGTCTTAGTCAAGCTTGATCTAGATCGCTTACAGGCCTTAAATGTTGGCTTAGTTGATGTTCTAGATGATCTAGATAGTCGAAACCAAGATGTTGCTGGAGGTCGCATTCGTGGGAATGAGTCTGAGTCTTTGACTCGAACAATTGGCCGCTTCCAAAATGCTGATGAAATTCGCAATCTTATTTTTGATGTCGGGGCTGCTGATAGTGCTGGGGAAACGAGTGTTTCTCGACGGCGGCAGGTAAAGCTGCGAGATGTGGCCGAGGTGATTGATGGCACTGCCGAACAGCGGATATTTGTCACCCTCAACCAGCAGCCTGCTGTAAAAGTCAGTATTCAAAAACAGCCAGATGCTAACACGATTTCGGTCGTAGAGTCAGTCAAGCAGCGCCTTGAAACCATGCGTCAGTCTGGGTTAGTGCCTGATGATGTGGAGACAGTGGTGACCCTTGACGAATCGATCTTTATCCGCGATTCAATTCAAAATGTGGTGGTTGCGGGTCTGACCGGATCAGGTCTGGCGGCGATCGCTGTGCTGCTGTTTTTAGGCTCGCTTCGTCAAACGTTCATCATTGTTTTAGCAATTCCTCTGGCAACTCTGGCTGCAATCTTGATGATTTCGCTATTTGGGTTGTCGTTGAATGTTTTTACACTGGGCGGTTTGGCCATTGGCGTCGGTATTGTCGTTGATAACTCGATTGTGATGCTCGAAAATGTTGCCGGAGGAGTGACTCGGGCGATGCGGGGCAATGGTCGCGGCAATGGCAATGGTCATAGCAATGGCAATGGCTCCTACACCAGGCGCAGCCGCCGGTTTACCAATATGCTCGTTCGTCAGGCGGAGCAAAGTAGTCAACAGGTTGAATCGGCACTAGTAGCTTCGACCGCGACAAACTTGGTGGTGGTGATTCCATTTTTGATGCTGGGTGGATTTATCTCACTCCTGTTTAATGAGCTAATTTTAGCTGTGACGTTTTCAATTGCAGCATCACTTCTAGTGGCACTGACAGTAGTGCCAATGCTTGCGTCCCGACTGCTGGCAATTCCTCGGTCAAGTCATATTGATCGGTGGGGGCCACTGCGCTGGTTTCAACGTCGAATTGAAGGAATCACTCGCGCCTATACTCGGCTTTTGGGTCAGGTTTTGCGACGGCGAGTGGTGATCATTCTGCTGGCCTTTTTTGTGCTGGGCAGCAGTAGTATGTTGATGATTGGTCAGATTCCTCAGGAAATTTTGCCTCAGATCGAGACCGGACAGGCTCGGCTATCTGCCCAGTTTCCCCCGGGTACGCCCCTCGTTGATAACCGCAAAGTGATGACGGCGATTGACGAATTGCTGATCGAGCAACCTGAAACTGATTATGTATTTACGACAGCGGGTGGGGCACTGTTTGGCAGTTCTACCAGCGAGAATGCCCTGCGTGGACGCGGCACCATTACGATGGCTCCAGATACGAACACGGCGGCGTTTGTCGATCGTATGAATCAGCAGTTTGTCCAGTTTAATTTAGTTGACACGCGAATTCGCATGTCGCCTGAGTCTGTTCGGGGTTTGACGCTCAACAACTCTCCTATTCGAGCTGATATTGATGTCGGTCTTCAAGGATCCGATAGAACCACGCTCGAAGAGGCCGGACGTCTGGTTTTGGCAGCACTGGATCAGTCCACGCTAGCCCAATACAGCCCTAACGCTGAAGAACCCCAATCGGAGGTGCAGATTCGACCCAACTGGGAACGACTGGCAGACCTGAATCTGACGACGGCTGATGTGGGTAACACGGTGCAAACGGCACTGCTAGGTGCTGTGGCAACCCAGATAGAGCGAGGCGATCGCCTGGTTGATGTGCGAGTTCAAATTGATCGGAGCCGAGTCGAACGGGCAACTCAGCTAGAACAACTGCCGCTCTTTGCCGATGACAATCAGCTGGTGCGCTTATCAGATGTTGCCGCTATTGAGATCGGAGAGGCTCCGGGTGAAATTCAGCGAATTAACCAACGACAGGTTTACCTGATTGAAGGCAACCTCAATGAAGGCGTCAATCTGAGTCAGGCGCTAGAAGAAGTTGATCAACTGCTAGCTGAGGTTGAACTACCCGAAGGAGTGACGCGCTTACCCAGCTACGCAGAACAGAGCAGTCAAGAGATTCAATCGTCGCTAGTGATCTTGGGTAGTTTGGCCGCCTTCTTGGTGTTTGTGGTGATGGCCGTTCAATATAACTCCCTGATTGATCCGTTGGTGATTATTCTCACGGTGCCGTTGGCATTGGCAGGCGGTATTTTGGGTCTATTTGTTACTCAGACGGCGATCGGCGCGACTGTGATTGTGGGAGCCGTGCTGCTCGTGGGCATCGTGGTGAATAACGCCATCATTATGGTAGAGCTGGCCAATCAAATCCGTGAGCAAGAACAGGTCAGCCACCGTCAGGCAATTTTGCTGGCAGCGCCCCAACGTCTGCGGCCAATTTTGATGACCACAGTGACCACCGTGTTAGGTCTGTTCCCGCTGGCATTAGGGCTTGGAGATGGCTCGGAGTTTTTACAGCCCCTTGGCATCGTGGTCTTTTCAGGATTGTCGCTGGCGACTGTGTTGACGCTGATTGTGATTCCATGTTTCTATACGCTGCTTCACGATCTGTTTGATCCTAAGTCAGATAGTCAACACCCTCAAGCACCACCTGCGCCAGCCTTATCGGTAGATGAAGACGTCGTGCAGCGCAACTGAAGCGAGTCTGAAGGGCGGAGGGCGGAGGGCGGAGAAAAAGAAAGAAGAGGGGCGATCGCCTCGTTGAAACATTCTATTTCTGGCTGTACTCGGATAGATATGCTCCGTTGCTCTCGAGCCAGCCTCGAAACGCGAGTCAGTAATTTCGTTTGGAGGGGGGGATACAACCGTCCCTCAATTGGGGTTTTGAGGACATTCCCCTAAACGGAGATGCAGCATAATTCAGGACTTAGCCGTTGAGTGTCAACCGTAGCCTGGATCGGAGAATGTTTTTCTCTTGATTCTTTAGCTGTAAGGTTGACAAAGTCAAATTGGGCGGTTGTCATAGGAAAGGCTATGTGCAAAATCGCATGTAAGCAGTTGCTGGGTGTGCTGTAGTCTGCTGCTGTTGTCGTTTGACATGTGAGTCCAGAGGAGGAGAAGCGTGACATTGAAGGGTTTCCAGACAGTCTTGATCGGTGCGGTTTGCATTGGCGCGGTGTTCCCGATGCGAGGCGTTGCTCAACCTCTAAATCACCCCTTAAATCAGCCTCCTAATAATCAACCTCCCAATGAATTTGACGATCAGCGATTGATCCGCGCATCAGCCATTGACCCTGATGAGGATGAATTCCCTAGTCGGGTATTCAGTCAATCGGTGAGGTTAGCTCAAGAACTTGCCCAAATTCAACAGCCTCGATCGACATCGGCAGAAACCCATGCAGGAGGTGGCGATCGCCCGTTGCCAATGGCTCAGGTCACATCCGTGTCGCAGCTTTCCGATGTGCAGCCTACTGATTGGGCGTTTCAAGCGCTGCAATCGCTGGTCGAACGCTATGGCTGCATTGCCGGATATCCAGATGGCTCCTATCGTGGCAATCGAGCAGTTAGCCGTTATGAATTTGCGGCAGGAGTGAATGCCTGTCTCGATCGTGTCAATGAGCTGATTGCTCAAGGACTGGCCGAAACTGTCACCCGTGACGATTTAGCCACTCTCCAACGGCTCCAAGAAGAATTTGCAGCTGAGCTGGCAACCCTACGCGGACGAGTGGATGCCTTAGAGGCTCGTACCGCAGAGCTTGAGGCTAATCAGTTTTCGACCACCACCCAATTGAATGGCGAAGCGATTTTTGCGATATCCGATCGCTTTGGCGATGATGACACCAATCAAGCGGTGTTCCAAAATCGAGTCCGGCTTGATCTGGTCACGAGTTTTACGGGGCAAGATGCTCTACACACCCGACTGGCTGCAGGCACTACCACTCCCTTTCGCTCGGCGTCAGTGTTCTCGCCCGATGCGGCTCCTGCTGGAGAGTTTAACCTCACTCCTGACGGGGCTCCTGGTACCGCTGAAGGCATCCTCACACCTCGTGTTGGCGGCAACACCGATGCTGATATTGTGCTGGATTGGCTGGCCTACTATTTTCCAGTAGGCGATCGCCTAGAGGCTTATGTGGCAGCGGCTGGCAGCACGCATAATCACTATGTCTACAGCACCATCAACCCCTATTTTGAAGACTTTGATGGCGGTAGTGGCTCGATTTCTGCCTTTAGTCAAGCGAGCCCTATTTATCGCATTGGAGGCGGCACTGGCGTCGGCCTCAACCTTGCACTTGATCGTGACTCACGCTTTGTGCTGTCGGCAGGTTACATGGCTGATAATGCCGCTGACTCATCACCGGGTAGTGGCCTGTTTAACGGCGACTACGCAGCGCTCGGGCAAATCACACTCACCCCCAACTCATCTCTGCAGTTTGGCCTCACCTACGTCCACGGCTATCACACCAGCAGCAGCGCTATCTTTGACTCAGGGATTCAGGGTGAATTTTTCACCGGGAGCACTCTTGCCAATGCGTTTCATGTCTCAGCAGGCGTGCCAGCTGTGACTAACTCCTATGGGGTCGAAGCCTCGTGGCGTATTACTCCAAACGTGGTGCTGAATGCGTTTGGGGGCTATACCGATGTTATTTTTGTCGAGACGGGTGATGGCGAAATCTGGTATTACGGGCTAGGGCTGGCGCTACCCGATTTATTCGGCAGTGGCAACTTAGGCGGCATATTTGTTGGGGTTGAGCCTTATCTCGGCGGTCTAGAAGGCGTTGGCAGCATTCCTAATGCCACGTCTGTCCATGCTGAGGCTTTCTACCGCTTTCGGGTGACAGACAATATTGCCATTACTCCCGGGGTTATTTGGATCTCAAACCCTGACCAAGTGGGAAATACTGATGGATTTAGTGATGCCGTCATCGGCACATTGAGAACTACCTTTAGTTTCTAATCAGGTATTGTTTGTTTCAATTCCTGTAGTGTTGGGATTTGTATTCTGCAGGTAAAATACCGTGCTGATACCCCATGATGATCGAGAGCATGACACATGCTATCAAACCCTGATGAACGTTCAATTGGCGGTCAGTTGAGGGCAATAAAGCCCACCCTTTCTACAACGAGTTGCCCCTGAGCTGATAGCACCACATCCACAAACTCTTTGACTGACGGACTCGTTTCTGCAGGCACAACGAGATAAATCGCTCGACTAATCGGGTAAACACCGCTCTTGACTGCGTCAGTATTTGTTGGAGATATGCCCTCAATGGGCACGACTCGAACAGTTTGCTGATTTTCGATCTGTTGAATGGTACTATACCCGATGCCATTATTACCCAGCGATCGTAAGATCGGGGTGGTTTCATCTTGCTGAACCGTTATAAAGGTTGCGCTATCGGGTGCAAACTCTTGCCCCAACAACACTACATCTTTAAAGAAAGTATGGGTGCCGCTATTGGGAGAGCGATTAATCACCCGAATGGGTAGATCTGGCCCACCCACCTCAGACCAGTTGGTAACCTGCCCTTGAAAGATTTGTTTGAGCTGCGCTAGTGTCAGCCCCCCTTGATAGGGATTGTCGATACCCACGGCAACAGCCAGGGCATCTCGAGCAATCGGAATAGAGATCAAGCCAGTTTGACGTTCTTCGTCATTCAGCGGACGAGAACTTGCGGCCATTAAGACCGTGCCATTCCTAAGGTTTTGGAGGCCGCCATTGGTTCCGGTGGGGCGACCATCTGGAACCCCATAGGCCGTTGGCAGATCCGGATTAACCTGCCCATATAGAATTTGGAGTTGCTTGATCAGTGCCACCATGGTGACACTGCCATCAATTGTCAACACGCTGGGGTTCTCTAAAACCGGGTTCAGATCCGCTGAAGTAGAGTTGATATCGACATCGGAGGGGTTAGTTTCTGAGTCGGCAGGATCACTGCCGCCCCACGTTGATAAAAATCCTCTACCAAAGAACCACAGCCCTCCTCCAATCAGTCCTAATGTGATCAATAGCGCAACAAGCAGAGCGGGAATATCATTTCGATTACTCTGGGTCATGATCAAACAGAACTAGTTGGCTCAGGCTAATGTTTGCACGCACGAGTCTTTGACGTATGGGCATCATGCAACACATTAATATACTCTCAGGATATTTACCAGATATCTTGGACAACATCAATTACGAATTGAAAATTACGAATTGAATTTAGTTTATACATTACCTTAAACCGATCCACATCGTTCGGGTCAATGTTTGGGAGTCGTCCTCGGTAAAAACAACTTGACTTTATTGAGAATAAATATCAATAATATAAATGCAATTCACTTCGTCTGCTTTGTGGGCGCGCCTTTGTGAGTCGTTTAGGCAATTCTAATGAGAGACTTCAATTTAACGCTACCAACGCCAAATTGCTCGGCAGTATGTTTGTTTAAGCGGCGAGAGCATTTGCCCTCTAGTTATCGTGGGCTTTGGCATATCGAAGCTGGCACGGTACGTGCCTATACGTTGACGGATGATGGCACTATTATTGTCCTAGGTTTTTGGGAAGTGGGAGATACGACAGGCCATCCCTTCGCATGCATTCAGCCCTATGAACTGGAGTGCTTGACCAATGTTCAAGTTCGTAGATTATCTTCGGATGAATGTAGCCATTTGAATTATCTCTTGATGTCACATTTATGCCAAGCTCAAGAATTGTTGCGAATTCGCAGTGGACAAATTCACCTGCGGCTAAAACATTTATTGAATTGGTTGACTTGTAAGTTTGGTTGCGAGTCAGAGCGGGGACAACTAATTCGACTACGCCTCACCCATCAAGATATAGCCGAAACTCTTGGCACTACACGAGTCACTGTAACCCGTTTACTCAAACAGTTTGAGCAGGAAGGTCGCATTAGATGGACTGAACAGTATTTGTTAATTCCCTCGCGGTCTCTGGTTCGTTGAATATTCTTGTTCGTGAAGCTGTTGTCCACCTACTAAAAATTAACGCGATAGACGGTTTCAGCAGTTCCAGGAAGTAGTTTTTCCAGTGTGACTATATCAGAAATCTGCTCTTCAGATTGTGAATTTTCAATCGGGTTACTCTGCAAAAGGATGCAATCTTCTCCAGCGGATAGAAGCTCCACTTTAGAAATTCTGTCGCGGTATCCCCACACTTGTAAAGGATTATTCGTCCTGCGAATATTTCTTAAAAAGACTGAGTTAGGATAAAGCGCTGCTAATTCGTCAGAAAACAGCTCTCCCGACCAGAGATTGCCAAAATAGAGGGCTGCACGCGGAGATGACGCACGACGATCTAACACAACGACGCATTCCTGATATTGAGGCGTGTCATAAAGTAGTTGCTCAACCTCTCGAACCTGATTAAACAGCCCCCCAAATCGACGAGAAATGTGTTCGCTGGACACATGGTATTGCTGAATGCTGACTCCCAAACCTATCCCATAGATCAGCAAACAGGCGATCGGAGCCGAGTGAGGCACGCAATTTCGATAAGCTGGTAGAGATTCAATCCATGTCACCGTCAGGAGAAGCAATAGTCCGCAGAGCCCTACGGCAGAGACCAAATAGCGGGAGCGACCCGCTTCCATGATTGTAATGAATACCTGGCTCCACATAAACGTCGTCAGCAGCAGGATGAGCTGATCGCGTTTTGAGTCAAATTTTGAATTGAATGGTGTCAATGCTGCTGGAATAGACTCCGTGGCTTCAGCTTGAGGTTGCCTCGACTTTTCTCCTCTTGATATCCACCGTAGACTCATAGAAATAACGCATATGACGCTGAAAACAACTAAGAGATAGAAAAATAGTCCGTCATCGTGGATCAGTTGGGCTAATTCATTGCTGAGAGATGAAAGTGGGGGAAGCCCTTGTTCTCCTGAGCCGTAGGGTTCAGTATGGGTCGCAAGATTGAAGATCCACTGGACAAACTCTCCATACCGACTGGCAATGGGTAGGGTTGCCACGAGAAATGTGATGCAGGCAACCCCCAGCGCTAATAGCCTGCATCGATATCCGGCGATCGCCAGACCAAAGATAATGGTGGGTAAAAACGTCACCTTGGCAGCCATCCCCAGGCCAAACACCACCCCAAAATTAATGGCAAACCGGCGTGTTTGTTCGACCTGATGACAATAAAGGTAGATCACTAGTAGCGTAGCCAGCAGCTGACTCATGACAAAAAGCATGGCTTCAGGAGCAACTCGGCTGGGCTCATTGGCCATAATATTCTGAACAAACACGAGAGGCGTTACTTGTGAAAGCATCGCTAGCAGGAGTCGGTTGCTGACTGCAAACGTGACCCACCCCAGTATTAGCAGCCCCAATGCACTCAGCCCCAGGAACATATAGCCGATCGTATGCAAATAGAACTCAGGACGAGTTAACACTGCGTCATTGAGACTGAGTGGGGTGTTCCCAATGCTCACCTGAGCGGCATGGCTAAACCAAAGGGCGATCGCCCCAAGGGTCTGCACTGGAGTACCAGGATGATGGATATGCCCTGGCACCTCAAAGTTGGCGATCGCCAACGAGTTGATCAAATAGGCATAGTCAGGATCTTGATTAGGCCGCAACCAATAGGGCCCCTTCTGATGGCCCAACACAACAAACGCCATCACATACACAATGGGCATGATGACAATCAGGCAAACCTGAGGCACTGACATCCGTTGCATTATCTTCATCGTTAAGTATTGAATTGATTCGTCTGAAAGAATATTCAATCGGGCCAAACGTTGATTGATGCCTGATCAGATCATCCCAGAAAACGACAGCGAGATTGGATGAAGACAGCTAGTTTACTATATCAATGGATAATCCTAATCAATGGATAATCCTGTCATATTCTGTCTTCCAGATCTAGATGTTTGATCACCATGTTGCGCCACTGCTGAAGGCGCTACGGCAGTCGGGTGGCGTGTGCCGCCGGTCTCATGCGCCCTTTTATGCGCCGGGGCACAAACGGGGGTGGGGTGTTCCGATCCCCTTGACTGAGCTGGTTGGAGCCTCAGTCTTTCAAGTTGATTTGCCCGAACTGCCCGAACTCGATAATTTATTTGCGCCAGAGGGGGTGATCCGGGCAGCTCAAGAGCTAGCTGCCGATGCATTTGGAGCCGATCACACCTGGTTTCTGGCAAATGGGTCTACTTGTGGCATTGAAGCCGCCATCCTGGCAACCTGTGCGCCTGGAGATAAAATTATTCTGCCGCGCAATGCCCATCAGTCGGCAATTTCAGGCTTGATTCTTGCTGGGGCGATGCCTATTTTTGTCCAGCCTGAATATGATGCCGGGTGGGATCTTGCCCACGGTATCACGCCTGCCGCGATCGCCACTGCCTTGCATGATCACCCCGATACCAAAGCTGTGATGGTGATTTATCCCACCTACTATGGCGCATGTGCAGATCTGGAGGCGATCGCCCACATCACCCATCAATTCGAAATTCCATTACTGGTCGATGAAGCCCATGGAGCGCATTTTGCCTTTCATCCCGCCTTCCCAAGGCCTGCCCTGCAAGTAGGGGCGGATCTGGTAGTGCAATCGACCCATAAAACACTGGCAGCCATGACCCAAGCCTCGATGCTGCATATCAAAGGCGATCGCCTGGCCGTAAATCGCCTCAAGGTCGCCTTGCAACTGGTGCAGTCTACCAGTCCGAGTTATGTGCTGCTGGCGTCTTTAGATGCAGCACGGCAGCAAATGGCACTCTATGGGACGAATTTGATGGCTCACACGCTTAACCTGGCGCATCAGGCGAGAACTCAGCTCAAGCAACAGCCGGGGTTGCGTGTGCTCACGGCTGACTTAGCCATCACTCCTGGATTTATTGCCCTCGACCCCACCCGACTGACCGTTGACGTCACTGGACTCAACCTCACCGGATTTGCCGCCGATGAAATCTTGCATCGAGACTTGGGTGTCACTGCTGAGCTGCCGAGCTTGCAGACGCTGACCTTCATTATTTCATTGGGCAACTGCCATGACGATATTGATCGCTTGGTTTGGGCATTGCAGACTCTACACCTCAACCAATCTGCAGCTAAACCCTCAAACCCCAATTCTGACTCAGTTTTATCACTGCCAATCGACAGCGGCCCCACCGCCTATCAGCTACAGCCCCGCACTCCCCGTGAGGCATTCTTTGCAAAGACCGAGTCAGTCGCGATCGCCCAAGCCATCAACCACATCAGCGCTGAATTGGTTTGTCCCTATCCACCGGGGATTCCTCTGCTGCTGCCTGGTGAATGGATTACTGCAGAGGCGATCGCCTATTTGCAGGCAGTCAAGGCTTCCGGAGGGCTTGTCACGGGCTGCGCCGATGCCACCCTCACAACCCTACAGGTGCTGCGATGATGGTCGCCTGTTTGAGGTTAGCGCTCACAGCCGATACCGTCTTTGTCACCGTCAAACCGATGTGGGTCAGGAGCCAAGACGCGAAACCGCCGATGGGGAATGTCGGCACAGTCTAAATCGGGTGGAGGCGAGGGAATGCAGACATCTGGATAGGCGGCATCGCATTGCCGCTGAGCCAGGAGCGGATGGCTTAGAGTCAGAATTGGCATCGGAATCAGTATCAAACAAGCAAGGCTAAACAACCAGCCGTGCATAGCCGCCAGTCTAGAAAAGTTTTGTCGTGCGTGCCTTCTGCTCATTATCGACGACCTCGGTAGTTGTTTCCGTAAATTAGCCCACGCAGATGGATATTGACAGCATGCAAGTAGTTATCGTCAGCAGTTGCTGCAGCCGATAATCGCCCTGAGGCGATCGCCGCTCGCACCAAATCATTTGCCGTAACACGGCGCGATTTAATTGCATCCATAAACCGCCCATAACGCGGAATTGACTGGGTTTGGAAATATCCTTGATAGGCCATGCCAACTAAGTTGAATGCTCGCAATTGAGTCCTCGGTGGCGTAGGCCGTGTAAATACGGGCTCAATTGGCACCTGTGTGGTCAAGATTTGCTTGGGTTCATTGGGCACATTGGTAGTAGTAGCATTAGGCACGTTAGGCGCACTCAGTACCGCAGGCTCACTGGACGCAGCGGGCACATCAGGTAAATCGACTATGCGGAAGGGGATGGGGTCGCTTTCTGCTCCATCGGCGCACACCATCTGATGATTGGATTCAGAGTTTAGAGCTTCATGCTGGCAAGAACCAGGAGGTTTGAGATATTCTGGCGAGGCCACGGAATCAACAAGCTTAAACGCATGCAATGCTGTATCGTCAGGGGTATATTTAGGAGAAATTTGTTCTGCTGACTTCACCGACGACCAGTCAGTCGAGGGCAGTGATGATTCAGAATTTAAAGCGTTTAATGTGTAAAGAGTGGCGATCGCAATATCCATAGGTTAGTTAGTCATAATAAGCCTCTCTATTTTTCGAGGAGATGCCCCAGAATCCGGAGAAAGTGTGATTTGTCACATTTCTTCAATCGTAGGGGCAGGTTGTGGCAGCATCAAAAACTGGGAAACACTAAAACACGTATGCGGCTCACCCTACAGATAGAAAGGGCAAGCCGCACGAAGAATATAGAATCTATCAACTATCGCGCTCAAAACAATGGCGCTCAATATGATGCGATCGCCAATGGCGCTCACCAATGGCGCTCAATATGATGCGATCGCCACGAGTGATCTGGTACTAAAAAAACAGATCGTGCGACTCTTTTGATCCTTTTCTGAGCAGACCACTCACACTATCAAGCCGTCAAACAACCCATTAAACTCAAGCTGACGAACTACTAAGCAGTCACCGCTTCTTTTTCCATTTCAGGACGATATTGGCCAACGCCAGCGGCTCCATTGAGCTGCGCTCGATGCAAGAGCAACTGCTGACATTTCTCAACATTTTCTGCCCGTCCGCCCCAGTTTTCTAGTGCGGGGCTTTGAATTGCCCGAGCATACGAGAAAGTAACGCGCCACGGACACCTATCACCATAGATCTGATTCATAGCATTGAGGTGCTGGGTTGCCCACTCATTGCTCTGTCCGCCCGACAAGAAAGCAATTCCCGGCACCGATGCAGGCACGATATCCAACAAACACTCGATGGTGCGTTCAGCTACCTGTTCAACACTAGCCTGCTGGGAGCACGCATTGCCCGCCAGAATCATACTAGGTTTCAAAATCATTTGATCAAAAGCCACGTTCTGAGTGCAAAGCTGTTCAAATACCGTGCGTAGAGTTTTGCGGGTCACAGTATCGCATTGAGCAATCGTATGACTACCATTAATCAGCACTTCCGGCTCCACAATGGGCACTAAGCCACCTTCTTGGCAAAGAGCCGCATAGCGAGCTAGCGCATGGGCATTGCCTTCGACACAGGCGCAGCTAGGAATGTTATCGCCAATGGTGATGACAGCGCGCCATTTGGCAAAGCGGGCACCCATTTGATAGTACTCAGAAATGCGATCGCGCAGGCCATCTAACCCCTCAGTCACTTTCTCACCAGGGTGGTTTGCCAGGTCTTTAGCCCCTGTATCGACTTTAATACCAATCAGCAGCCCTCGATTTGCCATCAATGTGGTAAATGGTGTTCCATCTTGAGTGGACTGGCGAATGGTTTCATCATAAAGAATTGCCCCGCTAACACAGTTGCTGAGCTTGGGTGTCGTCAGAATCAGCTCCCGATAAGCCCGGCGCATAGCTTCTGTTTGCTCCACACCGACCTTTGCTAACCGCTTATTGCAGGTGCCGTTGCTTTCATCCATTGCCAGAATGCCCTTGCCCTCAGCAACCATAGCTCTAGCTGTCGCTCGTAGCTCTTTGATATACGTATTCATGGAAATATCTCCTATCGCTCATCGGGCAGTTCATCCTAGTCAAATTGGCTTAACCTGTTGAACTAGAACTAGTGTTTGCTTTGCATGTGCAGAACACGCATTGCCTCTCTTCTACTACTCTCAAAATGAACGGGGAGTTGTCAACTATTTGAGCACTATTTCCTACCACGGAGCGACTTGCACTAGCATGACCTCCATCTTTCCTGATTCTAAATAAGTTTGTGTTTTGTGACTGGAGTGAAGCTCCGGTAGGGAAAAGCCCTATGCTAAAGGTAAGCACTGTGGAGGATAGCCTCTATGAGCGCACGCAAGCAACGAGGCATTGCTGGCGATAAAACGATTTGTCTGCTCTTGGCTGAGGGTACGAATTATGACGATGTATTGGTACCATGCCACTCAAGCTTTAGGGCGGGCATCGATTGTCGGGAGTACGGTGAAAGACCCCGACGCCATTCCCCCCTCACCTAGTAGCCGATGAAAAGCATAGCTGGTGGTGGGGAGAACGGGTGTATATTGCGGTGACAGCCGCCGTGGGGTGCTTTCTAGGCGTGAGGTTAGCTCAACGGGCTGATACAGAAGCGTTGGAGCAGGTCTACGGAGAGTTTCAAGCCGAAGCCCATCAGAGCAATCCAGAGTATTGTCCTGAAAGTGTCAACACCGATGGGTGGAATACGACCCAACAGGATGGAGTGCCCTGTTTCCAAACATCACTCACCATCGTGCTGTGTTTTTTGCACGTTGTGCTGGGTGTGCAACAGCTGTGTCGCCGCACCTCATCAAAGTTTCCAGATCGTCACCGACAAATCGTAGCATCTCTATGCCAGTAGCAATCGTCTCTTTTAACCGAAAGTCGGTTGCGTCTTAAAAGGTGTACCCTAAGCTAACTATTCCATTTACATCGGTGTTGTCAAAGAAGTTGACGTTAACCGTGCCATTGGCTGTTAGCTGACGATTAATGCGGTAATCAACTCCCGTAGTTAGCATTGGGCCGATGTCATCGCGTCCGGTTGAAAAGGCAACCCCACCCCCAGCAAAGGGTAGGAAACGACCATTTGCAACAGGTGAATTAAAGTCATAGGTGACTGGCAAGGTGAACTGGGTATTTCCATCATCGTCAAAGTCGAGGTCGCTAATCACGCTAGGGCGAACAGAAACCTGGTTGACTACTCTGAATTTGCTGTTAATGGCAAGGCCAACATCGCTGTCTGGGCCAAGATCACCCACACCGACGCCGACGCCAATGTAGTTGTAGTCTGTAGGGGCTTGCTGAGCCCTGGCAGAAAATGGAACAGCAGCGACGAGAGCTGTAGTAAGACCAGCCGTAACAAGAGCAAGCAGTTTGATATTCATTGCGTTCTCCAAATCATTCGTGACATTTCAGGATGGAAGAGAGCCTGAGAGTTTTGAACCTATCCTGACGCAGAAGAGTCTCCCGGCAACACATGTTGCCGAGTGCATCCCAGTTTTGCAGATGCAGTGCGTCTGCTTTAGCGATGCATAGCATCAGCGTCTCGCTCGCGGGCAAGATGCTCGCACTACAAACATCGATAAATTTGCAAATGTGGGATGCTCCCCATGTTGCCAGCACGCTTTGATCACAGGTTCAGTGAGTTGGCTGACTTTATTGCTATTTGAAGCAGGCAACATGTCAGCATATATTTTAAGAAGAGGAGGCAAACATATTCCTCAGTGCTCGGCAATTTTGTTGGTCGCTACAGGTGAAATAACTGCCGATGTGAATCCATATATTTGGCCTGAGGTTTCTGTCAGGAGTATGAACTCTCACGCCCTCTATGTATATAGTTTTAGCGTCTTATCTAATGCGAATGGGATAAACTTATGCCACTTCTTGACGGTGGCTACTTGCTCAAAGTGTGTCACATCACTATATAGTTTTGAATGGAGAAATAGCACTTTTCGCTAGTAAAACAACATTAATTTTGTAGGATCGCGCGATGTGCGACTAAAACTAGGCTGCCACAAGCTGCTCAAACTGCAAAGGATTGGCACTGAGGCGATTGAGCCAGCGACACACGGTATGAGCTAACAGTTTACAATGGATGCAACTGCTCAAGTGCCATAGGTCTCGGGCCCACACTTTTTCCATCGAAAACCGTTCAACCAACTGCCTGATGACCGTTTCAATCAGCTGTCGGATACGTTGGAGTAACGCCGCCCAAGCGGGCTGACGCGGGTCATGTATATTGGAGCACAAGGCGGTTTCCAGCTCAATGCCCACCTGTTGGAGGTCGTGTTGGAGGGGGGCAGAGAGATAGCCCTTATCGCCAATCACTAACCCGTGAATTGTCTGTACCATCTCCCATAGCGCGGCTCGCTCGCTGCCATTGGCAGGAGTCAAGCTAAAGCCGGTAATCAGGCCCGTCGCCGTGATCAGCAGATGTCCATGAAAGCCATAGTAGAACTGCTTCTTGGCGGCACAGTAGCCATAAGCCGCCACGCCCTTAAAGCTCTGACAACGGGGAGCACGAGTCAAGCCACATAGGGGAATCGGAAGACCATCGACCAGGTGTACGGGGTCACCAAAGGCTCCCAACTGAGCCGCCAAGTGTTGCTGGAGCAAGGCTTTGTACTGCCACAGGTTGGCGGCTTGCCGCACAAAGGCGCAGCGACTTCCTAACCCTAGAAATCACTTCATCTAGTGAGAACGAAAATAGTGCCAAATCGCTTGGTCGGTGTCGCACCCTTGATACTCGCTCACAATCTCCATTGTTAGCACCTCACTATCGCTCAAAGCAGGCGCAAACCCTTTAGCGTGAATCGGTCGCCCTTGCGTCACTTCAGCCAACGCATCATCCACACAGCAGAAAACCGCAATGATAAACTCGTCAATAGAAAACATTGGTCTCACCCCAACTAGATAGGTTTTACTTCTAGCTTCGTCGGGTGAGACTTTCTGGGCAAACTCTTAGTCGCACATCGCGTAGGATATGTTATGTCAACGCGATCGCATCAAAAGTTGAGATGGAGTGCGTTACATTTGCCTAAAACGTCCTACTTCTCAATTTATTGATGCCACCTACATATCACTCCCTCATCAGATTTTTCGTTCTCGGTTTGGTTAGTTAGAGTTAAAAGTCTGACGTTTGATTAACTAAAAAAAGTCATCAAACTTTGGAAAGAACTATGAGGTTTTTTGACTCACGATAGGATGAGATTGATCAACATTGGATCGGGTGCGCGTCACTTTATTGGTAGAAAAATCATGCATGCCTGTCAAGTGCTGTAGCTGTGATGGAGCATCAGGGCTTTTCTTTTTTCTCTGTAGAAGGTGACACGCACCCCATTGGATCGATGTTGGATGATGAGCAATCACTGTTCTCAGCGTTTACTCAGCCGGAGTTGGGCAGAAACTCAGCCAGAAGTGGTAGATCAATCCTAGTTCTTTATAAGGCAGAGGCAGAGGCAAAAGGCAGAGATTTGGATCTGTCGTGTGGTGGGTTCAGTCGTTCATTCTGTCCTGAACCTGATTCTGTCCTGAACCTGATAAAGATGGCTATATCAATCTAAAGTGGCGATCGCCTGATGATTTGCTAGTGTTCATTGAGAATTAAACAACTCACATCATGACCTGTAACGACACAGATGCGTCTGTTTTGGTACTGATTCCAGTGCAGAATGAAGAGTCTACCATTGCTACTGTGATTGGCAACCTGCAAACACTGGGGCTATGCCAAATTCGCATCATCGACAATGGCAGCACTGATCACAGTGCGGCTGTAGCTCAAAAAGCAGGTGCAGAGGTGATTGGGGAACCAATTCGAGGCTATGGTCAAGCCTGCTGGCGCGGGTTACAACAGTTGCCGTCTGCGGTTGAGTGGATTTTATTTTGTGATGGCGATGGCAGCGATGATTTGAGCGATTTACCAAAGTTTTTGGCCGCTCGCGATCGCTATGATTTGATCTTGGGTAATCGACAGGCAACCCCAGAGGGGCGTGCGGCATTGACCCCGGTGCAGCAGTTTGGCAACACTCTGGCAACTAAACTGATTCGTTGGGGGTGGGGCGGCACTTATCATGATTTGGGGCCATTGCGCTTGATTCGGCGGTCTGCTTTAGATAACTTGCAAATGGGCGATCGCGGCTTTGGTTGGACGGTCGAGATGCAGATCAGAGCAGTTGAATGTGGCTACCAGATTTTAGAACTACCTGTTAGCTATCGGCCTCGTCAAGGCGGATACTCAAAAATATCAGGCACCCTATGGGGCAGTATTCGCGCTGGAACGGTGATTCTAACGCTGGTTGGCCGTCTATATTGCAGACGTTTGGTGCGGAGCGGAGCCAAGTATACTCAGAACCTGTGGAATCAGTTTTTGGCGTTGTGATGGGCGTTCAGTCGGCTAGTTCTAGTACCCGAATCAAGATAGGAGGACGATGATCAGCATTTTACGAGCAGGGGCATGGCGATCTGGCCTGAGTGGCCTATTGCTGGTGGCGGGGTGTGTGGTCATGGCTCCTGCGGGAGATTTTGCCAATGGGGGTGTCCAGCCAATGTTTGTTTGGGGTGTTGCCCTCATGAGCATCGGATTCATTGTCTCTTGGACGCTGCCCTCTATTAGTCAAACTTGGTTTTGGGCGATCGCCCTCTTAACACGCCTGATCTTGCTCGCCATGCATCCAGGAGACGACATCTGGCGCTATCTCTGGGAGGGATATATTCAAACCTTTGGATTCAGCCCATTTCACGTAGCACCCAATGCCCTAGAACTCGTCCCCTATCGCACTGAATGGTGGTCGCTGATCAACCATCCAGACGTATCAGCCATTTACCCGCCTTTGACCCAATTGGGGTTTCGGCTATTGTCGATGATTTCGCCAGCGGCGCTCGTGTTTAAGGTTGGGTTTGTGCTAGCTGATATCGCTGTATGTGGACTGCTGGCGAGTCGGTTTGGCTATGGGCAATCGCTGCTTTATGCATGGAACCCGCTGATTCTCTATTCGTTTGCAGGCGGGGGGCATTATGATAGTTGGTTTTTGTTGCCCCTGGTGGCGGCTTGGCTAGTGGGCGATCGCAGCGCTCAAGACACAGATCAAAATAACAACTATCGCTCTACAACTAGATTAACTAGTAGATTAACTAGATCTAATGCCTCGATGTACGCTGTCAATATCAAGGTTTGTCTGAGTGCGTTACTTGTGGGCATCAGCATCGCCATCAAGTGGATATCGCTGCCTCTGATAATTTTTTTGGCGTGGCGATCGCTCTGGCAAAGTCGCCTTGTGCAAGCGGGCATGATTGGATTGCTGGGAGCGCTGCCTATGGTTTTAGCGGCTCTTCAGTTTTGTCAATCAGCCTCCTGTCCACTGGTGCCAACGGGCTCAGTGTTTGTTGCGTATGGGCGCAGCGCCGAGTTCATTCCGTATTGGGTAGGCCAGATTTGGGAATCTTCACGCTGGGAAAACTGGCTATTTTTGATTCCGCTGGCCTTAGTTGGGGCATGGCTCTTGGTGCGATCGCGCTCTGTCCTTCAGTTTACGGAGTGGTATTTGTTTGCAGTCTTAGTGCTGTCACCGATTGTGCACGCATGGTATTTCACCTGGCTGATACCATTTGCCGTTGCCAGTCGCAACTGGGGAACTCGATGCATTAGCCTTTCAGCATTCGTTTATTTTGTTTTGCCTCACCGCCAAGCCTTTGGCTCAAGTTGGCAATTATATGATAACGAACGGTTGGCCATCTGGTTGCCCTTAATAGTCGGCTGGGTCGGGTTTATCAGTGTCGTTCAGCGATCCAATCGCACTGCTATGGCTAGTTAACTGACAAAAGCCTGCCGCGATTTAGAGTGATTTGCACCGCTGAGTTCAGGGATGCAGTTGGTCGCCGAGCGGCATGAACGAATTGAAGATACGCAATCGCTCTGGCTCCTCTTCGCCCCTTGTGTTAGTAGACCGCTTGCTGTCCGCAGGACATAGGGCGCGCGTAGCAGGGGATGAGGTGAGGGATGAGGGGCTCATGTTTTGTCAGTCAACGAGCTGCTATGGAGTCGCTCACTTAATCTATTAACAAACGTGAAATTGTGTTTAGTTCAGTTACATTGAAATACACTGAACCGAGAAGGCTGAGCTGATAGGCGATCGCTGACATGACTGGTATAGGGGCGATCGCCTATCAGTTTAGTCACCTTGCCACAGCTTCGTTTAGATGAATCTAAACACCTTCAAACCTTTTCCAGCAAGGTCATCAGGCTACTTAAAATGTTGCTGCCCACGCCTCATCGGGAGAGCCCGATTTTATAAATAGTTTGTTACAAAAAAGCCTGATTATATTTAGAAGTGTTGCCAAGCTTTTCTCAAACTGGCAAGCATCAATAAAATAATTAATAGTTTGGTTTCTAGCAACTGGAAACTGATTTCATCTAATCATTCTTGTCCATTAACGAACTCATTGTTTATGACTACTACCCTACAGCAGCGTGAAAGCTCGACTCTGTGGGAGCGGTTTTGTGATTGGGTCACCAGCACCGACAATCGCCTCTATGTAGGCTGGTTTGGCGTGTTGATGATTCCTTGCTTGTTGACCGCGACCATTTGTTTTCTCATTGCCTTTGTTGCAGCTCCTCCGGTTGACATCGACGGCATCCGTGAGCCTGTAGCAGGCTCCTTGATGTTTGGTAACAACATCATCTCCGGTGCAGTGGTGCCCAGCAGCAACGCTATTGGTCTACATCTCTATCCCATTTGGGAAGCAGCGTCCCTGGATGAGTGGCTTTACAACGGTGGCCCATACCAGC
>CAZCXK010000072.1:0-13449 GCA_964502605.1 uncultured bacterium
TGTCTGGTTGCGTCACCAGCCAGCCTGCTGTGGCTCCGGCGGCGGCACCAATGCCCCATTCGCTATAGTGAACGCGAGTCACAGCATTGACGATGTGGGTTACAGCAATCCCCTTGCTGCCCATGAGCAGATTATTCACCCCTTGCGGAATCAAGCTCTCCAGTGGAATCAGCAGCGGGCGCACAACCCGTTCGCCAACAGGTGCGGCATTGGCTTCGCCGGATGGCAGCCAGTTGCGATAGCGGCAGCCATGAATGTCAACATCGTAGTGAGCGACAGCGATCGCCGTGGGGCTAAAGTCTCGTCCACCGGGCTGATCGCGTCGTAGGTCGGCCTCTCGCAGATAAAACTCAGCTTGACCATAGGCCGCTCGTCCAAGAATGCGTCGCCCTTCGCGAAAATAGGGCAGCATACTCAAGCCTGACTCAGTGCCCATAGGAGAATCGCGCCCCTGCAAATAGCTCAGCGGCCATTCTGGTTGAGACTGTTCTTCTAGCAGCCAGCGGGCAAACAGTAGGGCATGATGTTCGCCATGCCGCAGGGCACTAACCGACAGACCGCCCATCCAGTTCCAATCTTGCCCAGTTGCGGTCAGCGCGTCGTCGAGCAGCAGCAGGGGCGGATCCATCCAATTCCAATCATTGCCGGGGTTCCAGTTTACCAGGGTAATGTCGCCAGGGTCGGGCGTGCCTTGCATGGGGTCGTTACTTGTGTGGCTGACCATGCGCCGATAGTTGAAAAAACTGCGACCTGAGAAGGGCGAAAACCCATTCAGCGAAAACTGCTGCCAGTGTTCTGACAGGTTGTAGTCGGGTTCGATTTGCTGCAGCGGGTTGAGACTGCTGCCGCCATCATCATGCAGGGCGATCGCAAACGGAAAGGTAAACGCTTGGGTGCATTCAGGATTACCGACCTCGGGTGCGTGCTGCTCTCCCGTGACGGCCTTAGCATCCGAACCCACCCGATAGGGAATGCCCGCCCAGGCAATCAGTTCTGCGGTATCGGTCGCATCAATGACGAGCATCCGTTCACCAATGGGTGCTTCCAGCCGCAGAGCGACTTTATCAAACTGATCATCATCAGCCCAAGAATACCAGGTCGAGAGCTCGGCAGAAAGCCGCCCGTCAGGGCGATATGTGGCCTCAAGGGGACGGCGCTGCACGGCATGAATAGCAGTAATGTAGGCACCAGACTGATCAAACTCTGCACCTTTAAATGCAGTTGATGTCGCCCAGCGGCTGTCAGGAGACTGCTCAGCTGACTGCTCTAGAAGCTGAAGAGCGGCGGCAGCCCCCGCACTTGGTGGAAAGCAAAGCCGCCCCACCCAGCAGCTATTAAACTCGTTAACCAGCTTGCCGTTGGCTACAGACCAATCTGGCAAATCGAGCGACTGCTGAGCAATCAGCTGTTTGAAGGTCGCCCAACTCTGAGAAATATTGCCATAGGCGCGCATGGTGAGTGACTCATCCACTGCAGATACTCCCTGCGAGCTGATTTGGCCTCCTAGCCAGGGCGCTAGCTCAATCAGACAGGTTTGTGCCCCCGATTTCATGGCATGAGATGCAGCGGCCACCCCTCCCAGAGAGCCGCCAATCACGACGACTTCGCAAGTCCACACGTCATCGGCTGGAGGCAGCGGAAATAGCTTCGGTCTGCCATGGGGCAATGGCACTAGGGCAGCAGCAGTAGTATTAATAGCTGCAATGCCAAGGGTGGCTCTCAGGCGAACTTCATCTGAAGTCGGCGCAACCCAGCGACTAGACTCTAATGTGATTACCGCTGCACTAATGCCAATCCCCAATCCAGCGATCGCCAGTAGTGGAGCGGTCAAAAGTCGATTTGAAAGCTGCTTCACGTTAGATCATGCCCCTTGCGAATGAAGCGCCCAAAGTTTGCATCCGCTCCTTTAGCGATCTTTGGGGCGATCGCCCTCCATTGAAGCATTTTTATATCCGTCCGCCAATGGTCGTCTTCAGAACCCTATCGCTATCCCCGCTCAATCCCCGCACCCCCAATCCTTACAACCCCAGTCGGGCATCAGTCCTAGAGGGTCACGATATTAGCCCAGTGATAACAAGAATCATAATCCCGCTGCTCCATTACTCGTGGCAGCAGCCTCCATGCATACGGCTGGAAGGAGGCAGATCCATAGCTGGATTTTGGTCGAAAAACCCCACAGGCTTGAGCATAAACCCAGCATAGGAAACTGGCATCACAGGCCAATCTTCAGGACGGGGAATGTGGTGCTGCCCAAAGGTATACCAGACTACGACATTAGTGCGGTCAATCGGACGGTTAGCCTGCGTCCATCGGGGGAGGCCATCGCCCCCCGGATGCTGGTTGGGGTAATCGCCTGCAGGATAGTTTTCGTCGGCAGAATAGGGCGTCACCCAGAGGTTTTTGGTCATAAACGTGGCTCGCTGGGTGACGCTGGCTTCAGGATGGGAAAACGGTAAGACCGTGTCTCCGGGCACGAGCTTATAGCCAACCGGGTTGCCAACCGCATTGAGTTTAGTGGGGTTGACGATTTTCCAGTAGCGCCCCTTAATGGGATCAATCGTGCGCTGGGCGTCTAGCTCAGTTGAGAGTAGGCTCGATCGAGCAATGCAGGCATTGCCATAAGGGTTTTCAGGGCCTAGAGGAAGGGGTTCGGTGTTGACCTCATACACAGAATTGGTGTCGCCATCGATCGCCATATCCATCCGCACGTTGAAGAAATGCTGATGAATGTGCCCTACCAGCTGCGGAGCCAGCAACTCGCCATGCTGAGGCGTTTCACCGGGGGCGATCGCCGATGTGTTGACAATTCCAGTTAGCTTAATCTCAAACTGAATATTGCCATCCTGGTAGAAATACCAGTAGAAACCATATTCATAATTGCCAACAGTGGCGATAAACGACACCACTAATCGGCGCGATCGCCTCACTTCAGTCTGTTCAGTCCGCCAATCCATATGTTTCCAGAGAATGCCGAAGTCTTCTTCATGCATACAAATGGCATTCTCAATCGTGGCGACCTCCCCGTTGCTGTTGGTGAGGCAGGCATCAAAATAGCGAATCTCGCCCAGGCAGTCACAGCCTAGTTTGAGTGAATTGGCCAACATACCAATGCCATATTCACCCACGTCAAATGCATTTTTGCGCGGATGGTTTGACTTGGGCACCCCTGCAACGTTGTAAGGCACGACCATTTCAGCCAGCGACGCCCGGTAGATGATCGGGCGAATGGTGCCTTGGTCTTCATAGCCAATGTCATAGAGCACCAAACCTTCGCGAGGCGTAAAGCCAATGCGAAAATGCCACTTCTGCCAATAGACACTGTGCCCCTTGACCTCAAAGCTGGGCCCTTCTGGCTGCAAAATGTCGAGGGGTTTGAGGTCAGTGCGAAATTGGGGAATATATTCTCTGGAATAGTTGCCGGAGTTGGGCGGCAGCGGCACAATGCCATAATCTTCGACTGCGATCACCTCCATTTTGTTGAGGTCAACCACGGGGACAACGCCTTCAATGGGGCGGGCATAGCCGTTGTCGTTGGGTTCTGAGCGAATCCAGCAAAACGCCCGTGAGAGGCGCACACCCTGCTCAGAGGCAATGCCAAAGTTGCCGGCTGACCACGGATCGACCATGACCAGATCAAAGTCGGTGATGCCTCGCTTGCTCAGCGCCGCCTGAAAGTCGGGGTTAGCTTTGACAGCAGCTTCACAGGCCAGAAACTCGTCGAGCATGATCGCAGGCTGCACGTCTGGAATATGAGCCCATGAGATCAGCCGATTTTCAGTTAGAGAGGCGATCGCCTCATACGTGTTACCTGTGGCGTTATCGAGCAAAATCACAAACGCTTCTCGATGAATGCGATCGCCAGCCTTAAATGCGCGCACTACGGCTTTGGGCGGTCCGTTTAAGGTCACGGTCGCAAACCGAACCGTAGCCCCCAGATCTTTTTCTTGACGGACGATGGCAACAGCAGCGGTGATTTCATCGGGGCTGAGTGGGTCAAGCGGATGCTGAATCGAGATCGTTTGACGAAGCAATTCCCGAATAGGCGTCGTGGTCATAATTCTTCCCTAAACCGAATAATCTTTCTCAAAGAGCATGAGGATAAAACTGCTCTTGATTAGGCTAGTTTGCATGATGTGACAGGGTTGTGTGGAAGATTACCAACTACTGTTTAAACTAAAAAACCCGGTGTTGGCTGACACCGGGAACTGCTCTGTTAGTCTTCTTTTTTAGAGTTCCCTGGGGTCGGCAGGAAATCACACTTGCATTAAGAACTCCCCAAGCTGACTTCAGCCCGACTCCAATCGGGGCGCAAATGTCTGGCCTGTCGCAGATATGAATGCCTGAGATGACTCAGCGGTTCTGGCGTATTCACGTAGATTAAAACGCGGATACAGCTCTCTAGGCTGCCTTCGACATGCATTTGCTGCACATCCAGCAACGGAACGTCTTGCCAATGTGGGCGCTCACGGGCGATCGAAGCTGGAAACACCGCATCCAGATCACGGGTGGCCGAAAATGTCGCGCTAACAATCTGGTTGGGGTCAAGCTGGTTTAGGCTTTCAAGCTCATCGAGAAGTTCTGTGACGGCCTCTCGGATTGCGTCAACCGAATTGTCTGAAACCGTTGTTGCACCTCGAATTGCCCGAACTTTCCACTCCACGCCAAATTCCTCCAGTAATTCAAAGCTGCCATTTAGCCACACCATCAGCGCATAGCCTCCGGCTCTGAGGGGTTGCTACCCAAAACCTGACCTCCAGGCGATCGCTGCTGCTTCTATTAAACCCTACCTGTAAACCGCTGCGACATATGCAGCCCAGATATGTCTGATAGGCCTGGTTACCAGATCAGCCCGGTCAACAGGTGTGGCAGGGCGATCGCAAGGTTCGCTATGAGGGTTTGCCAATCATTTAAGGCGATCGCGAGCTATGAAGGTGAGACCTGTTTAAAGGCGCTGTTTAAGGGCGATAGAGCCAGAGTGGCAGGCCACTTGTCATCATCTCAAATTCAAACCATTCGACACTTGCAGATAGCCCAGAAGTCATGGTGTTTCCCGGTAGCAGACGACTCAGAAGCCGCTTCGGTTCTTCGATGGTAAAACATTCGGTTTTCTCAGGATCGAGCCCTGCCAACTCGGCAGCCCAGCGCCGGGCATCTTCTTCAGTGCCCAAACGATCCACAATTCCATGTTCAACGGCCTGCTGTCCGGTAAAGATACGCCCATCCGCAAAGCTTTTCACCGAGTCAACAGCCAGGCTGCGCGCCTCTGCCACCGTTTGCACAAACTGGTTATAGCTGATGTCAATCAGTTCTTGCAGAATGGTTTGCTCGGGCTCTGTTAGCTCTCGATCAAACGCCAAAATATCTTTATAAGGCCCAGATTTGATCACCTTAAACGAGATGCCAATTTTATCCAGCAGTCTTTCTAGATTGTTGCCGCGCAAGATCACGCCAATGCTGCCCGTGATGGTGCCCGGATTCGCCATGATGTGCTCAGCACCCATGCCGATGTATACGCCTCCCGATGCTGAAATATTGCCAAAGCTGGCCACAATTTTGACTTTCTCTCGCAGTCGCTTCAGCGCACTATATATTTCTTGAGAGTCTCCTACCGTGCCACCGGGGCTGTCAATGCGGAGCAAAAGAGCCGGAAACTTTCTTTCTTCAACCGTTTCGAGCGCTTCTAACACGCGCTTACGGGTTGATCCGGCGATCGCCCCTGTGATTTCAATGCGGGCAATTTGTTTGCGAAACCGGGGCTTAAAAGGCCAAATCATAGGTAGATAATGACGTAAACAATTAAAACAATTCGATGAACATTAACTGAGCTGAGGGTTGAGATGAGTAACGACATCACCTCGTCGGCCTCGCACGTCAAACAATTCTGACTGTTGAATGTTATTTGTGCGACATCTCTGGAAGAGAAAATTTCAGCTCAGCGGTCAACACAGGTCTGAGCCCAAAACTGAGACCTCAAAGCCGAGACCTCAAAGCTCATGCATCCCTTACTCTAGCGTAGACAGCAGCATTTGAAGATCTGTTGATGCCACCCTCTATGTGTATTCAAAGCAACCGGCTGATGCGTTGCATCTTAATATAACGAAATATAACGCCATACTTTAAAATAAGTCTGACTCTGAGAATAATCGGGATTCATGTCATCTAATATCACCACGTCCAAGCAAGCTCTGAACTCTATCCTGATCATCGCGCCCTTTTTTCTCTGGGGAACAGCGATGGTTGCCATGAAAGGAACTATTGATCATACAACCCCGCTGTTTATGGCTGGCGTGCGGATGCTGCCAGCGGGTGGGTTGGTTCTGGTGGTGGCGATGGGGTTAGGTAAAGCGCAGCCCCGAGGCTGGCTGTCATGGCTGTGGATTACTCTGTTTGCCCTCGTTGATGCTGCTATGTTTCAAGGGTTTCTAGCCGAAGGATTAGTCAGAACGGGGGCAGGTCTGGGGTCAGTAATGATTGACTCTCAGCCGATCGCCGTTGCCATTATGGCGAGAGTTTTGTTTGGCGAACAGGTGGGGCTCTGGGGCTGGTTGGGGCTGGGCATCGGGATTGCTGGCATCAGCCTGCTAGGGTTGCCTGACGCCTGGATTATCAGCCTTTGGCACGGCGATGTGTCGTTTGTCGGTCAGCCTTGGAGTGCCAATGGATTGGGTGCCCTATTTGACAATGGCGAATGGCTGATGCTGCTGGCTGCGCTGTCGATGGCAGTTGGCACGGTGATGGTGCGCTACGTTTGTCGCTATACTGACCCGATGGTGGCTACGGGCTGGCACATGGTGTTGGGAGGCGGGGGGTTGTTTATCCTATCGGCTCTTGTAGAGTCTCAACAATGGGTCGGTCTCAATCTCACCGATTGGATGGCGCTCAGCTATGCAACGGTGTTTGGCAGTGCGATCGCCTATGGGCTATTTTTCTACTTTGCTTCGACGGGAAATTTAACTAGTTTGAGTTCTCTGACATTTTTGACTCCTGTATTTGCTCTATTGTTTGGCAGCCTGTTTTTAGATGAAACGCTAAGCTCCATTCAGTGGATGGGGGGCTCGTTGACGCTGGTCAGCATCTATCTGATCAATCAGCGTGATGGATTGCGGGAGAAATTTAGACCGAAACCAATAGAGGTAGCGAAATCTGATACAGACCCCGTCCTGCCGTTGTAATGTCTGAACATAGCAGCAGGGTGATAAAGCAACTGTAAATGGCGTAATCATCGTGAAGTATTATCAATGAGGTTACGGATTAATGGATTAATTGCATGACTTGATTGCACCATGCCGCCGATAGTTGAGGCTTTCAAGACAACATTGATAGGTTGATGAGTTAAAGACAGTAGAGACTTCTAGCGGTTTTCGACCTGTCGATCTGATGTCAATTTCTATCGAATAGGTTAAGAATGTCGAATGATGCGCTGTCGGCATTCTTAAAAACCAGGCATGATTGTAATAAATCATTTAAAAACAACACTCGTTCGCTAGCCATTGGGATGCATCTCAGACTGTCTAAATATCGAAGCTTGGTGATTATCCTCCATGTCGAATCGCTCTTCTCTCCTGCTATTAGCGTGTCTGAGTTGGTGTGGCGCAGCGTTTAGTTTGACAGCGATCGCAAGTAGACCTGCGATCGCTGAGGCTGGCGATCGTCGCGGGTCTGCGTCATTTATCTTTGCCGCAGATGATGCGGTGCAGACCGATCATGCTGCCACGACGGTTATTCATTCTGCATCCAAGGCTGCATCCAAGGCTGCATCCAGGATTGAGTTGGTAGCCCAAGCGTCTCCTGATGGGTTATCAGAATTGTCGCTTCGACCCGGCAGTCGAGGCCCGCAAGTCGAAGATTTGCAGACTCGTCTACAAGAATTGGGACATTATTCTGGTGCTGCCGATGGCATTTATGGCGACGCCACTCAAGCGGCTGTGGTTCAGTTTCAGCAAAAGATTGGCATTCCAGCAACTGGAACCGTGAATCAACAAACCTGGCAGCGTCTGCGCGGCGACCCCGTTGCTGATGACGCAGCAAGTGCTGAAGACTCTGCGGCTGCAGTATCTCCAGAGGAAACTGCTGAGTCTGCCAGCCCAGCGCCAGACGGGACGAATCCTGAGATCGGAACCCAACGTATTGCCAGTGCCTCTGATGCGGCCAATGCGGTAGCCTCTGCTGGTTCTGAAGCCATCTCTGACCCTCTTCCAGAAGACGAGACTTCATCTGAGCGCTCTAATCCTCAGCCTCAATTGGCTTGGCTCCGAAGGCTGTTGCTAGTTGGGGTGATTACGATTGCAGGCATCGGCCTCTATCGGGTCGGCCAATGGGCTGGGCGACGGGAGTTGCGTAGGGGGGCTTTTGCTCAACCGCGATCGCTCCAGTTGGGTGCCTCAGATGCTAGTCGTGACGCTCACAGCCATGCCAGCCGTGATGCTAGCAGTTTCAACAGCACTAGTGTGTCGTCCAGCCCAGCATCGACAGATGATGCTCCTGGAAGCAATGGCGCATATGCGGCGATCGCCACCAACACCTCAGTCGAGGGCGATCGATCTCAATCTGAGACTAATGTATCTGAGATTAATGCATCAGATGCGGCGGCTGATGGTGCTCATCAGGAACAGCCCACCTCAGATCAGAGCCGCGTCTCTGCGACCCGACGGCATGATCCTGAGTCAGCGACTATGCCCGTCGAACCTACGACTCGATTGGCTAAGGTCAATATTGTTAATGAACTCATCCATGATTTGCATAGCCCTGACCCTGACAAGCGGCGTAAGGCCATCTGGGATCTGGGGCAGCGCGGCAACTCAGACGCGATTCAACCGCTGTCAGACTTAATGCTTGATGCAGACTCGAATCAGCGCAGCCTGATTTTAGCGGCCATGTCAGAAATTGGGGTGCGATCGCTCAAACCCCTCAGTCGGGCATTGATTCTCTCGTTGCAAGATGAAAGCTCTGATGTGCGTCGCAATGCGATTCGAGATGTGACTCGCGTGTATGACTTGATGGCACAGGTGAGTCAGGTGTTGCACCATGCCACCCATGACGATGATGAAGAGGTTCAAGAAACGGCGCGCTGGGCTATGGGACAGCTTGATCGTATTCGCGGCGTAACGGATTCTGAGAAATTACTCAATGGTGAGTCATCTAAGCACGCCTCAGAAAGATTGCCAGAGTCAACGGACTCATAGAAGGACGCCGACCTCTTATAGGGCTGAGCCAAAGGGCCTGAGCAAAAAGGTTGAAGAAAACTCCTATTGCCCCATCACAAAATCAGTGCCAGCCAGTGGAATTCTGGCCATCGCCGAGGCTTCGAGTGTTAAGGCAGCCAAGTCTTCTCGCTCCAGGTTATGAACATCAGAATTGCCACAGGCTCTAGCGAGACTTTGCACTTCCATCACCATAGCTTGAATATAATTGGCGACATGATTAGCGGCCTCCTCGATCGGCAGCCGCTCCATGAGTGCCTCATCTTGAGTGGCTATGCCAACTGGGCACAGCCCCGTATGGCAGTGGTGGCAATGGTATGGCTCAGTTCCTAAGGTGTGGTAATCGTCTAGATAAATTGGCTTATTGCAGCCCATGGCAATCAGGCTGGCCGTGCCAATGCTGACGGCATCTGCTCCCAGTGCTAGCGCTTTCGCCACATCTGGCCCTGAGCGAATGCCACCCGAAATCACCAGCTGCACATCCCCATAAACGCCCATCTCCTTAAGGGCATCGACTGCCTGCACCAAGGCTGGCAAAGTTGGAATGCCAGAATGCTCTTGAAAAATGCTCTGAGTCGCAGCTGTGCCCCCCTCCATGCCATCGAGCACAATCACATCGATTCCGGCCTTAACTGCCAGCTTGACATCGTCTTTGACGCGGGTCGCTCCCATTTTGATGTAGATAGGAATTTCCCAGTTGGTGGCTTCCCGCAGCTCTTCGATTTTGATGCGGAGATCGTCAGGGCCGATCCAGTCGGGGTGTCGAGAGGGCGATCGCTGATCAACCCCTTCTGGCAGGGTACGCATCCCCGCGACCACCTGATTGACCTTCTGGCCTAGCAGCAGTCCCCCACCACCCGGTTTAGCCCCTTGACCCACAACAATTTCAATCGCATCAGCACGCTTGACATCTTTGGGGTTAAATCCATACCGTGACGGCAAACATTGATAGACCAGCTTTTCTGACGCGGTACGCTCATCGTCTAACATGCCGCCATCCCCTGTGGTCGTAGAGGTGCCCAACCAAGTTGCAGCTCGCCCTAGTGCGATTTTGGCATTGCGAGAAAGAGCCCCAAAACTCATACCTGCAATTGTAATTGGAATCTCCAACTCCATGGGTCGCTTAGCATAACGGGTTCCTAGATAGGTTTTGGTGTTGCATTTCTCTCGATAGCCTTCCAGCGGAAACCGGGTTAGGGATGCAGTCAAAAACACCAAATCATCGAATCGAGGCACATTCCGAAAAGCTCCAAAGCCCCGAATCATGTAGCGTCCGAGTTCTGCACGCTCTTGAATTGCCTGTATCGCCTCTGGGGTAAATGTGTGGCTAGTATTGAGAATCGGCTTTTCCATGAGTTGCAAAGATTTGAGTTGCCAGAACTATGAAATCAAGAACGAACAGGCTGATCCATTGGGCACAGGTCGGCAGCCTTAACCAAGTTACTCTGGATCAGGCTTGAGAAAACCCCAAACGCGGTGCGCCAACTCAGCAACGTCGAGACACTTAATAGGCATCTTTCCACTTGCTAAAGTCTTTTGCCTTGAAATGATACAGCTCTTGAGCACAGACGATTTTTTTGAAATCATACGCCGTAGCACTGAGCCCAAGCGGATCAAGATCCTGTTGCAGCATGTGCCAATCTAGATCGGTCATGGGTTCATAGCGGGCATCGGCTCCCAGTGAGCTAATCGTGCCTCCCACAAAGATTTCGCCATCGTAAATCGAATCGCCCAGATTGGCTCCGCTGCTGCCACAGATAATGAATCGCCCTTGCTGCATCATAAAGGCGCTACTATGTCCGACATTGCCTGTGACGATGACGGTGGCTCCCTTGAGCGAAATGGCTGTGCGCGATCCTGCATTGCCGTCAATATAAATTTTGCCGCCATGAGCAGATGCACCCGCGTTTGCCGATGCATTACCCCGGACGATGATTTGCCCTGACATCAGGTTTTCCCCGACAGACCACCCACAGCCGCCTTCAATATCAAGGTGAGGGCTACTGTCTAGACTTCCACACAACCCACCGCAGTAGTAGCCTACGGCACCTTGAAACCGAAGATGCACCGACTGTTCTAACCCAACGGCAAGGTTGTGTCGCCCATTGGGATGCAACACATCGATATAACAAATGCCCTCACGGGCTAAAGCCTTGAGTTGCTGATTAATGTCGCGGGTTGTCAGATTTGCACAATCAATTGTTGCTCTTGAAGTCAGCGTTTCTGCCATGGGTCTACCTCCTGCTGACCGATAGCTGAGGCTCACGCGATTGAGCAGCAACAGGCCAAACGTTGACTTCTCCGGCATCGGGTTCACGAATGGTTGCATTCGTATCAAACTGGCTGAGTGCCATCAGAGCGCGATATTCAGAGGCGATCGCCACACAGATATCTGACTCATAAATCACCGCAGGTTTGGCAGCAAATCGATCGCGCACGAGACCAACCTTATCAGGGGTCGCGACTAGAAACGTATAGGTGCCATCAACATCGCTTAGAAACTGGTCTAGGGTCTCTTCCAACGACTTGCCTTGGAGAAATTGGTAATGAATGTAATGGGCGATCGCCTCCGAATCATTATCTGTTTCAAACGCAATGCCAGCTCGTTCTAGGCGAAACCGCAGCCGATAATAATTAGAAATCTGGCCATTATGCACAATCGAGAGGTCATAGCTAGCCGTAAACGGATGGCAATGGTCGAGATCCACAACTGACTCTGTGGCCATCCGGGTATGGGCAATGCCATGGCTGCCTGCAAATGCCCTCAGTCCAAATTTAGCCTCTAGGTTGGCAATCCCCCCGATGCCCTTATAGACCTCCAGCGACTGCCCCAGACTCATCACATGGATACCAGGAAACCGCTGTCTCAATTCGCGCTTAAACTCTTTGACATCGATCGCCAAATCGCTGTAAGTCAGATTCAGAACGATCCGTTGACCGTCTGTTGTCGATTCACTAACGCATGACGAATCATAGCGATGAAGCCATTGAGCTAAATCCGGCCATGATAGCTCACCCTGAAGCAGGAGCTTCATATGGGGTGCATGAACGGGTTGCCCATACAAGGCAACCCCACTCGAATCAGGCCCACGGCTCTCTAACGGCTGAATCAGCGCTAGCAATTCTGAGCCCAGATGAGAATATGACGTTGAATCACGATAGATAATCCCTGCGATGCCGCACAAAGTTGGCCTCCCAATTTGATATCCCTAACAACACAAGACCCTTGATGCACCGCGTTCCACATCAGATGTACGCCTGAAATGTACGCCTGCACATACAGGTCTGCACACACACGCTTGCATATAGATCCGCACTTAGACCTGGCACTAAACTCAGCACTCAAAACAGACAGAGGGGCATGATCGCCCTGTCGTAAGCATCTAACGCTGCACAGACGATCTTTCGCCCCCCTTGTCAATAGGCTCTAGAAGATGTGGAACGTCTCAACTGGTTATAACAAGTTGATTTCTCCTAGATTGTGTCCCTAATCACCGTTTGCGGCGACTGGGTTGGATTCAGGTCAAATCAGCGAGGCTGATTTAAAAACCGGCCTGCCATTGAGAGGGCGTCTCCCAAGTCAACCTCACCACTGCCATCGGCATCAAGAAATGCATTCAACACAGAATTTGCTTGTCCGCCCTGTGCAGCTTGAGCCGTTGAGTTGCCTGAGCCAGTTTTAAGCAGATTGAGCGCCAAGGGCACCAACACTGGCAGCATCGCTTGAATCGTGCCAGGATTGAGCCCAGTTTTCTGAGCAGCATCTTGAGCCAACTGCTGCTGCTGCTGCTGACTAAACAATGCCTGTAAAGCAGCCATACTTGGGCTTGTACCAGCAAACTGCTCGACGAGTGCCTGTGCCTGACTGCGTCCACCTGCGGCCTGCTTTTGCTGCAGCGCAGATCGCACATATTGCCCGACAACCGAAACAACCACCTGAGTCGTCGAAGAATCAACGCCTTGGCTGCTCGCAAGCTGTTGCACAGTGCCTAAAATGCTGCCAAGCTGATCGGGGCTAGCCTGCTGATTGGGGTTATTTAAGGCTCCCATGACCTGATCAAATAGTCCCATGATATTAAAGTGGCTCCTTGTGATTGAGTAATGCTCGACTTGAGAATGCTCGACTTGAGAGTTTCAAACTAACTACGCTTCTCGATTATCGGGCGATCGCCCCGATTTTGAGTCAACCTTTAAGAGTGGTTTTTTGCTGGCCTGACTCTTACGTTAGAGCCTGAAGAGCCTGACAGAA
>CAZCXK010000072.1:13549-27624 GCA_964502605.1 uncultured bacterium
GAAGAGCCTGACAGAAACTCCTCCCACTGAGAGGCCCAGTCTTGAACCACTACCGATCGCGGTCTAACCCTAGCTGCACCAGCCGATCAACCAATTCAGGGAACGAAATGCCGCTGGCGTCCCACAGCAGCGGATACATGCTAGTTGCTGTAAACCCAGGCATAGTGTTGATCTCGTTAATAAAGATTTCTCCAGTTGCGTCTACATAGAAAAAGTCAACTCGGGCCAGCCCGGCGGCATCCACTGCCAGAAATGCTGCGATCGCCATCTCTTGAATTTGGTGGGCGATCGCCTCTGGGATTTGAGCCGGAATGTATAACTCGGCTTGCCCACTGGTGTACTTGGTTTCATAGTCGTAGAAATCACTGGCAAACGAAATTTCACCGACAACTGACGCCTGAGGCTGGTCATTGCCCAACACCGCGCATTCGACTTCTCGCGCCATCACGCCCTGTTCAACAATGATGCGACGGCCATAGCTAGCAGCCTGATCGAGAGCTGCTTCAAGCTCTTGGCGCGATCGCACCTTAGCAACTCCTACTGACGACCCCAGATTGGCAGGTTTAACAAAACACGGATAGGCCAACTCATGTTCGATGCGATCGCACAGTTGAGGAAACACACAGGGATTAGACCACACCTCAGATCGAGTCACCGCCACATACTTGACTTGGGGCAGCCCAGCATGGGCAAACGCCATTTTCATAGCAATTTTGTCCATGCCGAGAGCCGAGCCGAGCACATCCGACCCCACAAACGGCACTTGCATTAGCTTCAGCAGCCCTTGCACGGTGCCATCTTCGCCGTTAGGGCCATGCAACACTGGAAACCAAACATCAACTTCAGAGGTTTGGCTGACGCTGGGCAATCGATTCAAAATCGATTGCGGAGTCGAGGTTAGCTCGGCTGAATCCGCTGCTGAATTGCCCGACTGAGATGCCGGAGCGATCGCCCCCTCCTCCACCTCAATTAAGCGCGGCACACCCGAACTGAGCACCTGCTGGGCAGATGCGCCCACCAACCATCTGCCATCTTTTTGGATGTGGATGGGCAGCACGTCATACTTATCGGCATTGGCTTCAGCTTTCAAGGCATTGGCGATCGCCTGAGCCGAGCGAATTGAAACGTCATGTTCTCCTGAGCAGCCGCCAAACAGCAGCCCAATCCGCAATCGTGTCATGGGGTTTAGAGCTTTTGAGCCATCAATTGCAAGATATCAAGCACACTTTACCATTAGACATCGATAATTGATTAAGGTAGGCTAAACCTCAAGTGTTCGTGTGATTTCCTGCGTTGTCAAGGGTGCTGCATTAGTGCAGGTGGGTAGCCATAAATAAACGAAGCCATGATGGGGGACGCCCCCCGGCGGGAGGCGCACATTACTGGCTTTATTTATGACTATGTACTTAGGAAGCTTAGTATGCGTTTGGTAATCTCTGCATCAAGCTGCATTCCGTTTGTAGCGCTCTGTCAACTTTTTTTTGCATCTATTGAAGTTTGGGTCTAAGAACTTAGATCTAGACATCTATAAACTCAGTCCCCTATTCCTTCGCGAGACATTCTGGTGTTAGTTGAGCAGCCATGTTCATGGTCGATTCAAATACTCCAGTGCTCTACCGAGGAGTTTGATTTGCAACGCAGACTATGAACATCATTCAGAAAACCAACGATTTTGATCCGCATCAGTTGGAATGTGGCCGCATTCTGCTATTAGAAGACAATGATGCCAATCGGCAAATGATGAGTGATTTCCTCACCTATTGCGGCTATTGTGTGTCATCTATTGGTCGAGGGCAGGATTTGTTTGAGGCGATCGCCACATTGAAGCCAGACGTCATTCTCCTTGATTTGAAGCTGCCTGACATTAGTGGGTTCACTCTGCTGCAAGAACTCCAGAGCCATGAACAGTGGTCTAAAATTCCTGTGATTGTTGTGTCTGCGTTTGCATTTCGGTCTGACCAACAGCGCGCGCTCCACTTGGGAGCCCAAGATTATTTAGTCAAACCAATCGATTTACAGCGGCTTCTGACTGTTATTCAAGCGAGTGTTTTAGTTCCAAAACCCGACAAACCTGACCTGTCGTCGGATGCCCATCCCCTGGGAGACTATTCCGACAATTCGCAAAACTAACGCTCAGATTACGGCTCTTCTTCTAGAATGAAAAGGAGCACGTTTTTCGTGAAGGTGGATTATGCTTCAAACAATGGAACTCACGTCTGAGAACGTTGAGAAAGTATTAGATGAACTGCGTCCCTATCTCATGTCAGATGGTGGTAACGTCGAACTAGTCGAAGTGGACGGGCCCGTAGTGCGGCTGCGGCTGCAGGGGGCTTGTGGGTCATGCCCCAGTTCAGCCATGACACTTAAAATGGGGATTGAGCGTAAGTTGCGCGAGTCCATTCCTGAAGTTGTCGAAGTCGAACAGGTGTTCTAAAGTTTCCGCGCATGCTACTGAATTGAGACGCAAAATCAGCATTTAGTGACAAAGCAAGGTAAATATAAGGCAGGGGAAGCAGCGATGGTTTCTCTGCCTGTTTTAGTTTAGGTGCTTCTAAACATATGTCGCATCCTCTCTATGTTGCGTTTATCTGGCATCAGCATCAGCCGCTCTATAAAAGCCGCATTGCGGGAGAATATCGGTTGCCCTGGGTTCGGCTACATGGCACTAAAGATTATCTCGATTTGGTTTTGTTGTTAGAGCGCTACCCCAATCTGCATCAGACCGTGAACTTGGTGCCCTCTCTCATGTTGCAGATTGAAGACTACGTTAAAGGAGATGCATTTGATCCGTATTTGTCGCGGCTACTCCAGCCAACGGAGCAGCTCAATCAAAGCGATCGCCAATTTATCATCGATCACTTCTTTGATGCGAACCATCGCACGATGATCGACCCTCACCCCCGCTATGCCGAACTGTTTAATCAACGGCAGGAGAATGGGGCTGCCTGGTGCCTAAACCACTGGACAGATGAGGATTTTGGTGACTTGTTGGCATGGCATAACCTGGCCTGGATTGACCCCTTGTTTTGGGATGATCCTGATATTGCCCACTGGCTAGACCAGGGGCGCGGGTTTAGTCTGGGCGATCGCCAACGGATCCATAGCAAACAGCGAGACCTGCTGAGTCACATCATTCCGCAACATCGCAAGATGCAGGAAACCGGACAGCTTGAGGTGACAACGACTCCTTATATGCATCCAATTTTGCCGCTCTTGGCAGATACAGAGATCGGGCGAGTGGCCGTGCCTGAGATGCAGTTGCCCCAACACCGCTTTCGGTGGGAAGACGACATTTCTCGTCATTTGCAAAAAGCCTGGGATTTGTATTGCGATCGCTTTGGTCGAGCGCCGCGCGGGCTGTGGCCATCAGAACAATCAGTTAGCCCTGCCATGTTGCCGCATGTCGCCAAACAAGGGTTTCAGTGGCTATGTTCGGATGAGGCGATCTTAGGCTGGACGCTGCATCATTTTTTTCATCGGGATGGCTCCGGGAATCTGCTAGAGCCTGAGGTGCTCTATCAACCGTATCGTCTCGAAACGCCCCAAGGCGACTTAACCATCCTATTTCGCGATCACCGCCTCTCTGACCTGATTGGGTTTACCTATGGTGCAATGGAACCAAGACGGGCAGCCGCCGATTTGGTCGGTCACTTAGAAGCGATCGCCCGTTCGCTCAAACACCGTCAGTCGGATGAATGTCTTAACACCTTGCAACACCCCTGGCTGGTAACGATTGCCCTCGATGGTGAAAACTGCTGGGAGTTTTACCAACAGGACGGCAAGCCCTTTTTAGAAGCGCTGTATCAAACGCTGAGCGATCATCACGGCATTCAGCTGGTGACGGTGTCAGAATTTCTCGACCAGTTTCCGCCGATGGCAACCTTGCCTGGCGATCGCCTCCACAGTGGCTCGTGGGTCGATGGCAGCTTCACCACCTGGATTGGCGATCCGGCCAAGAATCGAGCCTGGGATTTGCTATTTGACGCCCGCCAAACCCTGGCCAATCACCCCGAAGCAACCGAAGAGGCTAACCCAGATGCCTGGGAAGCTCTGTATGCCGCAGAAGGCTCAGACTGGTTTTGGTGGTTTGGCGAGGGGCATTCGTCCAATCAAGATGCCATGTTTGATCAGCTCCTGCGCGAACATTTAGCGGCACTCTATCAAGCCCTCGGAGAACCTGTGCCAACATCGGTGCGCCATCCCGTTGAAATCCACACAGAGCGGGGCGATCATCAGCCTGAAGGCTTTATCCATCCTGTGATTGATGGCCGAGGTGACGAACAAGACTGGGATAAGGCAGGCCGCATTGAAATTGGCGCGGCACGGGGCACAATGCACCGCAGTAGTGCCATTCAGCGGCTTTGGTATGGGGTTGATCACCTCAATTTCTATTTGCGATTAGACTTCAAAAGCGGGACTCGATTGGGAGCCGATATTCCTCCAGAGATTAATTTGCTGTGGTTCTACCCAGAGCGCACGATGCACAATAGCCCCGTTCCGTTGGTCAAGGTGCCTGATGCTGCTCCAATGAACTATCTCTTCCATCGTCATTTGAGCATCAATTTGCTGACCCATTCGGTGTGGTTTCAGGTGGCAGGCGAAGATTACCAATGGCATAGCCATCCGAGTCGGGCTCAATTTGGTTTAGATCAATGCTTAGAACTGTCAGTGCCCTGGGCTGATTTGCAAGAAATTGAACCTGATTGGCTGCTACATTTGACGGTTGCCCTCGCTGATGATGGCAGCTTTGTAGATTATCTTCCAGAACATGCCTTGATCCCGATAGTTGTGCCATAACGCCAGGTTTCAATGCCGAAAATTTAGCCAGGTGGGGCATTTTCTCGCCAGCAAAGAAAGCCTATGATAACCACAGTAGGTTGACTGGGTTGAGTTTAAATCTGTAGGAGAATATGACGATGACTGCAACAACACCTCGGAATACGACGACGCGACGATTTTATCCCACACGCATTGATTTGCCCTTGGAGGTGCGATCGCACGTAGTTGATCACCTCAACAAAACACTAGCAGCCACTCTTGACCTCAAAACCCAGACCAAACAAGCCCACTGGAATGTGAAGGGCATGGATTTCTATCAGCTCCATCAGCTGTTTGATGAAATGGCGTCTGAATTGGAAGAATATGTCGATATGGTGGCGGAGCGGGTGACGGCTCTCGCGGGTACTGCTATGGGCACCGCCCGCATAGCGGCGGCTGAGTCAGTCTTGCCTGAATATCCTATTGATATTGTTGAGGGTGCCGAGCATGTTGCAGCATTGTCAGACCGTTATGCGGCCTATGCCAAACATGTGCGAGAGGCGATTGATGCTACAGATGAACTAGGCGACATGGACACTGCCGATCTCTACACCGAGATTTCTCGCACGATTGATATGCGTCTCTGGTTTTTAGAAGCGCATCTGGTCAAGAAGGGTGATGTCAACGGTGCCAGTTAACTGCGCTCCATTCAATATTCATACTGTAGACTGAACGTCAGACGTCTCCGCATGATTATGGAGTGAGCTGGGCTGGGTCATACCCTCGGCGTCTCAAATGCTGTTCCCAATCCCATTTTTCTAATAGGAACTCTTTAGTTTGTTGATAGCCAGCACAATATAGGTGCTCTTTTTTCTTATCCGACAGGTTAAATTCTGTTGCCGTAACGTTGATGTCTGTGATGTCTAAATTGATGACCCGATCTTGATTGCTCTGGCTCAAATGATAGCGATCGCGTGCCACCATCATGGTGTCAAACATTGCCCCCAGCAATGCAAAAGGTCCATTAATAGGGCGATCTTTTTGGTTGTCAGATTCAGCTAGCCGCAAGCCAAACGTTGGCCAGCGAGGGCATCGTTGAGATGATGGATTCTGGGGCAAGTCATAAATCCATAATGGAAAGTTACTGAGAATGCCGCCATCAACAATTTTGCGATCGCCCAACATTCCAGGTTTAAAAAAGAGCGGAATACTCATTGATAATCGCACTGCTTCTGCCACACTAAATTGATCTGAATGGCTTAATTGAAGCTGTTCTTGAAGCGACCGCTCTTGAGGCTCCTTTCGATCAGGTAAGGCCAAATCATCTGGCAGCACGAGCATTTCTCCCCGGCTGACATCGGAAATCACAACCTTCAAATCTTGCTGACCATTCTCCTTGATATCGGCAAATGTTTTGAAGCCTTTCTTGTTCAGGTTCTCATCAAGCCATACCCGAAATGGTTCTGAAGAATATTGCCCCAACTGTCGAGCCAGCAGCAGAAACAGCACCATGCGGATTGGAGATTTCAAGTCATTTGCTGGATTTCCATTTAATATCAACGGACTGGTTTTCTCCGTCAAAAAATTCATGTAATTCATGTTGCTGATCACGGCTTCCAATTCGTCAATTGGAAATTTGGCAGATACCAGTGCTGCCGTAATAGCTCCGGCTGATGTTCCAGCGACCTTACGCCAGCAAAACCCCAAATCTGCAAAGCAGCGCAGCGCTCCCAAAAAAGCCAACCCTTTAACGCCACCCCCTTCAAACACCGCATCTACATAAATTTGACCATCTGCGCTAGACGGGGGTGGCATGCGGCTGATAATCTTGGCCTTCTCCGATTCTGACAGTCTAAAGTCGGGCCTCGACAAAATATAGCTAGGATTCCAAGTTGACATATATATATTTAAGACGTCACTCTCATTTAATCCTTTAGATCCTACTAAAGAATGTGTGGCAACACGGCATTGCTCCTAAATCTTTAAGACTGCTCTATTGCATCGGGCTCACGCCTAAACACCACTGAAAGGTTATTGGCTGGCATAGAAACGGTGTTGATTAGGCAAAGCTGATGGGCTTGGGCAACGGATGCTACGTCATCTAAGTCGCGGATGCCCCACTCTGGATTTTGTAGTTGCAGGCTTTCATCAAAAGCGGCATTGCTGGCTGCTGTATGTTGGCCCTTCTGTTTGAAGGGGCCATACAAATACAGAATTCCACCTGGCGATAAAATACGTCTTGCCCCTGCCATCAGTCCTATACAGGCTGACCAAGGCGCAATGTGAATCATATTGATATTGACGATCGCCACAATTAGGGCATCGTTCAAATGTGTGTCTCGTAACATGTTTGGCAGGTTGTTTTGCTCGATGGGCCATATTGAATCATGAACATCTAGCGCAATGGGAGGATATAAATTATCCGCAGGATGATAGTCTCGCCATGCAGCGATACTAGCTCGCGCTAACGGATTAATGTCAGATGGAATCCACTGACGAGGTGCAAGACGAGGTGCAAAAAAAACGGCATGTTCTCCGGTTCCACTAGAAACTTCTAACACCGTACCCGTAGGGGGCAACACCTGGCGCAGCACCTCCAGAATGGGATCTCGATTGCGCTGAGTTGCTGGAGCGTATTGTCGGGCATCTAGAGACTCGTTCATATTCATAGGGTCACATGTTTATAGGGGCACATAAAATAGGAGCACATATAGGAGACATAAAAGAGTAAAAGCTTTCTTATTTTCACTCAGCGCGTCCTCGTTCGCTGCTTTGGAACGTCTTGAGATTTTTGAGAAATCCTTGAAAGATCACTGAGGGCGATCGCCTGATTGACGGGCAAAACTATTTATAACCCTTATCCTGCATTGGGTCAGGAGACCTGCCCCTTACATTAGATGAAATACTGTAAGGGTGCGGTTTCTGCATCCAATGCAGATTTTTTTGTCAATCAACCAGGGGCGATCGCCTATTATGATATTCGCTGCAACTGCTCCTGCGCCTATTCACAAAGAAGATTTAAGACCGGGATAATGTTTTTGCCATAGGGTGTAAATGCATACTCACTATCACCGCACTTGCCATGACCGACGCTAGCATGACTACTCTCGACATGACCACCCTCCACACCATCATCTTTGATTTAGGCGGCGTTATTATTAACATTCGCTATGAAAATAGCATTGTCGCCTTTAGCAACCTGTGTGGGTTTGACATCAGCACTCTCTACACTCAGCATCGACAAGATCCGCTGTTTGATCGCTATGAAATGGGGCTGATTTCTTCTGATCAATTTAGAGCAGGTATTCGCACTTTGTTTGGTATTGATGCCCCTAACCAGGTGATTGATGACGCCTGGAATGCGATGTTACTCGATATTCCGAAACAGCGAATTGAACTGCTCCAACACGTCAGCACCGACAAGCAGATTTTCTTGCTTTCAAATACTAATGAAATCCATAAAACCTGTTTCGATCGTATCTTTGCAACCACGGTAGAGTTGGAGGTAGACAGCATTTCAGATTTGTTTACTACAGCCTATTATTCGTTTCAAATGGGCGATCGCAAACCCAACCCTAGTATTTTTCAACGGGTAATTGACGAACAGCGGCTCGACCCCCAACGCACCCTATTGATTGAAGATACCTATCAACATATTTTAGGAGCCCAAAAAACAGGATTGCAGACCCTTCATTTGACGGATGGGATGACGCTACTCGACCTTGATTTAATCTAACGTTAAACATTTATTTAGTCTCTCGATAAAGAGTATCAGAGGCACTACTATGTATCAGCTAATTCATTTCATCCCGTGGGCATTCCGATACAGTGTCCAAATGCAAATACAGTGTCCAAATGCAAAAGTATTGGGTGCAGCACTGTTCAGACTACTGAATTATGGATACCTGCTTTGGGTTTTGATAAGGAGCCTTTAAGAATGAAAGGTTGGAAATCAGTTCGATTTTTAATCGGTGGCCTGCTGGCTTGTATCTTGACGATCGCCCTGGCAAATTGCGGCAGCCCCGAAACGACGACTAGTGAGAGTCCGTCTCCGGCGGCAGATGAATCAACGGGTGTCTTGGTATATGGCTCAGGTGGCCCACCCGTCAATCTAGAACCGGGCAACATCACCGATGGTAATTCCATCATTGTGCATGAACAAATTTATAACCGACTCATTGATTTCATTCCTGGCACAACCGAGCTAGAGCCTAGTTTGGCAACTGAATGGGCCGTTTCAGATGATGGTCTCACCTGGACATTTACCCTTCAGGAGGGCATCAAGTTTCACGATGACACCGACTTTAACGCTGAAGCCGTGGTGTTTAATATCAATCGCTGGTGGGACCCTGAATTTGAGTATGGCGATCGCGATGCTGGAAAACTCTATGAAATCTGGGAATATCTGTTTGGCGGTTTCAAAGGGTCTGAGGCATCGGTGTTGGCTGATGTGGTCGCGGTCGATGATGCCACCGTCCAATTTGTGATGAACCAGCCGTTTGCAGCCTTCCCAGCGGCGATCGCCTCAGGCTATTTTGGCATTGCCAGCCCTACGGCAATTCAAGAGGTGGGCGCAGACTATGGCACTGCCTCGGGTGGGGCGATCGGCACCGGGCCTTATATGTTTAGAGATTGGCAGTCGGGAGCACAAATCACCCTAGAGAAGAATCCCAACTATTGGAAGGAGGGGTTGCCGATTGAAGAGCAGTTGGTGATTAGCTTTGTCGAAGACCCTGCGGCTCGATTGGCTCAGTTGCGAGCGGGCAGTCTCGATTTCACCGTTGATTTGACGCCTGACCAGTTACCCGAGATCGAAGGTGACGCCAACCTAGAGCCCATTTATCGCCCCTCATTTAACGTGGGCTATCTGGCGCTCAACCCCAGCTACGAACCGTTAGCATCGAAAGAAGTGCGGCAGGCGATCGCCCAGGCCATTAACAAAGAAGAGATCGTTCAAGCCTTTTGGGGCGACCTCGGCCAAACCGATGCTCATTTTACGCCGCCCTCCATGGCCGAGTTCCAGTCGAGTGATGTGTCTGACTATGTTTACGACCCAGATGCCGCTCGGCAAGCGCTGGCCGATGCTGGATATCCCGATGGGTTTGACTTAGAACTTTGGTATATGCCGGTGAGCCGCCCATACTTCCCCAATCCCAAGCCGATCGCTGAAGCCTTTGCCGCAGAACTTGGCACCATCGGCATCAACGTGTCGCTGCAAACCAAAGACTGGGGCGCATATCTCGAAGACCGCAACCAGCCCCCCGGTTTCCAGTCGTTTATGCTGGGCTGGACAGGCGACTACGGCGATCCAGATAACTTCCTCTACGCTCACTTTGGCCCCGGTGCCACGGCTGACATTGGCGACTGGAAGAACGATGAGGTCTTCACACTGCTAAATAAAGCTCGTGAGGTCGGCGACCCCGCAGAACGGGCATCCCTCTATGCTGACGTCGATAAAATGCTGTTTGATGAAGCCCTGCGGATTCCCATTGTGCATTCTCAGCCGCTGCTAGCTCAGCGCACGAATATCAGCGGTTGGCAACCGAGCCCACTGGGCTCTGAGCCATTTGAGGCGATCGACAAGCAGTAATGCTGTTGAGGTCTTTCTATAACTGGGGCGAAGCGCGCTTTGCCCTCGTTTAAATCCTGGTTTGAGTCAGACATTCCACCACTATCAAACCCTCTGGGACGGTTATGGGACGTTATATCATCAGGCGATTGCTGAATCTGGTTCCCGTTCTATTAGGCATCACCCTGCTGGTGTTTCTGTTTCTGCATCTGATTCCGGGTGATCCAGCGGTGATAATGTTGGGCGATCGCGCCACCCCGGCCCAGGTCGAAGCCCTGCGCGAACGCATGGGACTCAACGCCCCCCTGCCGTTACAATATCTGCGATTCTTGGGCAGTTTGCTTCAGTTTGATTTGGGGCGCAGCATTTTCACCGGGTTTCCTATTATTGAAGAAATCAAAATTCGCTGGCCTGCGACATTTGAGCTTTCTGTCGGAGCCATGCTAATTGCCATGCTCATCGGCATTCCCTCAGGTGTGATTGCGGCAGTTCGCAAAAATAGCATCATCGACAACGTGACCATGAGCGGGTCGCTGTTGGGGGTTTCGATGCCAGTCTACTGGTTGGGCCTGCTGCTGATTTATCTTTTTGCCGTCAACCTGGGTTGGCTTCCTCCTAGTGGGCGCATTAGCACAGCGATGCGCTTCAATTTTGTCCCGATTACGGGCTTTTATGTGTTGGATGCAATCGTGCAGGGCAATTTGCCTGTCTTACGAGATGTGCTGCTGCACTTAGTACTACCTGCACTTACACTGAGCACCATTCCTTTAGCCATCATTGCCCGCATCACCCGCAGCGCCATGCTCGACGTGCTGTCGCAAGACTACATCCGCACGGCTCGCGCTAAGGGCGTCTTAGAACGCAACGTTGTGTTCAAACATGCGTTAAAAAATGCCATGCTGCCAGTTGTGACTGTGGTCGGCCTAGAGTTTGGCACCCTGCTCGGAGGGGCAATTCTCACAGAAACAATCTTTAGCTGGCCAGGAATTGGCAAATGGATTTATGACGGCATTCTCTCCCGCGATTACCCGGTGGTGCAGGGCGGAGTCATTTTTGTGGCGATCGCCTTTGTGCTGATCAATCTGCTGGTCGATTTGTCTTATGCGTTCCTCGATCCTCGTATTCAGTACAAGTAATTCAATACAAGTAGGAGATTACAGCACTACCGATTTTGTGTTGAACTGCAGCAATATATACGAAAATACGCATACACGAAAATACGCACACAATCTAGAACTGTGCGCTAAACATTAGCCAATTTTTGACCGGATGCTAGATAAACCAAGACTTAAGTGGGCGATCGCCCTATATCTGCTGAAACCCTAATTGAGCATTAAAGAGAAAACCCGCGCCACACGCCAACGAGAACCCCTTGAATCGATACTTGCTCTGCCGTAGCCTCAATCGGGTCGTAATTTGGATTGGCTGGCTTTAGCGTGACTCGATCATCACTGCGATAGAAATACTTGAGAGTATTGCCAGATCCCTCAACTCGTGCTGCCACAATTTTGCCATTCTTCAGGCGATCTGGTTCTAGCACAGGGCGCATAATCACGATGTCGCCATCCGCAATCATGGCGTCGATCATACTGTCTCCACTAACGCGCAGCGCATAGTCTTGAGGGCGTAGCTGCAGCCCAATGATATCCAATCGCTCGGCTTCGTCTGTAAAGGGTTCTATCAAGCCTCCAGCCGCGATCTCTCCTCGAATGGGCACTCCGCGATGCACGGATTCAACAATACGGATGGTTCGTGCTTTACCCTCAGTCCAGTCGATGTAGCCCTTAGTTCGCAGGTGTTCTAGACGACTCTGGATCGGGGCAGGAGACTTTAGCCCCATGGCCCGCATCATCTGACGAATCGACGGGGAATGCTGGTGCTCTTGAATATACTCAACGAGCCAGTTGTATAACTCTTGTTGGACTTCGGTTAAGGGTTCCATATTGCAAATTTGGATTAAGCTAATGCGCTCGAAACTAATGCGCTTGAACTAAGAACACTTGTACCACCAAATCTTAGTATATGTCCAGCTTTTCTTCGAGTTCTTGTTACCTAAATTTACTCACTTGCAGCTAGAAGGTCATGGTTCGAGATTTGCAGTTAGAGCACTATAAAATCCAAACTCCAATTAAGCAATATCAAATCCCATGTGTTTATGGGTTGCATCTGAGCTGACGGTTAGAGGTGCGTGTTCGTATGCGCTTCGATCTTGGCTTCTGCCTCATGGGCGATCGCCCTCAGCTGATCTAGCATTGCAGGGGTGGCCGTCTGCCAGAGAGCCCGCTGATGCGCTTCTAGCAGCCGTTCTGCCATGTCGCGCAATGCCCAGGGATTTTTAGTTTGCACAAAGGATTGCACTGTGGGGTCGAGCACATAGGCTGCGGCAATGCCCTGATACATATGGTCTTCGACGCAGTGAGCCGTTGCATCATAGGCAAACAGATAATCTACGGTCGCAGCCATTTCAAATGCCCCCTTATAGCCATGACGCATCACGCCTGCAATCCACTTGGGGTTGACTACGCGCGAACGATAAACCCGCGCAATTTCTTCTCGCAACTGGCGAATGCGCGGACGAGCCGGATTGGCATGATCGCCAAAGTAAGTCGCAGGATTGGTGCCCCGAATCGCCCGCACTGCTGCTGTTAGCCCCCCTTGAAACTGATAATAGTCATCAGAATCGAGCACATCATGTTCGCGGTTGTCTTGATTATGCAAGACGATTTGCAGTTCGCGGAGGCGCTGCTCAAAGACCTGTGGAGCAGCTCGGCCTTCCTCTAACCCGGTGTAGGCATAGCTGCTCCAGTTCATATAAGCGATCGCCAAATCATCATCACTGATCCAATTTTGCGACTCGATCAGCCCTTGCAATCCGGCTCCATAGGCTCCTGGTTTTGAGCCAAATACCCGATAGCGCGACTGGCGATCGCCCTGTTCGAGTGATAAGCCCGACGCACAGAGTGCTTGCGTATCGCGGCGCACATGAGCCGCCAGAGGATTTTGATCAGCGGGTTCATCGAGGGCGGCGATCGCCTGCACCGCCTGATCAAACAAGCTAATCAAATGGCTAAAGGCATCTCGAAAGAAGCCCGACACTCGCAGGGTCACATCTACCCGAGGCCGCCCCAACTGGGAGAGCGGCACAATTTCAAAATCAATCACGCGGCGCGAGACGCCATCCCACACAGGTTGCACGCCGATCAGAGCCAGGGCTTCAGCCACATCATCTCCCCCTGTACGCATGGTAGACGTGCCCCAGATCGAAAGCCCCAGCGTTTGGGGATAGTCTCCATGGTCTTGGGTATAGCGCTCGATGAGCAATTCGGCGGCATTGCGCCCCACAGCCCACGCACTTTCAGTCGGAATGGCACGAATATCAACCGAATAGAAATTTCGCCCCGTGGGCAATACATCGGCACGGCCACGGGTCGGCGCGCCAGAAGGGCCACTCGGCACATAGCCCCCATCTAAGCCCCGCAGCAGATGAGAAAGTTCGTGGTTGGTTTGGCGCAGAGCAGGCAGCAGGTGCGATCGCACCCAATCAAGTTCGTGGTGTGTGGCTGCTCCTATGGGATGCACCGCAGTAGCAGCGTCTACGTGGCCTAGCATGACATCGATCAGATCTGCGGCGATTGCCTCTAGCCGCTCGACGATATCGCCATAGGTGCGACATGACGAAAACTCAGTCATAGCAAACCGATCATATTGCTCGTGAGCCGATTGCTGTGCTGGCTTTTGTAATACTGGC
>CAZCXK010000072.1:27724-29000 GCA_964502605.1 uncultured bacterium
CTGGCTTTTGTAATACTGGCCCATTTAATACTTGCGCCAAATCAGCCATCAGCGGATCGAGATCAAGCTGCCAATCTGTGGCGATCGCTCGGGTTAATCCCTGTCGCCCCGCCCCTGGCTGACGGGCGATCGCCACAATCAAGTCTCGCAACTGCCGCCCCGTTGGGCATTGCCCCAAAATATGCAGCCCATCTCGAATCTGCGCTTCTTTTAGCTCACAGAGATGGCCGTCAGCCAAGGCAAGAAACTCGGTGAAGCCCAGCGGCATGGCCGCCCCCCTGCTCAAATCGGCGGGTGATTTCGTCTGCAGGTCTGTGTTTTGGCGATCGCCTAGCCCCCAATCAACCTGCAAATGCTCTTGCGTCGCGAGCTGCCAGATGCGATCGCGGATGATAGGTAACCGGGTAGGATCAAGGCTTTGCGCCTGATAATATTCGTCGATCAGGTGCTCTAGCTGCTGCAGCGGGCCATACAGCTCGGCGCGAGTCATCGGCGGCGTCAGGTGGTCAATAATGACGGCCTGAGCCCGTCGCTTGGCCTGAGAGCCTTCACCGGGGTCGTTGACGATAAAGGGATAAAAATGCGGCATGGCTCCCAATGCGACTTCCGGGTAGCAGTCTTGAGAGAGGGCGATGCTCTTGCCGGGAAGCCATTCTAGATTGCCGTGTTTGCCCACATGGACGATGGCATTAGCTCCAAAGTGGTGCCGCAGCCAGTGATAGAAGGCGAGATAGGCATGGGTTGGTTCTAAATCGGGAGCGTGATAGTTGAGCGCGGGGTCGCGGTCATAGCCCCGTGAGGGCTGAATGCCAACGAAGATGTTGCCGAGCTGAATGCCAGGGATGGGGAAGGCGGGAGGATGGGAGAAGGCAGAAGGCAGAGGAGGAGGGGGGGCAGAATTGGCGGATGGATGCTCTAGTGGGGCTGGTTCTGGTTTTTTGCGAGTGCGGCTGTCTTGCTCGGGTGCGGCTCTCTGACTAGAAAGCGATTGAGGCGGATCAGACTGGGGTTGAGAGATTTTGGGTGGCGTGTCTGTGATGTGAAATGACTCGTCTATGGCTTGAGCCCGGATGGCTGTAGCGTGAAGATGTGATTGAGATGGCGGCACGGAGTGATGACTGGGCGGCAGCGGCATGGCTAAGTCTTTGATGCTCGCGGATGAACCTTCCAGACCTGTGGCAGAGTCTTCGATCCTCGTCGCAGAGTCTTCGATCCTTGTGGATGAACCTTCCAGACCTGCGGATGAACCTTCCAGACCTGCAAATGAACCTTCCAG
>CAZCXK010000073.1:0-27804 GCA_964502605.1 uncultured bacterium
GCCATACTAAGCCCGCAGATTGCCATACTAAGCCCGCAGATCGCCAAACTGAGCTTTCAGATCGCCAAATCTACACCTCACTGAATTAGAGAACAAATCAAACTCTCAACTGTCAAGAATTGACATCAGCGATCGCTCCGCGATGCCATATTACAAACCATCACGTTTAGATAGTTGGCGAGCTACATGGCGATGTCAATCCATCGTTGAAACGCGACAATAAAGTGATAAGACCGATAACTTATAGTATTTTCCAGTGTCGAGAGGTTGATTCCAGTGGTTTTACAGGCATCTGACAAAGCATCTTCCCCAGCGATTGATCAATACGAAGAAAAAACGCAGGCGATCGCCCGTCATCTGCTTTCCCTGACGCAAGAAAAGGGATCTTTTTTCGCCCAAATGCGGGATCAGATGCGCTGGGATGACAAGCTGCTGGCCTGGGCCATGAGCAATCCGGGGTTGCGGGTGCAGCTATTTCGCTTTATCGACTGCTTACCATCGTTGACGAGCAAAGCCGAAATCGCCCGCCATCTGCAAGAATATTTGGGCGATGAATCTGTTGAGTTGCCGGGGGCGCTCAAAAGCCTACTCAACTTTGCCAATGCCGATTCGGTGCCGGGTCAAATGGCCGCAACGACCGTCTCAACGGCTGTTGAAACCCTAGCACGTAAGTATATTGCAGGTGAAAACCTCAAGCAGGCGCTCAAGAGTATTGAGCAGTTGCGTAAGCAAAAAATGACCTATACCGTCGATTTGCTGGGTGAAGCCGTCATTACTGAGGCAGAAGCACAGTCGTACCGCGATCGCTACATCGAGCTAATTGAGCAACTAACCGACGCAGCCAAAACATGGTCGGCGATTTCTCAAATTGACGAGGCCGATGGTGCATCTCTATCGAGAGTGCAGGTGTCGGTGAAGCTGACGGCTTTCTATTCTCAGTTTGACCCGCTGGATGTGAAGGGCAGTCAGGCCAAAGTGATTGAGCGCATTCGTCCGCTGTTGCGGCGTGCCCACGAGCTGGGGGCAATGGTGCATTTTGACATGGAGCAGTATGCCTACAAAGACTTGACTCTGGCCATTCTCAAAGAGCTGCTAATGGAGGATGAGTTTCGCACGCGCACCGACATTGGCGTCACGCTGCAAGCCTATCTGCGCGATTCAGAAGACGATTTACAAGGTCTGGTTGCTTGGGCTAAAGAGCGCGGCCACCCCATCACCGTGCGTCTGGTCAAAGGGGCCTATTGGGATCAAGAAACCATTAAATCGCGCCAACATAACTGGGAAAATCCAGTGTTTAGCCATAAATCTTCAACCGATGTCTGGTTTGAGCGCCTGACGCGGATTTTGCTCGAAAATCATCAGTATTTATATGCCGCCATTGGCAGTCATAATGTGCGATCGCAAGCCTATGCAATCGCCATTGCCGAAACGCTCAACCTCCCCCGCCGCAACATTGAGCTACAGGTGCTCTATGGCATGGCCGATAAGCTCGCCAAGGCTCTGGTCGATCAGGGCCATCGAGTGCGGGTCTATTGCCCTTATGGGGAGCTAATTCCCGGCATGTCGTATTTGATTCGTCGCTTGCTAGAAAATACCGCCAACAGTTCATTCTTGCGACAAAGTCTAGAAAACGCCCCTGCAGACGAGCTGCTGGCTCCGCCTGTGATGGGCAATGAAGCCCAACAGCAGGGAGAACGAGGAGCTGCCATTCCCTTGCCGTCGCACTATACCCGCATTGTCAACTCAGCAGATACTGACTACGCGATCGCTGCTCAACGAGATGCGGCACTGGCGGCGATTCAGTCGGTGCGGCAGCAACTGGGCCAATCCTATTTACCGCTGATCAATGGCGATCGCCTCACAACCCAAGAGCAGGTAGACTCGGTCAACCCTTCCAACCCATCTGAAATCATCGGCTCGGTGGGGCTCATCAGTGTTGCCCAAGCAGACAAAGCAATTCAAGCTGCGAAAGCAGCCTTTCAAAGGTGGAAACGCACGCCAGTGTCAGAACGTGCCGCCATCATTCGCAAGGCCGCAGACTTGCTGGAAGCTCGACGAGCCGAGCTTTGTGCCTGGATGGTGCTCGAAGGTGGCAAACCTCTACATCAGGGTGATGCGGAGGTTTCAGAGGCGGCTGATTTTTGCCGCTATTATGCTGCCGAAATGGAGCGCTTAGATCGGGGCTATACTTACGACGTCGCTGGGGAGGGCGATCGCTACTTTTATCAGCCGCGCGGCATCGTGGTGGTGATCTCCCCGTGGAATTTTCCGCTGGCGATCCCGACGGGTATGACGGTGGCCGCACTCGTGACGGGCAACTGTGCCCTGCTCAAGCCCGCCGAAACCACATCAGTGATTGCCGCCAAGCTGACTGAGATTTTGGTTGATGCTGGCATCCCTAAGGGCGTGTTTCAATATGTGCCGGGTCGAGGGGCGATCGCAGGAGCCCATATGGTCAAGCATCCTGATGTTCACATGATCATATTTACCGGGTCACAAGAAGTCGGCAGTCGCATTTATGTCGATGCAGCTCATTTGCAGCCCGGACAAATGCATCTGAAACGAGTGGTGGCAGAAATGGGCGGCAAGAATGCCATTATTGTTGACGAAAGCGCAGATTTAGATCAGGCGGTTCAGGGAGTCGTGTATTCGGCCTTTGGCTATAGCGGGCAGAAATGCTCAGCCTGCTCTCGGGTGATCGTGCTAGAGCCTATTTATGACACCTTTGTCCGACGACTCGTAGAAGCGACCAAATCATTAAATGTAGGCATGGCTGAGTCGCCCAGCACTCAGGTCGGCCCGGTGATTGATGCGGCGGCGCAAAATCGCATTCGAGACTATATCGAAACGGGTAAGCAAGAAGCCAACGTCGCCCTAGAGATGCCCTCGCCAGAATCTGGCTATTTTGTTGGCCCAGTGATTTTTGCCGACGTGCCTGCCGATGCGGTTATTGCCCAAGATGAAATCTTTGGCCCGGTGTTGGCTGTGCTCAAAGCCCAGACGTTTGATGATGCGTTGGCGATCGCCAATGGCACTCGCTATGGCCTCACTGGGGGCCTCTATTCGCGCACCCCGTCTCATATTGACCGCGTGCAGACAGAATTTGAAGTCGGCAACCTCTACATTAACCGCAGCATTACTGGGGCGATCGTGGCTCGCCAGCCCTTTGGTGGCTTTAAGCTCTCAGGGGTGGGGTCAAAAGCAGGTGGCCCGGATTATCTCTTGCAGTTTCTAGAGCCCCGGCATGTGAGTGAAAACGTTCAGCGTCAGGGGTTTGCACCCATTGAAGGCATGGACTAATTTTCGTTCTTGAGGATCGCTTTAGGATCGCATGAGGGGCGCATTCAGCTTATGGATGAGGCAAACGACTTGCCCCTGCATCTAAGTTGGCTATCCAAGTGAGGAGGGCACTGTTAATTTCATCGGCACATTCGTCGTAGAGACAATGCCCAGCATTGGCAATCTGACAAAATGTGATAGTCGGATTGAGTGCAATCAATCGGTCTGCTTGGGCAATCGGAACGATGCGATCGTTTTCGCCCCACAACATCAAAATTGGGCGATTAATGTCGCGCAGTAGGGTAGGCCGACTGGGGCTATAGTCCAGCTGGGTCGCAGATTTCGATAGACGACACAGGGTTTGAGCAGCACCGCGATCGCAGGTCGGCAGGAAAAAGCTTGTGATCACCTCATCGGTAACTCGACTTGGGTTTGCATAGGCCGAGCGCAACGCAATCCGCAAAAACGCGGGGCGACGAGCCACTCGAAAAATCAAGCGAATCAAAAGCGGCGAGGCCACGATCCGTTCTAGCAGGCTTACGAGCGGCTGAACCCACCGCACGGGCAGCACTTCCTGTCGCGTGGCGGGCAGCGTCATCATCACGAGCCCATGCACCATCTCTGGGTAGGTGGCAGTGGCAGTGGCGGCTACCAGTGCCCCCAACGAATGCCCCACTAAAATCACCGGACGTCGAATTACTGTTGCCCAAAAGTCATGGATTTGCTCAGCCCAGAGTGTCGTATTGTAGGTGGTTGCTGCTTTTTCAGAGGCCCCAAAGCCCAAAAGATCCAACGCATACACAGGATGGCGATCGCTCAAAGGAGACAAATTAGCATGCCACTGAGTGAGTGCCGACCCAAATCCATGGATCAACACAATGGGAATCGTATCGGCAGTAATTCCATCAGACTGCTTAGCTGCAGCCCGAATGAATGTATATCGAATCCGCCATCCTCGCCAAAACCAATCCCGTTGGGCTCCCAGTTGAGACTTCCAGGGCTGCAGAGAAGATGGTATCGCCATCGTAGGACAACCCCCTGACTAACCACAGAACTACAATATTTCATCTCCGCACGAAACGCGATATGGCATCGTTAGAAGAGGCCACAGCACTGAGATAGTTTACAGTTCACCGCTGGGCTGATTCACGGTTCTGATCTGAAAAATGAGTATGACAAACCGATGGTGGGTTTATCAGCATGAACGCTTTCCAATTGTTAGAAACAGCATTCTCATTGGCATTTTGAGTCTTTCAGCAGTCAGTCACTCGGTTTTATTGCGATCGCGTCAGGCTGAGAGTATTGCGGCCCCACCCTTGACATTCCTGGGCACCGTCCTGATTGCCTTCATTGTGGTGATGCTATTTTTTGCTCAACTCCAAGTCGTGCAAGAGTTTCAAGGTCTCGATAAACAGGGGCATCATACCCTTTCTCGACCCATTGCAGAAGGGCTGATCAGCCTCCAAGAGCTTGGAATTGGGGCGATCGCCGCTGGGTTTGTGCAGTTGGGGCTGAGTGCCTCACTGGGGTGGGGGCACATTGTGCCGTTATTGGTGCTGTGGGGATATATCGGGCTTTACAATCGACAGTTTTTTGTGTCCCACTGGTTAGAAAACCGCCCATTGATCAAGATAGGAGCGCAAGTGCTCGCAGTGCCGCTGGCCTCACTCTATGCAACAGCTTGCGACTGGATGACGGTTAGCCTGACTCCGCCAAATGGACTCATTTGGTATCTACTCGTTGGGTTTCTCAGCTGCATGGCGATCGCCTTGGTGCATCTGCCAGTGTTTAGCGGCACCACATCCCATTGGTTCAACGCGTCGATTCGCTGGGGGCGACAATTAGCCGTTCGAGTCTGGTTAGGGCTCGTTTGGTTGATTACGCTTGTGACACTGCTCTCGGCGCTTTATGTCCAGTTTGCCCGTCCCATGCTGTTGCTGCTGCTGCTGTTTTTGGTCTCGGCCATTGTGATTGCGTGGCGCTTCTCGATCAACCCGACGTCGCGCTGGGCAAAATGGTATGAACTCATTACTTATTTATGGATGCTATTGGTCTATTGGGGGTTAGGCCCGATTGCTCTCTTGGTTCAGCTTTAGTTTTAGAGTGAGGACATTCCATGTTTGGGGCGATCGCTGAACTTATATGTCAATTATTTAAACTGTCCTGACCGTTTCCGAGGGGCAAAGTAAAGATTATGCAAAGTCAAGGTTAGCCCCCAGGAACTTTATGATGTTAATAAAGCGGAAGCTGCTACGCTCAGTCGATCGCAAGAGTCGGCTGTGCCTGATTATTTTATTGGGCAATGGTGCTAAAGCTCAATATCCCGTCGATAACGAAGCTGAGGCGATCGCCCTTTATCACGAATATTTGCAACTCAACGCCCATCTAAATGGCGCTGAATTTAATGGCACTGAACTTAACAGCGCTGAATTTAGAGGCGTAGAGTCGATTCACGTCTAACTCTGGAGGAGAGACGAACGCAGCACCCATATGTGAAAAACGGCTATGAGCTAGATTTCTTCTCCGGTTCACAGTCCCTACTCCTCAATTACAATAGGCATATGAAACGCCTACTGATTGCACTGATCCGTCTATATCGGGTGCTGATTTCACCTCTGTTTCCTCCGAACTGTCGGTTCCAGCCGACCTGCTCTCAATACGCGATTGAGGCGGTCACCCAGTTTGGCGTATTTAAAGGCGGATGGATGGCGGTGCGGCGCATTCTGCGCTGCCACCCCTTTCACCCTGGCGGCTATGATCCCGTACCTCACATTCATAACGAAGAAGAATAGAAGTTTGCCGATTTAGTTCCCGACACGCTGACAAAATTATCAGCTCCATATTGAAGGCTCTAGAGAAGCGCCTGTCGAGCCCATTCTACTTAGTCAGGCTTTCAGAGGCCAAGCCGTTAAGATTAACAGCACCCCATCCGCTGCACCCCATCAAGTAGGGCCGAAGTATTCAGGTGTAAACCCGCCATGCAGACCATAGGGCACATGGTGTTTGAGCCGCAGTCGTGCGATTGGGCCAGAGGCGATCGCATCGGCAGTCAAAACCACCACCTCAGATTTTTGGCGCTCAGCATCATACACGACCGTCATCACCCAACCGTCATCTTCGGCCTGTGCATTCGGGCGAGGCACAAAAATAGGTTCGCCCACATAACCTGTTGGAGCCGCACTCCATAGGTCTTGCTGACCAGTTGCAACGTTGAGCCTGAGAATGGCTTGCAATGGGGCATTACCGACTGCTGCGTCAGCTGCCCCAGTATATAAGTAACGATAGTGTCGCCCAACATAATCAGGATGCACCGACGGAAACTCGAGGCAGCGGGCATCCATCTGCTGGCGATCAATGGTTTGCGCCGCAGGATCAATGCGGAATCGCCACAGGTGTCCGGGGGGCAGATCGTCAAACTTCACTGCGCGGTAATCCTGGCCCGGATCGACTGCCGGAAATTCGCCATAGCAAATTGAATCGACAACAATCTGGCCATCCTCTTCAAAGGCGTTAGCATGGTGAAACACAAACCCGGCTTGGGTCGGCAATCGCTGCACTGGCTTTGACGAATGTCGCGGAATCAGAATCACCTGGGTTGGCTGATCACGACGAAACTGAATACACTCTGCTGCTGACCGCATACCGGCCAGATACGGCAGAGGATTAAATGTCACCGGATTTTGAAAGAAGATGCAGTAGTTGGGCGTAATGGCAAAGTCATGAATAAAGGCAAACCCCGGAACGCTGTGAGCTTGCTGGCGAATGACTTGGCCTTGCGGGTTCAGTTCATAGATCGTAAGAGTTGTCGAAAGCCCCGGCTTAATCGCAAAGTTGACAAGGCAGGGCGCGCCCTGATCGGCCTTGCATGAAGGGTCAATCCGAGGGTGGGCTGCAAACGCTGCACCGGGTAACAACGCTCCATCGAGATGGTCTAGACCTAGCGTCTCAAGCGTATGAGGATGCAGCTGATGAGGTTCAGCAGCCTCCCACAGCGCCAAAAGCTTGCCGCCCCAGTAGATCACCTGAGTGTTGGCAACATTCTTGAGCCGAAAATCAAAGGCGTTGGCGAGCCATCCGCCTGGCTTCTGGGTGCCAAACACACCACGATACAGAATTGCTCCAGCCTTTTGCTCTGCGACAAACCCCTCACTGCGGACAAAGCGATTGCGAAAGTGAGCACGCCCTTGGTCAAAGGCGATCGCACAAATCATGCCGTCACCATCAAACGGGTGATGAATGCGCTGCCCATTGACATCCAGCAAACCAGGGCCATTGCGGAAGAGCGTCCCTCGCAGGTCGTGCGGCAGAGTGCCCTCAATGTCGTCAATCCAATAGTCAAACTCGTCTGGCAGCGATCGATATCCGGTCTGCCACTCCTCAACACGATAAGACTTATCTACTGGTGACAAGGTGTCTTCAGTAGAGCGATGGATAACGTTATAGTTCATACCTGATTCCTAAGACTGCATGATTTCGTGTTCAACAGCGGGTTGAGCTAGCTCTAAACCAGGTTCTGCTGCAACCAGCGACACCGAGGATGCAGGCAAAGACCCTTGAGCATTGACCGACCCCGTGTCTAAGTCTGGATAGCGTTCTTGATCGGGATGACCGCTAGGCAGCAACCCCAGAAACGGTAGCGGCAATAGGGTCGTCAGATTAGTAATCGTGATCAAAATCCACAGGCGGTCAAAATTTGTCTCAGTGATGCCCAATAGATGAGTTAGACCTGCTCCTAATTCATGAGAAACCAAACCCGCCAGATTCAATACAGACATCAGCAGGGCAAACAGCGTAGCTTCAACTCCTGGCGGGCACAGTCGTGCTGCCAAAACGAGCACTGGCATGTAAGCAATCTCTCCCATGACCGTCAGCACAAGGCTATCGCCCAAGCTAAACCAATAATCGTCAATGCCAAGGGTTCGATTCATATGAGTGACTAGCAACAGCGCTGTCATGCCCAAAATCGCTGAAATCAGCGTAGTCCAGCCAAAGATAGTGCGAAAGGGCACTGTCTTGAAGAATCGCTGAAACAGCCAGATGCCGATCAAAGCTGCCATGCTAGTGACGAGACGAACACGACCCAAAAATTCGGGTTCAAATCCTAACTCGTTCGTCGTAAAAAAGAAAAATGCTGAGTCGGCGGTGGGTGTTGCCTGCCAGATAAAAATAAAAGCAGCAGGGAGCCAGATTGCTTTCTGAGTCACCGCATCGCGCAGCTGCTTGACTTGTTGTCCGACGATCGCCCAATTTGATGGAGTTTCAACCTTTGATTCGCTTATCAGACCCGCGACGAGAGACACAATCAGCGGGAACGTCGCTGTAATGATGAAGACCGTGCGAACGCTAAATTCTTCAAGCAAGAAGCCACTAAAATAGGCTGTCAATAGGCCACCGAGAGCAGAGGTGCCCCAACACAGAGCTTGCAGTGAGCCAGCCTCACCCAGTGACTCTTTGCGAACGCGCTCCACAACCAGCGAATCAACAATCACATCACTGACGGCCACTGAGAGAGAACTGAGGGCGATCGCCACTGTAGCGGCAACAGCCGAATGTACTACTGTGGCAAGCAGCAACCAGGATACGGTGCCTAAGAGCCCAGACAGCACTAGATACGGACGACGACGGTAGCCCAAAATCGGTAAGCCATCTGACAAAAAGCCAAACAGCGGCTTCACCATCCAGGGCACCATGACGATGCCCATCATCACCGAAACCTGTGCGGGTGTTAGGCCCAAGTCATCCTTCAGGAAGAAACTAACTGCCAATCGCGCCAGCCCCAGGATGCCCTGAACAAAGTAGACCAACAAGATTGCCAACAACTCTGGTGTGGGCTCATTCCCGAACAGCAGCTTCTCAGTTAACAACTCTTTGAACTTTTCTAACCTGGGAGAAATAGCAACCATGTAGGCAGGAATGATTAAGAAATATCTATTAAGAAATGTCAACTGTTCTTATGATAACGCCAGTGCTTCCAGGAGGGATCATCCTAGCCCTAGATATCATCCTAGCCCTAGATTAATGAGGTCAGGGCTTCCAGACTGTTACCTGGATGCGATCGCCCTCAGTGCGCTCAATCAGGCCCTCGATGGCACCCGATTGAAACGAATAGCGATCTGACTGATCGGCCTGTACCTGGCGCAGCCCGGTCTCAATAGCCTCAGTCATACTGCTACCGACCATGCCATTGACAGCAACTCGCATCACCAGTGCATCAACCGCCTGAGTAAACGAGGCCGATGATTGTTGAACCCGATCAGTCTGAGCGTCATAGATATAGGTCAGCGTGACACGACCCGGTACCCAATCGTAGCGGCTGTAGTGGGTGTTGGGGCGATCGCCCGTTCCAGACTGGTTGGGCGCACCCAGCAATGCTTCGACTTCCTGCTGCGACATGCCCACAGACAATCCCGGCACCCGGCGAATTGCACTAGGATTACGAGATGAAAGGTGCAGCGGCTGATCAGAATTGGCTGCAGAACCAGGATCGGGTGCTGGGTCTTGACTCGGCACCGGAGTCGGACGGCTCAGACTCGCAGCAGGTAATGATTCAAGAGGGGACGGATCGGGAGTCGGTTCTGGTACTGGCGTTGGCGATCGTTGCACGCTAGGCCGGGGAGAGGTTTCCAAGGCTGGAGGAATGGGCTCATTCTCAGAGGCTATTTGGCTCTGGTGCGATCGCCACCAAAAGGCTCCAATGCCTGATAGCGCGGCTGCCCCAACCATCAAAACCAAGAATAGCAGCAGCGGGTTGCTACGGATCTGCCGTGGCTCTGGCGCGATCGCCATTGTTCCCACAGCAGATTGATCAAGAGATTGATCAGGTGAACCTGGGAAGCGAGGTCTGCCACTAGCGGATTGCCCCTGCGTCAGCGGGGAGGGCTGATGACGCGGCATCACGGCCATAGTCGGCACCCCGCTTCGACCTGTAGGGGCTGCACGCCAGCCCTTTGAAGGACTGGAACCTGGAGACGACGAGGGCATAGTGGCTGTCCAAGTTGCCAGGTGGGGGCGATCGCCTGCCAACAGCGCTAGCCAATCTGAAACTGTGGCAGGCCGACGGTGCGCATCAACCGCTAGACCTTCTAAGATGGCATGATTAACAGCGGCACTTAAGTCGGGTCGCCACTGCTGAGGCGGCGTCAACGGCTGGCGATCGCGCAGCACTGATGCCACAGGCACCTGAGCGGTTACTAGCGCATAAAGGGTAGCCGCTAAGCCATACACATCAGTAGCAGGAGTACGACGCTCATACGCCAGATACTGTTCGACAGGCGCATAGCCCACCGAAAGCAAATTGGTATGGGTTTGCGTCACGCCTGACGTAAACTCGCGAGCAATGCCAAAGTCAATCAGCACCACCTCTTGAGTCCCGTCTCGAAGAATAATATTCTGAGGTTTAATATCTCGATGCAGCAGCCCCTTTTCATGGACGATTTGCAGGGCTGCCCCAATTTGACGAATGTAATGAATAGCGATCGCTTCTGCTAATGGCCGATCAGGAAACACAAGCTGGTCAAGCGTTTGCCCTGGCACATAATCCATCACCAGATAGGGCATGCCGTCTTCTAAAAAGAAGTCATTGATACGCACAATGTTGGCATGTGTGCAGAGGGCAAGCCGACGCGCCTCGTCTTGAAATCGCTGCTCAAAATCTGCAAACTGTGGATCAGCAACCTGATCGGTGTTCAGCGTCTTAATCACCATCGGCTGATTAAGGTATCGATGGCTGGCCTTGAAGGTGACGCCAAACCCACCCTGGCCCAAGAGCTGATCCAGAGTATATTTCCCTGACTGTAGCGTTTTGCCGACGAATGCGTTCATCATCCACACACTAGAAGACGATTGGGCAGGCTCAAAACCTGCCCTTCTAGATTAGCGTGTCACTCCCAACAGACTGATTGAGATTGATTATCGACGCCGATTCCCTGGCGTGCGACCTGTCTCATCATTACTGCCTCCATGAGGTTGCGATCGTCCCGGATCACATCCTTCAGGGCCATTGCCAATGCCCTGATTACAGTTGCGACGATAGCCTATACCGTCATCATCGTCATCGTCGTTATCGTAGCCATCGTCGTCATCATCGTCGTCATCGTCGTCATCATCGTCATCGTCGTCGTCATCATCGTCATCGTCGTCGTCATCATCATCATCGTCGTTATCGTAGCTATAGCCGTCATCATCGTCATCGTCATCGTCGTCGTCATCATCGTTACCTACGCAGCCCAAATCACAGGTACGAGTAATAATGCCTTCGGTATAGCCCACTTCCCGATAAGTCAAGATTTGCTGGCTAACTTCATAGGTCGAAATCGTCGTTGTGCTGACGTTATTGATCTGCACCAACTGACCCGGAGTCGAGTAAAATGCTCGCGCTAGGCCTGACGAAAACACGCGCAGCGTGCGTCGAGCCACCGCAAAATTGCCGCTTCGGAACGAAGTTGGATAAAAGCAATCGCGTCGGGGAGCAGGTAAGTCTGAAATCGCAAAGAATCGTGTGTCAAGTGTCGAGGTGGAATCGTAGAAGGTGACGACAGCATCTTGATATCGGTTAGACGAGACATTCGTTACGCGGGTGAAATAGTCATAGACTTGAACACCTTGATCAATGCTGCCGTTGCGATCGCCATCAACGCCATAAACCGTGCGGATGACGCCATCTCCCATATCATCTGAGAGCACCAAATTCACTGCAGCATTATCGTCCAGCAACTCAAACTCGCTATAGCCAATGAAGTCGCCTTGTGGATCGAACAAGCGGACAACGACGCGATCGCCCGAATTCAGCCCTCGAATAAACTGAGCCCGCTGGTTCATGCGGTAGCGAAAATCTCCAACCAATCGCTCTTGTAGAAACGCATCAGGCCGCTTATATTTCACTGAAACTCGGGCGATCACCTCAGGAATCGTGACGCGGGATTGGCGAACAGCCAGACTAAAATGACCCCGATGCGGATTCAACGGTTGATTGCTGGGACGCGCGCGATCCACTTGAATAGGAGTCACCTCAGTTTGGGTGCGGGTCACGACCCTCTCTTCTTGGCTCTCCCGAAAGACAACTCGGTCATCATCAGTGTCAGATTGTGCTGCAACCAATTGCGTTGAGCGAGTTTGGGCGATCGCACTATAGGATGAAACTTGCTCCCACGTGACTCGCTGGTCACGACGGCCTCCCTGGACGTCATAGCGAATCTGGGCCACTGCTTTCAGATCTAAGTTGGTCAGGTTAACCTGGTTCCCGGCTCTGTCTTTTAAGTCTTCCAAGGCAATTACTTCTGGTGGCAGGGTGACACTACCTGAGCCACTGCTGATCAGCCGTGCGCCTCTGTTGGTGTAGAGTTCAGTCCAGCGACCATTGATGCGCCCAAAAATCTGATAGACCACGTTGGCATACGTGGTGTCAGGTTTATCATCGACATCCAACTGCAGTACCAGAGCAGTGGTTTCCTGTCGCGCATTCACTAGGCGAGCCATGCGTAATAGGCAATCCCAGCTGTCTTGCCGCTGGCTTAGCAACATCGGCAGGGGGCTAGCCAAGAGGAGAGGTGCGACACCGCTCAACATCAGCGTGGAGGTAAAGAGGGCGATCGCTGCATTTTTGAACCGGAGAGATTGCCAAATATTGCCCGTATGGCGAGTATTTCTGAGTTTCATAGATCACATTCCATTGGGTGAATTAGCACGCAAAAACAATCGATCTCCTGAGATCGAGCACAGATTGCAAACGGATAGTTCGATCAATTGCGATCAAGTTAGGCAGTAAACCAAAACCGCAGTCCAATCAGATTGTCTGGCAGAATCAGCTCACTTCAAAACAGGCACAAGCTGCAAAAACCCTTATTGAAGAAGGGTTAGATAGCGTCTGGGTCTTGAAATATTCCCTATAGTTAATCTGTAACTGACTCGGACATTGAGAGTTAGCAATAGTGAACTAAGTTGAGGAGCAAACCCTATATTGAATCAAGTTTATTGAAATGACCGCTGCCTCATGGCGGATGTTCCGAATGTAGTGAAAAGAACATTAATTTTTTTCGTCTAAGGTTCAGTCAAGGCACAAAATCACGGACAGTCTTGCGGAGTTAGGCGGAGATAGCGAATACATTCATCGGGTGTTAATGATCTTAAACTACGATTGCTAGCTAGTTTCAGCATCGTTTCCCAAGTCGCAGCCCAAATATGAACGTCTCCATTCTGACTGAGAGCCGCAACATAATGGCCGTCTGGGCTAAATACACTTTGCAGCATTGGCTCAGGCTGGTCTGCGGTTGCAGACGGTCGCAATTGTGCCTGTTCTACACCGATTTCAGCGTCCCACAGGCGCACCGTGCCATCTTGACTGGCCGAAACCAGCGATCGCCCATCTGGACTGAAATTGACATCTAAAATGCTGCCTCGGTGGCCTGAGAGCACAACTTGAATAGTTCCGGTTGCTACGTCCCAAATGCGAATAGTGCCATCGACGCTGGCCGTGGCGACTAGGGTATAGTCGGGGTTAAAACTTGCGCTCGTGACAGAGGACTGATGCGGAATTGTCATCAGCAGTTTGCCAGAACTAACTTCCCAAATCCGTGCGGTCTGATCAAACCCAGCGCTGACAATCAGCCGTCCGTCACGACTAAATCGAGCCTGTTGGATCGCATCTGTATGTCCCTGGAGGATCTGCAAAAGATTACCCGACTGCACGCTCCACAGTCGCATGGTAGCGTCTGACCCAACGCCCAGCAGCAGCTGATTATCCGTGCTAAAGGTCAGGTAACGCAGCACGGATTTGGCAGAGGAAGATTCAGAGGATGCCACTGTTGGATTTTGGATGCGGTGCAGCAATTGATCAGATGAATTGGCGCGATAGATATCGAGCCAGCCATGTTGAGTGGCGGCGGCAACCAACTGATCTTTGGCGGCAAATGCCGCTGCGGTTAGAGTGTCATCGTTTGAGGCGATCGCCCATTCGGGTGAGGCGCTGACCGATGACGCATCGGGAATCTCCCCAGCAGATAACCTGCTCGATTGAGGCTGGAACCACATCGGTGCTACTGTTTGCTGCTGCCGTTGCCCAATCGAGATACTAATCGCCCGCAATCGCTGCCAGATTGACCGGAGTTTAATGGAATCTAAAGACCGAAACGGCTGCATAGATTGAGCCTGCGAATCTCCTCCCAACAGATTTAGAGTCGTCGTCGCTGGAGCCGGCTCCGTGTAAGACGGTAACGGATCGCTCAAAAGTTTCCACTGCTGGATCATCCCATCTTCAGTAATAGTCGTGATATCAGTCTGAGTTTGTGACGGTGTGGCTCCAATCACATCTGTTGGAGGAGCTGCAAATGAAAGCCAACGCACAGGCTTGTGAGTTTCAGGGATTGAGGGCAGTTCTCCGCCCTCGTCTGCTGACCAAAACGAGATATTGCCGTTCCGATCGGTCGTGATCACATAGAGGCCATTGGGACTAAACGCTGAGCTAGTAATGTCAGATTGAGATCCGCGCAAATCAGCAGTTTTTTCTCCAGTTTGCAGATCCCAAACCGCTGAAAAATTAGGCCGCTCTTGTCCCAAAACAGAGTGATTCCCGGTTACCAAAAATTGACTGTCTGGGCTAAACGCAAACTCACTCAAGGCTCGATCCGCAGATTCTTCTAATCCCCTTAGTGGCTTAATGTTCCAGTTACGTTGACTGTCTTGCTGCCAAATCTGTAGGCCATGGTCAGCACGGCTGATAGCTAGCATTTGACCGTTGGGGCTAAATCCTAGAGCGACGTTTTTGTTTGGAGACGAAGATGGCATTGATGGCATTGATGGAGTAACTTCCAGGGAGGCAGGCTCTAAGGGCGCGATCGCCTCTGCTCCTCCATTCGTTTGATTAGCCAGTGCGGCTGGAGTAGAGGAGTCAGCCTCCGACTGCTCACTAGGGGGCGCAGTGAGCCATTGGACTAGTTCTCGGGTTTGGGCATTCCAGAGCCTCACATGCCCCTCACTGCTCATTGTTGCAATCAGCTGCCCATTGGGGCTAAAGCGAGCAGCTAAGACAGGAGACGGATGCAAAATGGCAACAGCGCTAGAGGTGAATGACTGAGAAGTAGAAGAGGGCATGGGCCACAGTCGGACGTTGCCATCACTGCTGGAGACTAAAAGTTGCTGCCCGTCAGGACTAAATTCGACATGCTGACTGACGCCAATTTGCGTCAGTTGGGCTTCGACCTGCCCTGTGTCGATCCGCCATAGCCAAACGGTTTGAGCAGTTGCGGCTGCTAGCCATTCTCCAGTGGGGCTCATAGCCAGCGACTGAATCGGAGCATCGGTGTCTAGCCGTTGGCTCAAACGACCTGTGCCCAATGACCAGAGCTTGACATGGTTTTCACCCTGGGCGATCGCCGCTAGCTGATCTCCCTTGGCGCTAAACGCCATATCGGTGATCTCAGCCTCAACGGGCTGAGTGAGCGACGGATCAGATGCCTGCTCACGCCACTGTAAAACAGTTGCCGGACTCATAGCAGCGGTATATAACGTGTGCGGATCAAGAGTCCACAGGCGAATAGTGCCATCTGCACTGGCCGTTGCTAAGGTTTTTTGATCTGAGCTAAAGCGAAGTTGATGGACAGCTCCCGTATGCCCTTGCAGCATAAATTGCAGCCGCAGGCGACGCAGGGATGCTCGCACGCTCGCCTGCGCTTCGTAAGTGTGCTCTCCTCTGACAGCAGCCAATCGACTGATGAGCAATGCTGCCATCGGGTCACCATGAGGCTCTTGTAAGATAGATTGGGCGATCGCCGCCCGCTCTCGTGATGTCGCCACCTGCAGCTGATAATTTTTTTCGGCTTGCGTTTGCATGGCACTGCGGTATTGGTTTAGCGTGACCACTAACGCCACCAGCAGCACGGAAGGCACCGCAAATTGCAGCAACCGCGATTCTTTTCTAGCGCGTTGACTCTCTGTGGCACTGACGGTAACGTAGCGCTGCGCCAAAATAGATAGGTCTTCCGGATACGATTCCAGGAAGTCTTCCGCATCGACTAATCGGCTGCCCCGCAGCAAATATTCTGCACCCGTGGGTTGATGCGCCGCATCCCATTCTTGAGCTGAGTGTTCAATCCGACGCTGCCGCCGCAACAGTTCCCGATTTTCATCGAGCCATCCTCGCAGCAGCGACCAGTTGCGAATGAGCGCCTCATGGACAACGTCAATTGTCTCGTGATTGCGCTCATCTTTGGCAGGCTTCTCCGTGTCGGCATCATAAGATAGCAAGGGGTTGAGAGTTTGCACGGTGGCATCACTCTCCTCAGGTGGAAATGGGGGATTGGCGATCGCCCCCAACCGAGACGGACTGGCTACATTAACCAAGCGTGTTGTCCCATAAGCCTCTGACTGCACATCGTGGCGATCGCTCTGATTGGTCACAATCAGCTTGGCCGCAACCAATTTTTCTAATGTTTGTTCAATGACCGCCAACGGCACACTTGAACTCACCAGCTCAGACTTGGTCACTCGCCGTCGGGTATCTTCTGTGCCTTCACCCAGCTGAGTTAGTGCCAAAAAAATGCGCTTGGCAACCATTTGCTCTTCCGACGTCAGACTATAGAAAATTTCTGTTGCGCGCTTCTGTAGTGTCCCGCGAATCCCCCCTAGTTCTGTATAGGCGTCTAGGGTAAGTGTCGAAATGCCAGAGTCAGGATCGAGATCTCGCTGCTTCCACAATTCTGCCAATGTGTATTGCAGTAGAGGCAGCTCACCTGGCGCACCAATCACATCCAGCAGCATTGTATAGACGAGATTGGGTTCACATACGAGCCCCACTTTTTGCGCCGGACTGACAATGGTGGATTTAATTTGTTCATAGGTCATAGGAGTGACCATGACCAGGCTTTGCTCAATCTGCTGCGCTAGATTGGCGTATAGAGAGCATTTCCCCAGAAAATCAGCCCGCATGACAATGACAATGCTGAAGCTATGGTCTGCATTTTGAACGGCTTCTAGCAGGCAATTAAAAAACTGCTGCCGTTCTTTCTCTACATGCGAACCACTGCACAGCGTAAAGATTTCTTCAAACTGGTCAATCACCAGCAGCAGATGCGGTCGCGGGCCAATACTGGTGGGGCTTGATGTGAGTAAGCTAGCCCGAACGAGCTGAGCCAGACCCACCCCCCCATCTTGCAAAAATGCTTCAGCTCGCCGCAGATGCTCGGCTCGTTCAAGTTCGGAGAGATCAGGATCGACAAATACGGCAGCCAGGCTCTTCAGGGGATGCTCGGTAGGCGTCATCAGTCGAATGCGCCAGCGATCGCTACCTGAAAACATTTGCCCTCGTCTCAATTCCCAAATCAGCCCAGCTCGAATCAACGACGACTTCCCGCTCCCAGATGCCCCTACCACAGAAACAAATCGCCCTGATCGGAGCTTTTCAATCAGTTGATCTGTCAATTCAGAGCGGCCAAAGAAATATTCAGCATGGGGTTCATCAAAAAACTCTAAGCCTCGATAGGGGCAAATATCGCTTGACGGCATCCCTCGCTTGATAGCAGTCGTCTGGGTATGACGCGTCAAAATGATTTCGCTACCCGAACTTTCAAACAACGGCTGCTGAACCTCAGCTTTTAGCGCATGATTGACCCAACCCGTTAGGGTATGGTTGGTCACAATTCCAGTCTCACTATGTTCAGGCTGGAGCCCATTCAGAACGGCTTGCGTAAACACGCTGTAGGAGCTTTCAAGCGATTCATAGGCCGACTCATAGTCGCGTGATGCCGCCATAAATAACCGATCGGTTCCGGCTTTTGCTCCTGGATCAGCCTCCAAGAAGTTGAGCAATTCGCCACTATGGCAACAGTCTAAAATCACGATTCTCTGACGCACTGGGCTTTCTTGCAACAACCGTCGCAGCCAAAAGAGCGACAATCCTGAAAACCCAACGTCTGGAGCTGAATCACTGACGGCAAGATAGCCCTCTTGAATTCCAGCGTCACGCTGCATTCCGTGACCCGAAAAATAGAACAGCGCCGTATGGGCCACATTCTGCCCTTTGGGCTTAAATAAATTAATTAGCGCGGCTTCAAGCTGCCTCAGTGTCACCTGAGTTTTCTGCCCAATCCGGGGTTGATGGTTCTGGATAATCTCCGGCACCCGATGCACCCGGAATTCGCCATAGGTTTGCAAGCAATGGGCGATCGCCTCTGCGTCATGAGCTGGAGCTCGCAGATGGGGTAAATGCTGATATGTATTAATTCCGACTACTAATGCATCTCGTGACATCAATTGCTTCCTTTTACCGCAGAGCTAGCAGGCACTGCTAAGTTGTAAGAAGACTCAACATAGACGTAAAACCATCGCGCTAAACGCCTCATCAATCAAGCACGAGCAAGGCGTTTGAGCGAACTTTAGCATCATCAACAGCAAGGAACCACAGCAAAACTGCTTTTAGTCAAATCAGCCAAGACTAAAAACACTTAAAACCTATCAAGTGAGAGCAACCAGATTCTTTGGGAGCTATCCCTTATTCGTATACTTCCCTTATTCACATACTTAAGAGACGAGGGGCGGTCTGTTAAGCATGAGTTTAGACCCATTAGGCTTAGCCATCGAATAGATTCTAATCACCTAATCATCAATACCTATTGCAATCATGGATTGCAGTCATTTCAGACTGTGGAAATGAATCACAATACTCATAAGTTGACTAATAAACCTGAGAATTGCATACCTCCAAATTTCAGACTATCGAAAAATAAAATAGTTGTAAACGGGGCTAAACCCCTCATGTATGACATTTGGTATTACAATCAAATTGTCCAAAAAATTAAACTAGATGAATCCCCTGAAATGCCAGACATGATAGGACTTGATTAATCCGATAAGGCATACTCAATTCTCTCAAGCTGTTTTATGAAGACAATCCAGACAAATACGGATGACAGTTGAATATGATCTGAAACAACGCCTAATTGTGAGTAAGATCACTGATTATTTAAAATTTCAACTCTACATTTTAAATGATCAATAGTTCTAAAATAATGAGTTCCAAGAAATTAGCTAGCCATTACTAATTAAAAATCAGGTTCTCAATTTGGAGGAGCATAGTGCAGAAAACGCAACTATGGTTGATGTTCTAACTCCTAATTCACGCACTAAATTTATATGGAGTTAGATTGGACAAAATCTTGACTCTAAATGTTTGAGGCAAACTTAAATGTCAAGTTTCAGAACTCCTTAATTTCAGCAGAGGAAAAAATGTCATTGTAGGGGGGTTGCCGCGATTCTTCCGGATGAGCCATCCAAATTTAGAATAATGATTCTGTATCAGTGCCAATCCTTCAGGTTTTTGGCATCAATGCTCAAATCAGAATCAGCGAGTCTGCTGGGTTGATTGATCATGCAGGATTTATCTCGCAGAAGTTTATTTTGTAGTAATGGCCTTGTTGTCCGTTCAAAGCTTTTGCTCAATGCTTCACATCAGGCGTCGTCAACATGGCACTTGTGACACTATGAATAATCGTTTGGGCGACGACATTTCGGCTCATTCCGAATCGCGGACACCATTTGACGGCATGGCATGGTACGAACAAGGCCAAATTCTGGCGAGTCATGGCGCGTATGCAGATGCTCTAGTCAGGTTTGAGCAAGCGCTCAAAGAGCAGCCTAATAATCATGAAATGTGGGTATTTAAAAGCGTCGTCTTGATTCATTTAGAACGGCACTTAGATGCATTAGCAGGATGCGATCGCGCCCTTGAGATTTGGAAAGATAGCCCTCAAGCCTGGACATTGCGAGGTGTGGCACTCTATCGGCTAGATCGCTATCAAGAAGCCTATGACAGCTATGAAAAAGCATTAGGGACTCGGCATCAGTCTCCATTGGTTCCGGTTGCAGAGCGCCTCAAGGGGGTATGGAAGTCGCTGATTATGAAACTTTACTTCAATCCTCAACAAGACCCTTAAAATGGTGAGTAACCTATTGAGGTTAAACACTTAAAGACTGGGTAAGCGCCTATCGAAACGATATATGGCCAGCTTCAGGGATTGAAGTCAAGTCAACTTAAGCAGTTGCAACGCCTCTATCACCAGCGGTTGCCGGGTGATTGTTTGACAACGCCTGAGTTTGCTCAGCGCCTTGCTGCGATTAGTCAAGATATCGAACAACCTGTTTGTGCGTATATCAATCGTCGCGGGCAGGTGATTCGAGTGGGGGTCGGTAGCCCACAGCAAACTCAGATTCCGCCGCTTGAAATCCCTCGATATGGGGCTGAGCGACTATCAGGCATTCGCTGCGTTGCTACGCAACGAGGAGCCGCTACGCCAAGTGAGACAACGCTTACAGCAATGGCGATTCAGCGGCTAGATGCATTGGTGATTTTAACGCTTTCAGGGGATGGGTTTCAGCGGCAAGGCGGCGGGGCGACCGGATATATCAAAGAAGCGTATCTGGCCCATCTGGTGCCCCATCCTGAAACCAACTGGACGCTCTCTCCAGCGCTGAGTTTAGACGTGATCACCAAGCAAGACTTTTTAGAACTAACTGAAAGTCTTGAGGAAGAATTTCGCCGCGAATATATCGCTCAGCAGGTCAGCCCTGGGCAAGATCGGGTTCTGCTTGTGGGCTTACTGACTCGTGATACGACCCCAGAGCAGTTTCAAAATCAGCTAACAGAATTGGCACGGTTGGTAGAGACAGCTGGTGGAGATGTGTTGCAGGTTTGTCACCAGAAGCGATCGCGACCCCATCCTCAGACGGTCGTAGGAGAAGGAAAAGTCCAGGCGATCGCCTTAGCCGTGCAAACAGTGGGAGCCAATCTGGTGGTGTTTGACCGCGATCTATCCCCGGCTCAAGTCCGGAATCTTGAAGCGCGCATTGGAGTGCGTGTCGTCGATCGAACCGAAGTCATTCTCGATATTTTTGCCCAGCGGGCTCAGTCGGGTGCGGGTAAACTCCAGGTTGAACTTGCCCAGCTCGAATACATGATGCCGCGCTTGACAGGGCGCGGTCGCACGATGTCTCGATTGGGTGGCGGTATTGGCACCCGAGGCCCAGGAGAAACGAAACTAGAAACTGAGCGTCGTTCAATTCAGCGGCGCATTACTCGCTTGCAGCAGCAAGTTGATCAGCTCCAGGCACACCGATCGCGCCTGCGGCAGCAACGGCAACATCAAGACGTTCCGTCGATCGCGGTGGTGGGATATACCAATGCTGGTAAATCTACGTTGCTGAATGTGCTTACCAATGCAGAAGTCTATACAGCAAACCAACTGTTTGCGACGCTGGATCCGACAACGCGACGGCTAACCATTACACGAGATGATGCCCCCAATCCGTTATCGATTGTATTGACTGACACGGTTGGATTTATTCATGAATTGCCCCCCTCGCTAATGGATGCTTTTCGAGCCACACTCGAAGAGGTGACTGAGGCAGATGCTCTGCTTCATGTGGTTGATTTATCGCATCCGGCGTGGCAAAGTCAGATTCGTTCGGTGATGGAGATTTTACAAGATATGCCCATCACACCGGGGCCTGCCTTGATCGCATTCAACAAAGTTGATCAGGTGAGTAGTGAGACTTTGGCCTTCGCCCAAGATGAATTCCCGCAGGCAATTTTTATGTCTGCACGCGATCGCTTGGGTCTAGAAACTCTGCGGCAGCGACTGGCCCAACTTGCCTGTTACGCCACTGTATCTGCGTAAGACAAATTATAACGAATTAATAGACTGCAACGAGTGATGCCTGTTACAAGAAGTCTGTCATGGTATTGCATATTACAGCCCGACTCAGACAGTCCCCATTAGCTAAGTTTTTATCCCTTAAGAAAGTTTTCGACGGATGCTAGGGCTAGTGGCTATGTATATCTGCATTAGATGAAATTGAATGGCGATCGCTATATTTCTCCTGGTCGAAGAAATAAACGGTGCGAATCGGAAACGGAATATTGAGCGCGGCCTCATCGCAGGCTTGCTTAAGAGCTAACATCACTCGCGTTTTGGTCTGGCGCACGTAGACAATTTGGGGCAGCGTCCAATATCGCACCACAAAATCGATCGAGCTATCTCCAAAACCGACCACATCCACTTCGGGAGGTGGCGTCGCCAAAATGCCATCAACATCGACGAGTGCCATCTGCAAGACCTGTCGGGCTCTAGGCAGAGGGGTCGTGTAGTCTAGCCCAATTGCCAGATCGGTGCGTCGTGATTCATACTGCGTCAGCACATGCACCGGACTTGTAAACAGAATGGAATTGGGAACAACAATTTGCTCACCTTGATACGTGCGAATAGCCGTAGAGCGAATATTGATAGATTCGACTGTGCCTTCGTATTGATCAACGATAATCTGGTCGTTAATTCTGAATGGTTCATTCAGCAGAAGCAAAATCCCAGCTAAGAAATTCTTGAAAATATCTTGAAAGGCAAAGCCAACAGCAACCGAACCAAGACCCAGCAAACCGATTAGATCGCCTAATCCTAAATCAGGAAATGCAACCAGACAGGCAATCAGAACCCCCATCACCCAGGTGGCAACCGTGACGACCTGCATAGACAAGGTGCGCAGAGATGCGCTGGGCATCAGCTTTTCTGAAGTGGCTCCCACAACTTGGCGAACAGGTTTGACGGCATACCGAGTCGCTAAAAGAATCAGAATCGCCAACATCAGCGCCGGGAATGCTCTGACGGCTTGCCCAACTAGCTCTAAGAGATTATCTTGAACAGTTTGAAGTAATTGATTCACTCAGCCAGATTCGAACTCAACGGCCATTAGTTAGTATCGTCATAACTTATTCATTTTGGCAAAAACTTCCGTGTTGATGCTGGACTTTAGACTGTCTTAGGCAGATTCTATTTCCGTTGCAGAGTGGTGAAAACCGTCTGCTGACAATGAGGATGACGTACTACCCTGATAGAGAGCCATGCTGACTGTTGTTGGATATATGAATCAACCCCCTTTATCAGGAGATCCAGGATGATTGAGCTTTATCAGTTTGAGCTATCTCACTACAGTGAAAAAGTCAGATTTATTCTTGACTATAAGGGTTTGGCATATCAAAAAATTGAAGTCACCCCTGGGATTGGGCAGCTAGATGTTTTTCGAATGTCGGGGCAGCGCCAGGTTCCAGTTATTAAAGATGGATCAAACGTGGTTGCTGATTCAACTGCGATCGCCCGTTATCTGGAAACAAAATATCCTGACCGCCCGATCATTCCGACGGATGCCAAACAGCGCGGACTCTGTCTAATGATAGAAGCATGGGCCGACGAATCAATTGGGTTAAATGCCCGTAAAGCCATGATTGGCGCATTTAGCCAGCATCCTGATTTTCGTTCTGCGCTGCTGCCAACCTCAACACCAGACTTCTTGAAAACCCTGGTTAGCTCAGTTCCCCATGAAGCGTTGGATCTGGTCAATTTTGGCATCGGATTTGGGCCAGATGTGGTGAAGGCAGCGCGCAACGCCCTTGAGCAAGACCTGGAAGCCCTAACCCTATTGCTGAGCAGCAGTTCCTATTTAGTGGCTGACCAGCCGACCCTGGCCGATTTTGCGGTCGCCGGCCTGAGCATGTACATTAAATTTCCAACAGGGACATACCTGGATTTGCCTAACTCTCTGAAAGGTAAAGGTGTCCCTGGACTGGCCGATAACCCGGCCTACGCACCTTTTTTTGCGTGGCGCGATCGCCTTTACCAAGAGGTGCGCTTAGCTGCAGCTACATCCTCGGCACCTCAGTCGATTGAAATTGATTAATTCCTGATCAATCAGGGATGCATCTCCAACAAAAGACAGACACCGCATGGGAAAAGGGCAGTTAGCAAACCCAGATAGGCTCACAGGAGCGAACAAATGCTCGCCTTTTTATGGCGGCACATCGCTGGGTGCCCTCGCGGTCATTGAGCAGAGCGCAGGCCAGGTTCTGGCCAAAACTCAGTGATGTCATACCCCAGGTCTTCGACCATCTGTCGCAGCAGCGGCAAGCTCAGGCCGATGACATTGCTATGGCAGCCGTCTATTTTTTCAATAAATAGCCCCCCTCGCCCCTCAAGGGCAAAGCATCCGGCACAGTTGAGCGGTTCGCCCGTGGCTACATAGGCTTCAATTTGGCGATCGCTAATGAGGGCAAACTGAACGCTGGTAACCTGACACCTCACTAGCGTCTTTAACTGGACGCAGTCAATCAGGGCATGTCCAGTGTAGAGTTTCCCAACCTTGCCGCGCATGGAGTGCCAACGGGCGATCGCCTCTTCCTCATGGGCAGGTTTGCCATAAATCTCATCATTAACCGCCAACACCGAATCACACCCCATGACCAGCATCTGAGTAGCTGGCTGCGACAACTCCCTCAGGTGACGCACAACAACATCAGCTTTTTGTTGAGCCAACGTCTGAACCAGTTCAGTTGGATTAGAGACCTGAACTTGAGATTCATCAAAATGGCTCGGTCGCACGATAGGATCGATGCCAATGCTTTGGAGTAATCGTCGTCGCGCTGGAGATGCAGAGGCTAAGACGAATGCGATAGTTCTCATCCAGTTATGGCTAAAATTTTGTGTCAGCGCGGGCGTCTTGCCTGTATGTCTATTGATTCGAGAGATGCTGTCGAGGTGGTCGCACTAAAAAAACTACAAACCCGATTAAAATCAAAAAACAATCAATACACAGAAAAAGACGTAACAACGGTTCGAAACTTGTCTTTTAATTTTTCCCAGCGATCTTCAGTCGTAGAAATGTTGAAGGTAAACAGCTTACCTCGGCGCACAGCAGCACTGGCTAGATTGTGACGCAACTGGTTAGGCATCTGAACCGCATACTCAAATAAATAATAGGTGATGTCTGTCTCAGGAGAGGTGACTGACAAGGCTGTAACCAGCTCAGGACGACGATCTGACGTAACACTAACCGATCGTTGAGCAAGCCGTTGCCCCACTTCTGTTGGCATTCCCAAGTCTTCTAGAGATTTCCCATCCGGTACGTCGCTAATGATCACGCTGACATTTTCAGTCTCTTCAATCAAATCTCGAAAAACAACATCTGGGCCGCCAGAAACTTCTACAGGTAGCCATCCATTCGGATATAAAAACTCGTATCCATCATAGGAATCAACATAGCTTTTTAACCCTGCTGCTGCTGATACACAACCTTGCAAGGTCAGACTTAACATAATCAGCAGAACGGCTGCTACTCGCTTCAACATGATACGGATTCACCTCAAAACCTCCTTAAAATGCCAACACTAGCACTCGTTCAGATGGCTGACTGCGAGCGGTTGCGATTAACATCTAACCCTATTCTGACATCAAGAGGTCGTTCATCTCAATTTTCAGAGCACGGCATGACTCCAATCAGGGCATGGCGTGGTTTCATGCCAACCATAGGGATGAAACCCGCACACTAAAACAGTTCGAGTGGCGTGAGCTTGACCATAGGCAACACCATGATAATGATGACAGCCTATACATGCCTTAGGCCGCGATGCGGAAACATCGTTAAATCCAAGTTGCGATCGCAAGATATGCTGTTTGCTCTGTAGCCGATGCCAATTGGCATGAGCCGCTTTTCTAAGCAGGTAGTTTGCAGTTCTAAAGGGGTCTGAGGTCGTACTCATAAATTTAAGAATCGGCAGACCATATCTCTAGGCTACCCACAAGATGCTATTGGATCATAATCTGGCTCAAAACCATAAAGAAACTACAAAAAACGACCCAATTTGGTCGCAGGCAATCTAGTCTCTCTCATCTTTAATTTGGGCAGGTCTGTGCTTCTATCAGCAGGTTGATACTAACTCCGCCACCTAATCAGGCTACACTTAGACCAAGCTGTTTTAAATTTATATCTCCTGCTAAAAGCATCAATTCTTCAACGCTGTCTAAATTAATATGGCTGCTCTTACTCAGTTTGCTCCCTCTGCTTTACCTGATTTGCCTGCCACTGTAGATGGATTGCCAAATTTTTGTGGTTGGGAACCCGAAGTCCAGGCGCTGGTGCAGCAGTCTCAGCTAGTGTTTCAGCCTCAATCGAATCTGGCACTCGAGCATATTTCCGCAACATTTGCGATCGCCCTACATATGCACCAGCCAACAATTCCAGCTGGAGCAACCGGCGAACTAATTAGCAACTTGCAGTATATGTTTGAGCATCCCTATGAAGGAGACAACTACAATGCCGGCCCATTCGCCTACTGCTACAGCCGGATGGCAGATTTTATCCCTGATTTAGTGGGGCAGGGGTGTAATCCTCGCATTATGCTCGACTATTCGGGCAATCTGCTCTGGGGTCTGCAGCAAATGGGGCGCAGCGACACCTTAGATAACCTCCAGCGCATTACCTGTGATCCAGCCTATCAGCCCTATGTCGAATGGTTGGGAACGATGTGGAGCCATGCGGTTGCGCCCTCGACGCCTATTCCTGATCTCAGGTTGCATATTCGGGCATGGCAGCAGCACTTTGCCGCGCTCTTTGGCTGGGAGGCGATGGCTCGGGTAAAAGGGTTTTCACCTCCCGAAATGCATTTGCCCAATCATCCTGATACGCTCTTTGAGTTTGTCAGGGCTTTAAAAGATGCGGGATATAAGTGGTTAATGGTGCAAGAGCATGCGGTTGAGACCCTTGAAGGTGAAGCACTGCATTGCAAGCACATGCCTCATCGGCTAGTGAGCCGCAACTCTGAGGGCGAAACTATCAGCATCACAGTGCTGATTAAGACACAGGGATCAGACACCAAACTTGTGGGGCAAATGCAGCCCTATTATGAAGCTAAAACGCTGTCTCCACAGGTAATTAGTGGCGTCACTATTCCTCCGATTGTGACGCAAATTGGCGATGGCGAAAATGGCGGCGTGATGATGAATGAGTTTCCGTCAGCGTTTCGCAATGCCTGGTACGAAATGCGTGACCAGAGCGGTGGCAGGGCTGGTGTGGTCGGCGTGACGGGCACTGAGTACTTAGAGCTGATTGAGGCGGCAGGCTGCTCTCCCGATGATTATCCCCCTTGTCAGGCGATCGCCCAGCATTTGATCTGGCAGCGGGTTGATTCAGAGGCAGCCACCCCTGATCGGGTCTCTGAAGCGATCGCCGCGATTCAGCAGGAGCATCCAAACGTTCATATGGACGGAAGCTCTTGGACAAATCACATTAGCTGGGTCGATGGCTATGAAAATGTGCTGACGCCCATGCAAGAGCTGAGCCGGCAATTTCATGCTGTGACTGACGCATTGCAGGAGCAAGACACCTCTGATGCTCCTGAGCAACGGTTAACTCAGCAATCTCGGTATCGTAATGCGCTCCTCCATAATCTGCTGTTGCAGACCAGTTGCTTCCGCTATTGGGGCCAAGGTACCTGGACTGAGTATGCTCAAGAACTGTATCGGCGAGGCAAGGCCATTCTGGAGCATGACTTTTAGCATGGGGTAAGCCACGACAAGCCATGAGTCGAAGTCTGCCCCTGCCAAGGCGTTTGTAGACACTGCGACAAAATTCTTGACAGCGCTCCATCAAAAACTGCTAATATGTCTAAGGCGGACATATGGTGCCGTTGGGGTGTCGCCAAGTGGTAAGGCAGCGGGTTTT
>CAZCXK010000074.1:0-27665 GCA_964502605.1 uncultured bacterium
CTGGTGAAATCCTCATATAATCTCTTAGAACCTGCATAATCCTAACTGACTCGCCATTGATTCCCTCGGGTAAAGACGCAGTAAAGACTTGAGTAGTTCCGGTTGAGTCATCACCAGCTTGAATACTTCTGACTAAAAAACACAAGCCAGTTTCCTAAAACAACAGTGGTTCAGGGCTGAGCTCATTCCTAGCACTAAAAACTAGAGTGATAGCTCAATTTTTCTACTAAAAAAATTAGGGATAGCGCATCTGCTGCATAAGCAGCCCACTTATGTTCAATAATGTCATCGTCGTCTCAACATATGCTGAAAAGGCCGTATTTCTGAGAAATACGGCTTTCCTAAAGAGGCATGAGAGCGACAGCTATCAGTCTTAGAGAGCCCTATCGGCTCTTATAGCAAAGATACAGGGCTAAAAAGAATACTAGTTAAAAATTAGAAATTGAAAATTCTTTTCTGGCAACCATTTTTAAGATTTAAGAACTATGTTGTGAGGAGATCTTCATCTCTGAATCCTCATTCCAGAATATCCATACTTAAACATTAGTGCCGAGATTTCTCCGATGGATCACGGCATTAATCATATCTACAGGCAGCTCATAACGCACATACGTGACGTTATCTATTAACTGGGACATGCAGAGGCATCATGCTTATTCATTCTGACTAAATTCTGGCCGATTTGGCCTTAAAGCTTTGCTTTGTAGGGTCTATTGGGATGACGTTTAATGTCGGGAAGCTTCATCTGGTAAGACGGGACTTGAGACATAAGATGAACCAAAGAAACCGGTACCACAATCGGCCAAGTCACAGTTGCAACTAAAAGTAAAATCCAAGACCCAGCATGGGTTTTAGGAGTGGAAGCGTCTGAAAAAAACATCGTTGTGTAGACACAAAAAACGGTCGAAGCGCCAATGAAATAACCAGGAATGAGTTGAGATAAATTTATCACGGTAGTTAATAAATCACGTAAGAGGTATCAAGCGAGTTAGAAGCTGCTAAACATTAGAAGCATCTTTTTGTAGAATACTGAACTCTACAGAAAGATGGCTGAGTAGAATTGCCGAACAATTGAGTGGAACTCTAAATATCCTGTATAGAATCTAAATCGTATCAATAGCTCAGAGGAACAGTGATCTGGAGATTAGCCATATCGTTGAATTTACGGATCGTTGCTAATGCAAACGTTAAAGATGTTCACAACTCCTCCTAAAGCAGACATCACGCTGTACCCAGTGCAATTGTTTCAGGGTGTTTAAGGAGATTGAGCATAATTCATTGCACAGCATTTGCATTTATTAGAGTCAGGCTGAAGATCTCATTTGATAAAGCTGCATCACGTTTTCAAGAGCCATCCGCGAGTGGGCTCCGAGAGAATGGGGTGATGTATGTCCATGATTAAGATGATCAGCAGCTGCACAGCCAATCATGGCAGCATTGTCAGTGCAATACTTAAGTGGTGGAAATAGAACCCTGAGCCCATGGGCGGCGGCGGCGGCCTGCAGGTGTTGACGCAGGCCACTGTTGGCAGCCACGCCCCCTCCCACAGCAATAGTGGTGAGGCCATAGTCTCGAGCGCAGGCGATCGCCCGTTTGGTGAGCGATCGTGCCACTGTTTCTTGAAAGCTCGCCGCCAGATCAGCAATCGGCAGATCTGACATTTCCCGCTGTAATTTTTCAGTCAGGCGCAGCATAGCTGTCTTCAGGCCACTAAAACTGGAGTCATACGGGTGATACCCCCCTTCTGGCCGCGACACATTGCCTTCAGGCAGCGGAAACGCATGTGGGTTGCCCTGAGCAGCTAAGCAGTCAATAATTGGCCCCCCCGGATAGCCCAGATTAAGCAATCGCCCTACTTTATCAAAGGCCTCACCTGCGGCGTCGTCGCGCGTTTGTCCTAGAGTCTCGTATTGGCCGCAGGCTTTGGCATAAATTAAACTTGTATGCCCCCCCGACACCAGCAAACACAAAAAGGGTGGCTGCACAGTCAAATCGGTCAAATAGGTTGCATAAATGTGGCCTTCAAGGTGATGAATACCCAAAAACGGCTTCTGATAAAGCATCGACAGGGTTTTGGCTGCAGTTAGTCCGACAAGCAATGCCCCTACTAAACCCGGAGCACAGGTGGCAGCGATGCCGTCAATATCAGACCAGCTCAGGTGAGCCTCATGCAGCGATTGGGCGATCGCCCAGTTGAGCAACTCGACATGTTGCCGCGACGCAATCTCAGGCACGATGCCGCCATAGATCTGATGGGTAGCAATTTGGCTTGATACCACGCTACTTAACACCTCTCGGTCGTGAACAATGGCAACAGCGGTTTCATCACAACTTGTTTCAATTGATAAAATTTTTGCCATTTACTTGTCACAAATCAGGTAGGGTAAGAAATCATCAGAGCACTTATAAAAGCTTAACTTTACCGGGTTTTTCCTGGAGAGTATGATAGCTCTGAACCTTGAATTCATCGTACAAAGAACTAAACACGTCCTTGTACAAAATAACTTTGATTTTTGTAATAAAGGGAAACAATTCTATGCGACGATTGTTTGCTCTAGCGTTGGTCATTTGTCTGTGGGCTGGTTTCGTTCCGCCTGCTTCTGCGGATGTTGCGGGGTTAACCCCATGCAGCGAATCGCCTGCCTTTCAGGCTCGTGCAGACGCAGCAACGACTCCTCAAGCAAAACGTCGATTTGAGTTTTATGGAAGCACGAATGTCCTTTGTGGCACTGATGGCTTACCTCATTTAGTCGTCGATGGTCGCTGGAGTCATGCCGGAGAATTTCTAATCCCCAGTATTCTCTTTCTCTATATTGCCGGATGGATTGGTTGGGTAGGTCGTGCTTATCTAATTGCCATTCGTGCTGAGAAAAATCCTGAAGAGAAGGAAATCATCATTGATGTTCCATTGGCAATCAAGCAAATGCTAACCGGATTTGCATGGCCTCTAGCGGCTTTCAAAGAGTTGGCTAGCGGTGAACTGACGGCCAAAGATTCTGAAATTCCGGTGTCACCTCGCTAGCGCTCAACTGCTGGGGGCGATCGCCTACTTGATGTTTACTATTGGCTGTTTGTTATTGATTGTGGAGTTGATGCCATGAACTATTTTCTCAAATACCTTTCAACAGCTCCTGTGTTAGCAACCGTTTGGATGTTTATCACAGCTGGAATCTTGATTGAATTCAATCGCTTTTTCCCAGACTTACTATTTCATCCATAGATTAGGCTCAAGCAGTTTGGCTTAACACAGACCGCTTCTAAATTTCAACGACTACTGGGGCTTGGCATTGCTGAGCCCCATATTTTATAGTGCTGAGTCTGAATCGTGGGTCAGATGGCAATTAAGGCAATCGACACCAGAGCCAAAGCAATCCCAATCCCTTGTTTAATCGACACAGATTCGTGTAAAAGAGTGACTGCCAGGGTAATGCTTACCAATGGATAGAGTGCTGACACGGTTGAGACTAAGGTAACAGGCCCGCGTGAAACGGCGACCAAAAAGCAAAACGCACCTGAGAAGCCCAGGGTGCCAGTGGCGATCGCCAGCCCCATGCCTTGAAGATGAAACTCAGGCTCAACCTTAAAGACAAACAGGGCGATCGCTGCCACCACCATTCCGCCACCCACTTCATAGATGATGGCACTCTGCGGACTGATGTATTGTGTGGTGATCTTCGGGATAAAGCCCCACAAGCCCCAAAAAACTAGGGCACCAACTGCAGGCAATAGCCAGTCTTTCATGCAATCCTGTTCCTTAAAGAAATCGGAGAAACCAGGGCTAACCCCACAAGAAAAACTTCTATCAGGCTAACGTTGCGTCACTCTAATTGGGTTTCAGCGCATGCGCTTGTAAATCAGCCATTGATACATATTCCAATGACGAGGCATGAGTCGCTTCTAGCACCACAGGCGGCGCAACGCCCGTATCAAGAGCCTCTTTCCAGCGGGACGCACACAAACACCAGCGATCGCCCGGTTTCAGTCCTGGAAAGCCAAAGGCAGGCACAGACGTACTCAAATCATTGCCCTGGGCTTTGGTAAAGGTCAAAAACTCCTCTGTCATTTGAGCACACACCACATGGGCTCCAAAATCACCCGCGCCCGTATTGCAGACACCATCTCGATAAAACCCGGTCATCGGTGCAGTACAGCAAACGACCAATGGGCTACCTAATACATTTCTGGCTTCAGTTCTTGTGTTTGTCATTGATAGTTCTTCTCTGGCAGCAACATTCTACTCGTTCACACACTACCGCAAACCTAAAGGATTGGGGACGTCTCAACACCCCTGGAGCTGCTGCTGCCACGGCTCAATTGCCTTAATGTAGCTTGGAACCCTTTCCCCAGAACTTTCACAGGCCTGTCGATCCACTGCAATTAAGTCATCGCCCCAAATAACTCGACCAAACGGCACACTGGCTCTAGTGCGGTCAGGTTTCCAGTCAGGGCTAACATATCGCAGCGTCCCATCTACTACTGCACCGTCAAACAGATGACCAATACAGCCATAGACATCTTGCAGCACCTCCGGCACAGAGGGGCGATGCAGTTGGCCACGAGAATAAGGGCTTCGCGCCCGATAGTGAGCCCGAGGAAACAACCCATACAGGTTCTTCAATGAGGCAGAAATGAGGGCCTCTCCTTTGAGTTGTGTCCGTTTGAAGGCGCTAACCGAGATCCGGCAGTCAACCTGATCGAGAATCGCCGGAGCCCGCATCGACTCAAAGCGAATCGGATGGGGAGAATGATTGGGATAGTCAATCATGGGCAAATCATCGGCATTTAACAGCCGCATGCCGTCATCAAGTAAGGCATATAGCCCATGGCGACTGGCAATTTCAGAGAGCGGTGTGGATGAGCACACCCCTTCAACAATCAAGATTTCGGCAGTAGCATTGTGCTGGCGCAAGCGGCGCAGCACCTCACCCAAAATGGCCATACTGACGGTCGCTGGTGGTGCCACCGGGTAGCCCAAGTTGGGTTTGACCAAAATCGCTTGAGCGGCGATCGCTCCTTGAGGTGGGTGATAAACAAACGCTTGACTCTCAACCACCTGAACTAATGAACGCGCAGACGTAGGCATAATAGGTTGTGTAAACAGCACTTTAGGTATGGTGACATGTCACTGTGAACGCCCTGAGTGCAGTCAACAAGTTACCTATGCAGGCGGATGTAATTGGTATCGTAGATGCGGGATTATGAGAAATAATTCCTTCGAATCTGTTAACGCTGCATGTCAAGCCACCCTGATCGCCATAGTCATCAGATGTTTAAGCTGTTAAACGGCACGATTGTGATTGCGTCGTTTGCGATCATTGCTGGATTTATCCTACTCTTGGTGGCCAATGCCTTCAGCCTCAGTTTGGGTCTAGGTCTTCGCAGTCTTTGTAGCGGTCTGCTGCCCCCGTTGGCTGTGGTTTACCTGTTTCGGTTTGCCAATATCTTTCGGGGAGAGCATCGTAGCCGGATTCCACGCATCAATCTCTACGTGCTCTCGTCCCTCTGGATGCTGGTAATGCTGGTCATATTTAGCGGAGTCTACGATCCAGAAAACCTTTTGTTTGTGCCTGTCGTCGAGCTGCTGTTCTCATTCACGCTTGTTGCTCTCGTGCTGCTCTATCAAGGAAACACCTATCCCACAGCGCTAGCCGCATCCTATGGCATTGTTACGGGTGTGCTCATATTTGTGATATTCGTCAATGATATCTAGAGGGCAGAAGGCTAAAGCTGTTGTGCGGGGGCATCTGTTCAATCTAGTCTGTTTCCCTTAATGGCGAGGGCGATAGGCTATGTCTACCTACATTGCAGAGCCAGACAAACAGCATCGGAGCCTCTAGCTGCGGTCTGAATAGTTTTCCAATACGGGTAAGGGTGAGGTGGGGCTGCATCCGATCGTCGCCTCTCGATATCGGCAGGTCTGACACGATCTTCAGCAGGTGATAGCGAAGCCTTTGCAGCGATCGCCCCTCGATCAGAAATTTGTGCTCATGTCTCACTAGATTATGCATGACGCTCACGGCCTCATACATAAGTATCTAGAGTCTCTCCCGTGAGCATTTCAGCCTTGTGCATGAGTTTCCGAGTTTCGTGAGCGAGGATCTAGAGTCTCTTGCGTGAGTATTTCAGCCTCGTCAACCAATATGCGAGCTTCATGAACCAGTGTTTGGACATCATGAGCGAGTTCTCTGGTGTCTCGAATGAGTGCTTGAGCCTTGTGAACCAAGGGCTGAGCCTTATAGATGAGAGAGCGAGCATCATGAGTGACTATTTAAGCCTCAAATCTGAGAGCTAGAGGCTGGTGAACGAGTCTCAATGACCCACGATCACGATCTGGAGCATCTCATGTGACGTTCAAAATTCGTGGATAAGACTCTAAGCCGCATGGGTGACAGCCAAAAATGCTAAGGCTAGATCACATTGAGCCTTGGGTGTCAGCGTGCGGTTCTCGCTTCTATCTCTGCGTCTTGTTGCTAAGTCATGATGAGAGCAGTCACCCGATGCGCGCACGTTGAGATCTGCGACAAGAGTTTGATGAGAATACCCGCAACGTCTGGGTCGAGCGCCGCTCTTTATCACCCAGCATGAGACTGTAGACTCATAGCGCGATCGCCCCTGGCACTGAGTCTCACGTTCAGACTTAGATCATGGGTTCTCTGAAACTGACTCGATTCGCCCAAACAGCACAGCCATCAGGTCACCCAAAGCAGATACACTCATCACAGGCATATCGACTCTCATTACCTCTATTCATTCATTCACAGACGTCTATCACTCTATGGAAATCAATCAGCCAGATGTGCTAGCCGAGGTCACGGCAGTATTTAAGCGCTATGAAACGGCGCTGGTCAATAATGATGTCGCGGTTTTAGATGAGCTGTTTTGGCAAAGCCCGCTCACCATTCGCTATGGAGTTGCCGAAAACTTATATGGCTATGAGGCGATCGCTCAGTTTCGTAGTCAGCGATCGCCCACAAGCCTCCATCGCACATTGATAAACACGGTGATCACCACCTATGGGCACGACTTTGCCACGGCCAACACAGAGTTTCATCGGTCCTCGTCAAACCATATAGGTCGCCAAACTCAAACCTGGATGCGAACCCCAGCCGGATGGCGAGTTGTCAGCGCTCATGTGTCGTTGATTCCGAAGGAGAATCTGTAGGGCATGGGTAGGGCGAGTAGCCGCTCACCCATAAAGAGTAACTCTGCAAAACAATGATTTGAACGCACTCTCCCACAATCGATTACGTGCTAGCCCTGACTCCCACCAACTGCTCATCAAACCGGGCAGTCGAGTCAAGCACCTGCAGTTGTTTGCGTTTGCAGAGAGTCGCAATCAGCCGATTGACTTGCTCTGCGGTGACCTGCTCAAACTGGCTCATCGCCGTTTGCACCATGACGGGGCGTCCGAGGAGTCGATGGGTTTTGACTAAATCCAGCAGGAATTCTTCGACAGGCTGCAAGGCATCAGCCGAGGCGATCGCTGGAGAAAATCCGGTCTTGCGTTTGCCCCCGCGCTTGGCAATCAATCCCAGGTCTTGCAGAAGCTGACAGCCTTTGAGCACGTCTGACTGGCGCAGCAGGTCTTCGAGCTGATGGATATTAACTGCCGTCCCTGCGACGACCAGCTCCCCCGAATAGGTGGCATTCACCAAGCTGTGATAAGTCGCAATCTGATGCACCGAGTCTAAGTCAGGATATACATGGGTGTGAGACTTGCCTGTAAACAGCGCTGTGAAGATCTCGTGGCCTTTGCGTCCGGGTTTGCCGATGCCCTCCGAGCGGATCAAAATGAGCTGACTGCACAAGCCCACATCAACCGCGCGACGGCAGGCATTCATCACATGGTAGAAGGTGGTCATGTTGGGGTCGTCGTTCCAGGCAATGCCGATGCGCCCTGGTTTGCGATTTGGCTCATAACTAAATGAGTGGCTGGCATAGGTCGGGCTAGGCAGAAACCGAGGGTAGAGATCCCCTGCTTGTAGTGCGGTGAAAATCTCTTTCAGCATTTGAATAAGTTCGGGGGCGGAAAATTGCCGCAGGCGGCTGATCCGCAATTGGCTGCGCTGCAACTCTTTGCGCCACACCAGCTTAAAAGAGGCGATCGCATCTTCAGCATGTTCACTCTTGGCAGAGACTGCCTTGGTTGACCCGGTTTTATACCCTTGTAGCAATCGTCGCCCTAGCTCTAGCGCATTACGAGGCAGGGTTTTACCACCCGGAAATTTTTGCTCTAGGGCGTGAAACGTCAGCGGATAAATCGGTGTCTGCGGCGTCGGCGTCGCCAGATGATGCAGCGGAGCTAGTCGAGATTGCCACAACGCCTCAGCCTGCGGCAGGGTAATCGGTTTGAGAGGAATGTAGCCGTCGATGCGGGCTCGGTCAGCCGACTGGACGCGATCGCTATTGAGTTTCCAGGTGCTGGTGATGCTGCTGATCACCACGAGAAAGTTTTTCAACCCTTGATTGCGAATGCTGGAATTGACATCAAAGATGGCCTGGAGATCGATGATGCCGTTCGGGTTGCGGGCAATGTTATCCAGCTGATCAAAACAAATGACAATCGGCTGGGTCTCGACTGCAATGCGACCAAAGTTTGCCAGAATCTTTTGAGCCGCGTCTTCACTGTCGATTGCCTGTTGAACGCCTAAGACTTCCAGGCTTTCTTCATCTAGATCATCGCCCCGCAGCCATTCACAGGCCAAAAAATAGCGGTCAGGATGCAGCAGATCATAGAGCACCCCAAAAAAATCGGTGGCGTTGTAGATATCGGAGGGGTAGCGCGTCTTCAGCTGCCGAACGATGGCCTGTTTGTCAGCCTGCTGCCAGTCAGCTTGATCGGCATTCTCAAAGACTGATAGGCTTTTGAGCCAGCACAGGAGCTGCGAGTCGGCCTGTCGAGCGGCAGTTTGCACCAAACTATCGACGGTGTAGCGCAGCACATGCCGCCAGATCGCGTCACTCTCTGGAAATGGGTCAACATAGACAAAAAAGGCGCGATCGCTCAGCCGCCGCTTTAGTCGCCCCAGCACATGAGACTTGCCCGATCCCGAATCGCCATAGAGCATCAGTGTCCGCGTGCGGTGATCATCGGCAACCTGTGTCAGAATGCTTTCAATTTCGGCGATCGCCTCCTGATGGATTGACACCACATCTAAGCTGGGATCTTGGTCATCATGCCAAAAGTTTCCGGGCTTAAACGTCGCTGGGTCAAAGGGGTTAATGGCTTGCCGCAAGATTTGGTCAATTGCAGTCATGGCAATGAAGGAGAATGGGAAACCGGACGCAAGAAAAGACGGGGCTATTGAGCCAATGTTAGATGTCTGTGCTGATCGAGATAAAGAATAACGGCCCCCCGATATCTTGGGGAATGCCCGCATCAACTTGATCTGGCGTGTAGAGTGCCGCCTCTTGGAGCGAACTCAGTTCGATGTGGTCTTGGCGCTGCAGACGATAGAGCATCTGATCGAGTTCGTCTCTCATGAATAGCGGCTGCAGTTTTTGGCGCAGGTGAAACAGCGGCAGATAATTTTCGGTGCCGAGTTCGTGGTCGAGGGTCTGAATCAGGTGCAGCACCTCACGATCGCCCGGCTTGCTGGCGTTGGCATCCCCATCGATGGCTTGCTCAACAGCAGTCGGTTGAGCGATCGCAGCAGCGTCACGGGTTTGCCGCATAAAAATAATGTAGTGTCCTAACAGATTGAGACTAATGCTCTGATTACCTTGAGGCACATAGTCATTCCGCAGGTAGGCTTTTCCGTGTTCTGTGAGCCAAACTTCTTTGGGACGGGTCATCACCTGAATGAACCCTCGATCAGCCAGGGATTTGAGCACGGTCTGGCGATCAGCACGCCGAATCTCTGCCAGTGCGTCTGGGGCAATGGAAGCATGCTCAGCCTGCTGCAGTGCGCTGAGTTCGATAGTGGTAATGGGTAGGTCAGCGGCGTCGAGCTTGAGCAGGGCTTTCCCCGCAGGCGCTGTCTTAAAGCTTGTGATCTCATCAAGAGCCTCTATCAGGCCGCGATCGCGCAGTTGACGGCTGATGCGGTCTCGGTCGGCAGCAGTTTTCGTCAGATTCAGGCTTGAGACCAGAGATCGGTAGTCGGGGCGATAGCCCAACAGGGTTAGCAAAAACTTCAGCTCAATGGTTTCCATGCGATCGCCCGCTTCTGAATCCCTTACAAAATAGATGACAACGACATTTCATAGCCTAAATGAAAGCTGACAGCAAATTCAAACTGGCTTCATCTACATTCAGATCATGCATAAATTCATCACAGTATTGTTAAACGCTAAACCACAGCCTCAGAGACCAGAACTATACTAAGTATGGCTGCGCTTAGGCGTTCAATTGGGGCGGCTTGTGCCCATTGCTAACGGATATGACGACGATATGGTGAGGTTCGAGATTTTCAAACGCTTGGAGGACGACGTGGCCGAAACGTATGATGAAGAGGCTGTCCAGCAAATCCTTCAGATTGCGATCGCTCGACAACCCAACAAAGCAGAACTGTCTCGGTCTCAGCTGGTTGAAGTCGCTGAAGACCTTGGCATCTCTCTCGATGACTTGCACGAAGCTGAGCGAGCCTGGCAGGTTAAGCGGCAAGAACAAGAAGAATGTGAGGCATTCCAGGTCTATCGGCGTGAGCGGTTGCGCCAGAGTGTCGGCAAGTTTTTGATCATCAATACATTCTTGCTGCTGATTAACCTGTGGATGAATCAAACGCTGACCTGGTCGATTTATATCGCCCTTGTTTGGGGGCTGCTGATTTCGCTGCAGACGTGGCACACGTTCCAAACGGAAGGCAAAGACTACGAAAAGGCTCTGCATCGCTGGCGCGTTCGTCAGCAGGTGGGGCAATCCTTGAAAACGTTTTCTGAAAAGCTGAACGAAATTATTTCAACGAAGCAGGAAACGTAGATCCAAGATGGCGTTGTGAGTTGCATCACTAATGCAATGGATGAAAAAGCTCAAATTTTTAGTCATATTGTTTTCGATCGCCCTGACAGTGGCGCTGCTCGGCTGGAGATGGGATATTTGGGCAGTACCTGAAGCTCTGCAGGTTGCGGCTGATCTGGAGGGCGATCGCCCTGCTGAGGTGATTGCATCTGCTCCGCTTCAGGTTCCCGCTGTGCAGTCTCAACGGCTGCTGGCTGACCTCACCGCCCTCGAATTTGACCGCTTTAGTCAGGTAGGGCGCGATCGTGCGCGTACTTACATTCGGCAAAGCCTTACTGCCGCCGGATGGACAGTGCAAGAGCAGCCTTTCACTGGCGGCATCAATCTCTACGCGGAGCGCTTGGGCACTGTTGACGGGGCAGGCTCGATCTTGATCGGAGCCCATTACGACTCGGTTGAGCGGTCTCCCGGCATTGACGACAATGCCAGCGGTGTTGCGATGACATTAGAAGCTGCTAGGCTACTGGGCGATCGCCCCACGCCCCACACGCTGAAAGTGGCTTTTTTTGATCTTGAGGAGGTAGGTCTGGTAGGTAGTCAAGCGTTTGTCAGCGATCCCTCTAACATCCGCGATCTGAAAGGCGCTCTAATCATGGAAATGCTAGCCTATGCCTGCGACACTCCTGGCTGTCAGCGCTATCCCGATGGGTTACCCATTCCTCAACCTAGCAATCGCGGCAATTTTATTGCGATTATTGGCGATCAGGGGCATTCTCACTTGATCGAGGCTTTCCCAAAGGATTCGTCTGTCGGTGTGCCGATAGTGACTCTGGCGGTGCCATTGGTGGGTGCTCTCATGCCCGATTTACTGCGGAGTGACCATGTCCCCTTTTGGCAAAACGGCATTGGGGCTGTGATGGTGACCGACACTGCCAACTTTCGCAACCCCCATTATCATCAACCCACTGATACCCTGGAGACGATCGACGTTGAGTTTTTGACTCATACCGCGCAACAGGTCATGAGTGCCTTAGTAACGCTGCTACATTCGTCTTAAGGGATGCATAAGTTTTGAGTTCTCAGTTCTCAATTCTCAGTTCTCAATTCTCAGTGTTAACTGTTGAGTCGGCTCCCTAGAGTTCCATGTCCACCATTCAGAACGTATTTAATTTAGCAGCTCAGAGATCATCAGATGGGGCGATCGCTTTACTTTATAATGAGTATCGTGTGCAGCGAATAGGTCGGTCAAATGGTATATCCTTTTCTAAACAGTGGCGTGGTGCGGTCAGTGACTCAGTGGCTTGGGGTGCCAGTTGCTCTGACATTAGCTTTACTTCAAGTCTGGACAAGCCCTGCCCTAGCAACTGGTGTCTACGATTTACCGACACTGTCAAGTGGAGAGCCGACTTGGATTCTTGATGATGCCGATGTGTTGAGTCGCATCAATCAAGGCACGCTGAACCGAAAACTGGAGCAGCTAGCAAATCAGACTGGAACTGAAGTGAGACTGGTCACGATTCATCGGCTCGACTATGGGGAGACTGTTCAAAGTTTTACCGATCAGCTGTTTGAAACATGGTTTCCTACACCCGAAGCCAAAGCAAATCAAGTGCTACTGGTGCTCGATAATGTCACCAATAATACTGCGATTCGAACTGGATCAGCTGTGAGTTCAATATTGACCGATGATATCGCGGAGAGCGTAGCCCAAGAGACAATGATGGTGCCCCTGCGCAACGGCAACCGATACAATCAGGCTTTTGTAGATGCAGGCGATCGCCTAATTGCTGTCTTGTCGGGTGCTCCTGACCCTGGTCCTCCTAGTGTAGAGACGGAGATTCAGGTAGAGGGCACTTTCACCTCCGCTGAGGAAACCGATAGTAGCAACGCTACGGTTTTAGTCATTGGGTTTTTAGTAGCAGCGACAATTATTCCTATGGCAACTTACTACGCCTACAAACTGTTAGGGAATTAGCCTGGAAGGATACTCTGTCACCCAGATCAGACCAAGTCATACAATTTTTACAGGTATCCCACAATGAGCCGGAGCCATTTGTAACAAATTTACACATCACTGGGTATAATTGATGTAACGCTTTTCACTACCTTCTTTTAAGGCACCATATTCCGACGGAGTAAGTTAATTCGTTACTCAGCTCAATTCATCAGGGGCTCGATGAGCTGAAAATACGTTTGCTGAACGCCTTAAAGACTATAAGTTCTGACCTAGGCTGATTTAAGTCTCGTCTTGGGGCGATCGCAAAGGTGACCTACTCTTTAAGTGGTTTTGCCTGGTTATCCGTAGCTATAGGCTAAGGCATCAGCGATAGTGAAATAGACATGCTTAAACTATATTGAATAAACGGGAGGTGAGGCTCATGACAAAGATACCCAAGAATCACAACCTCATGGTCGTTGAGCTAGATCAGGGAGTCATGGTATGCACTCCAATTCCGAGCGAGAACCATCCAGCCCTTCGCTCCGGTTTTGCAGGCTATACAGCAAATCCTAGATGGAATGCGTCAAAGTTCCGAGCGTGGCGCATTGGTCGCCAGTGGCGCGATGATTTAAGCTCAGGCCGAATGACCGTGCGTCAATGTGACTCAATGCTCATTCCTACAGCTGATGCAGAGCATGATGTTGACGAACCATCTCCCAATCGTTGGAGACTGTCTAAACAACTTCGACTAAACGGCGGTTTTGCATTAACAACTTAGCATAATCTGAGTAGTGTGAAAAATTGGATAATGCAAAGTGAAGCAGTGGTCTTATCAGGCGGCTGCTTTGCTTTTAAAGGATTTTACCAATCTATTTCCTGAACGTACACATAAAAAGCGACATGCAGCCTTAAGACTAGATGTCGCTTCATAGGATTCATCTTGGAGACGTGAAAAAATTACTCTAACACTAGAACCGAGGATTGTTATACAGATGAGCCAAGACCGGCATAAGCGCCGTAGAAAAACAACCCTAAGACCCCTAAAACACCTAAGCCAGCAATCGTTGCAACCAGCCAAAGAGGAATTCTGCCATTTACAAACACGTTATCAGCTCCTTGAGAAATGAGGAAACGTTAACCAATGAACCAGAAAGTGAGAAGCACAACTCACTACCAGTAACATGAATAAATCAACCCACTCTGAGGTGATGTCACTAAATCACTACGAGCCATCTCAACATTAGAGCGACCCATAGATGCAAAATTCTATTTGCAAATCAATTCTTGCAAATCAATTAGTTAAAGAAGTAGCTTGAAAACAGAATTCCTAGGACAAATACCAACAGTAAGCCCAGGTACAAAGATGTACGATTTAGCTCAACAGGCTGCTTGTTCGGATTTTGATCTCTTGAGAGGGGCATTTTGTCCTCCTAACGTTGAATAAATTGCATTGCTGCGATCGCACCCAAGAAAAACACAGTAGGAACTGCTAAGGTGTGAACCGCAAGCCATCTGACCGTAAAAATCGGATACGAAATAGGTTCATTTGGGCTATTAACCATCGTTAACTATCCTCAATTATCTTCTTCAGACTCGTGAATTATTCAGAATAAATGCATTGCAAATGCAGCATTTAAATTCAAACACTACTTTGCTGTGAACTCTCGAAGTTCACGCTCCGCATCGTAGCGATCATCAATAATTGGCAACTCCTGACGGTCTTGAGTGTAATATTCATTGGGTCTCGGTGTGCCAAACGCATCATAAGCTAGACCAGTACTCACAAACAACCAACCAGCAACAAACAGTGCAGGAATCGTAATGCTATGGATCACCCAATATCGAATGCTCGTAATAATATCTGAAAAAGGTCTTTCACCAGTTGTTCCAGCCATTTTCTACAGTCCTCCCCAAAATTAGTTAGCGCTACAGTCTATATCATACGAGAGTGGTTGAAGAGTCACAAGCAAACTGAAAATTACCACGCTGATTTAACCAATTTATCGCTACTTCAAGTGGAATACTTCGACTCAATTTATAACTCTTCAAATGGCAGCATTGATTCAACTAGCGAAGTGCAAGCTGATGCTCGCCATATCTCAACAAAATACCGCGCTGGCCCAAGACAAAGCCGTGCTCAGAATCAAAAAAGACAACGCGATAAAAGTTTGATGGAATGTTCTCAACGTCTCCATCTTTCTGCCAAGTCTCTCCTCCATCGAAACTACAAAGTAAATTTCCGCTACCGCCTGCAATCCAGACCTCTTCTGGAGTACGATAAGCCAAATCTAAGAACCCCCAACTCGTCGAAAATTCTGGAGTAATCGGCTCATGCCACTCTTCTAACGCGTCAGGTTCACCAAACTGTACAATTCCCCCGCGAGCGAGCAACCAGAGTTGCCCATCCTTGCCATATCCCATATTTTGAAGCCGACGAGAATTATTGCGGTTGTGCTGCTCCCAAGCACTCTGTCCGGGTTCCCATGTCGAGTAGAAGTTTCCACGCGCAGAGACTGTTACGTATTGACCACTGGGAGAGCGAGAAATATTACGGAAGATCCCGACAGCTTCTTCAACCATCGCTTTCCAATGTTTGCCACCATCCTCGGTGCGATATATTGCACCAACATCAGTCGTTAACTCAGCAGAATTTGAACCCAAGGCCGTAATCAGTCTTGTTGTCCCAGGCAATTTCTCGCTGAGTGAAATTCGAGACCATGAGGAACCACCATCGGTGGTATGCAGCATAATAGTTGGTTCACCGACAACCCACCCTTCCTCTCCTGAGAAGCTGATAGATGTGAATGAATAGTTTTGACTATCACCCACGTCTAGAATCCTGGCTTTCCAAGTCTCGCCGCCATCCAGCGATTCTATGAGAGTTGCCTTTTTGCCGACTAGCCAACCGTGCTGCAAATCATCTGTAAAGGCAATATCTAAAACAGTTTCATCGGTTGGCAGCTCAATCAACCGCCACGGATTTGAATCTAAATTGGGTAAGTAAGCATTTGCACAGCCTGTGCAAAGCAAAATAGCAGTCAAAACAATAGTAAGTTGCCTTAGAGGCTTCAGAATTGCTTCCATCAGAATTTGATTTATCACATCAATCAGAAGAACAAGTCGATTCACAAGATTAAAAAACAGCCAATTCAAGGCAAATACCCTGAACCTGTGCAGTAGACTAAGCTCTCACCGCAGTCCGTAAAGACTCATGAAGAACAAGAATGCCAATGCCAGTCCCCCAAAAATAAGAAGATTCTTCTGACTCGGTGTCAATACATTGATACCTAAGCCGTAACCCAAGTTTTCCTTAAACCCAGATGGGTTACCAAACGGCCCAACGTTGCTAAATTGCTTAGGAATTGCACCGCAGACCGGGCAGCGCCATTCTTCTGAAAGCTCTTCAAAGGGTGTACCTGGTGTGACTCGCTCGCCGTCCCCTTTGACAGGCTCATAAACATAGCCACAGGCACGACACTCATAGCGATCCATTGCTTCAGGGGCTAAAACCTGAGCCTCACCTGCATTAGCGGGGGTAGTTTCGTCAGCACTCATAATTCAGGAAAGGATTGACACCAAAAACGAAAGCGTCAAGCATTATCGGTCATGCTACCCGACCACAATATTAGAGTCGGTATAAATATCTTAACCCACGAGCTACACACAAAAAACTCTCATCCAGAGTCTACAGATTCAGGAAATTAGTATGGAAGCAAAGACTCGATAGTCTCGGTGCTCAGATTAAGCTCTATTCTGACTTCGGGAGCTGAGTTACTGCCAGGGTGAGCCTCAACACAAAACTAGAGCACTCACTTTCGATGCCGTCTCTCTGATACAGGAACCAGAGTCAAAAGCTTGTATCTAATTTCCGCTTGGCCATGCGTCTCACAGTTTCTATAGAGAATCATCAAGTATTAGCTCCAGCAAAGATATTTTGTAGAATCCTGTACAGGCGATTTGTTAAAAAATTTGGTACATATAGGGGAGTTCAGATTCTCTGTTTGCATGAAAGCTGGATAGAATAGTTTGTACAGAAATCTTCTTATTGTGAAACAATTCCTTTGAAGAGATTAATGGCTTCTGACGTTAAGCTGATGAAATAATGCCTCGGATACTTGTTATCGATGACGACCCCTCAATTTCAGAGCTTGTTGCTGTGAACCTTGAGATGGCTGGTTATGATGTTAGTCAAGCCAGTGATGGCATCAAGGGGCAGGCATTGGCACTCCAGCTGATCCCTGATCTCATTATGCTGGACTTAATGTTGCCCAAAGTAGATGGGTTTACTGTGTGTCAGCGTTTGCGTCGAGATAAACGCACGGCAGATATTCCAGTTTTAATGCTTACCGCGCTAGGGCAAACTCAGGATAAGGTCGAAGGGTTTAATGCGGGCGCAGACGACTACTTGACAAAGCCATTTGAGATTGAAGAGATGCTGGCTCGGGTTCGGGCACTTCTTCGTCGAACGGATCGGATTCCTCAGGCTGCAAAGCATACAGAGATCTTGAACTATGGCCCTTTAACCTTGGTTCCAGAGAGATTAGAAGCCATTTGGTTTGATAAGACGGTGAAGTTGACTCACCTGGAATTTGAGCTGATCCATTGTTTGTTGCAACGTCATGGGCAGACTGTGTCTCCTAGTGAAATTTTAAAGGAGGTCTGGGGATATGACCCAGACGATGATATTGAAACGATTCGAGTTCATGTCCGGCACTTGAGAACCAAGCTAGAGCCTGATCCCCGCCATCCTCAGTACATTAAAACCGTGTATGGTGCAGGGTATTGTTTAGAACTGCCGAGCAATGCTGAGACTTCTAACGATAATGCAGAATCGTCACTGCCTCAGAGGTAACCATTCGTTAGCAATATGGCGCGACATTTTCTCTGGATTGATCAGCTAGATAAGATAGAGCCCGAAAGCGCAAGCTAACGACCTCTTCGTAGGGTGAAAGATATCTTCATCGCCTGCCTAGATGGCTCACTGGGAGCGGATTATTCCCTTTGTTGCCTTCTCCGCTGACATTCGCAAAGCCATGTATATTATCAATGAGATTGAGTCCCTCAATATGACTTTGCGTCAAGTCTTGCGAAACCACCGTTCCTTTTCCACCGACGAGGCAGCCATGAAGGTGACCTATCTGGCGATCGCCCACGTATCGAAAAGTCGCCCACGTATCGAAAAATGGACGGTGCCGATTCGAGATTGGAAAGGTGCGTTAAATCGTTTTGCAATCGAGTTTGAAGGCAGGTTTCCCAGGCAACGAGCCCATGCTTGACACAAACTACGTTACAAATCTTACAAACCCGATCGCATTCGTGACCTTCTCATTCATGACCTTAGCAGTTGATATATTGCTCAATCTCCCACGGGGTCACCATTGAGCAATAGGCATTCCATTCATGATACTTAAATTCCAGAAACGTCTTGGTGGCCTGTTCGCCCAGCATCTCCAGCATCAAGGGGTCATCTTCAAGACATTTGAGCCCTTCAAGCAGGCTCGTCGGCAAGGTCGGCAGGTTAGGAAATTCCGACCCTCTCACAAACATATTTTCATCGAGTCTCTGTCCAGGTTGGATCTGGGTCTTGAGGCCATCCAGACCAGCCGCCAACAGCCCAGCTTGAGCCAGATAAAGCGTTGCGGCTCCATCCACGAGTCGGCATTCAAAGCGCCCTTGATCGGGAATGCGAATCATATGGGTGCGGTTGTTGCCACCGTAGGAGATGTAATGGGGAGCCCAAGTGCTGCCTGACACCGTGTTGCCAGTTCCTAAGCGCTTGTATGATGTCACCGTTGGTGTACAAAGCACCGATAGGCCACGAGCGTGAGCCAATATCCCTCCCAGAAATTCGTATCCCAACTTCGACAGGCCGACATCATCCGACTTATCTAAGAATACATTTTGACCTTCGTTCCAGAGGCTCATGTGGATATGTGCCCCGTTGCCTGTCAGGTGACTAAAAGGTTTGGGCATAAAGGTGGCAGTCAGGCCGCGCTGTTCGGCCAGGGTTTTCACCATATATTTAAAGAAGACATGGCGATCGGCGGTTACCAGAGCGTCGGTATAAGTCCAGTTGATCTCAAACTGACCATTGGCATCTTCGTGGTCACACTGGTAAGGCTCCCAGCCGAGTTCTTCCATGTAGCTCACCAGCGTTGCAATAAAGTCAAACTGGCGCATCAGGTTGAGTTGGTCATAGCAGGGACGCACTGCCGTATCTTTTGAGTCAGCAATTTCATAACCGCTAGCGCTCTGCTTGAGTAGGAAAAATTCGGCTTCGACTCCGGTTTTGTAGCAATAGCCTAGCCCTTCACACCGCTGCAAAACCCGCTTAAAAATGACGCGAGGCGAAGCGTTAAATGGCTCACCGTCTAGATAGACATCGCTGGCAACCCAGCCCACGTTTTTCTGCCAGGGCAACACAATCAACGAATTAGGATCAGGGATTGCCGCAATGTCATGGGCGTCGGGACCCAGGCCGAGATTAGACGCAAAGGGGGCAAAGCAGGCACCATCGGCTTCAACCATATCAATCTTGGCAGCAGGAACCAGCTTCGATCGCGTTCCTCCGAGAAGATCAGTATACGATACCAAGAAAAAGTCGAGCTTTAGCTCTTTGGCAAGCTCAGACAGGGTTTGACCGCGAGACACCATGCTAACCACAGCTAATCCTCCAGACATCTTCGCCCCCAAGTAAATCAATCTTGTTATGACAAGTTTGTATCACGAGATACCTCGCCTTCAGGTTGGAGTTGTTAGGTTCAGTTTTAGGTATTCAGGTTTACATCACTGTGGCAATAGGTGTCCAGAACATCCGTTGGCATTATGGAATTTATGATCTAAATCATGGCTGAAACAGCAGATATCGTTGTCGTTGGAGGCGGGTGCATTGGGGCATCTGTGGCGTTGCATCTAGCTGAGCAGAACGCTGGAACGATTGTTTTACTCGAAAAAGGGGCGATCGCCACAGGAGCCTCTGGCAAAGGCACAGGAATCATTCGCACCCACTATACTCATCCTGTATTGGCGCAGCTGGCACTAGCCTCACTTCAGCGATTTCATCAGTTTAAGGAGCGCTATGGCGGCTATGATGCCGGGTTTCACGCATGTGGCTATGCAGTGCTAGTTGATGCCACCGAAGCCGAGACGCTGCGGCAGGTTGTGGCGATGCATCAGGCTCTTGGGATTAATGTTGCTCTTGTAGATCCTGATGTGATTGCAGCTCAGATGCCAATGCTGCGACTGGATGATGTGGCCGCGATCGCCTACGAGACTGATTCAGGCTTTGGTAGCCCTCCGCAAACGACTCATGCGTTTGTGCAGCGGGCACAAGAGTTGGGGGTTGATGTTCGTACCTACACTCCCGCGACCCAGATTCTTCTGGATGCAGCAGGTCGAATTGCTGGAGTCGAAACGCCTAGCAGCTCTATTGCCACTCGCACCGTGATCGACTGTGTGGGGCCGTGGGCCAAGCAGTTTACAGAGCAGATGGGCTATCCATTTCCGGTGCAGCCTGTGCTTGAACATGTAGCCGTGGTCGAGCGCCCATCTGAGCATGCGGCCATTCACCCTGTCGTGTCTGATTTGGTGACGCTGAGCCATTTTCGGTCTGATGGCGATCGCCCCTACACTCGAATTGGTAATTCTGACCCGTCGGAGCACCAGCGCCTGACGCTCAACTCTGCCGATGAGTTTCACGGCCAAGTCATGCCTGACATGGGCACCATCCTTCAACGCAAGCTTATCGACCGCTGCCCCACTCTGCAAGCTGCACCCGTAATTGACACCTATACTGGAATTTGGGCCTTAACGCCTGACTACCAGCCCATCATTGACCGATTGGAAGCAGTTCCAGGGTTTTACTGCGCGGTCGGGTTTAGCGGCCATGGCTACAAACTCAGCCCCATCATGGGGGAATTGATCAGCCGCAAGGTCTTGGGTCAAGATGATGACTCAACTGCCGCGCTAGATATGTTTCGGGGCGATCGCTTTCAAACCAATCAGCTCGTCAAATCACCCGTGACCTATGCCAAAGCGGCTGGAGTGAGGTGAGAGTGACATTCACTTGATCAGGCTACGGTGGATACACAACTGCTGTCACGCTATGGGCAGTGTTTCTCGCGAGAAACCTAGCACATTTGCCGGGTTGCTGGAAGCGTTGATAGAGCAAGCGCAACTTGATCGGGTAGAAAAACACCGCCGATCGCCGGTGAAGGTTGGTGATATCTGTCAAAAACGCAGCTCAGGCACCCATTAAATTGGTAGATTAGCACGGGGGTTAAATGTTTCAACCCGGCGCAGCGTTTCATACAGTTCGCGCTCTCTGGGGTGAATCTCTTTTGGGGTTGCAATTTGCAACGAGACAATCTGATCGCCCCGCTCACCATTGATCGGGTAGCCTTTGCCCGCCAATCGCAGCTTTTGCCCCGATCGCACCCCGGCAGGCACCTGCATTTTGACCAAGCCGTCTAAGGTTGGCACTTCAATGGCTCCACCTAAGACCGCTTCACTAGGAGTGACAGGCACCTGACATTGGATATCAGGCCCATTGAGTTTGAAGAACGGATGGGGTGCAACGTCAATCTTGAGGTATAAATCGCCACCTGCAACGCCCTGATTTTTAAGCCGAATCCGCTGACCATTGACCATTCCCGATGGCATGTTGACCTCAAGCGATCGCCCATCTTCGAGACGAATGCGCTCTCGCCCTCCTAAATAGGCCTTCTCTAATGGCACAGTCAGATTGGCCTCAGCAGTGCGAGCTGCTGCTGTTGGTGCTCCCACCGTATACGATGTCCTTGTGGTGCCGGGGCGATAGGGGTCTGCCGCCACCCGCGTGCGAGTGGTAGTGCGGGTTGTGCCCTCATCTCGCCGATTGAGCAACTGATCGACAAAGCTATTAAAGTCTCGAAACTGGCTAAAGTCGAGTTCTTCAGGAGACCGAACCCGCCCATTCCGGGCTTTGGTGCGCGATGCGGCACCGGCCTGAAACCCCTTCTGCTTCCAAAAGCGACTGAACTGATCGTACTGCCCGCGCTTGTTGAGGTCAGAGAGCACTTCGTAAGCTTCGCCAATGTCTTTAAATTTCTCCTCAGCAGCCTTGTCGCCAGGGTTCAAGTCAGGATGATACCGCCGAGCAAGCTTGCGGTAGGACTTCTTGATGTCTTCAACTGTTGCGTCTCGAGGAACTCCTAAAATCTGGTAATAGTTCCGGAAGTTTTGCATGGAAGGCTTTCTATGTCAGTTTTAAGGTCTAATTTAAGGTCTAAAGGTTGAGGATCGGGGATAGTAAAAACCAGAAGAGAGAGAGGAGCCATGATCTGAGCTTGGACGAGGGGCGATCGCCCCATTGATCGCCCCATTGATTACCCTAGTTCATTCTTTCAAATTCTAATCAAAGCGCGCGCTCACTCACACTCCAAATGGTCAATTAAAGCCAATCATCATCATCGTCCCAGTCATCATCATAGGTTTTTCCATAGCGGGTATTGGCTCCAGCATTAGCTCCAACACTGGGATATGAACGGCGATAGGTTTTGCGCTGGGTTGAATAGTCATCGTCGTCATAATAGTCATCGTCGCGATCGCCTGTGAGCGTGCGACGAATAGTGCCAAAGAACCCTTCGTCCTCCTCTTCTTCTTTGACGATCTGATACACCTCGCGGTTAAGTTCGTAGAGTGCATCCTGCAAGTCGGCTTGAGCAATGTCGATGCCCCGTTCGTCATTACGCTTGAGACAGTCGCGCAGCTCTTCAATCAGACTTTCAATGCGGCGGCGATATTGGCTGGCAAACTGCATACCAAAGTCGAGGGCGACTTCTCGCAGTTGCCGTTCTGCCTGGAAGGTGAGTGCTTCAGCCCGGTTACGCTTCTCGATACGTTCGCGTTGTTCCCGATCCATATCGGCGTAGCGCTCTGCATCTTGAATCATGCGATTGACTTCGGCATCACTCAGGTTAGATGCCCCCTGAATCGTCAGCCCCTGTTCGCGTCCAGTGGTTTTATCTAGAGCCGTGACCTGTAACATCCCGTTGGCATCAATATCGAGCGAGACCATGACTTGAGGAATCCCACGGGGCGCAGGCGGAATGCCCATGAGCTTAAACTTGCCCAATGATTTATTGTCTGAGGCCATTTCCCGTTCGCCTTGCAAAACATGAACCTCGACCATGGTTTGATTATTTTCTGATGTAGAAAAAATATCGGAACGCCGCACCGGAATTGTGGTATTGCGGGGAATCAGCTTTTTCATGACGCCGCCGATGGTCTCTAACCCAATAGAGAGAGGAGTGACATCGAGCAGCAGGATATCGCGAATTTCTTCGTTTAAGATGCCAGCCTGAATCGCGGCCCCAACGGCTACCACTTCGTCAGGGTTGACGTTTTGATTGGGTTCTCGATCAATGAGCGATCGCACCAACCCTTGCACCATCGGCATGCGACTACCACCGCCTACCAGCACAACCTCATTCACCTGGACGGGGCTTACACCTGCATCGGCGATCGCCTGCATGACAGGGCTTCGCAGGCGGCTGACCAGATCACCACACAGCCCTTCAAATTGAGAGCGGGTTAGCCGTGTTTCAAGGTGCTTGGGGCCATCTTCAGTTGCAGTAATGAAAGGGAGGCTAATGTCAGTCACGGTAACGCCAGACAGCTCTATTTTGGCTTTTTCAGCCGCTTCCATCAGTCGCTGCAGTGCTTGGCGATCGCGCCGCAAATCTACCCCTTCGGTCTCCAGAAACTGCTCAGCCAGCCAGTCTACGATCTTTTTATCAAAATCATTACCGCCAAGCTGGGTATCGCCGCTGGTCGCCTTCACCTCAAACACGCCATCGCCGACGTCTAAGATTGAGACATCAAACGTGCCCCCACCCAGGTCAAATACTAAAATGGTCTGAGTACGGCGATCGTCTAGCCCATAGGCTAAAGCCGCAGCTGTGGGCTCGTTGAGAATCCGCTTGACATCGAGCCCTGCCACGCGCCCTGCATCGCGAGTCGCCTGCCGCTGCGCATCATTGAAATAAGCTGGAACGGTAATCACAGCTCCCGTCACGGGTTGCCCCAAATAGCGACCCGCCTCATCTGCTAGCTTCCTCAACACCATGGCCGAAATTTCTTCGGGTGCAAATTCTTTTTGCAGACGAGGGCACTTGACGCGAATATGGCTCAGCTCGTCGCGCCGAATTGTATAAGGCACTCGCTTTGACTCAGAGGCTAACTCAGCGTATTTGCGCCCCATGAAGCGCTTGATGCCAAAAAACGTGTTTTGAGGATTGAGAACCGCTTGCCGCCGAGCCATCTGGCCGACAAGACGTTCGCCATCTTTGCTAAATGCCACGACCGATGGCGTCGTTCGCATTCCTTCTGAATTAGCAATGACAACGGGTTTGCCGCCTTCCATAACAGCGACTACTGAATTAGTTGTTCCCAAGTCAATGCCAACAACTTTACCCATCCGATGCGATGCTCCTCGCGCCTTTCGACTGATGTTACAACAAGTGATTTAACGTTACTGAGCTTATTCTATCTTGCTCGTGCAGGGGGATTTTAGAATAAAACGCTCTTTCATTGAGCATGGAATCGCTATGACATAACGAACTGGGTCGAGTATATCCCAATCCTCTCAGTGCTCAATACTCCCAAATCGCCTTCGACATAGCTAAATTTAGGACGGCAACGTGCGTTGCGATCGCTCAATTGACTCGACGCTGAGCCGCCTGGTAGCGAATATATTCGGCTACAAAGGCCACAACACTGGAGCCCAAAATTAGCACGACGCTTAAGGCATTGATATCAGGTTTGACGCCTGTGCGAATGCGGCTAAAAATCTCGATGGGCAGAGGGTTGGCACCCCCACCCGCCGTGAAGCTAGAAATCAGCAGGTCATCCATGCTGAGCACAAAGGCGAGCAGGCAGCCAGAAATAATCCCTGGCATAAGCTCAGGCAACAGCACCTTGATAAACGCTTGAGCCGGGGTGGCTCCTAAGTCGAGGGCGGCCTCTTCTAAATAGGGGTTGATATCAGCGATGCGTGCCGACACCACAATTGCAATGTAAGCGATGCAAAACACCATATGAGCCGCAATAATTGTCCAAATGCTGGACGAAATGCCAACGGTATCAAAGAAGATTAAAGTCGCAACGGCGATCGCAATGTCAGGAATAATCAGCGGCAAATACGAAATGCCGCGATAAAGCCCCTTGCCAAAGAACTGATATCGAGCTAGACCTACGGCCATCATCGTACCTAAGACCGCCGACACTGCAACAGACGCCCCTGCAACTTTGAGGCTGTCTCCCAGTGCCGACAGCAGCCGCTTGTCATGGATCATCTGGTCATACCAAGTGAGGCTAAAGCCTTCCCACACAGCACCATAGCGCGATTCATTGAAACTATAGAGGGCAAGCACCAAGATGGGCGCATACATAAAGCCAAACATGACGGCAACAAAGACGACCTGCCACTGGCTACGAACTAGGCAGACAAACGGATTTTCCCTTGGCGGCTGGGAGCTATGGGTAGGCAACGACGCAGTACCTACTCCAAAAGAATCAGTGACGGGTGAAGATGGTTGCGGCTGGAGGGGATTGCGGCTCATGGCTGATAGTTACTTCAACGACCTATATTCAGATCACAAGATGGGAGAAAGTCACACCAATTAAGAATAGGTCTGGGCATCGCGATCGCCAAATTTGATCAACAGGGCGATCGCCACACTGACCGTCAAAATCAAAATCATGCTCAAGGCCGACCCAAAGCCCCAGTTACGCACCAGCAAAAACTGGTTATAAATCAACCGAGGAATGTTCATGCTAGGCGGGCCTAGCAATTCGGGCACCACAAAATCGCCTGCACTCGTAATAAATACTAATAAACACCCTGCGGCAATTCCCGGCATGGTTTGAGGCACTGTCACCTTCCAAAAGGTGGCTTGAGGGTGAGCCCCTAAATCGGCAGCTGCTTCTAACAGACGACGATCCAGCTTTTCTAGAGAGGCATATAGAATCAGAACCATATAGGGTAAAAAGCTGTAGCTCAACCCAATAAGTACTGCACTATCGCGGTGCAGCAAGTCTAACGTCGGCAAATGAATGGCTTCTAGTAGGGTGTTGAGCACCCCCGTAGGCCGCAGAATGCTCGTCCAGGCATAGGCTCGCAGCAGTGACGAAGTCCACAGGGGCAAAATAAACACGACTAGCAACAGGTTCCGCCAGCGTGCAGGAGCGAGGAGCGCAATCCAATAGGCGACTGGAAACCCTAATAGCAGGCAGATTAGCGTTGACCCGATGCCAAAGTAGAGCGTTCGCATCACAACGCGCATATAAATCCCGTCGATGCCAAGGAACGGAAAACGACTTTGAAGAGTGATGCCAAATCCGTCAAAAATCTGCACAAAGTTATCTAGAGCATATCGAATGATCGGGTTTTCCGGGCGTAGACCCGGTGCCAGGCTGATTTCAAAAATCAGCAGCATAGGCATCACTAGCAGCAGCAGCAGCCAAAGCCCAGACGGGCCAAGCAGCACCAGCGGCTGGATCAGACCTTGCAGCTTTGTCTGCCAGCGGGTTCGAGATGGCTTCAATGTCGTAGGGTCTGAAGGCGTTGAGGCAGCCATGATGCTCCAAATCAGAGGGAACGTAACATGAATGATGTAGGCACAGCCCGTCAGGCACTCTTCAACTGAGTCCAGATGCGGTCATAGAGCTGAGTGGCGTCGCCAATGGGGGCAATACCTTCGCACTGATCCAGAATTTCTTGCGGTGGGAACAGATTTTTGTTGGCTTTCAACTCATCAGACAGCAACTCATAAGCCGCATTACTCGGTGTTGCAAACTTGAGGCGATCAACGGCTTTTGCTGCAGTTTCAGGATTGAGCATAAAGTTTATCCATTCGTAGGCTGCTGCTGCATTAGGAGCGGTTTTAGGGATGACCATTGTATCCGTCCACAGCGATGACCCACTTGCTGGGATCACGTACTTCATTTTGGGATCTCTCAGGGTCGCTGAGATCGCATCTACTGAATAGCTCATCGCTAGCAGAATGTCGCCACCAAATAGCTGATCTTCCCAGCCAAATGACTTGAATGACGCCACATGGGGTTTAAGTTCGACCAGTCGTTGAAACGCCTCTTCTAACTCAGCTTCATCTGTGGAGTTGTAGGAATAACCAAGCGATCGCAACACGGCTCCTAAAGTTTCGCGCATGTCGTCTAACAGGGTCATTCGCCGAGAGAGGCGATCGCGATTGTCCCAGAGATACCCCCAATCGTCAGGAGGCGTGCTCAATGCGTCGGAATTATAGATCAGACCTGTCGTGCCCCAGCTAACGGGCACACTGTGGGCATTGCCTGCATCATAACCAGGGCTTTGCCATTTTTCTTGCAGGCTGTCTAACCCGTTGAGACGAGATTGATCGAGCTCGCTAAGCATATCGAGCTGAATCATCTGCGCCACCATATAATCAGACGGATATAAAATGCTGTATGAGTCTCCGCCTCCGGCCTGCATTTTGGCCAGCATGGCCTCGTTTGATTCATAGATGTCAACGATCACCTCAATGCCAGTCTCTTCGGTAAAGAGGGCAGTGAGCTCATCGTCAGTGTAGTCAGCCCAAGTGTAGATGTAGAGCGGCCCAGACGCTGGGGCTGAGTCTGCATTACTAGATCCTGATTCTGGGCTGGCTGGTGAAACCGACTCGTTGCCTTGACTACAGTTGGAGAGGGCGATCGCTGACAGAGCCGCCGCCGCCCCCTGGAGAAACCGACGCCAGCAATTCTCATTATGGCAAAAAGGTATTCAAGACCGTGCGATAGCGGTATTGT
>CAZCXK010000075.1:0-27461 GCA_964502605.1 uncultured bacterium
ACGTGCTAGCGCCTTGGCGCTGCTGTAAGGTCGTAGTCATATTACAATGAGTCCTAATTCAGTAGTTACGGGTTATGTATCAGGCGTTTACCTGTATGTAACTAAACTTAAAGGATTTACTGCGTTTTGTAAACCCCGCTTAACAACTTCTCCAGATCCTGATCTTGTTTTCCCCGATTTAACCGGGAGGCCAACCCATTTGCCGCCCGCCCAAGATATGTAAATGCAGATGATATACCGTCTGCCCGCCATCAGCCCCTGTATTGATGACGACTCGATATCCATCGTCTAGCCCCAACTGATCTGCGACTCGCTTTACAGTCAATAACAAATGCCCCAGGAGCGCATGATCATTGGAATCAGCGTCCGAAAGTTTGGCGATCGCCTGTTTGGGAATCACCAAAACATGCACTGGAGCCTGAGGGTTAACATCTCTAAAAGCCAGACACAGATCATCTTCGTAAACAATGTCGGCAGGAATTTCTCGCAGAATAATTTTGCTAAAAATAGTTTCTGACACTTCGCTCATGGTGTGCTCCCGGAATGCAACTTGCCGTCATTCTAAGACGTGACGTTTTGGAACTGATTGATTAAATTATTGATTAAATTTACGTTGAGCTGTTAAGCAACCTGCCGATTGTGTGCAGTCTAAGCAGAGACATCTCGTTCTGCTGATTGAATCAAACCAGCCCTATCTAACAGAAGAACTTCCCTGGTGCTGGCTGAGCGACTCCACGCTCTCTAACTCCATACTCACATCTTTGTAATCATCGTGATGACTGCTAATTCTGCCTTACCTCAAGCCAGTCACCAAATTAGTCAACGGATTCACCATGCTCTGACGGTGACAGCAAAGCATCATCCTGAATGGCTGGTTGAGAAGTATCGAACGATCGATTGGGCAAGCGATCGCCCTGCTGTTGCTTTTGCCGAGCGGTTAGCTCATGAACTAGGACAAATCCCAGACCAAGCAATCTTGCTAACGAAGGTTGATCGATATCTCAGTCTGCTATTTACCTTATCATTTAGGGCGACTCCAGCCTTTGAGACGCTGCGCCGAGACATTCGTCAAATACTAGAAACATCTGTTGCCCCCTCTAAACCAGACTCTTCGTTGAGTGCGAACGCAGACGCAAATTTGGGGGCGATCGCGGTTTTGCTCCTAGATGCTGAAAATATGCACATCACTCCTGCAGCAGAGCAAGCTTTGCAACGCGTTTGCCAATACCTTATCAGGATTAAGGTGGCATTTGGTAACTGGCGTAGTTCAAATCTAAGCAAGCGCGATGTTGAGTTACATCAGCGCGGCTATCAAATGATTCATGTGCCAGCGGGAAAAAATAGTGCTGATATGCAGATGACAGCAATCGGCGCATCGATTTTTATCCATCATCCGACAGCACGCGAAGTCTTCGTCTGCTCGTCTGACAATGATCTAGCCAATTTACGCCATAGTCTTCAGTTTCATGGCCTGACAGTTTATTCCGTGAAGCGGCAAGACAATCAACTAACCGTAGAAAATTCAGTCACGCATCATAAGAAAACAATATCAGTATCAGAGATACAGCGTGATGCTGAAGCTGATTCTAATGGAATTCCAATTGTTTCCATCGTTCACCCAGAGTTGCAAGTCGAGCCGTCAGCTTCCAAAAAAAAGATTCAATCTCCGCAAGAATTAGAAAAAGAACTAGCAGCTATCCTTAGAAGGCTAACGTCACAATTGCCTGGTAGCTACATTAACATCTCTGCATTGGCCGTCGAGTTTAAACATCGCCATAGTCAATCGGTCTCAGAATTACTCAAAAGTTGGAAATCGAGTGCGCGATACATCACCTTTCTACGTTCTTGCCCGTCATTTAAGCTCAAGCAGGTGGATCAACACTGGCAGATTACCCTGGCTTAGAAATGGGCCGAACTCAGTTGCAGCGCATCCCGCAACTGATGACATCTCGTTTTAGCGGGCAAAGTTGGGCATTCTGAGGGGTAATGAACGTGAGTGGAATGACATGCTGGCGCGGACATGGAGTGCATCACTAATTGGCATTGATGCCATCAAAGTTGGAGTTGAAGTCGATATTGCCGGTGGTCTACCCGGAATAGTCGTGGTGGGGTTGCCTGATACTGCCGTCCAAGAGAGCCGGGAGCGAGTGAAAACTGCGCTGAAAAATGCTGGATATGCGTTTCCCATGCGGAAGATTGTGATTAACCTCAGTCCGGCAGATTTGCGGAAAGAAGGCCCTAGCTTTGACTTGCCGATCAGTGTGGGCATTTTGGCCGCGTCTGAACAAGTAAATCCCCAGTTGTTAGAAGACTATCTATTTTTAGGAGAGGTGTCGCTTGATGGCACATTGCGACCGGTTGCAGGGGTGCTGGCGATCGCCGCTACAGCACAACGCATTGGCATCCAAGGACTGGTCGTGCCAGCTGATAATGCGCGTGAGGCTGCTGTCGTAGAAGGGCTCAATGTCTACGGATTCAAGCACATTACTGGGGTCGCCGATTTTCTGAATGAACCGCATCACTATCAGCCAATTCAGATCAACCGACTTGACGAGCTAGCGCGATCGCCTTTTCATGGTCTCAATCTTAAAGATGTTAAAGGTCAGGCTCAGGCACGACGGGCATTAGAAATTGCGGCGGCTGGAGGGCATAATCTCATCTTTGTCGGGCCTCCGGGCAGCGGCAAAACCATGCTGGCTCGACGACTGCCGAGTATCTTGCCGCCTCTATCATTTGCTGAAGCCCTGGAAGTCACCCAGATTCACTCGGTGGCAGGGCTACTCAAAGAACGAGGATCTCTAATTGGCGATCGCCCCTTTCGCAGCCCCCACCACTCGGCATCGGGGCCGTCACTCGTTGGAGGAGGCAGCTTCCCCAAGCCAGGAGAAATCTCCCTGGCCCATCGAGGTATTTTATTTCTTGACGAATTAACAGAATTTAAGCGTGATGTGCTCGAATTCTTGCGGCAGCCGCTGGAAGATGGGCATGTCACCATTTCGCGTACCAAGCAATCAGTATCGTTTCCGGCTCAGTTTACGCTGGTAGCGAGCACGAATCCCTGCCCCTGCGGCTATTTTGGCGATACGATTCAGCCTTGTACCTGCAAGCCGCGTCAGCGAGAACAGTATTGGGCCAAGCTGTCAGGCCCACTGATGGATCGGATTGATTTGCAGGTAGCCGTGAATCGTCTGAAACCCGAGGAAATCACGCGGCAGTCATTGGGAGAAGACTCAGAAGCAGTGCGAGAACGGGTGCAGATAGCTCGCGATCGCATCCATCAGCGTTTTCAGCATGAACCTCTGCAATGCAATGCCGAAATGCAGAGTCGGCATCTGCGCCAGTGGTGTCAGTTGGATGAGGCCAGTCAACAATTGCTGGAAGGTGCAATCCGCAAGTTGGGGCTGTCGGCTCGTGCCACCGATCGCATTCTCAAGGTATCGCGCACGATCGCCGATTTAGCGGGGGATGAGACCTTACAGCCACAGCACGTGGCAGAGGCGATTCAATATCGCACCATCGATCGCATGCAGTGATTGAGTTTTGCAGTACTCTTGAGAGAACTTTGGGTATGCGCTAAAGGTCAAGACAGATCGCGTGAAGACGATTCAATCGCTGGTTCAAGTTTTTAAAAGCCGCAAGATGGCGGCGCTGCTGCTATTGGGGTTTGCGTCAGGGTTGCCATTGTTTCTGACTAGCCGCACTCTGCAGGCGTGGATGACGGTGGAAGGGGTTGACCTCAGCTCGATTGGGCTGTTTAGCCTGGTGGGGTTGCCCTATTCGCTCAAGTTTCTTTGGTCGCCGCTGCTTGACCGATTTGTGCCGCCTTTTTTGGGGCGACGACGGGGCTGGCTGGCCGTCACGCAACTGGCTTTAGCCTTGGCGATCGCCACAATGTCACTACAAGATCCATCGAGAGCCCTTCAGTTTCTGGCATTTAATGCGGTGCTGATTGCGTTTTTGAGCGCGAGTCAGGATATTGCCTTTGACGCCTATCGCACTGATGTGCTGGAGCCCCTAGAAATGGGGGCCGGGGCGGCAGTAGCTGTGTTGGGATATCGCATTGCGCTATTGGTGACAGGGTCGTTGGCGCTGATTCTGGCCGATCGGATGCCGTGGGCAATGGTCTATTTACTGCTGGCAGGTCTGATGACACTGAGTGTAGCCTATACGATTTGGGCTCCTGAACCTGTGGGGGGCGATCGCCATCCCAGCACATTAGCCGATGCCGTGCTGCTGCCGTTTCTCGACTTCTTCCGGCGATCGGGGGTAGGGCGGGGGGTGGCTATCCTGGGATTCATCGTGCTTTACAAACTGGGGGATTCTCTGATTAACAATATGGCGACGCCGTTTTTGCTCCAAACTGGATTTAGCCAAACCGATGTGGGCACAATTCAGGGGGGGATGGGGCTAATCGCTACTATTGTGGGAGTTTTAATCGGAGGAGTCGCGCTCAGCAAACTAGGGATTAACCGGTCGCTCTGGGTCTTTGGTGGCCTGCAAGCAATCAGTAACTTGGTCTATCTTGCTTTGGCTCAATTGGGGCAGAACTATCCCTTTATGGTGTTGGCGATCAATATTGAGAATTTTTGTGCAGGTCTGGGCACCGCCGCATTCGTCGCATTTTTGATGAGCTTGTGTAACCAGCGGTTTTCGGCCACGCAGTATGCACTGCTCTCAAGTTTGATGGCCGTCAGTCGTGATATCTTGGTGGCTCCGGCAGGGCGAATTGTGGAAATCACCGGCTGGTCACTGTTTTTTCTCATGACATTGGTGGCCTCATTACCTGGACTGCTGCTATTGCCGATCTTTGCCCCATGGCATGGCGCTTCATTGGCGTCGGCTGCAGAGTCATCGTTAAATTCATCGACTAATCTCAATCACTCAGCAGACGATGAATCAAACCAGCGGTAGGATGAGAGAAGCAGACTTTATAAATCTTGAAACTTCTCCTCAGATTTACCTCCATACCTCTTATGTCTATTCTTCGTCAATTTGTTGCACCTTTATTGATTGTTCTGGTATTTCTCGTGGCGATGGTGGCGGTCAGCGCCCGCATTTTCTTGCCGTCAGATATGGCAGCTCCGGCACCGATGGAGGAACCGGTGTTGTCTACTGGGGCGGCGTTGGCTGATCCCTATGCGAGTTTGCCACCGACTTTGAAGGTGCTGATTCATGGCATGCCAGACGATTTGCCGATGTCAGCGTCAATGTAGGGGTGGAAATGATTGGGTTTGGCGTTCCTGGATATGGGATGCAGCGGGGATCGGGGCTGGATCGATCTGTGGTGGTGAAATTTATGCAGCGCACCTATCAGGAACTGTATCCAGAAGCCGATTTTGCTCATCTTGCCACTACCGTTGATCACTATCTTTCTAGCGAGACGCCGCTGTGGTGGGTATTTGATCATTCAGGAATTGAGCCATCCTCCGACGAGAAATGCTCCCCTACTGCGAGTAGAGGTGACTTAAGTCGAGTTGGAGACGGGCAGGGCTCGTCGAGGTGGAATCGTGCTGTCGATACTTCTCATTTTTCTCTGCCGATTGCCTGTGTGTGGGTTGGCAGTGCCATCGAGCAACGGACAGGCGATCGCCATGCCCATGTGTTTTTGCTGTATGTTGCGCCTCAGCATCGTCGTCAGGGCATTGGTCGAGCGTTGATGCAACAGGCCGAAGCGTGGGCCAAATCACGGGGCGATCGCCAAATTGGGCTGCAGGTGTTTCATTCGAATCAGATGGCGCTGAGGCTCTACGAGACGCTGGGCTACAAATCTGAGTCTGTCTGGATGGTCAAGCAGATTTAGCCCCGCTGGCACACTGGATGAGCACCCAAGCCGCAGAGTAGACTGAGAATAATTTTTCTCATCTCGGCACCACCTCACCATGTCGCCAGCAGATCTGCTTAAGTTAGCCCGTCAAGGGAATCCACGGGCGATTGCGACCTTATTGCAGCGATCGCTTCACTCTGACGAGATTCGCGTTCGGACAGCCGTGCGCGGCGACCTATTGCAAATCTTGCTGGAGTCATCTGGAGCACTCAACCCCGATGTGCTGATGGCTCGTATTCATCAGAGTCTGATTCGCATCGGTGGCGTGTCTATTCAGCGAGTGAGTGTATCTGCTCGGCTAGTGGACACGGCTGAGCCTCTATGGCAGCGTCAGATTATTCTGCAGCCAATCGTCTCTGATGACCTGACACCCGAGAGGCCACCCGAGTCTAGCGAAGATCACCATTCAACACCTGAAATTAAAGCCTCAGAGGACGATAGATCATTAGCAGCGGGTTTGATTCGCATTCCACGCCCGCACCAGCCAACGCCTTCACCTATTCGACCCGACAGCTCGGACAGGCGATCGCCTCCCTCTCTACGTCATCCTCTAGGTATGCCGCCCTTTCGCTCGTCCCGTTGGCCTCTAGAGGGAGCGGATCGGGTGCAGAGAGTGGGGCTAGTAGGCATAGGGCTGCTGTTCATCGGTTTACTCAGCCCGATCACAACGGACGCAAACGGCATCAGCACGAGCTACATCAGTCAGGGAATCTTCGATGTGCTAGGGCTGGCACTCTTATCTGTCGCGTCATTGGTGGCGATTTTCTATGAACGGTATCCTCTGCTATGGGTGACAGGCACGATGGCGATCGTAGTAGCGGGATGGGGGTTAAACGTCGATGGCTTGGGGCGATCGCTCCTACTAATAGCGCCCTTTGCCGCCCTCTTGGCCTTGGGCAAGCGCAATTATGCTGGGTTGGGGTTTATTGGCCTGTTGAGCTTGATTTTAGTCGGAGCGGGGATGATAGGCACCTTAACTGACCCAGAATGGGTTGCTCGGGGACTGCGACTGCAATGGGGATGGACATTTCTGATTGTGGGAGCCAGTCTGATCACGCTTGTCGGCATCATCCAAGACCCCTCAACATTAGGACGACTGCGGCGACTGTGGGAAGCATTGCTCTGGTTATAGTGACTCCAAGAAAAACAACAGCAGAAGACCAGCAGATCTCCAGATCAGGAATTGATGGAAAACTAGTTTAAGCTGGTCGAAATGAGGCATCACGAGTGAGCAAGCAGCTATGACCGACCTGAAAGCGACTGGAAAAGAGCAGCAACATCCCCAATATCGGGGCGATCGCCAAATTGTGACCCAGCTACTCACCGCAGATGCCACCGACTACAACCTGGCCGAACTCGCTCGTCTGCGCGTTCGCTATGATGGCTTTCCCGGTGCCCGCGACATTCAAGCCGACATTGAGAAGGTCTTGCAGCGGTGGGGGCTAACGCCAGAGGCGCTATTTGAACAAACTCGTAAGATTCATCAGCAAGCGCAGGTCTATAAAGGCGTTGGCGCCAAGCGAGAAGACTGGAGCTAACCCTAGCGTCTGACTTGCGAGGCTCTAGAATTGCAACGCTATGAACATCCACCACATTCATCACATCGCCATCATTTGTTCTGATTATGAGACTGCAAAGCGGTTTTATACCAAAGTGATGGGGTTTTCAGTGATTCGAGAGACCTATCGTGAGGCGCGCAACTCTTACAAGCTCGACTTGGCAGTGGGCGATCGCACTCAAATTGAGCTGTTTTCCTTTCCAGAGCCGCCGTCTCGCCCATCTCGCCCAGAAGCCTGCGGGTTAAGACATCTGGCGTTTGAGGTGGATAATTTAGATGCAGCTGTAGCCGATTTGCGGGCCAACAATGTTGAAGTCGAACCCATTCGCATCGATGCGCTAACGGGCAAGCGCTTCACCTTCTTCAAAGACCCAGATCAGTTGCCCCTAGAGCTTTACGAACGATAAGCCGCAGCATCACAGACAGGACTGAAGCTGGGCGACTTGCAGCACCATTTCATCGATCGCCTGTCGTCTTACCGCGCCCGACTGCTCAGAATGATCAATCACAATGCTAAGCACGAGGGGTTGATAATTGGGCAGATCGAGGTAGCCAGCCAGGGACGACACTGCAGTCAGGCCACCTGTTTTGCCCCAGAGGTTGCCTTCAACAGGGGTGCCTTGAAAGCGATTGCGGAGGGTGCCGCTGACTCCAGCAACCGCAAAAGAATTGCGATAGATCGAAAAATGAGGCGATCGCCCCATGGCTTGCAGAGTTTGCACAAAAGCAGCAGGGCTAGCCAGATTTTGACGAGACAGCCCTGAGCCGTCTGCAATGCGATAGCCCGACGGGTCAACACCTAAACCAGTCAAGATATTCTGAACTGCGTCCAATCCAGTATTGAGAGCATCATCGGTTTCTGAAGACTGCGCCCCCAGATGACGCAGGAGCGCCTCGGCATAGAGATTATTGCTGTCTCGATTCGTCGGGATCAATAGTTCAGCCAGGGGAGCCGACTGGAGCGCGGCAATCTCTGGTGCATCAAAGGGTGCAGAATCAGACGCCACACGGGTTTGCCCCACTGGAATCTGGGCTGCTTCTAAAACCTGCTCAAAGCGCGTCAGAAAATACTGGGTCGGGTTAGGAATCGACACAGCCGACTGATCAGGTCGGGAGCCAACCTGCAACTGCCCGCGAATGTTGAGAACAGGCTGACTAAAATCGCGCCCGACTGTGACAAATTCAGGTTCACCTACAGCTACCGTGATAGAGGTATTCTCCACGCGCCAGTGCGCCGCTTCCCACGGGTCGTCCCAGTCTACCCGCAGGGGCTGTCCCACAGCCTGCGGCGAAAGGGTAACTCGAATTTCGTTCTCATTGAGTATGAGACTAGTAGCAGGTGCGCCATAGCCCGACTGCACATCTTCCCATTCCCAGTTGGGGTTGACGCCACTGCCGCGAAAAAACTGATCGTTGCCAATCAGCTGGGAGATTTGGTCAATGGCGCGATCGCCGAGTTGCTGCCCCAAATTCTGTAAGTCGCGATCGGTTAGCGTCGGATCGCCACGCCCCACCACGCGCAGAATCGCACCGTTAGTATCAGTGCCTGCGTGATATATCGAGGTGCGAATCCGAAATTCTGGCCCTAGAGCGGTCAATGCGGCGGCAGTTGTGAATAGCTTCACATTAGACGCAGGCGTGAAATAGCGCTGAGCATCAAGGGCATAGAGTGTTTCTCTGCTGTCTAGCGTCTGCACCAGCACCCCCCACCGCGCTCGATGGAATTCTGGTTGAGTGGCGATCGCCTCTATACGTTCTCCCAGTTGCTCCAGACAGAATCTCTGCGACTGAGATTGAGCTAAAACTGCCTGACCTTGAACCCCCGCAGCCCCCATAAAAGCCACACTCAGCAGCGTTGTGCATCGATATATCCATCGACGCGATCGCCTGGTGTCAAATAAGGCTAAGGACTGTGGGTCTCCCTCTAAGTGAGCGGTTGAGGAACTAGGCCGATGGCGATTGAGTGGACAACGGCTATACATCATCTTTGTGCCTTTGCTAAGCTAACTGAGTTACTTGAAAGCACACGCCAAGCTCCAAGCCAAACTATAGACGTTTCGATACCATTGCGGGTAAAAACCTGATGACCACGACAATTCAAATTAAACACGACGTTAAAGACTTATCTCTAGCGACCCAAGGGAAACAGCGCATTGAATGGGCTGGGCGAGAAATGCCCGTATTGCGGCAGATTCAAGACCGCTTTGCCACTGAAAAACCCCTAGCAGGGGTTCGTCTGGTGGCCTGCTGCCACGTCACTACAGAAACGGCTCATCTGGCGATCGCCCTAAAAAATGCTGGAGCCGATTCCATTCTGATTGCTAGCAATCCGCTTTCGACTCAAGACGATGTTGCTGCTAGTCTTGTGGCCGATTATGGCATTCCGGTTTTTGCCAAAAGAGGCGAAGACAACGACACCTATCATCGCCATGTCCAGACGGCTCTTGACCATCGCCCTAACATTATCATCGACGATGGTAGCGACGTAGTGGCGACACTGGTTCAAGAGCGTCAGAGCCAGATTGCTGACATCATTGGCACTACGGAAGAAACAACCACGGGCATTGTGCGCTTGCGAGCCATGTTCAAAGATGGGGTGCTGACGTTTCCCGCGATGAACGTCAACGATGCTGACACCAAACATTTCTTTGACAATCGCTATGGCACAGGCCAATCAACCTTAGACGGCATCATTCGAGCGACCAATGTGTTGCTAGCTGGCAAGACGATTGTGGTTGCAGGATATGGCTGGTGCGGTAAGGGCACCGCTCTGCGGGCACGCGGCATGGGAGCCAACGTCATCGTTACTGAAATTGACCCCGTGCGGGCGATCGAAGCAACGATGGATGGCTTTCGCGTCATGCCAATGGCAGTGGCCGCATCTCAAGGCGACTTGTTCATCACGGTAACAGGCAATAAGCATGTGATCCGCTCTGAGCACTTTGAGCTGATGAAAGACGGAGCGATTGTCTGCAATTCGGGTCACTTTGATATCGAAATTGACCTCAAAGCGCTGAAATCTATGGCATCTGAAGTCAAGCAGGTTCGCAATTTCACTGAGCAATATCGCTTGACGAACGGCAAGTCTGTGATCGTCTTGGGTGAAGGGCGGCTGGTTAACTTGGCAGCAGCTGAAGGCCACCCCAGCGCAGTGATGGATATGAGCTTTGCCAACCAGGCACTTGCATGCGAATATCTGGTCAAAAACAAAGGTCAGCTCGAACCTGGCCTACATTCCATCCCCACTGAGGTAGATCGGGAAATTGCTCGACTGAAGCTGCAAGCCATGGGCATTGCCCTTGACAGCCTGACACCAGAACAAGATGAATACATCAACTCCTGGACTATGGGCACCTGATTACGTAGTTGCTTGATAGTTGACGGTTGGGGCGATCGCCCCAATCTAGCTTAGGTACAATCACGATAACGAGCTGGGATGTGGCAAGGTCATGTTCCAGCTTTTTTAATGCCGCACTTGTATGCTGCAGCACCTATTCTTTTGTCACCCACCGCATGCAACGCCTCGAATTCAACGAAAAGATTTGAAACGGTCAGTGTGCAACGGGATTGCTGGGTTGCGTTTCGTCGCTTATTCTAAAGCTAACAGCACACAACAATACTAGAGCGTGTTTTAAAACTATAGCCACAAGATGATAGAGGCTGATGATAGAGGCTATAGTTAGCATTGCCAGGTAGTTTGCCGCATTTTTCTCGTATCTCGTTGCCACCCTACGAAATTGTTTGAGACGGTTGAAACAACGCTCAACCAAATTACGCTGGCGGTATGCAGCCTTGTCAAACTGTCCTCGGTGTTTCTCATTATCCTTGCGAGGGTACAAGGCACAGCCCCTTGCTCCATCAATTCTTCAAACACAACTGCCTCATGGCGTTCCCCAACCGTCACAAGAAAAGTCAGGGGCAGACCGTTGCCTTCGATTCTCAAATGAATCTTGGTGCTGAATCCGCCCTTCGACCAGCCTAATGCTTCTCGCTGCTGCACCTGCTCAGTGTTTGAAAGCTCACTTTGAGGATCTAGTTCCCCTTTCCAGCGGTTTTTGTTTAAGGACATCTTGTTGTCCATCACTTTTGATTAAAAGCAATTTATCAGCGATTTGTAGGGCAAGACGACGACGGCACGAAGAGGCCATGGGTTACCTGGAAGGGTGCTGACAAGAGAAGCAACACACCTACAATACTGCGTCCTTATGAGCGGCTAAAGCGCTACAACGCGAACATGACGCTGACGCAATAGGGCGCTCAATGATGAGACGTATCGACGGAATGATGCGAATGTGACGGATGGGGCGTCTGAGCATGAGACGAATGCATCCAAGTCTGAGCCTCATGGGCAACTGATTCTAGAGCCAATAGCCGCTGCTCAATTGCCATCAAGCGTTCATGGCAGGGCATCATGCCCAAGTAGCATCGTAACGCTTGAATCACAATATCTGACTTTGATTGGCCGGTTTCATCCATGCGGTCGATCAAGGCGGCCTCAAGAGCAGGTGGTATTCTGACGCCGAGAAATGGATTAGCCATGCCACTTAAGAGATATTGTGATTGTAGATAATACCAACTTGCCAACCCTTTCGAAGAAATGTAACAAGTAGTTCAAAATCGTGATTAGTATTTGCTCAGCGCGTAAGTGCGCCATAACGATGCATTCAAAAGCCAAGGTCAGTGTCTACATGAGCTGCACTGAGAGAGGGTTAAGCGATCGCCACTCTCGGCATTCACATTTGTGCATCAAGTTTTATGTCACATTCCCCACTATTCTGATAAATGTTAAGTTCGCGGACATTTGTTATCATTTGTTATCAGAGCGTCGTAAAAGGATCCGTTGTCGGTTGTTTGTGAACCGAGATGTAAATGCATGGTTGAGCAATCGAAGACGAATAGCATCAAGATTTTGGTTGTCGATGATGAGTCAGCAATTCGCCGCATTTTAAATACTCGATTGTCGATGGTGGGCTATAAGGTGGCGATCGCAGCAAATGGAGAAGAAGCGCTGGCGCAATTTGAGGCTGAAGCCCCGGATTTAGTAGTTTTAGATGTGATGATGCCCAAGCTGGATGGCTACGCTGTTTGCCGAGCCCTGCGAGAGCAGTCTGATGTGCCCATCATCATGTTGACGGCTTTGGGGGATATCGCCGATCGCATCACTGGCCTCAAAATGGGAGCCGATGACTACCTCTGCAAGCCGTTTTCACCAAAAGAACTCGAAGCTCGAATCCAGGCTATTTTGAGGCGAGTCAACCATGCTCAAACGGCAGATGGGCTGGCGAGCCTACCCAATCGGGGCGTTGTCAGCGCCGGGTCGCTTTACATTGACTTGGTGCGGCGACAGGTCAAGCTAGAAGACGCCCCCATTCGCCTCACAGGAATGGAGTTTGACTTACTCCAGCTGCTGGTTGTGCGAGGGGGAGATTCAATTTCGCGGGCTGAAGCCCTGGAAGAAGTTTGGGGCTATAGTCCTCAGCAGCAAGGCGATATGCGCGTGGTCGATGTTCATATTTCTCGATTGAGAGCCAAGCTAGAGCAAGATCCTAAGAATCCTGAATTTATTCATACCAATCGAGGGACGGGGTACTTTTTTCGCCGTATAAGCCCGTCATCTCAAGCTTTGGGAGCCTAAGAGAGTTGCCATCAAAACCGGCTTAACCACTGCATCTGGTACGGGCAATCGGCTAATGTGTTTTCATCTAGCCTACCAATCCCCATAAATTATTCAGGTTAGAGAGTTCTAACTACAGCTAGAGTCATCACATCAGGGGTAGGACAAATTGAATGGCTCAATTCACCCTATGACCGCTCTAGACTGATAACCCTCGGTGTTTGTTAGACTATGCCCCTGCAGCCCTATTGGCGAATCCAGCCGTTGATGGTGAAGCGACTATCCGCAAAGGCTTGACTGGGGCAGGCAATGGGTAAGACTTCATGCATGTAGCGGCTGAGAAAAAAGACGATGCTGTTGTTGCGGGGCTCAACGTCTTGAAAAGTGGGTGCTTTAACGTAGTAATTGTTCTTGATTTGGCTATCGTAAATCCTAAGTTCGCCGCCAGTGAAGGGTTTGGGATCGCGATAGAAATAGTAGACATACGTAAGCTCGCGGGTTGCTGTGTCGGGGCTGCCGTTGTCGTTATGAACTTTGTAATAATGCTGGTCGTTGTGGGCGGTCAGTTGGGCTTCGATCTGAGTGATGGTGAAGGGTGGCAGGCTCAACTTGGCAACCACTTCTGGAAACACCTGTTGAACGCGATCGCGTATTAAATCTGCGAATTCAGGAAACGAATGCAGCACCCATGATTCTCGATAGTTGGCTTCTCCAGTTGAGGTGCTGCTCGACGTAAACACAGATTGTTGCTGCATAACATAGTCAAGCAGGCGCTGATGTTGATCGGGCGATAAAAACTGATCGAGTTGTAAGCAGATTGACGGCAAAATCGACGGATCGGTATCTGCCCGTTGGCGTCTCGATCTAGCTCTAAGAGACTCGTCAGGTGAACGCAGCGACGCTGACGACGCAGGCTGTACGATGAGTGGTGGGTTTGTAACCAGACCAACTAGGCGATCGCCCCTAAAGCTCAATGCAGCGCTGCCTCCATCTAAAGGCACTTGAAAGAGCTGAGTCACAGGGGCATCGACTTGCCCTGAAACAATTGCAAACAGACGTTTGAGCAATAGCGCATCTGCTTGCAGCGTCACAACATATTCATGCCCGCCCTCTAAGAGCAGAGTGACATCAACTGTGAGTGATTCAGAGCTAGATGGGTCGGCTACCATATGCGACGCTCTCCTAATCGTCGGACTTATACGTTCTCACGCGTGCTAAAACTGACGGGTTGAGCTAGGGGGAGTATCCTGCGGGAAAGTATGGTGTACCCCACCAAACATGACTTGACACCGCCTCAATTGTTAGTGCAAGAAGTGACGAATCCCCGTAAACATCATCACCAGACCTAACTCATTTGCAGCTTGAATCGACTCCTGATCACGCAGGCTGCCTCCGGGTTGGGCGATCGCCACAATGCCAGCAGCAGCGGCCATGCGCACTGAGTCATCAAAAGGGAAAAAGCCATCACCTGCGAGAACAGCACCCTTGGCTTGAAGGCCAGCCTGTTCGAGTGCCAGTTTGACTGACCCAACTCGATTCATTTGTCCAGCTCCAATCCCTAACGTGGCGCGATCGCGCGTGACCACAATCGCATTTGATTTCACATGTTTCACGACATTCCAGGCAAAGACAAGTTCCTCAAATTGCTCCGTGGTTGGCTGCCGCTGGGTAACTACCCTCCACTGTGTCGGATCAGTGGGTTCATCATCAGCCGCCTGGGCCAGAAACCCGCCTGCAATTGACTTCACAGTTTGGGCTGGCCCTTGAGCCAAATGGGGCAACACCAGCACACGCACCTTTGATTTTGCGTGCAAAATATCGCGGGCGTCGTCATCGCAGCCTGGTGCCACAATGCATTCTAGAAATGTTTGAGTTAGAGCCGTTGCAGTCGGAGCATCGATGGGCTGGTTGAGGGCAACAATGCCACCAAATGCCGAAACCGAGTCGGCTCGCAGCGCTTTTTCATAAGCATCAACCAGAGACTGACCGACCGCAACCCCGCAGGGGTTCGTATGTTTCAAAATAACAGCCGCCGCTTGAGCCGAGGGAAACTCGGCGATCATTTGGCGGGCAGCTTCCAAATCAACCAGGTTGTTATAGCTCAGCTCCTTACCTTGCAGCTTCTCTGCAGTAGCCCAGCCGCTGGGCACCGTCCCGGTTTGATACCAGGCTGCTGACTGATGAGGATTTTCACCATAGCGCAAGGTCTGCACCACTTGCCCAGATAGCGTAAACTGCTCCGGCAAATCGGCTGAGGTTTCTTTCGCCTGCTCATAGCTGGTCGGTGTTGGTTGGTCGCTCAAATAGCTGGCGATCGCCTGGTCGTAGACCGAGGTCAACCAAAACACCCGTCTGGCGCAGGTATGTCGAAAGGCCAGAGTCGCTTCTCCATGGTGCTGCCGCAGCTCTTGCAAATACGGCTCATATTGCTCAGGCTGACACAGCACCGTAAGGTTGGCGAAGTTTTTGGCTGCTGCTCGCAACATCGCGGGGCCCCCAATGTCAATCTGTTCAACGGCCTCTGGCAACGTCACATCGGGCTGGGCAATCGTCTGTTCAAATGGGTAAAGATTGACCACAACCAGGTCAATTGGGCGCATCTCATTGGCCTCTAAGTCTGCTAGGTCTTGGGTCTGGTTGCGTCGTGCCAAGATACCACCATGAATTCGAGGATGAAGGGTTTTGACTCGCCCTCCCAAAATCTCGGGCGACCCTGTGTAGTCTGCAACTTTAGTCACCGGGATGCCCGCCCCTTGCAGCGCTTTAGCCGTGCCTCCACTGCTCAGCAGGTCAAAGTCAAAGTCATTTACCAGGCACTGGGCCAGGTCAATTAGTCCAGTTTTATCAGAAACGCTGAGCAGCGCCAAACGTGCCATGATCAAATACTCCCTTCTGCTAGTCCGAGTTTGGTAGAAATTTAATTTCTGCAAAACTATGATTTTAGAGGAGTTCAGCTCAGAAAAGGAGGCTTATTCTGTCTTTACGTGCGATCGCCATTCCCCCTAGTTCTGGCAGGCCCCCCATGGGCTTGCTGATCGTGCTGCATGGCTGGGGTGCCAATGCTCAAGATCTCGCTGCCCTTGCGCCCTATCTACAGCTGCCAGAGTTTCAGATGGTGTTTCCAAATGCACCCTTTCCCCATCCATATGCGCCGGGTGGCTACATGTGGTATGACTTGCCCGACCAATATAGTTTTCAAAGCGGGTTTGAGCTGAGTAACTCCTCTCAAGTGCTCGAAAGTCGCCAACGGTTGACAGACTGGCTCACTGCTCTAGCTGACACCATCGGTGTGCCGATCTGCCAAACTATTTTGGGCGGGTTTTCTCAGGGCGGTGCTATGACGCTCGACGTAGGCTCCCATCTGCCCCTAGCCGGATTAATGGTGTTAAGTGGCTATCTCCATGCACCATGGCAACCTCCGTCATCGCCGTTGCCACCGATGCTAATGGTGCATGGCCGGCACGATCTGGTGGTGCCAATTATGGCGGCTCGGCAGGCGCATGAGACCATCATTCAATTGGGTGCAGCGGTCGAGTATCGCGAACTTGATATGGGCCATGAAATCCGACCGGAAATCTTGAATTTTATGCAAAGTTTTATAGGAAAAGTGGCCTCATCCTTCCGGAAAACGGCGTAGGATAAAGTTAGGATGCATCAGACGTTTTAATCAGCGATCGCACTATGATGCCGCCGAGCTAAAACAGACCAGATTTGACAGCCAGATTGATGCACCAGACGGGAGGGAACGACTATGACGACCTTAAGCATTTCTCAGCGTGATGTCACGCATGTAACTGAAAGTGATGTCGAGAAACTGGCTCAGCGCCTTGAACAAGATGAATATGCTAGTCCATTTGATGGCCTCGATGACTGGCACTTGCTCCGGGCGATCGCCTTCCAGAGACCTGAAATGGTGGAACCCTATCTCTACTTGTTAGACCTGGAAGCATACGACGAGAGTTAAATCATGGATTGCTGGCGGTAAAAAAGTTAGGAGCGGGTAAGGATTAGGTTCTTAATGGTTTAGGCTCTCGACTTGATCTGTTCCTTTAATTCAATACTCAACATTTAAACTTTAAGCCTAAGGTAATCCCGTCTCCTCAGAGTTATTCCGGCTTCAAGCAAAGCTGCGACGCGATTCTAGAGCCCAAGCATTCTAGATATATAATTTGATTTGGTCGCCCTATGCTCACCGATCGGCGCATCCTCGTTGGGGTTGGGGGAGGCATTTCTGCTTATAAAGTGTGTGAAGTTGTTTCGGCCTTGGCCAAAGCGGGCGCACAGGTGCGCGTCATCGTTACGGAGGCCGCGCGCCAGTTTGTTTCTCCTCTGACCTTTGCGACGCTGGCTCGACATCCGGCCTACACTGATCAAGATTTTTGGCAGGCAACTCACGGGCGTCCGCTGCACATTGAGTTGGGGGAATGGGCAGAGGCCTGTTTGGTGGCTCCGCTGACAGCCAACACGCTGGCAAAGCTGGCCTATGGGCTAGCTGATAACTTACTCACCAATACGATTCTGGCTTCTACCTGTCCTGTACTGTTGGCACCAGCCATGAATACCGACATGTGGCTGCAGCAGCCGGTTCAGCGCAACTGGAGCCTTGTGCAGGCTAATCCGCGCTGTCATGCAGTTGGCCCAGGGGCAGGCATTCTGGCCTGCGATCGCGTTGGGGCTGGGCGCATGGCAGAGCCGTTTCACATTCTGACGCATCTCGATTCGCTGCTGCAGAGTGCCGGAGCCCTTGATCTGGCGGGTAAGCGAGTTCTCATTAGTGCCGGGGGCACCCGCGAATATCTTGACCCTGTACGGTTTATTGGCAACCCCTCCACTGGCAAGATGGGGCTGGCTCTGGCGCAGGCGGCATTGCACCGGGGCGCACAGGTGACGCTTGTTTATGCCCCGATGCAGATCGATGCTCTGCCGCCATCAGAGCGGTTGCGCGTCATTCCGGTGGTGAGCGCGGCTGACATGCAGAGCGCATTGCTAGAATGCTGCACAGAGGCCGACTGGATTATGATGGCCGCCGCTGTTGCTGATGTCAGACCAGCAGACTACTATCCTGAAAAGGTGCCCAAGCGATCGCTGCCCACGACGTTGCCGGTGGTGGCAGTGCCTGATATTCTACTGGAGCTAAGCCACCGTAAACGCCCTGATCAAACCCTGGTTGGCTTTGCCGCCCAAACTGGAGATATTCTCTCGCCCGCGCTCGACAAGCTAGAACGCAAGCAACTTGATGCGATCGCCGTCAACCCGATCGATGTGCCCAATAGCGGCTTTGGCAGCGATCAAAACCAGGCCATATTGATCGACCGCCACGGACGCCAAGTACATCTCCCACTCTGCGACAAACTGCATATGGCTCATGCCTTAATGGACTTTGTCCTGGAAATTCCTGCTGGGCAGTCTTGACGCGGATCGGCTCAGGTGTGATCCCCGTGCTGCCTTAATCCACAATTGCCCGTTCAATTACCGTTTCTTAATCAGCAGATATTAAAGTTTCCGGTATTCTAATCGAGAATAGTGTTTTGTTAAGCGTCTTACCCTCTACATCGTTCCTCAACAGCCCTATGTTCCCAGTACTTGATTTGTTAATCAAAGGGGGTCCAGTGATGGTTCCCATTGTTGGGCTGTCTGTATTTACGCTGGCAACAGCCCTAGAGCGAGGCTGGTTTTGGTATCGCTTCCTCAGTCAGGAAGATCGCATCGTTCATAGTGTTTTGGATGCAGCCCGGTACAATTTAGGAGAGGCTAGGGCGATCGCCGAGCAAGCACGGGATTTACCCATCGGACGATTTTTACTGGCTCCGCTACATTTGAAGCAACCAACGCCTGAAACCTTCCGGCTGGCAATGGAAGCGGCAGGTGATAAAGAATTTGTACGCATGCGTCGGGGCGACAAGCTCTTAGAAACCGTAGTGGCGATCGCTCCGCTGTTGGGTCTGCTAGGCACTGTGACGGGTCTGATTGTTACCTTTAACAATCTGGATGTGGGCAGCGGCAGCACAAGCGAATCAGCCACCAAAGCCGCTGGTGGTATTGGTGAAGCCTTGATTACGACAGCGGCTGGCATGGTGGTTGCCATTATGGCCTTGGCTGTCTTCCGGGTCTTTGTCACCTTGCAGGCTCGCCAGATGGACTATTTTTCTGAAGTCGGCAGTGAGCTAGAGCTGATTTATCGCCAAGTCTGGTATGAGCCGTCTCAATCTAGTGCAGATAGCTATCTGACGACCACCTCATCATGACGCCATCGTGGTGATGCCATGATGACGTCAAATTAGGCCATAGGCTGAATTAGGATAGCCATGCGATTTAAGCACCGCCATAGCACTGAAGCGATTCCTCCTGTTGATCTGATTCCGATGCTCAACGTCATGCTGGGGATTTTGGCATTTTTTGTCATGATTACCATGACCCTCTCAAACTCACAGGGCCTTGATGTCGAACTCCCCAGCGATCAGGCGGTTGCCCAGCCCGAAATCCCACCACCTGAGCCTATGATCGTGACGCTCACAGCCACCGGACAGACTACGGTTGCAGAGGAGCTTCTGAACCAGTCTGAGCTAGAGTCTCGAATTCGCAGCTATTTAGCTGAGCATGATCAAGGTGCTGTGCTGATTACCGCCGATCGCCAGCTCCCTTATGAAACTGTGATTCAGTTTTTAGGGGATATGAAAGAAATTGGCAGCGATCGCATCTCATTGGCGATCGAATCATCAAATTATTGATCCCTACCCCTTGGCATCTATTGCCTTTGCTGCTCTACCATGCGCTTCAGCCACCGCAACTCAGTCTCCAAAATTCCTGAGGTCAATCTCGTCCCCATGATGGATGTGTTGATGACTGTGCTGACATTTTTCATCATTATCTCGATGACCTTAACCAGTCAGGATATTGTCAGTGTTGATTTACCTGAAACCGATCAGCCCTCCACTGGCACTGGAGACGCGGTGGTTGATCCATTCGTGATTGGGCTCAACCGCGAAGGCGAAATTCTGCTCGCCGAACGCCCAATCGCGATCGCTGAGCTTACTGCTGAAGTCGGGCGCTATCTCAGTGACAACCCAGACGGCACCGTCCGCATTAAGGCTGATCGCACTCTGCAATATGACGAGGTCGCAACGCTCTTGAGCACCCTACAAGAAATTGGAGGGAATCGGGTCTCCCTGGCGATCGAATAAGTTAACCAAACGACAATTTCTTCATAACCGCTTTACAGAGCATTTCATGAAGAATGCTTAATCATTGCCCAGTATGTTAGCTCTCATCAGGTCTTTCCAGCAACTTATGGATTGCCTTGGAGTGTGAACTTTTATGGTTGTAAACGGAACGCAAATGAGACTAGATCGCTTCATGGTAACTTCGGCAGCAGCGATCGCTGCTGCTAGCTTGGCTGCACCTGCAGCACTGGCTCAAACTGCTCAGATTGCAATTGATGGCTCCAGCACGGTCTTCCCCATTACAGAAGCAATGGCAGAAGAATTTTTGGCTGAAAATCCGACTACTCGGATTACAGTGGGTGTCTCCGGCACAGGTGGAGGTTTCTCAAAGTTTTGCAATGGAGAGACTGATATTTCCAATGCGTCTCGTCCGATTAAGCCCAGTGAGATGGAAGCCTGCATGGCTAACGGGATCGAATATATCGAGATTCCAGTTGCCTACGATGCCCTCACTGTTGTGGTCAACCCTGAAAATACTTGGTTGGAGAGCATGACGGTTGAGCAACTCCGCACTCTATGGGAACCAGCAGCTCAGCGCACCATCACCCGTTGGAACCAAGTTGACCCGTCATGGCCAGATGCGCCGATTACACTTTTTGGCCCTGGCACTGATTCAGGCACCTTTGACTATTTCACCGAAGAAGTCATCGGCGAGTCGGGTGCAAGTCGGTCTGACTTCACCGCCAGTGAAGATGACAACATCCTAGTATTGGGTGTAGCTGGAGAGATCAATTCATTGGGCTATTTTGGCTACGCCTACTTCGACAACAACCGCGACCAGCTGCGAGCAGTGGCAATCGATAATGGCGATGGCCCTGTCCTTCCCTCATCGCGGAGCGTCAATACTGGAACCTACACTCCACTGTCTCGCCCCATCTTCATTTATGTCAGTGCAGAAGCGGCTCAACGTTCTGAAGTCGCTGAGTTTGTGGAGTTCTATCTGGATAGATCGCCTGGCATCGTTCCAGAAGTTGGCTACGTCGCCCTTTCCAGTGAGGCATATAGCCAGGGTGTGCAGCTTCTCAGTGAGCTAGAAGTTGGTACGGTCTATCAAACCGAAACTTCTGGGCTTGAGCTGGAAGAAGTTCTGCAGTTGACCCGCACCCTGACTCCGGTTGAATAACTAAGGAATGAACAGTTTCACCTGCGCGTTTTGATGAACACCTTGGGGTTATACTTGCTGCCCCCAAGGTGTTCTTTCTTTGAGGTGTTACGCAATGGTTTTTAGCTGCACATGCTGTGATTTGGCATTGTCAGAAGTTGTTGCTTGTGGTCTGTCAACGTCAGATGTTGTTGATACAAAATGCCATTATTTAATCGTATGGATTATCGATTTGACCCGGTAAAAGGGCGATCGCCCCTGATTCGATTTCTGTTTCACCCCATGCTCTATGCCTCGCTGCTGCTGCATGGTCTTGTGATCGCGATTCCCAAAACCCCTGAGCCAAAGGTTGAACCAGAAGACTTGGATGACGAGCAGGAGATTAACATCACCAGTTTGGCTCCAATTGTTAGACCCGCAGCTGAACCCGAACCTGACGAAACTCCAGTTCCATCCCCCCAACCTGAACCACCATCGCCCGTAGTACCCCAGCCAGCTCCGCAACCACAAGTCCTGCAAATGCAGGTTCCGCAAGCCTCTGTCAGCCCTACGACGTCCCCAGAGACCGCCTCCCCTCCAGAGTCGGCTGTCGAACTCCCCCCAGAGTTTGACCCCAGCCAGTTTCGAGATCAGCTTGCCAGCAGCATTCAAGGAAGTTCACGCTATTTTGACTTAGGTGGGTCATTGCCTCCGCTTAGCATCTTTAGAGACTCATCGGCATACTTTGAAGAGACTGGGGGGTCTAGCCCAACACCCAAAGTAGGCATTATTCCAGGCCGCATCTACCTATTAAATGGCGTTGATTTGACCCAAGAACGCGACGAGGGTGTCGTAGATGCATTTCGGCCCGAAGACTACGTCCCAGAGGGTCTAAGCGTTATTCCGGCAGGAGAATACGGTGGCGGCCCATTGTATGACGTGCAAAACGATGAGGGCCAAACAGTGGCGTATCTAAATGCGACATCGAGCCGTGCCAGCTCTACAACGATCATTGTGTTTTGGGACTATAACCCCAATTCGCTGCCAGACGATCGGCCAGATCCATCAGACTCATCTAATCCATAAATGAATCAGACTGAGCTTGGCGCATCGGCCTCAGCCCAACGTCAGAGCCCTTGCTCTATCACCAGGATTAATCTGATCCGGTTGTTGGGGGAACGATTAAGATAAGATCATTACAGCTTGTTTACACGTCAGGCAGCAAACTTCAAGAAAAAAAATCTTAAGAAGTGTCTGGCACTGCCCTTGACTTTGCACCCACCTGGAACTCTGATATGAAACTCCCGATCCGCAATGTTGCTATCATTGCTCACGTTGACCACGGTAAAACTACGCTTGTTGATGCGCTCTTGAGGCAGTCTGGCACATTTCGTGAGGGAGAAGACATCCCCGATTGTGTTATGGACTCTAACACCCTAGAGCGCGAACGTGGGATTACGATTCTGTCGAAGAATACGGCAGTTCACTATAAAGATACGCTGATCAACATTGTGGACACGCCCGGTCACGCTGACTTTGGCGGTGAAGTCGAGCGGGTTTTGGGCATGGTTGATGGCTGCATTCTCATTGTGGACGCCAATGAAGGCCCGATGCCTCAAACGCGTTTTGTGCTTAAAAAAGCTCTGGAAAAGGGCTTGCGTCCGATTGTGGTAGTCAACAAGATTGACCGTCCGCAGGCAAACCCGCATGGCGCAGTCGATAAAGTGCTCGACTTATTTCTTGAATTGGGCGCAGACGATGACCAGTGCGATTTTCCCTATCTCTTTGCCTCTGGGCTGCAAGGCTATGCCAAAGATGAATTAGACGCTGAAGGCGTTGATATGCAGCCGTTGTTCAATGCGGTTCTACACCATGTGCCGCCGCCCGTGGGTGATCCGACTAAGCCCCTCCAGTTGCAGGTTACCACCCTCGATTATTCTGATTATGTCGGTCGCATTGTCATTGGCAGAATCCACAATGGCACCCTCAAGATGGGGCAACAGGCGGCTCTTGTGAGAGAAACAGGTGACATTGTTAAAGGCAAAATTACGAAGCTAATGGGCTTTGAAGGGCTGCAGCGCATTGACTTAGAAGAGTCGTCGGCTGGCAATATTGTGGCCGTGGCGGGGTTTGCTGATGCCAATATTGGGGAGACGATTACCTGCCCTGATGAACCCACAGCGCTGCCGCTAATTAAGGTAGATGAGCCGACCTTGCAGATGACTTTCTGCGTCAATGATTCGCCATTTGCGGGTCAAGAAGGAGATTATGTGACCTCGCGTCAACTGCGCGATCGCCTCTTTAGAGAACTGGAAACTAACGTGGCGCTGCGAGTAGAAGAAACCGATTCCCCCGATCGATTTGCAGTATCAGGCCGAGGAGAACTACACCTGGGCATTTTGATCGAAACCATGCGTCGAGAAGGCTATGAGTTTCAGGTGTCGCAGCCGCAAGTGATCTATCGCGAAGTGAGTGGGCAGCCCTGTGAACCGTTTGAGCTTTTGGTCTTAGATGTGCCGGATGAAGGGGTAGGGGGCTGCATCGAGCGCCTTGGCCAGCGGCGTGGCGAGATGCAAAATATGATGACAGGCACCAATGGCCGTACCCAGCTTGAGTTTGTGATTCCAGCTCGGGGGCTGATTGGCTTTCGAGGTGAGTTTATGCGCCTGACCCGTGGCGATGGCATCATGAATCACAGTTTCTTAGACTATCGGCCTTTGAGTGGTGATGTCGAAACGCGCCGCAACGGAGTGCTGATTTCGTTTGAGGAAGGGGTTGCCACCTTCTATGCCCTTAAAAACGCTGAAGACCGGGGTTCGTTCTTTATTACTCCGAGCACCAAGGTCTACAAAGGCATGATTGTGGGAGAGCATAATCGCCCTCAAGACCTAGAACTCAACGTTTGCAAGACCAAGCAGTTGACGAACCATCGTGCCTCGGGTGGGGAGGAGTTGGTGCAGCTCCAGACTCCGATTGATATGAGCCTTGAGCGAGCGTTGGAATACATTGGGTCGGATGAGTTATTAGAAGTTACGCCTGAGTCAATACGTTTGCGAAAAATGTCGAAAAAGCTGGCCAAGCGTTAGGTCAAGTCAATGAGTTTTGCGAAGACAGGGCATTGCCCTGTCTTTAGAAGATTGAGATGAAATATTAGCCCAAAAAAATCGGTAGGGCGAACCTACCGAAAACATGGGGTATGAATCATGGCGTACTTGTATTGTGCGTTTAAGTACTTGAATCAAGCATAAAGACTCAGTAAATACTGGTAAAACTTTAGTGATTTTAGATTCAAGATCTTTACCCCAGGCATCTGGAACTATAGACCTGACGAATGTTGAGCACGGTTATACGATTAGACTTTCAAGCTGTGACCCAACTTGGATAATTTTTACTATTTACATAGTGCCATCAAAGTCATTAATCAGACTGGGGTTGAATCAAACAGTCACCCCTATTGAACATGACTTGAGAAGCTTATTGGCGATCGCTTGCGCTATCAATATCTGTCAAAAAACAGACCACAGTTATGATTGTGGCTTGTTCTCTGGCAGCATGCACTTATCTGAGTCACAGGCTGCTGGCCCCGATTCAGCTGCATATCCTGAATCATGCTGAAGCAAAGCCATATAAAAATCGTCAATCTGCCGCCGCCCTTTAACAGCGTTGACTCGCTGATCGTAGTCGTCTTTGCTAATCGGCTCAAACGGTAGACGAGGAAAGGTTTGTAAGTCATCAAAGCGAGCTAACAATGCCGCAGAAATATAGCCTGCATCGTCCCGAATAGCCTCGTAGATAAGCCTTCCAAGAGCGTCAATTTCATGTTCTCGTAGCTCAATCGTGGCTGAAGTATTGTGGGTCGTATAGTGGGTTTGCACTTGCATGTAGAAATCAAACTGAGCCAGAGCTGAAAACTGGCTAATGTCAACCTGATCAGCCCCAGGCAGGTCAGCCCATGAGACTTGAGTCGGAATTTCGACCAGCCACTCTGTACAACGAGGATCAAATGGGTCATCGAGCAGACGACCCTGTTCATCTTTGTCAGATTGAGCCGGAACAACCGAATAGCCGTAATCAATGCAGGCCAGCGCCACTGGATCATTCTTGCCAAAGGTAATACGGCGGATAAAGCGCTGAGCTTTAGGGGGATGCCAACCTGGAGAGGCTCCGGTTAATAAGCTCTTGGTGCCTGCGGGTTGTACGGTTGTGCAGCGATTGGGGCGCTTGAGTCCGTGGCGATCGCAATAGTCCCAAACGGCCTTATGCACCACATCTCGCCACCGATTGAGATAGGCTTGCTCTCGCTGCTTAAATTCTAGACCCTTCATCGTATCGGGGCGGCCTGCCTCCCACCATTGCAGCCACTCCACACCGAAGGCGTGCACAAAAAAGTCAAATAGCCCAGTGAACGAGACCCCCACAATCGGGTCAGTTGCACGAGAGTTGTCATAGCGAGGCTCACTAAACCGATGGTTAAGCAGCGCTGCCACCGAGAGAGCCCCAGCAGTAAATGCATCATCTTGTTCGGCCAGATTTTGTGGATCAAGCTGGTTCAGATGGACTTCAGCCAAATTGCAGTGGAAATTTTCGCCAATGATTTCACCACAGGGGTTGAGGCCATAGCGCCCCTCTCCCTGTGCCCGGCGTTTGGCCTCCCCAGCCCACTGAATTGCACCTTCGCCAGAATAATACTGCTTGCGAACCGCCTCCAAGCATTCATCTAGGCTGGGCTTGTTGTGAAAGACGCGGGTATGGTTGGCCATGCGGAGCGCATCTCGCTCAGGGTCAATTCGCCAGTTGCCTTCTGAGTCTTGTACCCAGAGATTTTCTTTAGCCCCTGCTGCCACTGGGTCGTCGCTGCTAAACTGGCGCATCCCAGCTGAGCGACGGATGTTGCCCGCGACAACACAGGCTGCGGCTTCATCAATTAGCAAACAACATTCTATCGAGTTGAGCTGGCGACCAATCACCTGATTGAGCAGTGCGGCACAGCGATTATATAGACCCGGTAGGCGCACTGGGTTAGCGACCCCGCCAAACCCTTTGAGCCGTTCTCCGGCGGGGCGTACGTCTCCTAAATCAATCGTGACATGAACTACACCTGCAAACCGCTCATCGGTCGAGAGTTCGAGCAGAGACTGATAGGAGGCAACCCAGCCCTGGCGACTATCTCCCACCCGGATCGTAGCGCGATCGCCCTCTACGGTCATTGAGGTCAAATCCTGGCGCTGTGCAGCTGGTGTGGTGCCAATCTCACCTGCCATGGTCACGGTCAACCGATTGCGAATGGGTGGTAGTTGATTAATATACTTTGGTTCTAAAACGGCTCCTGTGCCACAGCCCATCATCGCCAGATCCATCATCAGACCAAACGCCCGCCAATCGACGACATTTGTGCTGGTACAGTTATATGCGCCCGAAAAGTTTTCAGGCTTATCGAGCCAGCGCGTGCCTCCAACCCAAAGCCAACGACCCGATGGCAGACTTTTGACTTGTTGCTGCATCCGGCGCACGAGGTCTACTTCGGTCGGCGTCAAATTGCCGAGCTTGATTAAGCCGCTAATGTTGCGATCGCACACTTGTTCCCAGGTTTCTCGTGCATCAGAGACCTCATCTCCCTGACGGCTATAGGTTCTAAAAAACACTGGATTGGCAGCAGGCGCAGACTCGGGAAACTGACTAGTCTGCCTTGGACGTTCTAGGTCTCGAACCATAAGTCAAAATGCTCACTCAAATGGACATGGAGAAAAATTATTCCTACATATAGAGCTATATTCTAGGAGATCAGGCAAGATAGCGCTAAATATTGATTGGATGCCATCCTACCCAAGCGGGCAATCCATGGCTTAGTGTTCATCACGAAGCGTAGACGATGCTCCTACCGACAGAGTCTGGCCTCATATGTAGCGGTTTTTCCTTAAAGTCAACACTATATACGTTATTTCCTTAAAGATCTATCCCTGGCACAGGGATATTGATCGATACGATGGATTGAGAGTGATGGCACGTGCCGTGATCTGACTCGCGATCGCCAAACCAACGATATGTTGCCATCAAGGGCACCATAAACCGCACTAAGCAGATGCCATTAACGACTCCGCTCTGCCAAAACCTAGTGCTGCGTCACAACTAAAAATCAGGGTTGGTAGTCAGTGCTTTAGCGCTGA
>CAZCXK010000076.1:0-27238 GCA_964502605.1 uncultured bacterium
ACCTCATCCGGGAAGCCTTGCTCTTGCCGAAGCTGAGGATGCAGTTGACCAAACGTCCCTAGACGCTTGCCTTGAGCCCATAGCGAGGCTGTACGTCCCGGATGAAATAAATCATGACGGCGATCAGGTTGATATTCAACGGCAAGACTTAACCGATGAAAGACGCTATCTAACATGCCTTTTGCTTCAAACCAGGTCATCGGCTGCCCTCGCCCACCCGTCACCCATCGCCCCACGCGCGTATCTCCGCCCAAAATACCCGCCACTCGATCCGCTTCCCTAAAGCCATCTTCATCACGCCAAAACACCCGACTCACCTCAAAGCCGTTGAGAGTGCTTTGTCCATGCTCTAAGTTATAGCGGAACGCCTCAATCAGACCCGGTAGCAGCTCTGTCCGCAGGGCCGAATATTCGGCAAACAGAGGATTGGCTAGCATGATCTGATCGGCAGATCTCGGCTTAACCAGCGAATAGTGAATGACTTCGGTGAGGCCCACGGCTCGCAGGGCAGCCTTAATTTCACGAGTTAAGGCATAGTCGATCGACAGACAGCCGAGTTCTGTTTTTTCAGGCAGCGTGTCACAAAAATTATCATATCCATACAGACGCGCCACCTCTTCAATCAGATCGATCTCTCGCTCCATGTCCCGATATCGATAGGGAGGAATCTGCACAGTCCACACTGGTGGGTCTGCGTCGCGGGTAAGGGTTAACTCGCAGCCCAACGCCGTCAACACCCGTTCCACATCGGCAGCACTTAGTTCCGTGGTGTCCATTTCGGTGGGCTCTGCACGATCGAGAGCAGCCGGAGCGATAATCGGTCCTAGCACATGATTGATCCGCTCGAGCCGCAACTCGATTGTCCGCGAGAACGCAGATGAGTCAGTACGGGAGTCAGCGATCGCCTGCTCAGCAATCGTGCCTCCGGCCAACTCGGTGATGAGACTCAAGGCACGGCGACAGGCCAGATCCAGTTCTGCATGATTAACCCCACGCTCATAGCGAGATGAGGCTTCGGTGCGGAGGCCCTGAGTGCGGGCTGATCGACGCGTGGCAGCAGGGTCAAAGATAGCAGCCTCTAGCAGCAGGCAGGTTGTGCCCTCATACACCTCCGTATCTTCTCCTCCCATGACTCCAGCTAATGCCACAGGCACATCATTTGCCGTAATCAGCAGCGTTTGGTCTTGCAACTGACGAGACTGCCCATCCAGAGTTGTAAACGTCTCTCCAGCTTGGGCAAATCGAACACCGAGGGAGAGGGGAGTGTTCCCCGTTATCTGGTGCAGGCGATCGCGATCAAACGCATGCAAAGGCTGTCCCCATTCCAGCAATACATAGTTGGTGATATCGACAACGTTATTGATTGGGCGAATACCAGCCGCTTGCAATCGGTGCTGTAGCCACTGAGGTGAGGGAGCAATCTGTACTTGCTCAACTATGGTGCCAATATAGACAGGACATGCTCCTGGCTCAGAAACGCGAACCGATAGATCTGGAGATGGGCGATCGATCGATAACGCAGCAACGGTCGGCAGCTTCAAGGGATTGCCTGTCAACGCAGACACCTCACGGGCAATCCCAATCATGCTCAACGCATCGGCCCGATTAGCCGTCGAGGTCAGATCGAGAATGACATCATCGAGTCCTAGATGCGATCGCACATCTTCTCCCACTCGAAGGTTAACTTGAGAGAAAATACAAATCCCCTCAGACTCTTTAGCCAATCCCAACTCAGCCAGCGAGCAAATCATGCCTTCTGACGGAACATTTCGCAATTTTCGAGGTCGAATCTTTAAGTCAATTGCCGGGAGATAGGTACCAACGGTTGCTACTGGAACAAAAATATCAGCCTTGACATTTGCAGCTCCACAGACAATCTTGGAAGGTATATCGTCACCAATATCAACTGTACAAACACTCAACTTATCGGCGTTGGGGTGAGGCTCACAGGTCAGCACCCTGCCAACTACGACGCCATCTGCCCATGTTCGACGATCTTCGATATCCTCAACTTCAAATCCTGCCATGGTCAGCATCTCTGCCAACGCTTCAGGGGTCAATGTGAAATCTACCAGTTCATTTAGCCACTTTAATGAAATCTGCATGGACTCGCTAATGGTTCTGACAATTAGTTCTGATGTTGTTGATGCTGACGAGTAAGTTGAGATACGCTCACTATTCTAATGCTCAGATGGAGAATCTCTGACAATCTGGCTGTTAAAATTACGCATTTGCTTCTAATTTCATCTACCGGCGTAATTGATATCGAGTCACAAGATTTTGACATGTGGGCTTTTACTAAGATTTCAAGCAAAATGGAGATAACTTCAGCAAGTCTTCAAAGGAATTCCCGCAAAAATTGGGCTGCATCGTGCCATTCCTGCCAAGATAATAGAGTTACATAGTGTCAAGTTTTGGCATGCATCTAGATGTCCATCGGTGATCATGAGTCATCAATATGTGAGCTTATAAGCAATTGGCACTCGGTGCGCGAACAAGCGAGTGACGTGGAATGAGCTACTGTCTCAACTCAGCCTGCCCTCATCCTGAAAACCTAGCCCATACCGAGTTTTGTCAATCCTGTGGCTCTCCTTTGCTGCTGCGTAACCGTTATCGGGTAATTCGGTCACTAGGGCAAGGTGGTTTTGGGGCGACGTTTCTTGCCGTTGATGAGTCATTGCCAGGGCATCCTAACTGTGTGATTAAGCAGCTCAGACCTGCCGCGTCTTCTCCACATGTCCTCAAAATGGCGAGAGACCTGTTTGATCGAGAAGCAAAAACGCTAGGCAAGATTGGCGATCACCCTCAAGTTCCGCGCTTGCTTGATTATTTTGATGCCGATCAGGAATTCTATCTTGTCCAAGAATTTATCAGCGGCTCTACACTCCAACAAGAAGTGAAGAAATCTGGCCCCTTTAGTGAAGCAGGGGTTAAGCAGTTTCTTAGTGAAGTCTTGCCGATGCTGCAATATATTCACAGTCAACAGGTCATTCACCGAGACATCAAGCCCGCGAATCTGATCCGGCGGTTTCAAGATAAAAAACTCGTCTTGATTGATTTTGGAGCGGTCAAAGATCGGATTACGCCAGCTCGTGCAGGGGCTTCCGAGCAAACAGCACTAACAGCTTATGCCATTGGCACACCTGGATATGCGCCCCCCGAACAGATGGCCATGCGCCCAACCTATTCGAGTGACATCTATGCGTTGGGTGTCACCTGCATTTATCTGTTGACTGGAAAAGCGCCTAAGGATATGGATTATGATACTGCCACAGGCGAAGTGCTGTGGCAAGACTATGTCCATGTCAGCGATCACTTTGCCGACGTGCTCAAAAAAATGCTGGATGTGTCTGTGCGTCATCGCTATCAGTCAGCAGCCGAAGTGCTGCGAGCGCTGGATTTGGTGCCCTATATGGATAGTCTGGCAGAGAGTATGGTCACTCGAGCGACGCCCTCTCCAACTAAAGGAACAGATTCGTATGCTGGAGGGCTGTCAGATTCGCTGCCGCCATCCACCCCGACCGCTCGCCTTGCTGCCCAAATTCGAGCACGCAAATCGAAAAGCAGTTCTGATTCGACTAGTATTCAGACTGGGCCAATGCGCCCCGGAACTGGACAGCGCACGTCGATGCTATCGACTGGAAGCCTGCCTTCCAAGAACCGTAAGACACCGTCAAATGCCCCCAAGCTAGATGCCCAGCATGTGCTAGACGCTTATGCAAGGGGGCAACGAAATTTTTCGTGTCGTGATTTGAGCCTGCTAGATCTGCAAGAGGCTAATTTGGCCGGTGCGAATTTTCATCAAACTAACTTACATCAGTCGAAGCTGAGCGGGGTCAATTTCTATAGAGCCGACTTGGGGGAGGCTGATTTGGCTCAGTCTAATCTGAGTCAGGCAACGCTGCGAGATGCCAATCTTGTTGGCGCGTTTTTAACCAATGCAGATTTAGGCCGAGCTGATTTACGGGGGGCCAATCTCAGCTATGCCCATCTCAGCAACGCCAACCTGCGGGGAGCGAACCTGTGCGGTGCTGATTTAACCGGAGCCAAAGTGTCGGATGCTCAACTCGCAATGGCTCGCACCAATTGGAAAACCATTCATCCTCGTGGTAAACGCTTGTGGTAAGGTGCTGACACAGTCAGAGACGGCAACATGCATGGCAGATTCTAGCAATGGTTCATCTAAGGGGTCGAAGCGGTTTCAAAAACTTAGCCCGAAAGAGCAGGCTCAACTCAGAGCAGAGTTAAAAGCCCCGTATCGGGGGTTGAGGCAGGTTATTTACCTTGCTTTTGCGGCATCGGGCTTTATTGGCGCATTTATATTTTTGGCTCAGCTACTAGCAGGGCGAGAAGTTGACGCAGCACTTCCTAACCTTGGTCTGCAAATCGGCGTTGTCGCCTTAATGATCTGGCTCTTTCGTCTTGAGCAAAAGGCTCGGCGCAAGCCCTAGTGTGTTACCTGTTTATGAATATTTATAAATAGGCAGATCACGAAATGTAAAGAAAAGATTAGAAATCTTAGGTGAGAGGGCGATGCTTTGCGATACTGAGTGTCTAGTTTAATTGGAGCCAGCTCTCATAAAGGCTCTAACGATAAATCTCATAAATACGTTGTGAGGTGTCCATTCTGAACTAGTTGAGTTCTAGAAGGGCACCTCATACCATTTGGGAGATCTTGGGAAATTTGCAGAAGATTCTTGATCTATCCAGATTGGCGGGTTATGGGTAAGTTACGACATAGGGAGACGCGATCGCCTCGGCCTGTTCTGCACTGACGAGCGCCTGATAGACAAACGCGGCTACTTCTGCGCGACTAGCTTCTAAGTTAGGCTGCAGCTGGCCGATATCGGGATAGTTGACAACAATGCTACGCTCCGTTGCTGCGGCCACAGCTCCCGCTGCCCAGGATGGAATCATCGCTGCATCTAGGTATTTGCCGAGTGCTGTCGGATCACCAGCGCTAAACCCTAACCCACTCGCCAGTGACACCAACACTTGCACCCTCGGAATTTGTTGATCGGGGCGGAAAATCTGCCCTGGGTAGCCACTCAGAAAGTCGCCGCGATAGGCAGTCTGAATCGCCTCATAGCCCCAAAAACTGCGATTGACATCTACAAAATCGCTGGCTGCTCGTTTGGGGGTGCTGGCAAATGCTTTGGTCACGATCGCCGCAAACTGGGCCCGAGTTACTGGGTCATTGGGGCGAAACGTGCCATCTGGGAACCCCCCCAAGACATCTCGGGCGGCTAACGCTTCGATATAGGATTGAGCCCAATGGCCTTGAACGTCTGGGAAGCCAATTACTCTAGCGACAAATTCAACTTCGCCTGAGATCCGTTCAGGGTCGATCTGGTTACCAACTGCGAGCATGGTGAGACTGCGGGTGGAATTGTTGACATCGTAGCGGCCATTGTTGACGATGATATTTTCTCCAGCGCTGTCGGCTGTTCCCAGGTCAGGCTGGGCTTGGGCGATCGCCACTACCCCATCTCGGCTATTGTTGCGAATAACATTGCGACGAATCACCGGGCGGGCCTGATTAGATGCCACAATGCCATCGACATTCTCGACAACTTGATTGCCCTCAATCAGGGGCATGGCCGAGTCTCCCACGGCGATCGCAAACCCCGTCTCTTGAAACAAATTATTGCGAACTCGCCCAGTTGACTGGCGCACCACTGAGATCCCATTGGCATCATTTTGGTAGAAGACATTATTCTCAATCGTGGGATTGCCCGTACCCGTGACAAAAACCCCTTCACGCAAGCTGTTTGTAAACGTACTATTGCGAATAGTCGGGTTCGTAGACTCTACCCAGACTGCTGTGCCGCGAGAATTAGGATTGGTCACCAAAACTCCTCGCAGTTCGCTGTCTGCTTGCATCACAATCGTCACGTTTTGCCCTGCAAACGTCGGGCTGAGAAAGCTCCCACTACCCAGAATGGCAACCGTTTGACCCTGATTGCGCTCATCGCCTCTGACAATAACGCCGCGTGGAAGCACCAGCGGAAACACCTCGCCCGTATCGCGGGTGTAGCTGCCTGGAGCCAGCTGTACCACTGTATTTTCGTTAGCTTGCCCTAGGGCATAGGCAATCGTGCGATAGGGCATGCTCTCTCGTCCGCTGGTAGGGCTATCTAATCCCAACACCGGATTAACATGAATGACGCGAGCATTGACCGGAATCTGCGATGTCGTGGATGGGCCATTGCTGGTGGGTGTGGCAGGGGCAGGCTGAGCAGGGGGCGGGGCGACTGGTGCTGCAATGAGTGGTCTGCTTGCCCCACCTGCCATCAACACTAACGCGGCAAAACCTGCATGGAGGAAAGCGCTGCCGGAATTGCGGCCAAGGAGGCATCGTTGGTTGCGCCCCTGCAGTTGGTTTGGCGAAACCGGGTTCGCTTGAGAACCGTGACGTTTCATGATCAATGTCCTGAGATTCTAAAATACTTAGGTTAGTGAGGTGAAATTCATAGATGCTTCCCAGACGGGCAAGCATTGGTGGTGGAAGATTCGCAAATTGGCAATTAGCGATCGCCTTGCGCCACCTAACGGGTTTGACGCACCACTAGAGTATCGGAAAGATGACCGAGTTTCTATGATCTAAAGGGTAGAGTCTGACAAATCACAGGATCATTGCAGGATTACAAGGCCTGTCTGAGGGCGCTGAATAACTCTACATGCTGAAAACTCTACATTAAGATGAAACCAACGTTTCCCGCAGCACGTCAGGATGGAGATACGCATGACGACGGCTCTGCGTTAAGTTATGTTCACATATGACGGGGCGTATCCCATTCAGATAGCCATGAATACCTTCATCCGATTCATCTCTGTTTTAGGTCTGACTGCTAGCATCAGCACTGCCGCAGGGCTCAGTGCTCAACCGCTTCATGCCGCAGAACGGGTTGTGCTGAAATATCGAACCTATGAGCGGTCGATCTCCGTGAACGAACTTTCTGACCTCGCTGAAACCGGAACAGTTTCTCCGGCCTTGCGGGCGCATCTCAGACTAGCAGGGGAACGTCCTCAAACGCTGCGTCAGGCTCTAAATCAGGAAGTTGAAGTCAATCAGGTGTTTCTAGACCGTGCATTAAACAGCCCCTTAGGTAATGTCGCGGTGGACGAGGTCAGTAAAAGCATTCACACGCGATCGCGACGAGGCGATCGCCAAGCCATGCGAGCAGCACTCGTGCTTTCAGCTGAGGGGGATAACCGCATCCAACTCATTGAGGTGATTGAAAACTACCCCACCGAAGCGGTCTATGTCGAGGGCGATCGCCTGATGGAGAGCTATAACCAGCTTTCAGCTTTACAGCGGCAGTGGCAACGCATTCAAGACCAAATCGGACGATTCTAAGCCTAAGCGTACTCAGTAAGCCCCAGTAAGCTCCAGTAAGCCTTAGTAAGCCAGTGTTTCTAGTGTCTCTCGCAAATAGCGCAGCACAAGCTGATCATGACTGACGTTCAGTTCCTGAACCTCGTCGGCCTTCTCGATGCGCCACCGCTGGAAGCCAGAACTCAGTGAGGTTGCCCGCTTAAGACTATCCCAGGTAGCCTGATCACCCGAAGAACGACGATAGGACAGGGGTAACGGAGCCATGTCAAAACCTCACGGAACAGGACAGAATAACGAAACAGGACAGACTAAATAAGTCAAGTGCAAATCAGTCGAAACTGACTTTCACCTTTATGACCATAGCGTATTCATCTGGCATTCTGTTGTGATGAGATACACCATCACCTCGCCCATAGTACACATTATTGAGACAAGCTTAAGCTCATCCGTTAGTCGATGGTGGAACATCGGCACGGGGCGATGCTGCGGCTACCTCGTCGTCGTCTGGCCAATTTGTGTCATCGTTTGTGTCATCGTGGGTAGTCTCAGAGTCTGGTTTAGAAGCTGATGCTGTCGGGGCAGGCGCTGCCTCTTGGGATGCCAGACCAGTCTCAGGTTCTGGCTTTGGCTCAGGTTCTAGCTCTGGCGATCGCCACTCGTTGGCAAATGACGTGTCAACTCCAGCGTCAAGGCTGGCATCTGCATAGTTTTGTGGAGGCTGGGATGACGGATCGACCTCGGCATCAACAATCAATTCGGTCTCTTGATCTTCGGTTTCTTGATCATTGATGTCATCCTCCTTGGCCAATGGTCTGGCATCATCCTCTGCTGCAATCGCATCAGCAGCTTGGGGAGCTGGACTCTGATCGTTTGGCGTTGATTGAGATAGCTCTAATTGGGATGCTTCCGGCTGAAGTGGCTCTGATTGAGACGCTTCCGGCTGAGGTAGCTCTGATTGGGGTGTTTCTGGCTGAGGTAGTTCTGATTGGAATGCTTCTGGCTGAGGTGGCTCTGATTGAGATAGCTCTGATTGGGATGCTTCTGGCTGAGGTGGCTCTGATTGGGATAATTCTGATGGAGATGCTTCCGGTTGGGATGCTTGATGCAGATTTTTAGCATCCTGTGACGAAACAACCGAAGACTCGGATGTCGCAGTGATTGGCGTCGTCGGGGGGGACGATGCTAGCGATGGAGTCTCCTCTGACTCATCCGTCAACCACGGATCATCAAGTTCGGCCTCTGCTACGATTGCCCCAACCTGATTTGGGCTTTGCATACCGATTGATGCTGCCGATGGCCCCGGTGCAGGCGCTGGGACTGTCATTTCGGGCAAAATTATTTCGGGCAAAATCGATGAGACCCGCAGGCCAATTACCGTAAAGTCTTGGGTAATCTGATCAGCCGGGTAAGGAGACAGACCGCTGACCTCTGCCTCGCGTGCAAGCAACACTCGCAACACACTCACTGGAACTTGCAAAAATAAATGACTCAGCATAAGGGCGATCGCCGCTATCAATAAGCCGCTGAGTCGCCCCTGTGGCATCAGCGCAACCCAGGTGGCTGGGATTGGCGGAATATGGAAGAGTTGCCACAGCACAAGTGCCAGCATGACTGCCACACTCGCCGTCAGCACTTTAATAGACGGGGTCTTAAACAGCCGCAAGATCTGGCGCTGAGAGTCGGTGAGCTGACTGGGCTGCAGGGCGATCGCCACAAGGCTAAAAATATAAAATGGCTTTTGCCACTGCATCCAGGCAACCGGAACAAGGCCCACCACCGCCACCAGCAAAAATTCTAACCCCAAGGGCAACATCGGATCGCCCACCGATAAGCCGAGAAAGCACAGCTCTAAAAAAATCGGGGCTGCGGCTGCCCCAGCCAAATGAATCCAGAGATAAGGGTCTAACCGAAACGAGCGCATAATCCATGTCCAAGGCTCCAATGTCATACTAATGCACCATTGAGTCTCAAATTGTGCGGGAGTGTTAAGGGGCGATCGCCCCATGCCTGCAAAACGTCTCAATCACCGGTTCACAAATCGAGATCTGCGAGCTGATTGTGTGCGCTGATTAACCGACTGATTGACGGGCTCCACTATGGGCTCATCCATTAGTCAAGCCAAAAGTTTCGCCTACCCACTGTCGAATTTGGCGGTTGACCTCATCAGGGATTTCATCATGGGGACAGTGCCCCGCTGACAAATAATATTCGCTCAGCTGCGGATAGTGCCGCCGAAACTCTGCCCCTCGCAGTCGAGCATTGATCCAGGGGTCGCCTTCTCCCCATAGCATCAGTAGGGGGCATTGCAGACGTTGCAGCAAGGTATCCACGAATTCACCGTTGGGCGCTTTGAAAATTGACGCGAATACTTTGGCCGCACCGGGGTCACATGAGGGGCGATAAATATCTTCTACGAGCTGGTCTGTGATGGCATCGTGATTGAGATAGACCTTTCGTAAGGTTTTGCGAATCATCGATCGCCGCCGCACATACTGAAACAGCAGATAGCTCGGCCACGGCTGCAGCAGCAGCGATCGCACCCAAGTGCCCCACGCCTGTTGCAGGGGCTGCGGTTGACGCGGGGGTTGGCGATCGCTAAATGGCCCCGCACTGTTGATTAAAATGACGCCTGCTACCAGATCAGGTCGATGGGCAGCCACGCAGAGTGATGCATAGCCGCCGAGCGAATTGCCCACCACAATGGTCGGGCGTTGAATGCGTTCGGAGATAAAGTCGCTAAGCTGATCGCGCCACAGCTCACCGCTATACGACCAATCAGGTTTGGCCGATCGCCCAAAGCCCAGCAAATCAATTGCCCATACGCTATGGTCACTCTGAAGATCGGCAATGTTTTTCTGCCAGTGATCGGTCGATGCGCCAAAGCCATGCACCAGCAGCAAGGGAGGAGTCGGGTCGGGGCGATCGCCAGCATTGACATAATGAATCAGATGCTCTCGCCAGTGCCAAGTCGTGTTGTGCTGGAGCGGGATAGGCGTCTGCATAACGTTGAATGTAATGAATGTAACGTAATATTAATCATCCTACCGCAGCCCCTCTGTTCTCCTCGCCGATCAGTCAGACTCAGACAGCGATTTCAACGTAATCTCAGCTCTACACCCTCTGCCTTTTGCACTGGGTTCTCCTGGAGCGGTGATCAGGCTTGAGGGCTAATTTGAGATCTAAGATCTAGTTTGAGATCTAAGTTTCGCTGGGTGGGATCAAACAAACGTTAGAGCAGAACTTAATTCTCAAAGAGCAGATCTGAGTTTCGCTGAATGAGATCTAAGTTTCGCTGTGTCAGATCAAACAAACGTTAAAGCAGAACTTAATTCTCAAAGAGCAGATCTAAGTTGCGCTACATGAGATCAAACCAATGCTGGAGCAGAACTTAATTCTCGATCGTAAAATCTGACATTAATTTCTAGCAATTTTCATAACTGGAACAGCTCCCCTCCAGCATGAACGCCAACTCTAAACCTGAAGGCCGACCCTAAAGGCACAGCATCTCCGCAAGAAGAAGACGCCCTTCCGAAATTCATCATTAGATTTAGCTAGATGCAGCTTCCTCAAACGGGTTCCGTGAACTATTCTTTAGACTGTCTCCCCAGATGGATGTTAGTGGCCCCTTGCAAACCTAGACTATCAATCAGTCACCGTTCTCGATTTATCCTGATAGACGCGCCATCCTAGCCAATGCCAAGCCAATGAATATATCTGCGCCCCTCCAGCCAAAACCAAAATCAAAGCAAAAGCGGTTCCGTAAGAGTCTGTTGTTTGAAAAGTTAATGGCGATGATTGCGGTGGTCAATCTTGTGCTAGTGGTCTTTGATATCAGCTATGTGCCGCTGCGAGACTTCTATCTGCGTCGGATGCCGCAATTTACCCAATGGTATGGTCAGCAGTTCAAAGGCATGGAACCTGAGCGGACGACCACAGCATATCTGGCAGCTGTCAACGAGCTAGAGCAGCAGTTAGAACAAACTGGGCAAGTTGGTTTAGAATCGCCACAAACTCAACAGTTGCTCGGAGAATTGCGCCAGCGTAGCCAGGATATCATCGACGAAAATCCGTTTCAGATTGCGAATAAGTCAGGCACCCTCGAACGCATTAAGAATCGAGTGCGCGATCGCCTCGATATCGAATCATCCAAAGATGCCTTCTCTGAATTTTGGAGCCCAGATTACTTGGCTCAAGCGGGCTGGCGCAGCGAGATCTCATTTTTTAATACCCAGATCCGCCCTCTGATGGAAACCAATTACTTTCGCGCCATTGGGTTAGATGGCAACCCTCTCGATCAGTTTTGGCGGATTGACATCTGGTTTTTCGCCATTTTTGGCACCGAGTTTCTGGCTCGAACGCTCTATCTGAGCTTGCGTTACAAAGGCACTAACTGGTTTGATGCCATGCTGTGGCGCTGGTATGACCTGATTTTACTTGTCCCGATGTGGCGCTGGCTGCGCGTGATTCCTGTCACCGTTCGCATCAGCCAATCTCGGCTTGTCAATCTGAAGCCGATTCAGTCTCGGGTTGTGCGTGGAGTCATTGCCAGCATTGCAGTTGAGCTGACTGAGATCGTGATTTTGCGGATGATTGACCAAATGCAAAATCTCATTCGCCAGGGAGACGTGGCGCGCTGGTTGCTTCGACCCGATTCAAATCGTCGCTACATTGACATCAACGGCATTGATGAAGTTGAAGCCATCTCTGGACATATCATCCAGGTCTTGGTTTATCAGGTGCTACCCAAGCTGAAACCCGATCTTGAGGCAATCTTAAGCCACAGCGTCACTAGCGCGCTCAATACGTCTCCGGTCTATCAAGGGGTGCAGTCAATCCCTGGGTTTGGCCAGCTGCCGCATCAGTTGAGCCGACAGCTTGCGGCTGATATCACGAAGAACGCCTACAGTGCCCTCACGACCGCACTAGAAGACTCCTCAGGTGCTGAGTTGACTCAGAAACTGGCACAGCGATTTGGTGAAACCCTGCGGGAAGAACTCCAAAAAGACGACACAGTCAAAGAGTTGGAGTATTTGCTGACGGTTCTTTTAGAAGAAGTCAAGATTAATTACGTCAAGCGTCTACCTGATGAAGAATTGGAACTGCTAGAAGATCGCGCCTATAAGCTCTATGAAGTGACTCAACTTGGCAAGCAGGAGAGCTAATAGATTCAGTCACGGCTGAGTTCTAGAGTTTTTTCATCGTTTGTTTCATCGTTTACGGGCGATCGCCCCAGATTCAGACTCAGATTCAGGCTGCGACGAGGCATGGCCATCACGTCCAGAATGGGCAGGGGACTGATGCTCCGCTGTCAGCACATCAATAAACGCGAACACGGCAGGAGAATGCAGCGCACTAGACAAAATGGCAATGCCATTCGTCCGATGGAGTGAGTCTGGCAGCGGATACATTTTGACGTCGGGTGGAACGGGTTCTGCGGCAATTCGCGGCAAGATTGCCACCCCTAATCCCTGCTGCACCATGCTCAGCATTGTCGAATCTTCGGTGACCTCATAGGCAATCGTGAGGGGCTGGTGATGGTAGGCGAAATGATTGCGAATCAGCACGCTACAGCTATCTGCTGAGGGTGACAAAATCAGCGGCTGGTGGGCGAGTTGCTCCCAGGTGAGGCGATCGCCTGCCACGCCGACTCCAGGTGGAAAAAACGCAAAATAGTCGTCATCAAAAAGCGGCCACGTTTCAAAATCAGCGGCGGCAGGCATGTGAAGGAGCCCAATATCAGCATCGCCCTGACGCAAAACTCGCTCGACCTCTTCTTGGGTGCGATATTCACGAATCAGCACGGTAATCGCTGGAAAACGGCTGCGAAACTGGGCGATCGCACTTGGCAACACATGAGTCGCTAAGCTGCGAAATGCGGCAATTCGCACCTGTCCACCCTCTAAACCCTTCGCCAACGACGCTTCTTGGGCAATCACCTCAAGAGCAGCGAAAACAGTGTGAGCTTGCTGCACGATGCGCTCACCAACAGGCGTCAATCGGGCACCATATCGCCCCCTTGATAACAGCACCACCCCTAGCTCTTGTTCTAGAGAGGCGATCGCATGACTAATGGCCGATTGCGATAAATCCAACTCTAGTGAGGCTTTGCCAAAATTCTGTTGCTCAGCAACGGCCACTAGCGCCCGCAGCTGAGATAGAGTCAAACCATCTCGGTGTTGTTTAGCCATGTCTCGATGAAAAATGGGCTATACCAAGTCCAGTTTGAAATCTGGAGTTTTCTCATCGGCAAAACTCGAGTTCTAGACTTGGACGCGGTTGATTAACACGCCTCACCCAGCATTGAAGGCTCGGAGCGATAAAGACTCTGAAACTCACGCTAGACGAATTGAACCCATCATACCGATTTAACTCAGGAAATAATTGGGAGATGATCTGAGTTAGCGCATTCAGATGACTCCACTGGCGAGATTAATCACCCTCACTGCCCCAGTCTCCAATCAGCTGAAGCGCCACATATCCCTGAGCGCTAGTAAGCCGAGGAATCTGAACCACACAGCGGCTCCGCCCATTTCTCCAGCGACCCGCAAACGCCTGCTCACCCATCGTCACGGCACAAGTCACGGGATTAAATTCTAAAGCGGCTAGCAAGACTTTTTCGTCGGCAGTGGCATCAGCATCAAAAATACGGATGTCAGCCTGCATGGTGTGGTCGCGCCGCAAAAAATCGGGTTCTCGGACTGTGGAGAACGCCCAGTCGGGGAAGATCGCGGCGTTGATGCGCGGCACAGTCACAATTGGAGTTCGGTGCTCCTCTCCGTTGAGCCGCAAGACGGCATACAGATCAGGACGCTGGTTACCTGGCGGCAAATCCAATGTCGGATTTCCCCAAACTTCACTAATCAAGAGTTGCACCGTCAGAGGTGCGTTACGCGCTTGGGCCGTAGAGCGGGGCAGCACTGATATCAGCAGCATCCAGACCAGGCAAGACAACACAATTCGCAGCATAGTGACCGAGGCGCAATAAACAACGACAGCAAGACCTGACGACAGCAAGATCCGCTAGTAACAGAGTGACTAAAGCAAATTGACCGGGTCAACATCGATGGTGAGGCTGACGCCAGATGGGCAGTGCGATCGCGCTGTATCGAGATGCAACCGGGCAATTAGCGATTCGACAGAGCCTGATCTATTCCGAATCAATAGATGCCATCGATGCCGCCGCGCCACTCGCATAATGGCTGCTGGGGCAGGGCCAAGTAAATCATACCCTGCCACCTGAGGATCGCTAGGGCGCAGGCGCTCGGCATAGCGCTCGGCCACCTGGCGCACGGCGATCGCATCAGAACTGCTAAACCGTAGCAAAATAAACTGGCTAAATGGCGGATAGGTTAGGGCCTGTCGCTGCTGCAATTCTGTGGCCATGAACGCTGAATAATTTTGCTGACATACTGCTGGAATTACGGCATGCTCTGGCGAATAGGTCTGCAAGATCACTCGTCCTGGATAGTCTCCCCGCCCGGCCCGCCCGGCCACTTGGGTTAACATCTGATAGGCACGCTCACTAGCCCGGTAGTCGGCTAGGTGCAGCAGCCCGTCGGCGGCGACTACGCCGACCAGCGTTACCTGCGGCAAATCCATGCCTTTGGTAAGCATCTGCGTGCCCACCAGCACATCTGCTTCTCCTCTGGCAAATCGGTCTAGCAGAGCCCGATGGGCTCCCTTCGTGCGGGTCGTATCGCTATCAAATCGGAGACAGCGCAAGTGGGGCAGATGACGAGCCAGTTCTTGAATGACGCGCTGGGTGCCACTGCCAAAGTGTTTGAGATAAGGTGAACCACAGGCTGGGCAATGTTCAGGGTGCGATCGCCCATAGCCACAATAGTGACATCGCAGCGTCGGAGCCGCATCGGCATGGGTCTGATGATAGGTCAGCGATACATCGCAGTCAGGGCATTCCATGACGTGACCACAGCTGCGACACGACACAAAAGTGCTGTGGCCTCGACGATGAATAAACAGCAGCCCCTGCTGGTGCTGCTGCGGCAGTTGGATGAGCGCATCCTGGAGTGATCGGCTAAAAATCGACCGATTGCCTGATTGAAATTCTTGACGCATATCAACCACCTGAATCGGCGGCATCGGTCGGGCTTGAATCCGCTCAGGCAGCTCCAGATACTGGGTCGAGGTAGGCAAACCTGGGACAAGAGACGATGAACCCCGATCGGACGCCATGCCATGCACCTGCACCCAGGTTTCGAGTGAGGGCGTGGCCGAGCCCAACACCAGCGGGCAGCCATCGAGGGTTGCTCGCCACTGAGCCAGGGTGCGGGCATGATAGCAGGGGGCCGGCTGGTCTTGCTTAAAGCTGTCATCATGTTCTTCGTCCAGCACAATCAGCCCCAGATTGGGCAGGGGGGCAAAAATGGCTGAGCGCGTGCCGATCACAACTTGGGGCATGTGCTGCAGCATCAGTCGCCAGGTGTCGTAGCGCTCCCCATCGGAGAGGCCGCTGTGATAGACCCGTACCTGAGCCCCAAATCGAGCTCGGACTCGATCAGTAAGTTGAGGCGTTAGTCCAATTTCTGGCACCAGCACCAGCACTGACCCTCCCCGCTGCAACACTGGGGCGATCGCCTGGAGATAGACTTCGGTTTTCCCTGACCCGGTCACACCATGCAATACGGCTTGGCCGCCAGCCTCTAGAGCCCGAATGGCATCTACGGCTTGGGCTTGAGCTAAGGTGAGCGCCTTAGGCTCATCAGGCCGCACTGCAGTTGCAGCGTCCATGCGCAAGACTTCCCGTGGATGCACGACCACGACGCCTTTACGGGCGATCGCATGAATCACCGATGAGCTAGTCCGGCAGGTTTGCAGCAGGTCTTGCAGCCACATATCTCCGCCTCGCCGTCGCAACACATCCACAATTTCTTGCTGACGCAAACTGAGGGCTTCTGCAGGAGCATTTTCGACAAGAATGACGGCCTGTCGCTGCTTCGGACGAATCGGGGCAGGCGGTTCTAGATAGCTCTCTACCCAGCCCCGCTGCAATAGCTCACGAAGCCCCGGATAGGCTCCGCGAATCTTCCGCTGTAAAAACGTCCAAGTGTAGTCGCCCTGCTTTTGCGATCGCAAATACTCTAATAGCTGCTGCGCCGCTGGATGCAGTGCCAGATCAGACGATGATTTCGCGGCTGGGTGCAGCCGGATGCGGCGCTGCGATCGCCCCAATAGTCCCGGCGGCAGTGCCGTGCGGATTACCTGCATCAGCGGAGTGCAATAGTAACTTGCTACTCGGTGCAGCAGTGCCCAATAGGCCGGGGAGAAAAAGCTCGGACTCACGACATCGTCAACCACGCGTACTGCCTGGGGATCAAGACCCTCCGGCAAACAAGACAGGAGCCGAATGGCGATCGCCCCCAGTTGCTGCTGCCCAAACGGGACGCTCAAAATATCACCTGGCTGCGGGGTCAAGTCTGGGGAGCATCGATAGGTGTAAAGCCCTTGAACACCGGGGCAATCCACTAAGACTTCAACCCACTGCGGTGCGGCAGACGGCAAGCTCGCAGATTCTTGCAGTTCTGCTACCTGCGGCGATTGGGAGGGGATCACACTCTGAGAATATGACGACAATACGCGCTGATTCATCCGGCAGGGATCGCGAAAGGACAAGACCAAGGGAACTAAAGCTAACTCAAAAGCCAATTGCAGTGGGAATGGAGTAGAAGACCCAGACCGCACGACTACAATCGAGGGCGATCGCCCTGTTCAATTTAGTGTTCAATTTAGTTTAGACTAGCGCTCTCAATCAGGCCCAGCGTTTGTAGCGATCCGACTCCTGACTTCATCATTATTTTTCAAAATTCTTGAAAGTCATGTAGCTTACCAATTTATTCGAAATCAAGTCACCGTAAATCTACGGAAAAAATATCTCAACTTGATAAAGAGGATTTAATTATTCCGTAGAAGTAAGGACGTAAAAACTAAGCCGCTCTGATATGGTCAAAGCTGTGAATCGAGTCTGGCACGCAATGACAGTCTGCTGATTGGGTTGCACTGCCGCCTAGACTCGATTAGTTGGTTCACTCTGCTAAAGGAGCGCAGCCTCAGTGTATCCTCCCGTTCTCAATTGCATCCGTTTGAAACCTGTTAACAGGTCGCCTTTGCAACCATCAATTGATTTAGACTTATCCTGCTTGCAATTGTGGCCATCGCATCCCCGTGGGAGCGGTCGCGCTGTAGTCTAAATTATTGATGCCATGCTGCTAATCAACCAACTCTGTAACATACAGAACAACGGCACAATATATTTTCGCTAAATTGAGCGGAATGATTTATGAATAAGACGTAGATTGATCGCAAAGCAAAAATACTTTTTCAGAGCATTTGAGCTGCTTAAGTTTAGATTTTTTGCGATCGCTGATGTATGTGGCAGCCCAGGAAAAAGAAGCTTTAGAACCACTCAACCTCTGTTTCAAATGAGCTGAAAAAACTCGTTTATCCCGAATGAAAACCTCAATCAGGGTGAATAGTTCGCATCTGCGAACTGAATCAGAACTGATGTCAATGACTCTCCGTTTGAGTCGTCGTTTTGAAGTCGCATCTTGTATTCAACTATTCAACGTAGATTGATTTTTTGACGATGCCAGAATTATTCAATCCGTCCATTCATCCTATGTTGCCTCCGTTAGAGGTCTCGTCTCAGCCCACCCTGCAGCCGAGACCATCCTCTAGTTACGAGTCGTCAGACCAGCCAACGGCATTGATTGAATCTCGACTGCCGCTTGAAGACACTCCCAATGATGCGCCCATGCACCATGATATTCCGGGTGAATGGGGCGATCGCCTAGACGATCTGTCTGATGCCGAATTGGAGGTCGTTGTCGAATTTGAGGCGAACCCAACAGGCCAGCAAAACCCCCTATCAGACGATGCTGTTGGCGCATTTTTTAAGAAGATGGCACGTTATCCGCTACTGAAACCCGATGAAGAGATCGAACTGGCGCGCCAGGTCAAGTTTCTAGTCGAACTAGAATGTTTGCGCCAACGCCTGCATGATGACTTAAAGCAAGACCCGAGTTGGGTCCGTCTTGCTGAAGCTTTCAACCTCACAGAACGAGAACTGGAGCAGCAGGTTTATGCTGGCCGCACAGCCAAACGCCGTATGATCTATTCAAATCTGCGGTTAGTCGTATCCATTGCCAAGCGCTATCTCAATCGGGGCGTTCCGTTCCTTGATCTGATCCAGGAGGGCGCACTGGGGCTCAATCGAGCCGCTGAAAAGTTTGATCCCGATAAAGGGTATAAGTTTTCCACCTATGCCTACTGGTGGATTCGGCAAGGCATCACACGCACTATCTCCAACGATGCCCGCACGATTCGGCTACCAATTCACATCGTCGAAAAGCTCAACAAGCTGAAAAAAATCCAGCGAGATTTGCGGCGCGAGTCGAATCGGGCACCCTCAGAAGCCGAGATTGCAGGGGCTTTGGAGGTCACTGTTGAGCAACTGCGAGGTCTCCAACAGGTTCATCGTCGCGCTCTTTCTCTCAATCATCGCGTTGGCAAGGGCGAAGAGACCGAACTGCTCGAATTGCTCGAAGATGACAGCACCCCGTCTCCCGAAGGCCAAATTAATGACATGATGATGCGGCAAGAGCTACAAACCGTTTTAGCCGACGTGCTGACCGAGCGAGAACAAGAAATCATTGGGTTACGCTACGGCCTGACTACGGGAGAACCTCGCACCCTGGAAGAGGTTGGCATGCTATTTAACCTGTCTCGTGAGCGCGTGCGCCAAATTCAAACAAAGGCCATGCGAAAGCTGCGCCGTCCACAAGTTGCCGATCGCCTGAGAGAATGGTTGCGGTAACCTAGCGATTGAGATGTCATGCTCGAACCCCTATCGTCTATGACTGTGTGTCGGGCAACCCAGCCTGATGCAGCAGTTTTGTTTGATTTGATTTGCGCGTTGGCTGATTATGAGCAGCTTTTTCATGAAGTGGTCGGGTCTGAAGTCGCCTTAGCAGATCACCTGTTTGGCGATCGCCCGTGTATTGATGCCTTGATCGCCCATGACGATACTCAGGCTCTCGGATTTGCCCTCTTCTTTCCAGTGATGACACTCTGTGCGACCGCTCCAGGCATTTATCTGGAAGATTTGTTTGTGCAGCCCAGCTATCGTCGCCAAGGCATCGGCAAAATGCTGCTGTCGCATCTCGCTCAGCAGGCGATGGCTGAGCAACTCGGCTACCTCGAATGGAGTGTCCTCGATTGGAATGAGCCCGCGATCGCCTTCTATCGCCGGATTGGTGCCTCTATTTCAGATGACCAGCGCATTTGCCGGGTTGCCCCCTCACAGGTTGATCTGACAGCAAATCAGGATCACTCCGTCTTCGTTCGAGATCTCAGACCCGATGACTGGAGTCAGGTGATGACGCTGCGGGCAATCGCTGACACTCACCCCTCCGGGGCTGATGGCTCATCCTCCATTACTTTGCCCTCGCAGCCCCTCGCCTCTGGGATTGTGGTCGCGGAGCACCAGCAACGCATCATTGGCTGTGCGTCGTTTTCACAGAGCTATTCCACCTTTTTGACCCGGCCCGGTCTCATAGTGACCACCCTTGAGGTGCATCCCGATTATTCCAGGTCAGACGTGGGTCATGCTGTGCTCATTTACCTTGCGGCTGTCGCACGCGATCGCCACTATGGTCGCCTGGAATGGCGCGTGTCGATTGCTGATGAAACGGCAGTTGCCCAGGCTCACCACATGGGTGCAACCCTGCTAGACACCTGGCGGATTTGCCACGTCCCTGTAGAGGCGATCGCCACCCTTGCCAGCATTTAGCGATAGGATGATGGGTGAATTTGGAGCCATGCCCGTGACCATTTGGATTAATGAACATGTAGACCCCTCTGGCATCATTTACTCCTGCATTGCCTGCTGTGATCAAGCTCAGGCCGAGCAATGTCACGTCGAATTTGAAGCCAAACTCACCGATGCTCAACGAGCAGAAGGCTGGGTCGCTTGCCTCCGCACCGTAGACTCATGGGATGACGTGCCCGTCACTGCTCTGAAGCTCAGTTAGGAATTACGTGATGAAAAATCGACCCTCTCAAAACGCACTGGCAGTTACCCTTGGGGTGATCACCTCGGCAGTTCTTCTGGTTGTCCTCAATGCATTTGTGATTATCTATCCGGGGCAAGCAGGGGTGGTCAGCATTCTAGGCAAAGCCCAAGATGGAGTCCTACTGGAAGGGTTCCATGTGAAACCGCCGCTGATTTCCAAAGTTGATATTTACGATGTTACGGTGCAAAAGTTTGAGGTTCCGGCTCAAAGCTCCACCAAAGACCTGCAAGATCTGACGGCTAGCTTTGCCATCAATTTTCGCCTTGATCCAGAGCGTGTGGTCGAAGTCAGACGACAGCAGGGCACCCTGCAAAATCTTGTTTCTAAGGTCGTTGCTCCTCAGACTCAAGAGTCATTTAAGATTGCGGCAGCACGGCGGACGGCAGAGCAATCCATTACCGAGCGAGCAGAGTTGAAAGACGATTTTGATCAGGCACTCAATGAACGCCTCGAAAAATATGCCGTCATCGTCATGGATACGAGCGTGGTGGATCTGAACTTTTCGAAAGAATTTACGCGAGCAGTTGAAGATAAACAAATTGCGGAGCAGCGGGCGCAGCGAGCGGTCTATGTAGCTCAAGAGGCCGAGCAGCAAGCTCAAGCCGATATCAACCGGGCTCGTGGCAGAGCTGAAGCGCAGCGACTGTTGGCCGATACGCTTAAAGCTGTTGGTGGAGATCTCGTGCTTCAGAAAGAGGCGATCGCTGCTTGGCGCTCAGGAGGGTCGCAAATGCCCCGCGTGTTGATCATGGGAGACGAGGGCACGGGAGGGCTGCCGTTCTTGCTGAACATGAGCGATTTTCAGAAAACCGGCAGACGCTAGCCCCGGTTCGCATCCGCTAGCTTAATGCGGGGATCAACCGCTTTCAGTAGTAAGTCGGCCAAAAGGTTGCCTACGATTAGCATGACAGCCCCCATCATTAAGCTAGCCATCACTAAATACAAATCTTGAGCTGTGACGGCTTGCAAGATCAACCGCCCTAATCCCGGCCAGTTAAAGAAGTTTTCAGTAATGAAGGCTCCACTCAGCAACGCTGAAAACTCGAACCCCAGGAGCGTAATCAGTGGGTTGACGGCATTGCGTAAGGCATGGACATAAATCACCCGGTTTTCGGGTAGCCCTTTCGCCCGGGCCGTTTGAATATAGTCTTGCCGTAGCACATCGAGCAGTTCGCCCCGCGTAATCCGCTGTAAGCCTGCATATCCAGTGAGGCTTAAGGCCAGGGTCGGCAAAATCAAGTGCCAGCCGATATCAATCAGCTTGCCAATGAGCGTCAGATCGGCATGATCGATGCTGGTCATGCCACCCACCGGAAATAGCGGCGAGGTGTTTTGAGCCAGGAACAGCAGCAGCAAGCCCGTAATCAGGGTGGGAAATCCCTGTCCGGCATAGCTTACAACCCGTAAAATCCGATCGCTGGCTCGATTCTGATGCACCGCTCCAATAATGCCCAAGGGAATGGCGATCGCCCATGTAACAATAATCGATGAAATCGACAGCAGCAGCGTCGCTGGAATCCGTTCCCACAAAATTGACGTTACCGATCGCTGATAGGCAAAACTGATGCCAAAATCTCCTCGTGTCACAATTTGTTTGAGCCAGAGAAAATACTGCTCAATCGCTGGCTTATCCAGGCCAAATCGCTGTTCATAATCTTGAATCGTCTCCGGGGCGATCGCCGGATTCTGCCGCAGCGTATCTAAAAAGTTACCCGGAGCCAATTGAATGATGAAAAAGCTAAGGGCAGACGCCAGCAGCAGCGTTAGTAATGCCTGCAGCAGGCGCTTGATCACATAGCCAAAGGTTTCACTCGTAGCCGTTTGAACAATCCAGTCAAAAACTGGCTTAAGGCGCTCTTGGGCTGGGCGGACGTTACTCATACTCAATACTCAATCAGCGTAACGATGGGAACGTGATCCGGCAATTTTTTACGGCCTTCGAGAGCCGTCAGCTCAATCACAAAGGCAAACCCAGCCAGCTCACCGCCCGACTGTTCCACCAGTTTAGCAGTGGCCGCAGCAGTGCCTCCGGTGGCAATCAGATCATCGACAACCAGCACCCGACTCGGGATGCTAAATGCATCCTGGTGCACTTCTAATCGATCCATGCCATATTCCAGCTCATATTCCACCGAATGAACGGCTGCCGGAAGCTTACCTGGCTTCCGCACCGGAATAAACCCAGCGCTCAAGCGGCAGGCCAGCGGCGTCCCAAAAATAAATCCTCTAGACTCCATGCCAATGACGTAGTCAACGGCTAAATCTGCACATTTTTCGGCCAGGCTATCAATGGTATATTGCAACCCTTGTGGGTCGCGGAGCAGCGTAGTGATATCTCGAAAGACAATGCCCGGTTTGGGAAAGTCAGGAATATCTCGAACGAGTCCTTTGAGATCCATCTTGATATGCGCGATATAGCTTGAGATTAAAACGAAGAATGTCCTAGAAATCCTATCACTTCAGGTCTATGCCTGGGGCTAGCATATCGGATTTCGTCAATCGATTCTGCGTCAGGGTTTACGCGGATGCAATTCCTTATCCTCAACAGGATCATCCTGTTATGCTGCCCCATTATTAGGAGGAATGGTCATCTCGTCGGGACAGGTTCGAGAAATCTCGAAACCAGCCTTTGCGCCAGAAGAACAAGATGAGGCCGAGGGCGATCGCCCCCATGTCTACCAGAACCATCGGATAACCCCAATACCAATTCAGCTCTGGCATATTCCAGGGCGATCGCTCTGGGTTAAAATTCATCCCGTAGACCCCAGCAATAAACGTGAGGGGGATAAAAATGCTCGAAATCACCGTGAGCAACTTCATCACTTCATTCATCCGATTGCTCACGCCTGACATATACACATCCATCATGCTAGAAACAACCTCTCGGTAGCTTTCGACCATATCCATGACTTGCACAGCATGGTCATAGCAGTCTCGCAGGTAAACCCGCACCTCAGGCGAAATCAGCGTGCTCCCATCTCGGATCAAGATATTAATAGCATCTCGCTGGGGCCAAATTGCTCGACGCAGCGCTAGCAGTTCCCGCCGCAGCCGATAGATTTCTTCAACGGTTCTGCGGCTAGGGCTGGCGATCACCTCATTTTCTAAGCTTTCCAAGCGTTCTCCATAGTCTTCTAGCACTGGGAAAAAGCCATCAATAATCGTGTCCAGCAGGGCATATGCTAAGTAATCTGCCCCGTGGCGACGAATCAGGCCTTTATTCAGCCGGATGCGATCGCGCACAGGTTGAAATGTATCCTGCTCAGACTCTTCTTGAATCGTCAATAAATAATACTGACCCAGCACAAAACTAACCTGTTCGCTAAAGAACCCTCGTTCATCCCTTGTCGGCACCACCATCCGTGCAATCAACAGCAGCTGGTGATCATATTCTTCAACCTTGGGCCGCTGAGGCACGTTGACCATATCTTCGAGCACCAAAGGATGCAGATTAAACACCTGACCCAAACGCTTTAAGATATCTTCACTGCCTAACCCTTGCACATCGACCCATGAGACTGATTTTGTATCGAGGTAAGGTACACAGTCTTCTGGGGTTGGCACATGCACGCGCACAGCCTTTGCTTGGTTATAGTCAATCAGATGAATTTCAGGGAACGACGCATCAGCCGGAATGTTGAGCGTGCCTGGAATACTACCGGGCTGATCTGAGAAATAATCATCAAAATAAGAGGCCCTCTCCTCGTCATCGGCCTCACTGCAGCCTTGAAATGCTCGATCAATTCGATTATTTCGATCGAGCAGCCGACTCTGTTGCTGGGGATCACTCGATTGATGAGAAGACGATGACTCTGGCATACGTAAAATTCTAGGCTAGCGATGATATGTCTCAACAATGGACAATGCGTCCCTGACGGCAGCTAAACAGGTACGACCTTGTGCTGTTAACTGATTGACAGAGCGCGTAATCAGGTTAGTTGATTTGTGATGGCGATCGCGATGAAGGTCTCATCAGGCCAGCTATGGAGCAGTGTTGGGTGCGCCCTCGACAGGAGAACCCGGTAACGGCGATGACTCAGGTATACCGCTGGGCTCGTCGAGCCCAAATGGAGGCACAGTCGAGCCTGACTCATCAGGTAGGGGAGGCGCGCTAAATGGGTCAAACGGCGCACCAAATGGATCGTCCGATGGTGGAGGCTGGTTGAGGTCAAAATTAAACTCAGGGGTATCGGGAAACCCGCCCTCAGACGACTCTGGCAGTGTTGCTAAGGCAACGCGATCGCCCCCGACTGAGCGCAATAAATCCAACACGCCAATCACATTGGCGTAGCTCGATGAGCGCGACGCATACAGCACCACCAACCCATCTGGGCTGTTAAGCCGATAATCGAGCAACATTCCGGTTAGCTGCTCGCGGGAGACGGGCTGCTGCTCAACATAGGTTTGCCCAATCGGGTCAACGCTTACCACCAGCATCTCCCGCATTTGGGCAGTACTCGTTGAGGCTTGAGGCAAATCGACATTGATGCCGAGCTGACGAGTTAAGCCAACAGCCGCCAGGATAAAAAAGGTCAAAATGCAGAAAATAACGTCGATGAGCGGAATGATTTCAATCCGAACTTCTTCGCTCGGTGTGTCTAAGTTAATCTTCATAGCGGAGACCGGGGCGATATTGCAAACCTTACTAAGACCAATTCTGGATGGAGCGACACAGACCTTGATGCGCTGGCCAAACGCACGGCTACGTGATTCTGCCCAGGCTTCTTTACGTAGGGTCTATGGACATCTTTCAGACATGCATAGTTCTTGATGTCATATTGGCTGACTGACGGACAAAACTATTTACAACCCATATACTGCATTGGGTCAGGAGACCTGACCTCTACATCCCGTGCAGTATTTTTTGTCAGTCAACTAGGTCATATTGGTCATGATGTTCAGATTCAATGCTAGAAACCTCTCGTAGAGTGAATCCACTCTAAAACATTCTGGCCTATTCAGCTGTTTCTTTGCCTCTATAGCGGCTAGACCAATCTTTGCGATAAAGCAGTTCTAGCTCATTCCCCGACTGCCTAAACAGCTTGACCTGCCCCGACACCAACCCCTGAAATAGGCGATAAAAGGCCAAACTGACGATTGCAATAATTAGTCCTGCGGCTGTACTGATCAAGGCTTCTGCGATCCCTAACGTCACGCCTGCCGTTGACGACGTGCCTAAGTCACCTAGACGAATGGAGCCGAGAGAGTTGATTAATCCAAGGACTGTTCCTAATAGCCCTAATAGTGGAGAAATGGCAATCACCGCCTCTAAAATCTTGTCTCCCCGACGCATGGACGCGAGTTCTTCATCGGCTGAGGCTTGAAGCGCTAGCTGAAAGATTTCGGGCTCCGGATTGTCCAGCTCCAGTGCCGAATACAAGAATCGGCCAATGGGCTGATCGCCAGATTTCTGAGAAATTTCTTTAGCAGCCCCCCAATCTCGACGCGCAGACTCTAAGACCCGACCGACGATCTCCCGTTCTTGCGTCAAAATCTTGAACCAAAACCAGCTGCGTTCGATGATGGTGCTCAATGCCAAAATTGACAGCAGCAGCAGGGGCAACATGGCGATGCCGCCTCGATTAAATAGCTCAATAATATTCACAGTCTTGTTATCCCTCCGTATACCTAGGATGACAGCGCCAATGAGTGTGTTGCCATCAGATTAGTGCCACTCCCCAACCAACCATAGTAATAGTATTGGAGAAACTAAACATTTCGACTGAATGGTCTGACCTGTGATTACAGACCTTTTAATCCTGTTAATACTGTTCTGGTGAGTTTCCCTGTTATCCGCAATGTATCGAATTTAGATTGAGATGGTTTGAGTTGTCTGCCCATTTGAGCGCAGAGGAGCAATTAACACGGGTGCCAAGTTGCTGATAAATAGGTTGAATGGTGACATCGTATATCGCAAACATTTGTTAGGTTTGAACTACGGTTAGGGATATTGATATGAATCCATTTGGTTGGTATTACCAACTTATTCGCTCTCCGCGCTATCGCGGCTGGGTGATCTTAGGAAGCTTGCTCTATCTGGTAAGCCCGCTCGATCTTTCCCCAGATCTGATTCCGCTGGTGGGGCAACTCGATGATGTCGTGATTATGACGCTGCTCTTTAGTGAGGTGTTCCGCGTGGTGATTAGCCGCCTGATGCCAGAGCTGCCGACCCAAGAGGGCGATCGCCCCTTTGCACCGACCGACAACACGCCGTATCAAACCGCAGATCGCGAGATCAAAACCGTAGATGTCAAAGCTGTCTCGATTGAATAACAGGCGCGATCGCCCCCATGCCGCCCTCGCATCGATTCGGTTGAGGCACTAAGACTGGGGCGCAACGCTACCATCTGTGCTTACCAAGCTCTGATATTCATTCATGAGACTCTGACCGTCGTTGATCAAGTATTGATACTCGTTCGTGAAGTTCCAACACTTGTCCATGAGGCTCTAATACTCGTTCCTGAGGCTCTAATACTCGTTTGCGAGGCTCCAACCCTCGTTTGCGAGGCTCTAACACTTGTCCATGAGGCTCTAATATTCGTTTGCGAGGCTCCAACACTCATCCCTGAGTATCCTGATACTCGTTCGTGAGGCTCCAACACTCGTTCGTGAGGCTCTAATACTCGTTTGCTACGCCCCAATATTCGGCTATTCGGCATTAAGACTCAACGATGAGACTTTGACCATTCAAGCGGGAGTGATCCAGTCTTGGTCACAAGCGTTGGTACTCAACGACGATACGCTAAGACTCAGCTTTCTGTATTGGCGACTTACCGTTTACACACAACTGCTATAGCTCCGAACAATGCTG
>CAZCXK010000077.1:0-26904 GCA_964502605.1 uncultured bacterium
ATAAACGATATTGTAGGGTGCTGTTAGGCGAAGCCGTAACGCACCATTCCATAAGAGTTTGATGCGTTACGCTGGCGCTAACATATCCTACAAATAATTAAGCCCATCTACTTAATTCTATTCCCGACAATGGTAATTCCATTCCCAGCAATGGTAATTCCATTCCCAGCAATGGCGATCTCATTTCCTGCAATGCGATTTTATTAACCAACTTGCCATCCTGAATTTTGTCTAAGCAATCTCATCCCAAGTTGGTGTGCTACTACGTACACATAAGTCCTGAGACCTTTGCAATTAGAGTTTTTCTCTCATCCTCAACCCCTGTTGCACGCACTGGTTAATGTTGATACACTGCATGACAATTGAGAAGCTTACTAGGGGCAAGTTGTGCCAACGACAACGGGCGGGTTTCCTAAATCGCCTTCACACAAAATCGTCAGCGTTGCAGCTCCGCCATTACTAAACCCGATCCACGCTTTGCCAGTAAAGCCTTTTACCAGAGATTGAGGATTGATTGGCGTTGCAGTGGTGATGGCTGTAGCTCCAGCTCCGTTGCCAGACGGTTGTGAAGCATAGAGATAGTTTTGAGTCGCAGGCGGAATGCTGAGATGAAGGTCTGCCAATGCCCCAAACTGATTGAACTGAATGAAATAGGCCTGCTGCCCCCGATTAATCGCAGAAACATAGGTACGAGCTTCTGATTCTTTGGCTTTATTGAGTTGATGAAGCATGGAGGGTAGAGCCAGCGTAGACAAGAGACCTAAAACAAAAATAACGACGAGCAGCTCAATTAGGGTAAATCCTTGATGACAAATCAAATTTTGTCGGATATGAGGTGTTAGGTGACGAAGGGTGGTAGGGCGCATAGAGGGTTCACGTCATTGGATTCATCAGAGGTGGGAAACGATGTCAACAGCTCGTTAAAACCTTATGATCAGCAGGTTTATCTCAGATTTAGAGCCAGATCGAGAGCTTTCTCACAGGTAGAGATGCCGTTCTAGATTTGAACGCGGCTTAAATCACTTGACGGCTCAGGTGACTGATTTTCCAACCACAAAATAGACATGGCCATACAACCATGCCTGCGCGATCGCCTGAAAATAATCTGCGGATTCTACGTCTGCAAATGGAACTTTATTAGAGCTGACTAAGTCCAGGACTAATTGATTCTCCGCAAAATTTTCTGTAGATCCGGATTAAGACGGTTGACGGGGTTAATTTGATCCCAAGATGCCTCAAATAAGTAGGTTTCCTGACTGCTCAATAGCTGTGATCTACTCCTGTCAGAGCATTTCCGCGTTGTCAAAGTCTTAATCTCACTTCATCAAAAATTCATGGATACTCATGCAGATTTAGCAGGTTGCCATCAAAAACGGCACCTCTTGATTAAATGAGGTGCCGGGTCAAACAAATCTTCGAGTGCTGTCGAGGGAGCAAAGATTCTAATCTAGTTTGCCAAGGCTTGAGCAGCGGCGGCGATACCAGCTCCTGAAACAAAGCCGTCGCTGCCGAGTTCAGATAAGACGGCATCTAGGGCTGCAACCATGGTCAAAATGTCGCGATCGCTTACAAATCCAAGATGGCCAATTCTAAAGATTTTGCCTTTGAGGTGGTCTTGCCCGCCTGCGATAGCAATATCAAACTTTTTCTTCAATGCAGAACGAATGATTTCAGCTTCGACGTTGGCTGGCACAACGGCTGTAACTGCTGGGCTTGCTGCCGCATCGGCTGCCAGTAACGGTAACCCCATCGCCTGCATAGCGGCACGAGTTGCAGCCTTATGGCGTTGATGTCTGGCAAAAATGGCGTTTAAACCCTCGGCCTGCATCATTTGCAGTGCCACTTGCAAGCCAAAGAAGAGGTTAACTGGAGGCGTAAACGGCGTACTATGCTTGGCAGCATCTTTCCGATATTTACCTAAATCGAGGTAAAACCGAGGCAGTTTGGCTGTGGCGTAGGCTTCCCAGGCTTTGGTGCTAACCGAGACAAAGCCCAACCCCGGTGGAATCATGTAGCCCTTTTGAGAACCAGATGCGACCACATCTAAGCCCCACTCGTCAACTGGAAGATGGATCGCGCCTAAACTAGTCACCGCATCAACCATAATCAGGGCGTTGCCATGATCTTTGACATAGCGGTTGATGGTTTCTAAATCATTGAGCACTGCGGTTGATGTTTCGCTATGGGTCACAATCACCGCTTTAATCTGCTTTTGCGTATCCGCTTCGAGCTGAGTGCGAAACTGTTCTGGGTCGAGAGCCTTCCCCCATTCGGCTGTGATGCGCTCTACATTCAGCCCATAGGTTTCACACACCTCGGCCCAGCGATCGCCAAACTTGCCGTTGCATCCGACTAAAACGCGATCGCCTGGGCTGAGAAAGTTGATGATGCCAGCCTCCATGGCACCCGTGCCACTAACAGCTAAAATCAGCACATCATTCTGAGTTTGGTGCAGCCACTGAAGCGCCTGCGTGACCTCTTTCATGATCTGGTTGAAGTCACCGCTACGGTGGCCAATGGGGTGTTTTGCCATCGCCAGCAGCACCCGTTCTGGCACTGGTGTTGGCCCTGGAATCATCAGCAATAACTTGTCATCCATTTGTCTGTCCTGCCTACACAAACAATTCAAAACGGTTAGCGTATGATACAAGATTTTCCGTCGTACCTCATCGGACGGTTCTTAGACGTCACCAATATCGCAGATTGACGCTCTCTGGAAAGGGAAACTGGCATGAGAGGGGTGTGTTATTTAGGCGGTGATGAGCGCGTGCGATATGTGCGCCGTAAGAGAAAGTCTGGGACATCAATTGGGCTAAAGCGCGGCGATGGGACTGCCGTTGGCCGAGGAGGCTCGTCCGTTTCTGTCGGCACAATCAGCTGAATGACTGCCAACACCTCCGATAACACCCCATGGAGTAAGGCATTGCTCTCGTCATCGGCTGAGGTGGTGATCTGATGTTCGACTAACGCTTTGAGATGACTGATATGACGATGGTTCGTCACATATCGATCTTTCCAATACTGTACTGCGGCCTCATATTCGCTGGCCTGCCGTGCCTGCCCCAAAATTTGCTCCTGCATCTCTGTATGTTGCTGCTCAATGTTGGTCAGCCGTGTTTGACAGCCATCATGATTTGCCTGCAGCTCTTGATACTGCTGTTGCCAGCGAGCCTGTGATTTGAGATGGTGGGCCAGTTCGCTTTCAAGCTCTTCGACTTTGTTTTGAGCTAACGCTGTATCGTGGTGCAATTCGGCGATCGCCTTCACCTGTTCGGCGACGGTAATTTGATTGCGTTGGATAGTGCGTTCTAAACTGCGCTTGTCTTGACGCTGCCGATCAAGCTCAGCTCTGAGGCGCTCAATGGCCTGCTGCTGAACGTAGACAAATTCTTCTGCTGTTTCTAGCTGTTCTTGCAGAATGGTTTGGTCATGGATGCGCGATCGCAACTCATCGAGACAGGCCAACGCTTGATCTAGTGCTTGTTCAAGTTGTTCAATGCGCTTGGCTTTTTGGTGGTCGAGTCCATGCCAGTAGTCAATTTCGTCGCGTTGATCTGTAGCCTCGCCTTCTGGGGGCGATCGCATCTCGCCATCATGCTGAACCCTATCAGGCTGAGCACAGGGCACATTATCCGATGAATTCACACCATACGCGAGTTCTGGCTGTGACACTCGGAACCTCCCAGAGGATTTGACGACTGCTCAATCTGGCAATGCAGATGCACCCTACCCCATCACCCTACCGGGGATTACCTACCCTGAGTGAACACCATTACATTAAATAGTGGGCTCATAAAATAGTGGACTCATAAGTGAACACCATTACATTAAATAGTGGGCTCATAAAGGATTTGCTTTAGTCTAACAAGATGTTCTCAACGGTTAAAGACTCTCAATCGAGATAGCGAAACCTGTCATCGGTTGCGCTATCTGCCAGGATGCAAAGCAGATTTCCAGACACAATCGAACTAACGGCGTTACGACGTATCACGCATTACACAGGCATCCCGTCCAACATCATTCTTAACATTTGAGCCCTGAACAGTTCAATTATGCAGGCGGAATCAAATGAGTTTCAAATGAGTTAGCGATCGCCCTCACCCAGCTACACCCGACAATATCCTGAAATTCTCTGTGGTAAGGTGCTGACATGCACAGGCTGCCCCCAGAGTGCTGACATTACCGACTGCGTCACGCCTACATCACCACTAGTCCAAAATTCTTGAGTTCCCAACTTTGCAGGGCACCCAAGCAGGTTTTGTGCGCTCAAAACGCGAGATAGCTGTCGAGCAACAGCAGATCCGGTGTCGATTATGGTCGTATTTGCCCCCACTACTTCTTCAATCAGGGGGCGCAAAAATGGGAAATGAGTACACCCCAACACCAGGGTATCTGCACCCTGATCTACTAGAGGGCTGGTGTAATGCTGAATCAGCGATCGCGTCGTTGGGCCATTCAATTCTCCTGCTTCGACTTGCTGCACCAACCGAGGACAGGGCTGGGGCAAAATTGTGACATCGCCACCAAACTGCTCTCGCAGAAATGAAAACTGAGCGCTGGCAAGCGTTGCTGCCGTTGCCATTACGCCAACTACTCCAGTTTGCGTCACAGCAACAGCAGGCTTGATCGCAGGCTCGACAGCCACAATCGGCATCGCAATCGTCGCCCGCAAATCGGCGACTGTTGCCACCGTTGCGGTGTTGCACGCAATGACCAGTGCTTTCGCACCTTGAGAGCGCAGAAAATCTGTCAGGGTGAAGACCCGCTCTTGCAGATAGGCTTGAGTTTTTGTGCCATAGGGAACATGCCCCGAATCTGCTACATACAAGAGATGTTCATGGGGCAGCAGCATGCGGATAGCGCGTAGAATCGACAATCCCCCGACTCCAGAGTCAAAAACACCGATGGGCGCAGGGTTCATAGAGGTTTCATAACGTGCGACTCAGTCTAAATGGTGGGATTATATCTCATCTGATTGGGGGCGATCGCCTCCCACAGTCACAATGTCAACTGTAATGACCAACTGGGGATAGCAATTGATGCGTCAGGTTACGCATCGGTCTAGATACACACCTCCTATGACATGGCTTTAATTTGTCGGACTGCACTCAACGCCGAGTAGCTCACTCCAGCGGTGCCTTCCCCCGGATGCGTGCAATCGCCGACGAGCCAGAGCCCCCGAATCGGCGTCCGATTGGCAAACCCAAACGGCCCAAAGGTTGAAACTCGCTGACCTAAGCCCCCCACTGCGCCCCGATCGCGTGCCGTGAAATGGGCGAAGGTGCGGGGGGTTGCCGCTTCAAGATGCACCAGGGTGTGCTCAGATAGTTCAAAAAATTGCCCCAACCGGGCGATCGCCCGGTCGATATAATGCTGCTTCAAGGCTTCATAATCTGTGCAGTTCCACCACAAGCCAGGATCAGTAAATGATGACGCGATGATCGTGGCACATCCGGCAGGCGCACGGCCATCATGCGGTCGGCTGACCGATACAAACAGAGAATTATTTTCCCCAATGGGGCCATCATACTGATATAAAAACTGCAAATGTGGCGGACAATCAGGCGGGATTGCCGCTTGAGTTACCCCCAGATAGATAACAAACGCTCCCGATGCAGGGGGCAGCTTCTCAACGCGCTGCCGATAGCCCGCTGGCGCTTGGTCTCCTAGCAGCTTGACCAGATTTTGTACGGTTACATTGGCCACAACATGGTCAACTGGCTCTACCCAAACCTGATGAGTCTTTTGATTGCGAATTTCAACCGCTTTAGCATGACCATCGCTAACGTAAACATGCTCTACACAATGCTGCATCAGCAACTGCCCCTGATCGCGCTGCAAAGACTCAACCAGGCGATCGCTCAAAACTTGCATGCTGCCATCGAGGTGATATAGTCCGTGCGGGCTCTGGGAAACACCCAGAGCTGTCGCTGCATATAGCAGAGCTGTTTCATCCGCGTCCACTTGAGAATAAAGCTTGAGCTGAAGATCTAAAAACGTTTTCAGACGCAAATCTTGATTTAGATCGTAGGCTCTCAACACCTGCCCCACCGTTGAGAAAGTGTGCGGTAGGGTCAATAGCGTCTTGGGACGCACAGCCCGCAGCAGTTGCCAAATGTCCCACCCATTACGGGGTGGCAAGATCGGGTGACGCGCTTGAAACTCCCAACTATAGCCAAACAGCTCTGCTAAGAGATTCCAGAAGGGCTCGCTACCTGGAAAGTGCGATCGCCGCTCAATCTGCCATGCCTCTGGATCTCGCCACACATGAATCGGGGCCGATTCGCCAGGTAAGTAAACTGCACAGGCCGGGTCACAATAGGTTGCCATCGGAGGGTCTACGCCTAATTCTGAAAAAATCTGATGATGGATTCCTCCCGGTTCTAATCCGGCAACCTGTGTTGCACCCACGTCAAAAGTAAACCCACGTCGCTTAAAGGTTGATGCACACCCCCCTGGCACTAACGCCTGATCGATTACCAATACTGAATACCCGCTTCTCGCTAGCAACGCCGCCGCCGTCAGTCCGCCAATTCCAGCCCCGATAACAGCGACACGCTTTACCCTGTGAGCACCAACTGATCCATTCACCATATATTGAGAGACTTAGACAATTTACGAGAATCTAAAGGAATATTAAGCTCTTCTAACAGTATAAATAGACCTGAATTAACAGGCACGGCTTCAACGCCACGCCCTGAACTGTTTTGAGAACCAGGGAGCCGCTACTCCGCCAACCCTTGCACAAATTCAGCGGGGCTGTCATGGAATATACGTAAAAGACTCGTTCCACTTGGCTCAGCTCAAGCAGCATTGGCACCACATAACTGGTAGCCCTGAAACTGGAAATGATAGAGACACATCTCACGCTGTCATCGGCCAATGAAAAACTGGGATTACTGAACTATAGGAGCCGACGTTGTATAAAGGGTGACCAATGACCTATTGCCTCAGAGTGACAGATCTACCCGCTAGCGAGCGTCCGAGAGAGCGTCTATTGCTTTCAGGTGCCAAAACCCTATCGACTGCCGAACTAATTGCCATCCTTTTAGGCACAGGTCAAGGGCCGGGTAAGCTGTCTGCTGTTGGCCTTGGGCAATTTCTCTTACAAAAACTAGGCGAGCATCAGCGCGATCCATTGATCGTGTTGCGAGACATCACTGCCGCCGAACTGATGCAAATCTCTGGGATTGGTGAAGCCAAGGCAACGACTATTCTGGCTGCATTAGAATTAGGCAAGCGGGTATTGGCATCCCGTCCGCCTGATGCCATTGTGATTGACGATCCTACGGTGGCCGTGGCCATCCTCAGCAACGATTTAATGTGGCAACCGCAAGAATGCTTTGCGGTCATCTTTCTTGATGTCAAACATCGCGTCATTGGCAAGCAAGTCATTAGCATGGGCACGGCTACTGAAACCCTGGCGCACCCGCGAGAAATTTTTCGAGAGGTGATTCGCCAGGGTGCGATTCGCTTCATCGTAGCTCACAATCACCCATCAGGCAGCGTTGACCCCAGCCCAGAGGATCTAACCCTCACCCGTCAATTGCTAAAGGCAGCCCAGCTTTTAGGTATTCCGCTGCTTGACCATCTTATCTTGGGAGATGGCAATTATGCTAGCCTGCGCCAGCTGACCGCATTATGGGGAGAACTTGACTCTGATCAGTAAGGTGGTGGTGTCATAGCTCCTATAAGTGCGGCTTTAGCTGTTAGCAGAGACGTTAGACCGCAAACCCGATGACTGTCATAACGCCCTCTGGAGGCACTTGAGATAGGGTCCTATCAGATGCCTACCATACTGGCTAAAGTGATAGGTAAGCAGAGGTTGCAGAGCACGTCATCCTGACTTATACTGTAGCCTCCAGATACATAGTCAAAAAATTAGTTTAAAAGTGAGGAGGGAGGGTTATTCCTGAGCCATTAACCCTGACTGTAAGTTTGAGGGGCACGCGTGAAGTCGGGGATAAATATCAGCTATTTCGCCTTGCGGGATTGCTTGATGCGTTTTCTGAGCCAACATTTCGTAAAGTGCTCGACAAATATGTTGAAGAAGGACCCTCGAATCTCATTCTGGATCTTTCTCAGATTGACTTTGTCGATAGTTCTGGACTAGGTGCCTTAGTTCAATTAGTGAAAAAAGCTCAAACGGCTGGAGGAACGCTTCAGCTTGTCACGAATCCTCGTGTCACGCAAACAGTGAAGCTAGTTCGATTAGAAAAATTTTTGTCTCTGCAAAGCTCGGTTGATGACGCGATTCAAAACGTCAAATAAATTGGAATTGTCGAGATGATCATGGTGTAATGCTTATTGCCTCAAGCTCAAATTCTTGGGGCAATATGTTTCTAGATTCATAATCTTTTATGATTAGCCTAAGTTGGTCAGAAGCGGACAACAGCGATCATCAGGAGTCTGTTGAAATGCAGCTGGCTCGATTGTCCACGATTATGCCTTAGCGTTATATAGATGATGTTGTCGTGGTAGGGATGAGATCTGTTGGCCTCTAACTGGCATTGGTCGGCTGCTTCAATTCACGCCTTGGAGGTTGGGGCTGTTCGACAGCTTTCACCCTCTGCACTAGCTTACGTGGGTGATGCGGTGTATGAGCTTTATGTTCGCGGATATCATCTATTCCCGCCAAAGCGACTGCAAACCTATCATAATCAGGTAGTAGATCATGTCAGAGCTGAATATCAGGCTGAGCAGCTTCAGCGTCTTGATCCACACTTCACAAATGATGAGCGAGACATTTTAAGGCAAGGGCGCAATGCAGCGATTAAGCGCCCCAGACGAATCAAACTAGAAATTTATCGACAGGCTTCGAGCCTGGAAACGTTAATTGGATATCTTTTTTTAACCAATCCGTCTCGGTTGGATGAGCTATTGAAGACCTTGCAGTTAGACGCGCGAATAGTAGATCCAGGAGCCAAATCAGATTTCTGAACCTAGTTCAGTGGGGATCAAGCCGTAATTTGACTAACTTAGATTGATGCGAACGCTCTGATGGGCTTAAACATCCTGAGCTGCCGCGTGATGATGGGCATAAATTGCAGACTTTAAGGATAGGAGATGACAGGACTATGGCTGAAAAAAAGCAACGCCCAAAACTGAAGGGATCAGCCTCGCAGCCACGAAGTCGGCAGGGCCGATTGAGCGGAAGGAAGTCTAACCCCGAAATCAAAAATCCTGAAAGCAAAAGCCGTAATACTGGCCATCGTCAACCGGTTGCCACCAAGTCATTTGCCAAACCTTCTAAACGCATTGAGCACCACCCTTCTAAGCCACCAGGCAAATCGCTACCGCCACAGGCTGATCCCCAAGTTGCCCCCTTTGAGACGGAGGGATCAATCCAAGATGCTGGAGCATTAGCCGATGATAATGATTTGATTTATGGCCGTCATCCTGTGTTAGCAGCACTTGAGAGTCAGCGTCAGCTCAATCGAGTTTGGATTATGTCGCGGCTGCGATATGATCCTCGGTTTCATGCCGTATTGGCTCAAGCAAAATCAAATGGAACTGTCGTTGATGAAGTCGAATATCGACGCCTAGACCAACTGACGGACGGTGCCAATCATCAAGGGATCGTTGCTCAAGTTACGCCCTATACATACTGTGATTTGGGAGCATTAATTGATCAGGCTAAGGTGATCGCCGAACATCCCGTCTTAATTGCTGCCGATAGTATCACCGACCCTCACAACCTAGGAGCTATCATTCGTACAGCAGAGGCGCTGGGAGCCCAAGGTCTCGTGATCCCACAGCGTCGAGCAGTGGGGATCACATCAACCGTTGCTAAAGTGGCAGCTGGAGCTTTGGAGAGTTTCTCGGTTGCAAGGGTTGTTAACCTCGCCCAAGCCTTGGAAGATCTGAAAAAATCTGGCTTCTGGATTTATGGAGCTGCTGCTAATGGTAGCGTCCCACTCCATAAAGCCAAGTTTGATGGGGCTATTGTGATTGTGATTGGCTCTGAAAGTGACGGATTGAGCGTGCTGACGCAGCGATGTTGTGATGTGCTCGTATCGATTCCGCTGAAGGGACAAACACCTAGTTTAAACGCTTCTGTGGCCGCAGGGATGACCCTTTACGAAGTCTATCGACAACGCTGGAATAACACTCTTCATTTAGATGGTTTACAATCGGCGAGTAAACTAGTATAAAGAATCCTAAAGCTCCTCTAGGAGCACGACCAATTGTTGCTTTGCATCATGGCAGGGTGCAAGAACTAGCAAGGACACTTGGCAAGCATTATGAAAGAAATTTGGATCAATCTACTTCAAACGCTTGGACTCGCATGGTGGGTTGAGATTGCGACTGACTCCCCTCAATGCAAGTACTATTTTGGCCCATTTGCAAGCGGCCAGGATGCGGAGGCGGCAAAAGCAGGATATGTTCAAGATTTAGAGACTGAAGGGGCTCAGGGAATCAAGGTTGTTATTAAGCGCGACAACCCCAGTAACTTGACCGTTTACGATGACACTGCAGAATCTGGACGCCAAAGGCACCCTTTCCCGATGTTTAGTAGTTAGGCGATCGCCTCAAAGCCAACCTTTATCTTGAAAATTTTTATCTTCAAACGATACTTCTTGAGAATAAAGTTGGTAGCAACATTACTGCTTTGACAGAGTCAAGGCACCCTCAACCTGGGTGGTTTGGAGCCAGTTCTCAATATCGCTGATAACCTGCTGTGGTATTTCCCAAGGGAACAGGTGAGCTGTTGCCGAGTAAGTGTGCCACTGACAGTTAGTAAGGTGGTGAGCTGTCTCCAAGCTAGATTCGGGACAAATGTGTCGGTCATCATCGCCTATCATCATTAGCGATGGGCATTTGATTGCGGATAGAGCAGATAGACGATTATAGCCTTGACGAATTGCTATATTGAGAGCCTGAGTCGCTGCGGCAGAAGTCTGCAGATAGGCTGGTAATGCTTCCTTCGCCAAATATTGATAGGCTCTGGCCGTATGCTGACTGAGTAAGTATCGATAGAGCGATCGCCGTCCAAATGTGTCAATGTTCCAGCGCCATCCAGGGTTGAGCCGATTTAGCAAAGATGCAGCCCCCGTGTAGACATTATCTTGCCAGGTTATAGGTGGGTGAGTGCTTCGGGGGCGAGCCGCTGTAGCAACTAGAATGAGTCCGGTGACTCGATGAGGACTCTGAAGTGCTAGCTCTAGCGCCAAAATTCCACCTAACGACCAGCCTAAGATAATACATTGCTCAATGCTTTGCTGATCGAGTAATGCTTGCAGGTCATGAAGGTGGTCTTGCATAGAGAAAGGTTGCCGAGTCTGGCTCTTGCCATAACCTCGCAAATCTGGGGCAATCGTCTTAAAGTGCTGAGATAAGCGATCGGTGAACACAGACATGCTGCGGCCAAATCCAGGGTGACCATGTAAACAGATAATAGGAAACCCATCTCCTCTAATCTGAACTGAAAGAGGAAAGGGTTTAGCACCGTTAAGGGTTGCTTGATTAAGCTCACTCATTAAATTTAGGCTGTCATAAGGAGCTAGCGTCCTCGACTTTCTCGTTCACGGCGACGGCGATCGCGCCACTCAGCAGCCGTTAGATAAGCAACGCCACCGCTAACTATAATCAACAGACCAAAGGCAATCAATGCAAGAATGGAGAGAACGGATGTTTCAACACTCATAACTGATCTAATTTATCAAAACCCGTTTCGACCCCAAATTACCATAGAGATCGAAAAGGTAAATACAACCAGAAGGGAAACCCAACCCAACGTCAAAATATCCATAATGGCTTCGTAACAACTGTCTGCTTTTAAACGTCAATATGTTTAATCATAGACTAAAGTGGCAAATGGATTAGGGCAACTCATCTGGATTGAGCCAGCTAACTTAACTCGCGTTTATCAGCACCATATCTTGCCATACCTATTTAGGATTTAGGATCGTGCCCATGAGCCTAGCGCAACGATATCGGCTACAGTTTAGCCAGCCTCGCCATCGTTGGATGGCAGTCTATGGTGTTGCTGCGATTTCTCTCCACCTGGGCATGTTAGCGGTTGGCCTGGGTTGGTGGGCAAACCTGCGGTTACCCCCGTTTCCAGATCCGTCTGCGGCTCAGCCCCCAATTGAATTTATTCCAGTGGATGGTTTAGAAACATCACCGCCGCTAGACACCGAACGAACCGCCATTCGAGATTCAGTTGCCGGAGGCGTACAAGCCCCGGATGTGCCAGTGGGCGCTGAAGAGTCGGGATCAGAGTCGCCAGCTCCTAGCCAACGATTTCAGGCGCGATCGCCCACAACTCCACCGGCGACAGATGCGTTGAGACCTGAGCCTGTAAGGCCGCCTCTCCCCTCTGATTCAACTAATGTCAGACCTTCTCGCAATCCGCCATCACTACAATCCGCGCCTCCTCAAGCGTCGCCTCCTCCGGTGCCTATAGAACGCCCCTCGTCACCTAATTCTGTGAATACCTCGGCAGGCTCTGCCTCTGATTTATTGCCAGAGGCTTCGTCAGCATTAACGGCAGACGGTAGCAGTGTCGTCAACCCTAATCGAACCGCAACAGGAGCCATTGGCGTTGATGCAACGAGAGATTCGGTTTGGGCTCCCTATTTGGAGCAATTACGCCAGCAGATTCGACAGAGTTGGCAACTGATTGGGCTGGATAACTCCCGAGAAGTCGAAGTTCGATTTGTTGTAGATCGTCAAGGACATCTCGTCAGCTCAAGCGTTGTACGCTCATCGGGATCATCTCGGGCAGATAATGCAGCGCTGCAAGCAATTCAAATGGCTGCACCCTTTAACCCATTACCCAGCGAAGCGCCTGAGCCCTCTTTGATTGTAAATTTTACCTTCACGTATACCGTTCGATGAACGGGAGGCTTGAAATAATCACATAAAGCCTGCACTGTATGAAGCAGCTTCTCTTTTATTCCCGTGACATGCTGTAGTGGCACGACTTTTCGATCGACGAAACGATAGGCAAACATAGGCCAGAAATGACCTCTGTGTGACGCGATCGCCCCGATGCAATTCGCATGATTAGACTTAATAATTTAACTTAACTCAGAATCTTGCCAGCGCTAAATTTTAGGAGACCCCAGTTATGGCGAACGAAGAACATCTTACCCGACTGCAGCAGAGTGTAACAGACTGGAATCAATGGAGAGCCCAGACCTCAGATTTGGTGCCAGATTTAAGTCATGCTAATCTCAATCGGAGCGACCTCAGCCATATCAACCTGAGTGGTGCCAATCTCTACAAAACCAGCTTGTTGGGGGCAGATTTGAGCGGTGCGAGGCTCCAGCGAGTCAGCTTAGCCAATGCAGATCTCAGCGGCATTGATCTAAACCACGCCGATTTGAGTCAGTCAAACTTGCATGGTTCTAACCTGCTGGGGGCGTATCTCTGTGCAGCAAACGTATCGGAGGCCGATTTGAGTCACGCCTGTCTAAATCGGGCTGACTTGAGTCAGGCAAATCTCTCAAATGCCAACTTACATCAGGCCAGCCTGATTGGAGCTGACCTAACGCGAACAGATTTAAGTCACGCCACCCTGAGTGAAGCTGATCTCACTCGAGCTGAGCTGAGCCGAGCCGATCTGGCCCACTGCAATCTTTATCAAGCTAATCTCTATGGCGCGCGGCTGATGGGTGCAACTCTACCCCAATCTGACTTGAGCACAGCAGACTTAACCGAAGCTCGGTTTAACCGCGCTGATTTAAGCGGTGTCAACTTTGCTGGGGCAACATTTAGCAATACAGACTTGTTGGGCGCAAAGCTCGTTGAAGCCAATTTGAGCGGTGTCGATTTGAGCAACTCAAATTTGAGTGGAGCTAATCTCACCCACGCCAATCTTGATGGAGCCCGATTAGACGGAGCCAATCTCAGCAATGCAACCATGCCTGACGGGTCATTACACGACTGAACCAGGCTGCTATGGGGTGATGACTTGGCTGCCATGTCCACGAGGGTCGTCATTAACTGCATCTGTTAGTGCCGGAGCCTCGACCGTTGAGGTGCGACCGCGATCGCGCACATGGGGAAGGGGAGTCTCTGCTAATAGGGCGTCAAGATTTTCGGCCATCAGAGATTGAGGTTGTTCGCCGATAACGCTGGCGATCGCCTCACCGGATGACGTTAAAAACACAAAATGCGGGATGCCGTCAACCTGATAATTTAATAGCTCCGGTAGCCATTTCGAGTTATCAACATTGAGCATGACAAAATTGATGCGATCGCCATAGTCCTGTTTCAGGTTGTTGAGGTCAGCAGCCATGGCCTGACAAGACGTACACCAGTTGGCATAAAACTCCATTAGCGTAGGTTTGTTGTTAGTCAGCGCCACGTTCAGTGAGATCGAAGATGCTGCTAAGGAGGTTAAGGACGAGGCTGGCGTGGGCGATCGCAGACCCAACGCTAACGCAGCACTCAACACCACAGCCACTAAAACCACAATCAAATTGCGCATTCGATTCCCTGTATTGGCCGCAGATTGCCAGGTAAGGGGAGATGATTGAGTCACTTTCTCAGATGCTTTCTCAGACATAAGATCTCACGCACTGCCATCATCACTGCAAGGATTGTTTAGACTGTCAGGTAAGGAGACGAGTCCGAGTGGATAGAGTCTCAGCTTACTTTTTTAGTCTAGCCGAACTCACGGAATGCTCTAAGTTGTGAAGAAACGGGTGACCCTCACATTTCCTAAACGGTCTGTGCATATGCCCATCACCTATCGATTGGCAAAAGACTTCAATGTGGCTGCAAATATTATTCGAGCACAGGTTGCACCCAACCAAGTTGGCACGCTAGTCGTTGAGCTACAAGGCGATATCGACCAAATCGCCGCCGCTGTCGATTGGATGGAAATTCAAGGCATTAGCATTTCTCTTGCCAGTCGAGAAATTTTGATTGACGATGATCTCTGTGTCCATTGCGGGTTATGCACCGGAGTATGCCCGACCGAAGCCCTTACCCTTGATCCCCAAAGCTTTCGTCTCACCTTTGAGCGATCGCGCTGTATCGTCTGCGAACAGTGCATTCCCACCTGCCCTGTGCAGGCCATTTCGACAAATCTATAATCGAGAAATACTCTGAATGTCGTTGAGGCAAACGAATGACCCTGCCAAATTTCTTGCTAATTGGGGCAATGAAGGCTGGAAGTACATCGCTATATCAGTATCTAAAGCGGCATCCACAAATTTTCATGAGTCCGATTAAGGAACCTAATTTCTTCGCTCTTGAAGGTCAAGTATTAGCGAATCCGGGAGTGACAGTTACCCATATTGACGACTATCGAGCCCTGTTTGCCAATGTAACCCATGAGATCGCCATTGGAGAAGCATCTGTACGCTATCTCTATAGTCCCAAGGCAGCCAGACAGATTCAGCATTACATCTCGCATGCTAAGCTCATCGCCATTTTACGTAACCCTATCGAGCGGGCATTTTCTGCCTATGCGTATCAGTTCAGTCGAGGCAGCGATCTCAGTCCGACATTTGATGCAGCTCTGGCGTTAGAACCTGAGCGCATCCGGCAGGGCTATGATTGCTGGTGGCATTACCAGGCAATGGGGTTTTACTACTCACAGCTCAACTATTATTACGAACGGTTTGACGCAGCCCAGATCCAGATTTATTTGTACGATGACTTTCGCGATCGCCCTCAAGACGTTGTTAGTCATATGTTTCGGTTCTTAGGAGTTGATGACCAAGTTGCGATCGATGTCGATAAGCGCCACAACCCAACCCGCGTGCCTAAAAATATGGCAATTCACACATTTTTGACGAGGCCTCACCCGATCAAAGAATTGATCAAACCTCTCGTACCTCAAGCCATGCGCTACAGGTTCGTCAAAAAATTGAGAACTCGCAACCTCGTTCAACCTAATAAAGCTGCTGCCGCTGCTCCTCGACACATTAGCAATGAAGCCAAAGCTACCTTAATCACAGCATATCGAGACGATATTCTCAATCTGCAAGACTTAATTCAGCGAGACTTATCTCACTGGCTGCTCTAACTCTTGATCACAGCACTATTGATACAAACTCGCATCATGAACTAGCGATAAGAGATGATATCACGGAAATATTCGACTCGCGAATCTAACCCAAGCGATCGCAGCCGCAGTGAAATAGCCTCAGCATCTGAACGATTTTCATAACTGCCAGCATAGATAAACCGACCTCTAAACCCTCTGCTAGAAGACGCAAATCGTGCACCTGTGACCACCCGCCGAGCCTGCTGCAGTTTTTCAATATCGCTTTGATCAGCAGGAATAGCAACCACATACGGGCCGAGCTGTGGTAAGCCCACTCGAGTCAGCCCTCCAGTGTCAACCCCTGACGCCGTGCTGCCGGGGAATGACGGGAAGCTAGGTGTAGGAAAAATCTCGCCGCTGCCGTAGCCTAAAGCACTCCAAGTGGCACCGCCCACAATACCATCGGCAGTAAGGCCATTGGCTTGCTGAAAGGCAATCACGGCGGCTTCGGTATTTGCGCCAAAGGTGCCATCAACAGACCCGACACTATAGCCCTGCCGACTTAGATCACTTTGCAGCGTTTCTACATCAGAGCCACTATCGCCAAATTGCACGACTCGGCTACCAGGAGACGCAGACACATAGGTGTCAAATGACGAAAATGAATCGACAGTGTCAAACGTCGCGAACGTTCCTGAAGGAGTTGGCGCACCTAACAGAGCCGCCTCTGTTTCTGGGCCATAAACCCCATCTGGCGTCAGCCCTGAATCGCGTTGAAATAAGAAGACAGCATCTTCGGTTAGAGAGCCATAAACCCCATCTACGCCTCCCGATAGATAGCCCAATTCTTGAAGTCGCAGCTGTAGAGAATCGACAGATGGCCCCACATCTCCTCGCTGGAGAATGATCTGCGCCCGAGCTGCCCCAGTTGTGCTGACCGCTAGCCCAATCGCGACTGACAGCATGAGATAAATCACTCTACGAGATATTAAAGGGATGCGTCTTATTCTCTTATTTATGATCGTCAGAGAATGACGGGATAAATGGCTTTTAGTGAGGGTAGTCCAGAAATGGGCTAGAGGTTCCATTTTTCTTGACAATTGACATATTTCACTCTAGCCTATCCTGCTTTTGGAGAATTTCGACCAAATTGCTTGGATTTGGCGTATATTGCCATCGGTTCCTGGATAAATCGAATATAGAGATGTTTGAACGTCGATTTGATGACACGAGGCATACCAAAGTCGATGGGCATCAGTCGGTCAGGCAATTGCCAATCTAAAACCCGCAGCTCATCGGGATGGTGCAACGGGAACCTGATGTCGGCTAGTGGGGGGCAGAGGCCCAACCGCTGAGAGGCTGCAACAGTGGGCACTTGCTCTGGCTCGACATTGAGAATGTCTACTAGCACTCGGTCGAGGGCAACGACATCAGATGAGGCCGCTAAAATCCCCAGAGGTCGGGGCTCTCCGCCGCTAGGGCCATTGCCTTGATGACCAATGATGCCATCTATAATCGTCAGAGTAGGGGCGATCGCCCGTGCCGTTTCTACGAGCATTGTGCCAAAGCGATCGCGATCTTTCCCGGCTTCCATATGCCACCAGGCTTTCATCTTGCCAGGGACGCAGCCAAATAGATTTTTCACCCCCAAGGTGAGAGTCAGCTGCAGGTGGGATTTCACCTTCGGTAGATTGATGATGACATCTGCCTGCATCGCTTCTTTCGAGAGCAAAAGATGATTGAACTCCTGGCTGATTGCCTCATAGCGCTGGCCTTTAAATTCAACAATCGGCAAATTTAGCTGGGTGAGAAAGGGGAGATAGCCATTTGCTTTTGCCACCCCATGAGCACTGCCAAACGCAGGGCTATCGCCTAAAAATGGCTGGCCGCCTGCTGCTTGAACGAGTTTGGCGACACAATAGACCACTTCAGGTCGGGTTGTGCATTCGCTCGTCGGACGCGCGCCCGTCAGCAAATTGGGTTTGAGTAAGACGCGATCGCCCGGTTTGACAAAAGCTGATATCCCTCCTAATGGTGCCAGCAGTTGTTCAAGGGAGTGTTGCAGAAGCGCCAGATCATAGGATGTGGCCTGCAACAGGCTAACAGTAGAGAGTTGAGGCCCTGCTTGAGGCTCCATTGGTGGCTCCATTAAGGATTTGATCCAGTGCTCCATATAGCAGAGAGTCCTATTAGAGAATGTGATTAGGCGATGTGATTGAGCATTTGGCATCAAAGCTCATCAACGCATCCGAGTTAGCGCTGTGACGCGTTCGGCATTCGAAAACACGTCTTCACCATGAAGTTGCTCCATCGGCGGCTTAACTTCAACCTTAACCACGTTATCGATGTTAATGAAAACAGTCTGTTCGGGCAAATTCAAAATCCACCAGTCTTTCTTCAGAATATGTCGCACTTCAACCTGAAACCCTTGCAGTGTTTCGGTGCTTTCGAGTGAGCCGTATACATTAAAGGCTTCAGAATGGCCATCGAGATAATGAAACGTCAGCTGAGTGTAGGATTCCTGGCTTTGCATTGCAAACTCTCCATATCCATTGGTTGAGCATATTCATGTGTTTATCTTGCCAAATTTCGACTCGTAAATTTCGACTCGTAAATATACGTCTCTCTTGCTACCCACCTCTAAATTTCTGTTTTCGTCTATGGACATGTGGGGGGCATTGATGAATAGATCGTCTCAGATGAAAATTGAATGAGGGGTTTAACCCCCCAGGGGTGATTGGGAACATTAGATTCAGTCGGTGCGGTTTCATTGTGCTGGCGGCATCAGTGCTGACGGCATCAGTGCTGGTCGCACATTGCTAGCAGCTTAGATTCTCTCGGAAGCTATGATGGTTCAAGATCAAGATGTGCAGACCTGGTATGGGCAGGGCCGTTCGCTTTACGCTATTGGCCGATATGAGCGGGCAATCGATCGCTTTGACAAAGTGTTGGCGGCCAACCCAGAAAACCCCGACGTTTGGAGTCATCGAGGCTATGCATTCTATGCTCTCGGTCATGCCAAACAGGCACTGGAATGTTTTGAGCGGGCGGTTCAGATTCGGCCTACTTTGAGTCTGGCATGGCATGGCAAAGGGCTGGCTCTGGCAAAACTGAGTCGATATGAAGAGGCCGTTGCCTGCTTTCGTCAAACCCTGGCATTCAATGATGCTGATCCGCGAGTTTGGTATAACCAGGGCAATGCGCTCTTACGACTCGACCGCTATGAGGACGCCCTTGCCAGTTTTGACCGTGCCGTGCAGATCAAAGCTGATAATCATCATGCCTGGTATAACCGGGCGACGACACTAGGCTCATTACAGCGCTTTGACGACGCGTTAGGTAGTATCCATCGAGCCCTGACTCTCAAGCCTGATCGATATTACATCTGGAATTATAGGGGGCTGGTGTTGACGAGTCTCAACCGCTATGAGGAGGCGATCGCTAGCTTTGAGCAGTCTTTATACTACAAGCGCGATAACCCAAATGCCTGGTATGGCAAAGCATGCACTTATGCTATGCAAGACGATATCGAGGCGGTTGTGAATAGTCTTTATCGAACATTTATTTTGAGTCCGTATCTTTACCGACTCATGGCTCAGACTGACTCCAAATTTGACCGGGTTCGTAACGATCCCCGGTTTCAAAAAATCACCCAAAATGATTAAGCACTTGCACCCTGTTGAGTTCGCTATGGCAAACAGTCAAGACATGAATACCTGGTTAGGACAAGCGACCTCTCTATATCGGGCAGGGCGATATAAGGCTGCGATCGCCAAGATCGATCAGCTGTTAGACCTTAACCCAGATCACTATCAAGCCTGGAATCAGCGGGGCTATGCCTGCTATAAGCTGGGTCTGTGTAACGACGCGATCGCCAGCTTCGATCGAGCCCTTGCTATCTATCCCCAATTTGCCTTGGCATGGCATGGCAAAGGCATCACTGCTGCCACTCTCGGGCACTATGACGACGCCATCAAAAACTTTAATCAGGCACTGACCCACAACCCACAAGACTTTAAGGCTTGGTATAACTTGGGCAATGCCCAAATCTGCCTATGTCAGTATCGAGACGCGATTGATAGTTTGGGACGGGCAATCGAGATTCAACCGCAGTCACATCGCGCCTGGTATAACCGAGGGATTGCGCTAGCTTCGTTGCGCCGCTATGACGATGCGCTGACCAGTCTAGATACGGCGCTCACAATCAACCAGACGTGCTACTATGCCTGGAATTATCGAGGACTAGTTCTCAGCAAGTTGGGGCGGCTAGTTGAGGCCATTGACAGCTTTGACTGGGCGCTGGAATACCGTCCTGAAAACCGCAACGCCTGGTATGGCAAAGCCTGTGCCTATGCAGCCCAACAGAATGTAGCAGCGGCCGTTGATAACCTAATCCATGCGATCACCATCAGCCCTAATCTGTATAGAGTTATGGCTCAAACGGATTCACAGTTTGACGCCATCCGCGATACATCGGCATTTCAACAGGTGATCCAGAACGGCTAGCGCCCTGATGGATTGGAAGCGTGAACATCATGCGATCTCACAATCCTTGTATAATGCAGCAGCTAGAACCAGTTTTGGGTGTGCTGTGATGATGGACGCGATCGCTTGGGAGGTGTGATGCAGTTTCTTCTCAAGACTGCTCGATGGATTGATCAGCTCAATGAATGGCTAGGGCAATTAACCTTTGGGCTCATGCTTGTCATGTTTGTCTTAGGAGCATTTAATGCTATTACCCGATATCTGGGCCGATTCATGGGGCAAAACCTTAGCTCAAATCTCTATATTGAATCTCAGTGGTATTTATTTAGCTTGATTTTCTTGCTGGGTGCGGCTTACGTACTCAAGCAAGATGCTCATGTACGAGTTGACATTATCTATAGTCGGTTGTCTCGGGTGGGAAAAGCCTGGGTTGATCTATTCGGTGCGTTATTGCTGTTGCTGCCGATGTGTGTCGTGGTTTTGATTTATTCATTTCCGTCAGTGCTGAATTCCTGGCGCGTGTTAGAACAATCGTCAGACCCCAATGGCTTACCGCGCTATCCTCTCAAAACATTTATCTTAGTTGCCTTCTTTCTGTTGGCGCTGCAAGGTGTCGCTGAGATCATCAAGCAAGTGGCAATTTTACGGGGCATTACAGATCACGGGGAGGAACCACAATCATGAGCTTTCTAGGCATCATCATGTTTGTGGGAGCCTTAGCCCTGATTTTTACCGGATATCCGGTGGCGTTTTCGTTGGGTGGGGCGGGGCTCCTATTTGCACTGATAGGCTCACTTTTTGGTGGGTTTGACTGGTTTCTGTTTTCGGCATTGCCTCAGCGGATCTTTGGCATTATGGGGAACTACGTTCTCCTCGCCATTCCCTACTTCATCCTAATGGGCACTATTCTGCAACGCTCAGGGCTAGCCGAAGATTTGCTGGAAACGTTTGGCCTCTTGTTTGGGAGGCTGCGGGGTGGTTTGGCTGTTGGCGTAATTTTAGTAGGCACGTTGCTGGCAGCCGCAACGGGCGTTGTGGGTGCAACTGTTGTTTCAATGGGCATGATTTCTCTGCCGGTGATGTTGCGCTATGGGTATAGCGCCTCACTGTCTACCGGAATTATTGCCGCTGCTGGAACCTTGGGTCAGGTGATTCCGCCGAGTGTGGTGCTGATTGTCTTAGGCGACCAACTAGGTGTTTCAGTGGGAGACTTGTTTTTAGGATCCCTAATTCCAGGTCTACTGCTGTCAGGTTTATATCTGGTGTATGCAGTAGGGGTGGCAATTTTCAGACCTAAAATGGCTCCAGCTATGCCCGCCGAGATGCTTAATATTTCAAGAATGGCACTAGTACAGCGGGTGTTTCGTGTGATGCTGCCGCCGCTGTTTCTGATTTTGGTAGTGCTTGGTAGCATCTTTGCGGGAGTGGCAACACCAACAGAAGCAGGTGCCATGGGCATTTTGGGCGCTCTTGTCTTGGCTGGCCTGAACCGCCGCTTGTCATTTAGGGTGCTATGGGAGTCGTTGAGATCATCGGTTGAGCTGACAACGATGGTGATTGTGCTGCTGCTAGGTGCCACGATTTTTAGCCTGGTCTTTCGGGGGTTAGGGGGCGATCGCCTGGTTGAGGATTTGCTACTCAATCTCCCTGGTGGCGCAGTTAGCTTTCTAATTTTTGTCAATGCCCTTGTGTTTTTCTTAGGCTTCTTTCTAGACTACTTCGAGATTGCCTTTATCATCGTCCCGTTGATGGCTCCTGTTGCCCAACAGTTTGGCTATGATCTGGTCTGGTTTGGGGTCATGTTAGGAGTAAACTTGCAAACATCATTTCTCACGCCTCCATTTGGTTTTTCGCTGTTTTATCTGCGTGGCGTGGCACCACCGACCATCCCGACCACCAGCATCTATCGGGGAGTTATTCCGTTCATCATTATTCAGCTTGTGGGCTTAATACTCCTGATTAGATTTCCGCAGATTGTGACTTGGCTGAGAGCCTAAATTCACTCTAAATTCTCAATGGGATGGGTAGGCGCTACGGCATCGTGTAGGCGCATGCACCATTGTTAGCGATGTTTCTATGTTTTCATCGTCTCAACATTTCAAAAAGTCTGAATTTGGTAGTTTAGGCAGCTCACAAATTCTCTAGTTCCTGAGAAAATCAGCATATTGCTTAAAGCAGGATTTAAAGTCTGTTTTGGGTCAGTCGTGTGTGAACTAAAGGGTGTCTGAAATGCTACTTTCATCAGTTTTGCTGTGTGCCAGCATTGCCCTGGCCATTGTTTTTGCATTGCAATTGAAACAAGAAAATGACTTAAAAGCTCGCCAAAACCAGATCATTGAAGCTCTAAAAGAAAAAGATAAAAACGATTTGGAGCTTTCCAGAGAGCTGAAACTAGCGGTTAGAGATGTCCATCGGATGTTGTCAAAAATGGAGCGGCGAGGTCTTGTTCGTAGCTACTGGGGCGGGTTAGTGCTCATGACGCGGCGGGGGTTGAGGTATCGCTTTTATGCATTAGCGAGAAGCTCTTACGAGTTCCATTCGTGAGTATTCAGCACTGCGTATCGGTGATGCTGTCACCGTTCATCAGGTGGTGGCACTGATGAGCGGCTTTTAGATCACTTGAGAGGCCTGAAGCAAGTGTCTCCTAGCCTTAGTGGATTATGGTGCAGGCTCTCCTCCGGTAGGTGGAGTGTCAACGTCTAAAATCTCTTCTGATGACTCATTGAGTTCAACAAAAGGATGATGGCTCAGATCTCCTAAGTCTACTGAGTTAAGCAGAGTTGTCCAGCTCTGCTCAATTTGTGTATCAGTGGGGCGATCGCGTCGTAGCTCAGCTAGGAGGGTCAGTGCGTCATGCCAGATACCGGCTTCGGCATAGAGGGTAGCCTGTTGGAGGGGTGGCTGTTCACGGGCTTGTTGTTCTAGTGATGCATCGCTAATGTGCCGTACCCATCCTTCAGTAAAGAGGTCACCGGATCGATCCAGGCGATCGCAAATGATAGAAAAATACCAATGATAGGTTTCACCCACCTCTAGGGGAGGAAGCCCAGCGCGATCAGGCAAGCTGAGGCTGATAATGCCCGATTGGTTTGTCAACTGATACTCGGCAATGTAAACTTCGTTATCATTTTCATCGAGTAAGACAAATTCAGCGGCCTCTGCCGTAATGGCTGGCACATACCAATAAAATGTCGGATAGTCGTCTAGGGTTTGACCAAAGTTACTATCAGGCATGAGCGCCACGAGAGATGCATTGCTCTGCAAGCAGTCACCTCTCGTGCCTCCGCCCTGACGCCGCCCCGGCAACCCCTCAACCGGGGGGATATATTCTTGGGCGATCGCCATCATTGGCCACATTCCCAATAGCCCCGCCGATAGCATAGCGCCAACCATGCTAGATAGTCGTGCCAGCTTGGGAGAGAATAAACGTGGGTTAGTCATACGTCGTGCCTCACACCTTTAGACGAGTTAAATCACTAGTTTGAGCAGGATGCCAGACGCCAGAACCCCTAAATCTCAATCGGCCAAAACAGTCTTGCTCTCTCAACTTACACAACTGGCGGCTCGATTTTCTGCGACTGTAATTTTTCTTCGTCGTGATGACGAAATGTCATACAGGATAGATTCAGTGGGGAGTGTTGCGTTTCCGGCTGCAAGTCACACGAATTCAATGTTCTGTTGGGGTTTGCCTGTGGTTCTCGCCGCTGGATCACGTGATATACATCGACAGCCTGGTCTTTACCTTTCAAGGTTATAGCTCCCCATGCCTCTACCTCAACCGACTCCGAAAGGTAGCGTCGGGTTTCCTGGGCAATCAAAATACGACAGGGGCGATCGTGACGATGCTTTTCGCAGCTTTCTAACCGAGCCGCAATATTGACACTATCCCCAATTACTCCGTATTCCAACCGTTCTTTTCCTCCTAAACTGCCCACGACCACTGGGCCGGTGAAGATGCCGACTCGCATGCAAACCGTCTCTAAGCCCCGCGATTGCCAGCTTTGGTTGAGTGCATCCAGGCGATCGCTCATCGCCAGCGCACAGTCAACGGCATGGGCCGCATCTTGAGCAATGTCATCATCGTGTATCCGAGGAATCGGGACACCAAACACAGCGAGTAGCCCATCTCCAGTAAATTTGTTGACGATGCCCTGGTGAGCTTGCACAGCCTGCGTCATTGCTTCGAGATATTCATTCAGCCAGTTGAGCAAGTCTTCCGGAGACAATTTCTCGGCGCGGCAGCTGAAATCTTTAATATCTGTGAATAGCATCGTTGCCACCAGCCGTTGCCCTGGCAGCAGCCCCGATTGCAGCAGGCGATCGCGCTCGTGCCAGAGTGCAGCCGCAATTTCGGGTGACGCATTTTGCCCTAGCAACGTCATCACCATTTGCTGCTGCTGCTGCGATTGTTGGGCGCGGCAGGCCACCATTGCACCTCCTGCCATTACCAGGGTCAGGGCAGGCGTCATCACGGGCACCCAGCCATGTAGCAACAACAGGCCATAGCTGCTAAGTCCCAAAACGCCGATAGCACTTGTAATAGTACATCCTAGCAGCACCGGATGCCGAATTGACCAGGCCAAGCTAGCTCCGATCAGCGCCCATGCTCCTAGCCAGAGGAGTTCGGCCCAGTGAGGCCAAAACCAAAACAAGGGGCGATCGCCCAACACTACATCAAGCAGTTGGCTTACCATTTGAGCATGAACAACTACCCCAGGCATCTGGTGTTTCATCTGTGCGCCCGCGCTGTAGGGCGTATAAAACAAGTCTTTGCTGCTGGGTGCTGTGTTGCCAATCAACACAATCTTATCCGTCACCCAACCCGGGTCAAACTCTTCGGTCAGCACATCGCTGAAGGCAATACGACGGGCAACCTGCTGGGCTGAGCGATAGTCAAGTAAGGTCTGATAGCCAGCAACATCAGCAGTCTGATAGCCACCTGATCGAGCCGTTAAGGGTGGCATAACGGTGGTGCCAATCTGGAAATACTTGGGATTTTTAGGAGTTTGCGGTGATTCGACTTCTTCCCCAGCAATATAGTTGAGTGCGACTCGTAGCGCAAAGGAGTAAACCACACCTGCTTCATATTCTGCCAGCAGTAGGTTTCGCCGCACGACGCCATCTGTATCAATCAGCAGGTCATTAAATCCGATGCGTTCAGGTGGCAGGTTGGGCGGGGGGGGAATGTGGGTTGCAGGTGAGTCACCCAACTCTGTGATAGCGACCACATTAGAGTTTTGCAGCCGTTGAGTTAAATGGTCTGTTCCGGGTGGTTGTGGCACATCTCGATAGAGAGCTAGCCCAATCACACGAGGATTGTGGCGACCGAGCTGGGTGAGAGCCTGAGCTAAGCGGTGATCAGACGGTGAAACCCGATTTTGAGCACGAATATCAGCTTCGCCAATTTCGACAATGAGGATGCGAGAGTCAGGAGGGCGATCGCCCCGAATTTGCATCATCCGATCATAGGCTCTGACCTCAAGTGGCTGCAAGAGGCCCATTTCATGAATGCCAGCGCTGACCGCAGACATAGCCATCCCCACTGCAACCGTCATCCAGATCCCCGTTAATCGCTCTGTCGGTGCCGCTATTTGTTCGGTTATCCAGTAGCGTAGTCGGTTGAAAATCACAGGTACTGGTGTCCACGTTGCAAACGAAACATGTAAACAGCTTTACCTGATTCTTCGGAGTCAATGGGTTGCAATCCGGATGAACTTATTGTTAGACCAACTACTATTTAGACCGATTACCATGAAGCCGTGAGGAATGTCGAGACAGCGGACGGTCAAAATTTTGGGGTTGATTGTCAAGGTTACTTACCTCCGCTAGCTTTCATCGTCAGACGTCTGGCAAAATCTACAGAGATGTATTGCAAATGGTCAGGCAATCTTAACTTCAGATCAGGGATGGGTTTCCAAAGAATTACAACTGCCCCAATTACTCCAAGGAATTTGAAGTCTTCATACGTGTGCTTAATGTATTCCTCAACCTTTTCATTAAGGCGCGTATACTCTTCGTAAAGATAGTCCATTCTCTGTGTGGAATCCATCTCAAGGCATAACTCCGTCTAAGACTTGGTATTCATCCTGCTGGCAGCTAATTCATATCACTGTAGAAGGTGATTTATGTTCTAGCGATCGCCAGTCCGAGTTCTGTGCGAATGATAGCTGTTTCTCCACTGGATGCCAGAGTCTTCCTGTATCCCTCGAAAACTATTTCCACAGTACTCTAGGCAAAAAGGTGGGGTGAGCGATCGCCTCAAACCACTTCACAACTCACGGAATCCATACTCACCCTATCCCATGTAATTTCCAGGGTAAGAAATATGGAGATCTTGGCGATCGCAGATGAGGATGGGGTAGTACGCAAGCAGTAATGATGGATTTGTTAAAGTGTCACTGACGCCATTCATGTTCTACTTACAGCGGTTATTGCTTGAATAAGCCATAGTCTGGTAGTCTAGGCCAAAT
>CAZCXK010000078.1:0-18350 GCA_964502605.1 uncultured bacterium
TACATTAGATGCCGGAATGAAGTCAGTTTTGAATGTTGAATGTTGAATCCAGGGCTCACCTCAAGCTCCAAACTTGAGACCTGGGAAATTTCTGCATCCACCATTCTGATCAAAAAATTCTGAATTCCATGAACTCTGGCGCAATGAGAGGGCGCAATGAGAGATCTAACCACGACTGGGCATACTGATAGATAGCTCAAGCCGAGAAACTGTAAGGCGATCGATGATGTGGCGACGGCTCAAAAACTTTGTTCTCAGTCTTGAAACCTATTCTGATTTAGGGCCTGACACTCAGCTCCGGCGTCAGATCAATCGCCAATTAGCATGTCGTCCTAGCCGTAATCTCGATAAGTGGTTTGAGATATTTTGGCAGCCTCGTGGCATTGAGAGTGCTGTTGTGGCGTTTGTCTATCGAAAGTTTGCGAGCTATTCTGGGCTATCGTTTGCCCATATCTTGCCAGATGATGAGTTAGAAGCCGACTTATGCTGGACGCAGATTTGCTGGTATGACTGGGAAATAACGCTGTTTGAAGATTTCCAAGCTACGTTTGCTCTCGATATCAGCGATCGCTTTAACTATGACATGCTGATCACCATTGCCGATGTGGTCACGTTTTTCAACGATCAGATTTTGAGCCACCAGCCACGCTGAGCGCAGCTAACACTGGAATGAGTATCGCGAATAGTCACCACCGCAATGCTAGACTAATGCAAATATTTTGCAACTGTGTTCATTTTCGATTATGCTCTCAATAGGATCACTTATTGCATTGGATTCTCAATAATGTTTAATGTTGAGGATTCAGTATCATACCAAGTTTACAAACAGTGTTTTGTTCCTGACTAGTTATCAACTCTTTAACTAAGAATCTATTTCATTAGCCTACCCGCGTTTATGATGGATGATTTGGATCTTACCCCGCGTCTTTCTTGTTCCTGTTCCCCTAACTATTCTTCTGATTACATGATGACAATTTGGCAGTGCGATCGTTGGCAGATTCATCGTCGCCTAAAAGAGCTTGATATTTCCTGCGCCTGTCTTGACGATGGACGGCTCCAGGTTAGAGCCGATACACCCGTGGCGATCGCCCAGATTTGGAGTGTGACCACTCAAGTGGTGGCATCGCGTTGGCAGATGGTGGAGTGGTTAGAGCGGTGCCTGCAGCAGTCTGTTTAAATCCATTCAAGCCATTTTAATTTAATTCAATTTAATTCACGTAGTCTTCGTTTAATTAGGCTCACTCTAATTGGGCTCACCTGCAAAGATTGAGCCGCATGTATACGGCATCACGACAAGGCATCACCAGAACAATCCAGGGCAACCCAGGACAATCAATTATGGGCAAATCAACTGTGAAAACGGCATTCCGCATCGAAGGGCGATTTTTAGAATTTATTCTCAAAGATGGATATAAGATCAAAGCGCTCCGATTGGCCACAGCAGCAGGAGAATGCACGATCAAGCTTCCCAAAGAGCTGCGGGCATCTCTCCATCGCGTGTTGATGCCTGGAGAATGGATCTGTGTGACTGGAGTGCAAACATTCGATCGAAAGAAGGAAACGATCAAGCTGGCTGCTGAGGCGATTGCGCCAGCCTCACCGGGAGTGCCAGAAGCGCGGCCAGAAGCGCAGCCAGAAAACCAAGTTGACCCATCTCATTTGATGCCGACTCAGTCGGGTGTTGCTCCAGAGTGCGCCTTCGAGGGGGAGTCAAGAGGTGATTTAGGGGCGATCGCCAACCCAGCCAGACCTGTCAGCATCCTAGTCTGCAAAAAGTCAGATTGCTGCAAGCGGGGAGGGCGAGCTGTGTCAGCGGCGTTAGAAACCGCTCTCAGTGAGCGTCAGTTGGGCGATCGCGTGACGATCAGACCTACAGGCTGCATGAAACGCTGCAAAGCAGGCCCCAATCTGGTGATGCCTGACAAAACTCGATATACGCGAGTGCGCCCGGAAGAAATTCCGTCACTTATCGATCAACACTTTCACGCACAACGCTTTCACGCATAAGTCGCACTCTATATGAACTTAATGCCAGCCATGCCATGCCCCAGGATAGGTGGGCTTATTGCTGCAGGACGGCTGTCCCTGTTAAAGCTTTGACCTTTGTAATCAGCTCCAACGTCGAGAAGCCCTTAGTCAGATAATCGGTTGCGCCTAGCCGCTTGGCTTCAGCAAACCATTCTTCTGACAACCGTGATGAAATCACCAGCACTGGAGCTGTGATGCTAGCTTGTCGGCAGCGGTCAATCAACGTAAAGCCATCCATTGTGGGCATTTCGATATCTGTGATGATCAGGGGCGGATGGGGGTGTTTTTGCAGCCAAATCCAGGCTTCCATGCCATCGGCACAGGTGTGGGTCGTATAGCCATACGCCGTTAAACTGGCCTCAATGCGGCGACGGATGAGCGCCGCATCATCCACAATTAGAATTGTTTGCGCGGCAGCATCGGCGTCTTGAGTGGCGGGTTCAAGAGGTTCACCTACAGCGGCGATCGCCTGGTTAGGCCCACTTAGCAACTGCTCAGTCAACGAGGCCGTTTCTAAAACTGGAACCAGACTGCCATCGGGTTGTAGGCTGACACCCATGAGACCCTGGGGTGAAACGAGAGGAGATGGCATCGGGTTGATTAGCATATCTGACTGCCCGAGCAACTCATCGGCAATGAGCCAGATTCCCTGAGGAGAATCTTGCGGCTGAATGTAGACACAGACTGCCATCTCAGGTAGCGATCGAAATCGGGAGCGCGATCGCCAATATTCCAGCAAGTCAAGCGCCGGGGTGGCTCCGGCATCATCATAGATCATGCGAGAATAGGCCGAAGTTGGTTCCTCGACGCGGGTGACCGTCAAGTTATCAATCAAGGCAGTGGTGCGAATGTCATCGATGGGAATCGCAAAGGCGCGATCGCCAGCCTGAAGCATCAGACAGGAGACCAACAGATGAGGCACCGGAAACTGAAGCTGGAAGGTTGTTCCGACACCTGCAGTCGTATCAAGACTGAGCTTGCCTCCCAAGCGAGCAATCTGCGCCGCAATAATATCCATGCCGACCCCTCGCCCTGAAAGCTCACTCACCTGAGTTTCAGAACTAAAGCCCGGTTGGCAAATCACAGCGAGCAGCTCTGCCGACGTTTGAGCACGCGTGAGGGGCAAGCCCAACGATTCAGCCCGAGCTTGCACAGCCGCTACGTTAATGCCGCGACCATCATCCCGCAGCTGCATCTGAAATGTATTGCCTCGCCGCTGTAGCGACAAAACGAGAGTACCCGTTTCAGGTTTGCCCTGAGCCAGCCGCTGTTCTACGGGTTCGAGGCCGTGGTCATAGGCATTGCGGATCAGGTGCAACAGCGCTGGTTCTAGCCCCCGAGCCGTACTGACATCAAGCTCAATCTGCTCACCTTGAACAATCAGCTGAGCGGGTTTGCCATAGCGGGTCATCAGGTCGCGCAAAATGGCTCTAGCCCGAAAGCCAAGATTTTGGAACGGCACCAATCGGCTATCTTCGACCGTATTTTGCAGTTTTAAGAGATTGGTATCCAGGTTTTGCAAACTTTCAGCCGTTTGCTGGGCGCTGCGTTCTGCTTCGGTGCCCAACTCAGATAGCCGCAAACTGGTTTCTAGTAGACGATTGATGGTGGTATATCCCTGCCGATAGCGCTCTGGGGTCGGGCCTTCCGCCTTAGAACGCAAGTTGTCAAGCAAGGCATAGTCGTCTTGAATTTGCCGCAAATGCGTAATGTGCTGCGCCCCTTCCTGTGCCAACGCTACCAGCTGAGTCAGCTGGGTTTGCAGGGTTTGATAAAATCCTCGCATCGTCCGAGCAGTCAGTAGAGTCTCAACCAAATATTGCGCGGACTGATCAAGCTTTTCTAACGGCACCGGAATTTGAACGCGTTCAGTGATGCTGCTGAGTCGCTCTGACGACAGAAACGATGAGGTAGGCCGGGATGTGTTGGGTAGAGCGGCAGACGAACATTGCATCAACCCTGAATCTGGGGCTGCTGTCGCATAGAAGGGAGGGCGATCGCCCACAGAATCAGACGGCGAGAATGATTCTCTGAATGGATCAACCGAGTCATCGAGACGAGTTAAGTCGGTCAAATCAGTCATGTCGAACCGCACCTGATCAAGCGCCAGATCATCAGCATCATCGGCTGTTAGCTGATCAGGCGCTGGCTGATCGAGTGCTGGCTGATCGAGCGCTGAATTACCTGCTGGCTGATCAGATATCTGATGATCTGATAAGGGCTCAGATGGAGGGTCGGATGGAGGCTCTAAACTCTGAGTCTGGTTGAGCTGAGGAAAGTCGAACAGTGACAACACATCGGCATCTCCAACTGCATTCCAGAGGACGTCATCCGCATCCGCATCGATGCTAGGATCTGCGTCAAAGGCGATGTCAGGGGCGATGTCAGGCGAGACATTTGAGGTTTGCTCTGAAGCTTGCTCTGAGACTTGATCTAAAGATGAAAATGAGGCTTGGTCTGAGAGTGACTCTACCAGAGGCTCATGTATTTCATGATCGAGAACCAAGTGCTCAGATTCTAGACCCATTGAGGGGGAGTCTACAGGTGCAGCCAGCGGATTGTGATCCAAACCGGAGGAATCTTCATCGGCTGCCGCCCCACTGAATCCATCTGCAACAGCCTCATGGCTAGTATCTGTCGCTCGTGCCGGGAATAGATCGTCAAGGGAATCCATCCAATTGGAATCGGTGCTGGCCGTTTCAGCAGAGGCGATGTCACCCTGGCTCAGCGGATCGAAAAAGTTGCTGATATCAGCCAAGCGAGTGTTGGTGAGGTCAAGCTCATTGTCAATGGGCACGAGCATATCGGAGTCGTCCTCGACAGAGGCGTGCCGTTGAGCCCGATCTTCGACTGGGTGGAGGTCATCTAAAAAAGCACTAATTTCATGGATATTGTGCTCTGGGCTCGCAGAATCTGATAACGGATTAGTCAGTTCGCTAAAGTCGAGCAGGTTGTCAGAGCGCTGATAACTGGGGGCATTGAATGACTGGCTGGCACGCTCTGGAGCCGAGGCTGATGCAGATGCAAGATTTCCATTGGGACTCTGTTGAGGACGGGGTTGAGCAACCGGGCGAGTGAACTCAAACTCAAAGGGAACCGCATTTCCGCCCTCTTTGGCACAGGCTTTGAGGGCTTGAAAGAGTCTTGGCACCTGGGATTGCCAGATGGAATTTTCTGGGTGTTCGAAGAGATCTTCAGCCTGTTTGAGTAAGGTGAGCCAGCCAGACGCAAGTTGCAGATCTCGTCCAATTTGGCGCAGCTGTGCCAGGGTTTGCTGGGCAATGTTGAGCGTGGTTTCAAAAACTACCCCTTGGCTGGGCGATCGCTCCATGAGAATTTCCCAATCTAAAACCACCAGATCAAAGCCCTGATCGGCGAAATCTTGATGGATCTGGCGCTGCTCGTTCCAGGTGGGTAAATAACGCTCTTGGATTTGATGATGCAAATATTGGACGCGGCTCAGAAGCGGCTGAATTTGCACGGCGATCGCCTCGTTTGACCCCGATAGGTCGAGCGTCCCAGTCAGTAGTTCCCCAATTTCGAGTAAGACCTGACGCAGATGGTCATCATCGAGCAGGGGTGACAAATCTAGATATCGTAAATCAGACAGCACATCTTCAACGACAATCGCCACTTGCAGCACAGCCTCAGCCGCAACGGTAACAGCCCCCCCTTTGATCGTATGAATGCAGCGATACAGTTCTTGAATATCGCGAGTCCAGGTGTGGGGGTGTAGCTGCTCGATGATCTGGCTATAGCGTTGCAGATAGTTTTGAGTATCGACTGCAAACAGAGTTCGTAGCTCTTGCTGGAGCTGAGCTTCAGCGAGTGCGTCTGGTTCTAGGGATGGATCGATGTCTGGATTCGACATGGTAACAAACTCAGTAATCAGTATGAGAACAGAGGTCACGCCCGGTGGCAATGGAACACTCTAAGAGGCTGAACGGCTAGCGATTGGGCAGGTTTGCGGTTGTCATCATGGTGGCAGACTGAGCGGGATCAGCATCTGATTTCATTGAGGGGTTGTAGGGGTGCAGTCCAGCGAGTTCACGGGCTGAGATCGCCTGGAGATGGGCTGGCTGCAATTTGAAGAACTCAGTGGTGCGGAGTAAAATGTGAGCGAGTTGCTCCATTTGCTCTGCCTGTTCGCGGGTCATACTCGACTGGCCTGCTGTTTCAGTGGCGATCGCCACAATCGTCTGAATTGATTGCAACGCAGCTTGAGCAGAGGCCGCGATCGCCTGACTGGTCTGGGTTATTTCCTGCCCGGTTTGAGCCACCTGCTCACTTGCAGATTGAATCGTGTCAAACACCTGACGCGACTGGCTCACCCCGGTTGTAAAACCATCCACATGCTGGCTAATTTCTTGCACGTCGTGATCGAGCCCCGACACCGTCGTTTGAATTTGATCGGTGCGCTGCTGCAGCACAATCAAGCTCTGGTTGGTCTGCGCGGCTAGGTCATTGACTTGGGCAGCAACCGTTTCAAATTCACGGGTAATGCTAGCAAACTGCTCTGGATCTTGCTGCATTGCAGCACGGTTAGCCAACATAGAGGCATTGACTGCCAAAATGCGAGTCATCGAGGCAATCCGCTTTTGGTCTTTGGCAAACTGCGTGGCCAGTTCGACGTAGCTGGTCAGGGTTTGAATGCGTTTATTGATTTGGTCGGTGCTCTGTTGCAGACTGCCAATATCGTCAAAAATGCCGAGCGCGCCTTGCCGCCCTTGCTGGGTAGCGCTTTGGGTTAGATGTACTGCCTCTTGGGTGGCGACACCTTGAGCAACGGCCTCCTGCGATAGGGTATCCACAGTTTGCAGCAAGTCTTGCACCTCTTGCACCGAGCGAGTTTGCTGCTGAGTATTGTCGAGCACGGCTGCGGCCAGGTGCTGCAAATGCCCTGCACCTTGAGCAACCCCTTGAGTCGCATTGGCCACAATGGCCACGACGCTTCCCAACCTGTCAATCAGGCGGTTGAGGGTTTCGGCAGCTACCAGGGTCGTATCAGAATTTGCCTCGGCTGCGATCGTTAGATTGCCCGCTTCAATCGCAGATACGATGTCGAGAATATATTCAACATCACTGTGCAGTTCTTGATTAGCCTGTTCGGCGATCGCCACTTGTTTGGCTCGTTCTGCTGTCTGAGCATTGAGAACAAACTCTTGACGCATTTGGGCTTCTTGCCAACGAATATGCTCAACGGCATTAAAGAAAGACGTGGAAATGCGCTCAATTTCATCCTGGCGGCTCTGGAGCGTTAGCATCTCAGCATCAGGCACCGCAATGCGATTGCACTCTTCCCAGATGGGCTGAAGACGTCGGCGCAGCGATCGCGCTACAAGACTCACAGCCAAGGCGACCAACAAAACGGAGACAGCCGTGCCTCCGATCAGCACCCAAGTCATGCTGCTGGCAACGGCAGCATTGGGCACAAACGCGACAGCGACCCAATTGCCCCGGTCAATGCGCTCATACACCCAGTAGCCGCCATTTCCGGCGATTAGCCCAGCAGGATCAGTCATCTGCGACCAGACCGCCTGCAACCCTGGAATAGCCTCAACTGTTGCTCCTAAAGCGGTGTCTGTGGTCGCATCAGATTGGGTAATGACCTGCCCTTCAGCACTGACCAGAGCCATAACGCCGCGATCGCCCATCAACGGAGCATCAGCAACATTCTCAAATACAGCATTGCCAACATCAACAAATGCCGTGCCCAACCAGACATCCTGATCATTCACAATCTGAGCATAGTATGTGGCTGTGCCTGCAGATGCCCCGTCTGCGGTGGCCCAAACCTCTTGCTGGGGCAAGAAATAATTTTGATAGCGACTACTATCAGGATAAAAACTGCTGGCCTGAGTGCCATCGACATAGCGCATCGCATCGTAGGGCGGCGAGAGCAGAATGCCAGGGCTGTTAGAGGCGGCAGCATTTTCTGCAGCGAGATAATAGTAGGCCGAAAACCATTCTTCTTGGGGCACAAGCCCATTGGGAGCTTGCCCCAAACCCAGGCCAACCACAAATTCTGGACGATCTTTGAACAGCTCAAAGACCAATCTGCGATAGGTTTCAGCCGATGCAGCCTGACGCACATTCACGGTGAGGGCGCTGGTGCCAAGCGCTTGAGCAAAATTCTCAGCCTGATCTAAGCGGCTATCGAGCACGCTGACTTTGGCAGCCAGGGTCTGCTGCATCTGGCCTTTGGTCTGCTGCTTGATGGCTCCATCAACAAGAACCGCGATGCCGCCAATTCCCACTAATGCACCTGCCACAACCGGGATAAAGAGCTTCGCGCCAATCGAATTAACGCGCAATCGCTGGCTGATGGCAGCCAAGGGTGTGGCACTAGAGTCTCCATAACGCTGCGCCACGGTCGATGAAGCCTGTTGAGAACCTTGAGACGGGGATGACATAAGCGATTCAGGTAGAGTGTAAAGAGTTGAGCACTGCAGAAAAAAGAACTAAGAGGCGATCTCTTGGGTTATGGCTCGGGTAGCGATCGAGAGTTGGTCTCGATCCGTAAGTCGGAGAGATCAGTCAGGGGCATGGCGTCTGCAAACCCACTCACCACCATTGCCGTTGCCTTCGTTTCATCTGTTTCTGAGATGGCGTCTTGGGCAGAGTCATCCAGAACAGAGTCGTCTGGGGAAGAGTCGTCTGGGGAAGAGTCGTTTTGGTCAGAGTTATTGTCAACAGAATCATCCTGAGCACCGCCGTTTTGGGCAGAGCCATCTGAGTCATCGGCCAAATGGGCAAACGCCTCTAGGGTGAGATCTGGCGATGTTGTCTCTAAGCTCACCTCTAGGGTGGGTGCGTCTGCATCAGATAAATCGATGCGAGAGGGTGATGCGGCTACAGATGAAATAGACGGCAGCCGGAAAAACTCAATGCTTTGCAGCAGTTGGTTTGATAAAGTATCCATCTCATCTGACTGCTGTCGGGTCTGTTGAGAGAGATCTGCAGTTTGGATGGCGAAATTAGAAATGTCGCGCACAACTTGAGCTGCAGACTGAGACACGCTTACAATCATCTGGCTCGATTGAGTCACCGCTTCGCCCGCCACAACCGCATCTGCCGTCACCGTTTGCACCCCGCTAAAGACCCGGTCAGACTGGTCAACCCCTTGCGTAAACCCTCGCACTAGACCACCCAAGTTTTGAATGTTGGCATCGATAATCGAGACCACACTGTGGATTTGAGTACTGCGCTGCTCTAGAGTGACCAGACCTTCGTTGGTTTGCTGAGCCAGTCGCCCGACCTGGCTGGCGATCGAGTCAAATTCACGGGCAACCACGGCAAATTGTCTAGGATCTCGTTGCTCAGAGGCTCGGGCTGCGACCAGCGACGCGTTGAGTGCCAGGGTTTGGGTCAGAGAGGCAATCTGGCTTTGGTCTTGCACAAATTGGTCGGCTAAGCCCACAAACTCACCCAGAGTTTTCATTTGCTGCACGATGCGGTTGGTGCCTTCTTGCAAGACGTTAATGCCTTGCATCAAGGTGGCGATCGCCCCTTGGCCTTGTTCAACGGTTTGACTCATGGCTTGCAGCGAGCGGGTGGTGGCGCGTGCCTGCTCAGCCGAATCTTGAGCCATTTGTTCGACATCTTCGGTCAGCTGCAAAACCTGGCTCACGGCCTGAGCCTGCTGCTCGGTGTTAGTGGCCACAATTTCAGCCATCGACTTTTGCTGGTTGGCACCGTCAGACACCTGTTGAGCCACATTGATGACCCGCGCCATTACGTCAGTCAGGCGTTCGATCAGGCGGTTAAAGGTATCGGCTACCAAGCCAGTGGAGCGATCGCTGACGCGAGCTTGAGTGGTAAGGTCACCTTCTTCCACATCAGAAACCACATCCAGCAGGTGACTCACCTCCTGCTGCAAAAATTCACTTTCAATCGCAATCGAGACTAGATTGGCAATTGAGGACACAAAACTGCGTTCACTGGCTTGCCATATCCGAATAGTTTGCACATGCTCACAGCGGATGACACCTGCCGTCTGCCCTGCAATCTGAATCGGGATGCTCAATAGCGACTCCGTATCGGGTGGCACCAGCCCCGCCGCCATCAACGCGCTCGTTGCCAGATGACTACGGACATTGTCGGCGGCAATCACATCATGCAAGTTTTCAAAATAGAGGGCAGCCTCAATGGAAGAGAGGCGATCGCCCTCTGAGTAACTAGCACCGCTCTGGTGATATTGGCTGAGACAGGTCAGGCTAGTGCGATCGTCGCTATAGACCCAGATGCTGACGCGCTCAACATTCAAAGTCTGGGCGATCGCCTCTGTAAAGGCGCGAGCAACCCCATACGAATCGCCCTGCATCAGAGCCTCATTGCGAGCCAGCGTAGATAACACATCGCTCTGATGAGTAAGCCGTTCAGCATTTTCACTCACTGTTTGCAGCAAATTTTGCATTTGCGATGCCATCTGGTTTACGGTTGAGCCCAACACGGCCAGTTCGTCATTTCCTTTGACCGCAACCCGTGTATCCAGTTCACCTTGCCCCAGTTTCTCCACGGTGCTGGCAACCCGCTGAATCGGGAACGTAATTCGCCGTGCCAATAGAGCCCCCACCACAGCTGCCATCAGCGCCGTCAACACCGTTCCTAACCCGATTGCTCTGAGCAACTGCTGCTGAGGAATAAACGCCACAGTCGAATCAGTTGACGTCACTACGCTCCATTCCAGGCGATCAATTCCCGTTACCGGAGCATAGGCATTCAGTTCCGGATTGGCGATGCCATCCTCTAGCCATGCCTGCGGCTGCCGCTGCTCATTTACAGTCGAATAAAGGGACATCATTTCTGCCACAGGTGTGCCCATCGCCATCTGCTCATCGGTCGGCAGATTTTGAAAGATTTCGCCACTGCTGCTGACCAACCGATAGGCTTGCCCCTGACGCGCACTCGTAGTTCTTAAGACGGCGTTGCCAATAAATTCCACTGGAATTTTGGCGGCCATCACAGCTGTAGTCTGACCCGCCGCGTTTTGCACCGGAGCGGCCACATAAACGGCTAAGCGCTGAGCCTCACTACTGCCGTCGCTGGCGATCGGCTCACTCACTGATGGCAAGCCCGTCTCAAGTACCTGCTGAAAATAGAGCGCATCTCGCTGATTTAGCTCACGAGCTGAGCCTTCAGACTGCACGACCACATCTCCTTGCAGGTTATACAGTGCGATGTTGGCGTAGGTGCGATAGTCTTGCACAAATGTGGTTAATTCGTCGGCCAGTGTCGAGCGAGCGATATCACCGGAGTCAGTATTTTCGGTGAGGCTTGCCAATCCGCCGTCTCGTGTTAGAGCCGCTGCAATGCTGGCCAATGTTTTCACATTGGCAATGCGTTCTTGCAAATAGCGGCTGACCTGATCAGAAAGCTGACCGGCCTCAGCAATTTTTTCTTGAGCAATTTGGCGAGTAATCGAGCCGTCTGCCGACTGATAGGCCACTCCACCCACTATCAATACCGGAACAACACCAAATACCGTTGCGAGCAGAGTTGCTTTGACACCAATGCTGACCCCTTTTTGCATACCTGGGTCTTCTGGAACCACCGGGTTTGGAGGCTGTTTTGTCTGGCGTCCAGCATGACGGGGAATGCTAGACTCGTTCAAGCTCAACGGGTTGGGGAGATGCTCCTGTTGCGGATTCCAAACATCTGAGTTTTGAGCTGACATCACGCTACCTTCCTAACTTCATAACGGGTCTTGGGATCAAAGAATGGGGGGTCAATATGGGAGAGCAGCCTTCGAACGCAACGGGGTTGACCTCAACGAATTCGTCAGATCTGTTGCCTGATTTAAGTATCGGCAAGGACAAATTGAGCAAAGCTTTGTTCGTTGACACGGTTCCATTGGTAGATGCCTTCTCGGAAGGCGTTCCAATGTTCAAAGACTCGACGAAATGTTGCATCCTGACTCGCAAATTCTTGATAGAGATCAAATGTGGCAGTCTGGGCTCCGGAAATAATCTCTTGGGTGTAAAGTGTCAGCTCTGTTCCAGTGCTCACCAGTCGCTGCAAGGCTTCTCGATTGACGGCATCATATTTAGACAGCATCATCATGTGAGCTTCTGCTGCCGCCAGTTGCACGGCATATTGATAGTCAGAGGGGAGTTGATCCCACGACGATGTGTTGATCAGAAGCTCATAGGTTGTGCCGGGTTCGTGCCAGCCTGGATAGTAATAATATTGGGCAGCTTGGTTGAGGCCAAGCTTTTCATCTTCATAGGGCCCGACCCATTCGGCAGCGTCAATATCGTTGCGTTCAAGGGCAAGTGGAATTTCGTTGGGAGGCAAATTTTGGACGACACCTCCTAAGCGTTCGATCACCTGGCCGCCCAGACCGGGCATCCGCATTTTGAGGCCATTGAATTCGCTGAGAGATTGCACTCTATTCTTAAACCATCCGCCCATCTGGTTGCCTGTGCTGCCAGCAGGAAAGTTGATAGCGTTGTAGTCGGCGTATAGTTCACGGATCAGTTCTAAGCCACCCCCCCCATAGAGCCATGCCAGATGTTGGCTAGGGTTAAGGCCAAATGGCACGCTAGTTGCAAAGCCAAAGGCGGAATTCTTGGACAGGTAATAATAGCCTGCTGTGTGGCCACACTCAGCTGTGCCCGATTGGATGGTATCCAAGATTTCGAGTGGAGGAGCAATGCCTCCAGCAGGGAAGGGCGTGATCGAAAAGTTGCCGTTGGTTAATTCGCTGATGCGATCGCACATCAGCTGGACGGTGCCAAAGACGACATCTAAGGTCTCGGGCCAACTCGTGGCCATGCGCCACTCTACACGAGGGCGAGAAACCTGCTGCACATCAGCACCAAAAAACTGGGCACGGCTGCTACAGGCTCCAAGAGTGCCTGCGGTTGCACCACCCAGGGCAATTTGGCTGATCAGTTGTCTACGCTTCATGATTATGGAGTTCCTATAGAGAGGTCAGGTTAAAGAGAAAGGGGCAAATCAGAGATCTGTGCAGTTCTAATAACGCCGCATTTCAAATACAGTTGCGGTTGCAGATAGGGGTTTTGTAGAAAGAACTAAACGTATTAATGACCCTGACCGACTCGCGCAATGCACCCTTCCTCAGTCTCAGTTACAGCCTCAATAGGTCGGCGATGAGCCCCAACGTTTGGGTAACCAAAGGCGATCGCTCAAGAGATCTGGGCGAAATAGTTGGATGCCATGAAAACTTTGCAACCCTGAACTAGATGGATCAACCAGTTCGTCAGCAAGCTGTTCCCGAGACTGGCTCTCTAAGACCCGATCCACAATAATGCCAATCCCCGCAATGGTTCCAGCATCTTCGCCCAGCTGAATGACATCAATCATTTCTTTGGTAGAGCCGGGTGCTTCTTCTAAAATTTGATGAATAGAAATCAGGGGCACAATGCGCCCATGATGATGAACCACGCCAAGAAAAGCCGCATCATAAAAGGGCACAGACAAAATTTGCGATCGCTCCACCAGTAAAATTTCAGCCACATACGACGACGGCAATGCCAGCCGCCGGTGCCCAATCTGGGTCAGAATAAAGCGATCTTGCAATGACTGGATGGGTTCGGGATTAGCCTCAAAGTGACCAGCAACGTTTATAGCAACATCCATAGTAGGTATATAAAACTCAGCAAACAGACTCAGATTTTTTGCAATGTTTGTTCGAGGCGTTCACGAGTCGTAGGCTTGGGCAAATAGTCATTGGCTCCAGCCCGCTTAATGCCATAGTTCACCTCGACAGCAGTTTTCTTACTGGAATAAAAAATGACATGCTGTTTAGCCGTAGTTTGGTTAGAGCGTAGCTCTCGAAGAAACTTGTAGCCATCTTTTTCAGGCATCACAATGTCTAGAAATACAGCGGTGTAGTTGCCTGTAGCAACTTTTTCAATCACTCCTGTCGTGCTATCACACGACTCAACTTGATGGCCTAACGCCTCCAACATAGAGGTCAAAAAATGTCGATCGACTGCACTATCATCAACGATTAAAAATCGCATGATTTATCTTTCCTCCACTAGGTGAGTCTGAAGCTGGTTAGATCCATGAAGGGGGGCTAGCTCCTTCAACAAGAGTTGAAGCTCTATTTGAAATTGGGGCACATCCTGAGATGAGAGCGGCTTGGTCAGAAATCGACAGCCACTCCATTGAGCCCGCCAATTATTTGAGAGCGTCTTCTCAGCCGTAAGCATCACCAATGGCACTGATGCCAGCTCAGGCTGACGCCGGATTTGCTTAACCAGGTCAAACCCCGATATTTCCGGCATGTTGACATCTAGAAATATCAACGCCGGATTGGAACTCAGCATGGTTTGCAGAGCTGTTGTCGGAGTTTGAGAGACCTTGACCTGGTAGCCCCACTTAGTGACCAAATTCTTGAACTGCTTAAGAATTAGCGGCGAATCATCAACAATAGTAATTTCAGGTGCTAAGGCATGATGGGGCAGTTCTAATGTAATCAGCCCCTCCCCAATCAACTTGACAAACCCCTTGGCAATTTCAAGCGGGTCTTGCGCCAACATCGCCGCAATGTCAGCTAGAGTTTTGCGATTGAGGACGAGGTTCTCTAATCGATGTTTTTGCTCAATTGATAGGTGAGAACGCATCACAGCCTCATAATTGAGGCTGGGAATGCTTTCCATCGAAGGAATCTGAATTCGCAGCTTGCGCCACAGCGATTGGCGTCGTTGAGCATCAGCCAACAACGTTTCTAGCTCAAATCCTAAGATGGGAGATTGAGTATATAGCTGAGGAGATGGGAGAAACTGCGCCTGTCCTGAATAGTTGAATAAGTACTCATCAAAATCAGATAAAATCTTCGAGCGCAGCGCCTGCGAGACTTCATCGGTATTGACTAGGTCTAGTTTATTGAGCTCGCCTAGCAATTTAAGCAAGCCAACCGACCCAGAGTTGCTCTGCTCTGCTAGCAAGCGCTGTTCTAGAGTGGCGATCGCCTGTCGAGCACTACTGCTTCGCAAACGCGGCACATAGCGCTGTAGGATCTTAATCAGATCACTCCAGGAAATTTGCTGGTTGCCTGAAAACACAACCCGCCCTCTGAGGAGCGCAATATAAAGTGGACGAACTTGACTGGTTTGGTAAGCGACAGGAAATTCGCAGAGCCAATATCCAGTTAACATGCCTTTCAGCATGACTTGGGATATTTGACTGAGCTTTTGAGGCAACTCCTGCGCTTGAAACGCAAACCCATAGGTTGCCGGTATAACCATAGAAGATCAATCAACAAGGGGGGGAACAGCTAACTAGACAGAGACAATGTCACAGCACATGTGCGACCAACCTTCTGCAAAGTACGCGAAACACACGTTAACCGAGAGAATCTCATTACAAAACTCTCTGCCCATAACCGCGACCATTCCGAAAACTGAATGAGCAGCAAATAGGAATAAAGTACTCAGTTACGCTACAACTCTGGCCCTGAATTGATGACAAATATGCCACATTGGTGCATCACACAATAAATAGTCTGAAATCAGGCGCAACGGTGATGATGGGTAAAACAAACCCACTGAACTGAACACACCCTTGGCAATGGAAACAAATTTAATTAGCGCTAATTCCCACAACAAGCGTAGAATTGCCGAGTTAGTACACTCCTGACCTTATCGCAAGCCGACACCCTAACGATCGATCTCATGCACACCTATCGGTAGACCTGGCTTCAACGATGACTTCGTCTTTGACAACCACTACGGCGCTTAATCATAGTCGTTATTCTAGCCATTGGTGTGACCGCTGGCTGGTCTCAACGCTGTGATACAACGCGTAATAGACTATTCACAAACGAGACGAAGCACCATACTTGCTCCACAATTGATCCACGAACGATGTAAACACCCTTCTACATTAGTTAATACAATATACGTTCAAAATTTTGAAAACCAGGCACAACGCGAAGGTTTAAGGAATCTTTATACCTCAGCATCTTGCCAAAATCTGAAATGGAGGGAGCAAGTATCACGTCAGTTTGGCAGGATATGCATCCCTGTTTCCCTCAACCAATCATGCTGTATTACGCTTTCATGCAAATATCCACATCTGCAATTGCAAAGAAATGCTGAAGGAGGCTGTGCAATTTTTTAAGCAATACTGTGAGCAATATTGCTCTAAGCAATACTGTATGACATGAAGAGGCTAGCAAGGGGAGCATCCCACATTTGCAAATGTATCAATGTTTGTAGTGCGGGCATCTTGCCTGCGAGCGGGACGCTAATGCTATGCGGGCATTTTAACCGCGAGCAGGACGCTAATGCTGTGCATCGCTAAAGCGAACGCACTACATATACAAAACTGGGATGCACCCGCTAGCAAGTAAACAGACCTAACTGTTGTAATGTTTTCCCTATACTGACGACCCAGTATAGGGAAAACTGACGAGCGGTGAGGAGGCTTCACCCCCTGATTGACGGACAAAACTACTTACAACCTATATCCTGTATTGGGTCAGGAGACCTGCCCCCTACATCAGGTGAAATATTGCATTCATCCATTCAATTAGCGAGGCCAGATCTAATAAACGCTGAGGCAAAACTCAATTCTTGAAGGTGCGATCTAATAAACGCTAAAGCGAAACTTGATTCTCGTTCATAAAATCTGACCCTAATTCTTGGTAATGGAATAGCAAACCTTACCGTGTGAGCGCCGACTATACGCGCATAGCATCGCCGCTAGAAGACACCACCTCTCCAAAGCTTATCTATTCGAGCAGCTAGATAGCAACGCCCCTGGTTGCCTGACAGATCTTCGGAGTGTGGATTTCGGCTGCGCTCAATCCACGTTGTTGTAGATACCTTGGGCAGAGTGCAGTCGAAGCCTAAGGTATGGGAGAATCAGCCTCTCACGAGTTTTGTCAGCCAGGCAGAGCAACACCCTTCGGGCCGATAGTTTACCCGCCATCCCTTAACCAGGCATAGCGGGCAGAAATGGTCAAACTTGTGGTTCAATCGTTTGATGTAAAAATCCCAGGACCAACTAAATCCTGGCCTCGATTAAGGTCTAGCAACAGGTTTATCAATCTGTAGCTGCATAGTCCCCACGGTTATGTTAGTCCGACAAGCTTTTTGCTCAGATCCCAGAGGCGCGCGGCTTTGACTTCATCGCTGGCTTCATCTGAAACCTCTTGGGCAAACGCCTGACGGCCTTCTTTCTGCCGATTGCCCCAGCTCCAGTATACGCCCGATTGAGTGTAGTCTGGATCTGCAACTACGGCAGCTACTCGTTCTCCTGATAGCTCTTCAGACACAAATCCGCCGGTGATATGTTTCTGAAAGAGCGGAAAGATTTTCTGAAACAGAGAATAGTGGTTGCGGAACAGTCCCGTTGTTGCCACACACCCAGGGTATAACGAGCTGAAGACAATACCCGTTGAGTCGTGATAACGGCGATGCAGCTCTTTCATGGTTAAGACATTGCATAGCTTGCTGTCTTTGTAGGCTTTTCCTGATTTAAACGGTTTGCCATTGATCATGGCAATGGGCGCTTTGAACCCTTGCTCAAACCCTGAAAGGTCGCCTAAGTCAGGCGGCGCAGGAATTGGGATTTTGCCGCCTAGTTCTTTAGGGTTGGCTGTTACCGTGCCCAAAATAATCAGTCTGGGCTGCTCTGATGCCGAATGTTTTAAGTCTTCAAGCATCAAATTGCACAGGAGAAAATGCCCTAAATGGTTGGTTGCAACGCTCAGCTCATATCCGTCTTTGCTCCACAGCGGTTCTTTGAGTAGAGGCAAATAAACAGCTGCATTGCACACGAGTGCATCTAATGATTTACCACTTTCTCTAAAGGCGGTGACAAATTGCCGCACGCTATCCAATGAAGCCAGGTCGAGCTGCATGATCGTGTAGCGATCAGACGGTATGCCAACCTCTTGGGCGACTCGTCGGGTCTTTTCTAAATCTCGACAGGCCATCACGACATGCCATCCCCGGTTGGCGATCGCTTTTGCGGCCTGCAGGCCAACACCAGATGAGGCCCCTGTAATTACAACGGTTGATTGTTGATGTTGTTCCATGCTGATTCAACCTATTAATACGGATTGACTAGTTCTAGAATCTCATGCTGCTGAGCCTCCAGGTTGGTTATTTTCTGAGTTAAACCGCATCCAAGTCTAGAACTGAGAATTGACCTATCAAAGACACTCCAGCATTTTATCCAGAACGGCTAGGCTGTGAGGAGGATGGGGCACTGATTGGCGATCGCCCCCACCCATCGAAAACTGGATCATCGGAGCATGAATTTTCGTAACCCGAATCAAACTTTCGTAACTGTTTAATTCTGAGAGAGTTATGGCCAGGTTAAGCTAAGGTCACGTAGTT
>CAZCXK010000078.1:18450-26763 GCA_964502605.1 uncultured bacterium
GAACAAATAGGAGTGAGTATTTTATGAGTGAAAATGTTTCCTCTAGCTCACGAAATGTGGCGATCGTCGGCCCATATCTGAGTGGTAAAACAACCCTATTAGAAAGCCTACTATCGATAACCGGAGCAATTTCTCGTAAAGGCAGAGTCGTTGATCAAAACACCGTAGGAGATAGCACGCCAGAAGCTCGCGATCGCCAGATGACTGTGGAAGTGAATGCCGCTAGTACTGAGTACAGCGGCATTCATTTTACGTTTTTAGACTGTCCTGGCTCAGTTGAATTTGCTCAAGAAACGTACAATGCGCTCATTGGTGTTGGGGCCGCTATCATCGTTTGCGAACCCGAACTTGAACGGGTGTTTACCCTCGCACCGCTGTTTCAGTTTCTAGATGATTGGGAAATTCCCCACATCATTTTTATTAATAAGATGGATCGGTCTCATGCAAATTTCTCAGACCTGCTCAACGCCCTTAAATCTGTTTCCAATCGTCCCTTAGTGCTGCATCAATATCCTATTCATCAGGGAGACGAGTTAACAGGTTTTATTGATCTGATTACCGAGCAAGCGTATCACTATCATGCGGGTGCTCCGGCTGATCCGGTTCCGCTGCCAGACTATCTGGCTGAGCTAGAACACACCGCCCATGAAGAAATGCTGGAGACGCTAGCCGATTTTGATGATCATTTACTCGAAGAGTTGTTGGAAGACATTGAGCCATCGCCAGATGAAATCATCAATGATTTGAAGCTTGAGTTAGGCGCTGATCTGATTGTGCCGGTCATGATTGGCATCGCTGAGCAAGATTTTGGCGTGCGTCCCTTGCTCGATGCATTGGTCAGAGAAGCACCAGAGCCTGAAATTACCGCCCAACGCCGGGGGTTAGACGCAAATCATCATGATGACGTGGTTGCCCAAGTTTTGAAGACTTACTACACGCCTCAGTCTGGCAAACTGTCACTGGTGAGAGTCTGGCAGGGAACGCTCACCGATGGCGCTGTCCTCAATGGCGTTCGCGCAAATGGCATGTATGAGCTGTTAGGGCAACAGCAAACCAGCATCAGCACTGCCCCTGTCGGCTCAATCGTGGCACTAGGGCGGCTTGACGGCGTCAACACCGGGGACACGCTGAGCTTTGAGATGGAGCGTGTGAAGGCGTTACCACAGGCTGAGACGTTAAGCCCAGTATATGCCTTGGCTATTGTTCCAGAAAATCGAGGGGATGACGTTAAACTCAGCGGGGCTCTGAGTCGATTGGTTGAGGAAGACCCGGCAATTTCATGGGAGCAGCATGGCGATACCCATGAGGTAATTTTATGGGGACAGGGAGAAATTCATTTGCAGGTGGCGCTCGATCGCCTACGTCGAAAGCACAATCTGATGATGAACACGCATCTGCCGCAAGTGCCCTATAGAGAAACCATTCGGCAATCGAGCAGCTCGGTGCATGGCCGCTACAAGCGCCAGTCGGGTGGGCATGGCCAGTTTGGTGATGTGTATCTGGATATCAGACCCTTAAATCGAGGAGAGGGGTTCAATTTTCACGAAACAATTGTGGGGGGAGTGGTTCCTAAGCAATATATTCCGGGAGTTGAGATGGGCGTGCGAGAATCTCTCGCTCGAGGTCCATTGGGCTTTCCAATTGTCGATATTGATGTGACGTTGACAAATGGGTCGTATCACAGTGTCGATAGCTCTGAACAAGCCTTTAAACATGCGGCTCGGATGGCAATGCAAGAGGGCATGACCCAATGCAAACCGCAGCTCTTAGAACCTATTTTGGCGATCGCCATCTCGGTGCCATCAGAATTTACGTCAAATGCGCTGCGGCTGATTAGTTCTCGTCGGGGTCAAATTTTGGGCTATGAAGCCAAGGCTAACTGGCGAAACTGGGATGAGGTGTTGGCTTATTTGCCTCAAGCCGAAATGCACAATCTCATTATTGAGTTGCGATCGCTCACCATGGGGGTGGGGTCATTTCGGTGGCACTATGACCACCTGCAAGAAGTGCCTGACAAGATCTTGACTGGTATCTTAATGAAGACCTCGGACACCAATGGCAGCGGCGACAACAGCAGCAACGGCAGTAGCAAACGTAAAACCCAATAAATCCAAATGGTATCGCTCAGGCAGATCTCTTTCGATAGGCAGACAGAATCTTGGCTAATTACCCAATCGGCCTCTACCGCTAACCCGCTACAAAATTATGAGACTGCTTGATTTATCTGTAATGTTTCTTTATGAAACTAGCAGCTATTGATTGAGAAAGATAAACACTTCAGGCCCGGATTACTGGAAGGGCGATCGCCCTTCCAGTAGTATTTTCAGTGGGTCTAGATTCTTGCTATCTATTGATATATGGCAGTGTGATTGATCGTTTATTGGCGACTAGATGAATAATTACTCCTGAATTCCATGAGGGTGTGTGCTCACCGGTTAGTTAAGTTATTAATATTTAATTAACTTTTGTAAACTTCCTTTTATCTTTTAAGGGCAAGTGCGTTCATAATAGTCAGTAATTGGAAACATATTTTCAACTCTCTAAATGTTTAATGGTTTATCAACCTAATTTACTTGAGATATCAGGTTCTTATCTGGGTCGTCCTATTTTGTGAATGGCGAAGGAAAATTGCCATTCAGTCGTTTCGACTACCGCTGTCGCTGGCAAGAGGCCTGCGCTTCCGATTGCTCAGATCAATGAATCAATTTTTTCTTCATCACTGACGAAATACGCTACTCTTCTTTGCACGGTTAAGTCCGCACAGTTAAACATTCAAAAATTCACATCTAAGACAGTTAAAAAGTAACGATTAATTGCCACAGATCAATAGAGGTATGGAATCAATCAGTTTGCTATTGTAATGCGTTCGTTCTAATTCAGAAGTTTGGCAATGTTTAACAGCCATGTTTAACAGAATTAAAACAACAATTAAATGTGCGGCATTGCTATCTACGTCAGTGAGTTAATTGCACGACGACTAAACATTTGTCTATGAGTCGGATCGCATCATGGGATAGCTAGAGTTGCTGCTAGGAGGACTTATCAACATGGTTTATCGATCTAGCGGAGCTGCCGTTTCTCCTGAAAACCACCACTCTGCTGAATCAGATTTTTTACAGGATGTGCAGAAGTATCCCTCGGTTTCAAGCAGCTGGTGTTTCTCGCAGTGGTTGACGACTGGGGCAAATCGGCTTTATCTGACATGGGGACTGGCAATTTTAATGCTGATGGCCGTGACGGTGATTACGGTCTATTGGTTTGTGTCTGTTTCACTGAGCTAGTGCTGCGTCAAAAAATGCCTACGGGATGCGTCGGCGATCGGCATTGAACAAAAGAGACCTCTCTGCACGGGCGATCGCCGCATAGGTTGCTTCAACAGCATCTGGGCTGACGGAAATAGACGTAATTCCCCACCGCACCAGCGCATCAACCAAGTCTGGATATTCGCTTGGAGCTTGCCCACAAATCGACACCGGAATGTCAAGCTGCTTAGCTGTCTCGATCAGGTGCTGCATGGCCCGCATCACAGCCGGGTGCCTCGGATTGAGACAGTCTCCGACGTCAGCCTGGTTACGGTCAATTCCGAGCATGAGTTGGGTCAAATCGTTGCTGCCAATCGAAATACCCTGGACTCCAGCTCGAACATAGTCTGGTAACAGAAACAGCACCGATGGGACTTCGGCCATAATCCAGATCTGCACGGTTGCATCAGCCAGAAGGCCAACTTGCTCTGCCAATTGGCGACAAAAGATAAATTCATCGACCGTGCGCACGAAGGGCAGCAAGAGATGGATATTGCCATAGGCTTGTTGAACTCGCTTCAACGCCTGCAGTTCAATGGTAAACAACGCTGCATTATCCTGATAGCTCAGGGCTCCATGCCTACCCAACACAGATTGGGGGTGAGGCGACATCCCAGTCGATGGCAACAGAAACTCATCAGTTCGTACATCCAGCGTGCGATAAAACACAGGCCGAGGAGCAAATGCTTTAGCAAATTGCGATACCTGCGTCACAATTCGTTCGATCAACTCATCGTGCTGCCCCATGTTGAGCCAATCGTCAGGATGTTGATGGTCTAACAGCGGCAACATCATGGTTTCAGCGCGCAACAGCCCAATGCCATCAATCGGCAAATGTGCTGTTTTGTGAATCGAGGTCGGCTGACTCAGATTGACCATGAGCTGAGTCGATATCAATCGGGGGTGCCGCTCCAACGATATAGATTCTAACGGTGCCGATTCTAAAGGCGGCGACTGATAATAAGCATGATGCGGATCAGCAGATTGATGCCGCTCACTCTGACGCAATGACGACCTTAGCTGCGATGGGTGAGCCGTCTTTCGCAAATGGGTCAACGGGGTGTGGTTGAGATCTGGATAAATCTGATAAATTTCGCCGCGATCGCCATCCATAAAAATCATGTCGCCGGTTTGCAGCAACTGCCTAGCATTCACTGCTCCGACGATAGCTGGCAGCCCCATTTCACGCGCCAAGATAGCAGCATGGCAGGTGATCCCACCTGTTTCTGCAATCACTCCAACCGCCCGATGCAATGAGAACACATAGTCAAGAGGCATGTCAGACACAACAACAATTACCCCATCAGGAATGGGCGTCGAACCCTGATCAGAATCTGACAGCACCCACGCCTGAGCACCCACACAGCCAGGAGAAGCAGCTACCCCACGAATAAGCAGTCCTGATTGAGCCAGAGTCAATGCAGCCTCATCATGTTGAGTGTCTAGGCCCAGCAGCTTTAGTTCTAAGGGTTTGGGCTGAGAAACTTCTAGTGGAGGTAGGCGTGTCGAACCAGTAGATAAGCCAGTGGACAGGTTTGCATGAGTAGGCGATCGCCCCTGAACCGAAATCAGAGGCAGCACTCGGGGAGTCGCCTGCACAAGATAGAGCCACGATGGCGATCGCCCGTCCCATGAATTCTGAGATGCATTTTGAGATGCATTTTGGCAGGGGGATGCAGTCTCTGTTTGCCATGCGGCATCGAGCTTGACAGTCCTATGATGCCAATCCTCTGCTGCCGCAGGTGCGGGGCGTTGCGGCATCGACAACTCAGACGGGCAAAGAATCCATTCCAGATCAGGCTGATGTCCCAGCTCATCAGCAACAGCATTGGTCAAGCGGACAATTTGCTGCAGCTCAGAATCAGACAGGGCAAACTGGTTTTGCTGGCTCAGATCCACAACATTGACTTGGAGAGAAACATCAGGCGATCGCTCGGCTGAGGTCAAATCTGAATGTGGCTCTAAAGCAGCTTGCGTCGGAGGCACCTGATAAATAAAGGGCTTATGTCCTAATTGCTGAAATTCAACGGTGCCCGTATGTGCCTGCACCCGATGACGATCAGGGAGCACATCTCCGGTCAAAACCGCATTACCTAGCCCCCATGTCGCCTCAATGTCGAACTCAGACCCTTGAAATCTGACGCCACCCGACGCCCGCGTTACTGGCAACGGCTGCACCAAAACAGCCAGCCGCACCTGATGAATTTGCACATTAAAGCGCTGCCAATAGAGCAAACTGCGCGCATGAAAGAGTTCGGCCCAAATTGTGCGGATGCCTGCCGCCAGAGCTTCAGCATGAGTGCCGCAGATGTGGCTATCCAGCAGCCCTCGGGTGCGGATGCTGAGGGTCGGGTCAGCCCCAGAAGCAATCGTAAATGAGGGGCGTAAGATCAACGTAGACGCCTGCATCATTTGGACTGCGTCTGCAATGGGGCCATACCAGGCATCAGGGATGGGGGTCGCTTGGATTGAATGGCGAATTCGCTGGGCGATCGCCTGCAACTGTCGGGGATTATCAACATCGAAATGCAGCGAGGAGTTGGGTAAGTCTGCAAACAAGGGCTCCAGCCAGTTAATTGTTTCTAAAAAATGGCGAAACATGTCTGCAGAAACAACCAAACCGGGCACCACTGGGTACCCTCGCTGCATCAACAGCCCTAAATAAAAGGCTTTGTCTCCGACCAAACTGCGATGGGAGGGCTGAATCTGGTCGAGCCAGTGGAGATAATTCACAAATTAAAAGATGCCAAATCGATCTGCACAGCCACACGGGATCCCTATTAATTTAGTGGATTCTTGTTAAAAGAGCACCAAAATAAGAATCGAGATTTGTCGGAATCGAGATAAGATGAAAAGTCAAAGAAAGGAGCGGCTCTAGCATCTTGGATGACCTAGCCAAGCCATCGCTGAGGAAATCTGCAGCAACGTCATGCGCGTGACCGCTAACCTCGAGTCTTTTCTGAGTTAGGCATTACCGGGCGCTTGTTCGCACTTCATGCTGTTATTGGATTCTATATCGTTCGTTCATGAAACACACGCTTTCTGTTCTAGTGGAAGATGAAGCAGGCGTCTTGACTCGGATTGCGGGTCTGTTCGCCCGTCGTGGGTTTAATATTGAAAGTTTAGCGGTTGGCCCAGCTGAGCAAGATGGCATTTCTCGCATTACGATGGTCGTCCCTGGTGATGATCAGGCCATTGAGCAAGTGACAAAACAGCTCTATAAGCTGATTAATGTGTTGAAGGTTCAAGATATTACAGAAGTGCCGTGTGTTGAACGCGAGCTGATGCTAATTAAGGTGAATGCGACCAGTTCTAATCGCTCGGAAATTATCGAGCTGTCTCAAATCTTTCGGGCTCGCATTGTGGATGTTTCTGAGGATTCTCTCACGATTGAGGTGGTGGGTGACCCAGGTAAGATGGTGGCGATCGCCCAAGTGCTGGCTCGGTTTGGGCTCCGCGAAATCGCCAGAACGGGTAAGATTGCGCTAACTCGAGAGTCGGGTGTTAACACGGAGTTTCTCAAGTCCCTTGAAATCAAGGTTTAAGCGTCCTCATCTGTGCCTCATCTGGGCCCTCCCATGGCCTGTCCGGCAAGCCATGCTGTTGTCCAAGCGCTCTGAAAGTTAAAGCCTCCAGTGACGCCGTCGATATCGAGAATTTCTCCAGCAAAATGCAGCCCCGGACAGCAGCGGCTCTCCATAGTTTTAAAGTTCACGTCACTCAACCGCACCCCGCCACAGGTGACGAATTCATCTTTGAAAACGCCTTTACCCTTAATGGCATAATCTCCACGGGTCAGCTCTTGCAGCAGTTTTTGTAGGGAGTGCTTGGAGAGGTTAGCCCAGCGTTGGGCGGGCTCAATGCCCGATCGCGTTGTCAAATACTGCCAAACCCGACGAGGAAGAGCGACTGGGCAATAGCTGGCGATCGCCCGTTTAGGATATGCAGCTTTAGCATCCAGAATGATCTGGCGCAGCTGCTCATCTGACTGTTGAGGCACCCAGTTGAGGTGCAGCGTCCCGGTATATCGATGGCTGTGCAGCAGGCGGGCTCCCCATGCTGATAGTTTAAGCACTGCCGGGCCACTCAGTCCCCAGTGGGTTATCAGCAGTGCCCCCTGCTGCTCTAGAGGCTTCTCATGAGATAGCAGCAGGCGCATATGGACAGATTCAACTGAGACGCCAGCCAGCTCATGTAGGTGAGGATCAGCAATGTTGAATGTAAATAGAGACGGGACGGGTGGCTCGATCCGATGGCCTAACGATTGAGCCAGCCGCAGCCCTGAGGGGCTGCTGCCGGTGGCCATGAGCAGGCGATCGCTCCTCAGGATTCTGCCTGATTTGAGCATGACATGAAACGTCTGATCAATGCGGCTGACAGCGTCAACAGGCTTACCCACTAGTATTTCGACGCCTGCGTCATCCGCCGCATCCAGTAAACAATTTACGATTGTTTCTGAGGTATCTGTGGTCGGAAACATGCGCCCATCGGTCTCAGTTTTTAGGGCTACGTTATGCTGGGCAAACCACTGCACCGTATCTTGAGGCTGAAATCGGCTAAACGCACCTCGTAAAGCCTTTGCACCCCGTGGGTAGTGACGCACCAATATCGCCGGATCAAAACAGGCATGGGTTACATTACATCGCCCCCCACCAGAAATGCGAACTTTGTTGAGCAATGTGCGACTGGCTTCCAGAAGAATAACGCGTCGGGCTGGATAGGCTTTTGCACAGGCGATCGCCCCAAAAACACCCGCAGCTCCACCCCCAATCACAATCGTTTGCAACGGCACACATACCCCATCTGTTCTGCTTATTCTCTGCCTATTTTTAAGGGCTACAAAACAACTAATGAAATCTTGTCTTAATTCTCAGAACCTGAGATTGCGAGATTTAGCCGACTTGGCGATTAAATAAGTGACATTACCACCTCTCGCAGCTAAACACCAGAATGCTGAACTAGGGCGTGTCATCAATTGCAGCTGAAACCCTTATGGTCAGAGCCTTGCCAC
>CAZCXK010000079.1:0-26448 GCA_964502605.1 uncultured bacterium
GTGGGATATTACGATCTGTCCAATTTGACTGGTATCTTATTTAACGGCAAGTCCCCAAGTGGTCAAGATTTTGAATCTGTAATGCGTTGCTTATGGTTTTATCCTCGTGCCGACACGCCCTTTCAAGTAGTGATGCTTCCTATATTGGAATGTGACACTTCAAAGGGCGGAATGTCGGATCGAGTCTTCTATCTGCCTTAATGTCTCATTTGCCCTTTTTTAGCCTGTCAAACTTGGGTTGGCCAAAGATGATGTAGCGGTCGATATCGCTTGGTTTCAGGGTCTAGTCCACTCAGTTAAGTCGAGTCCAAATTGAGTTAGTGAAAGCAGTTGAATTCGGTCGTCATTCTCAGCTAAGGTGCGATCGCCTTCTGTGTTGTAGCCCCAGTTGGCCAGATAGAGCCGCACCGCCTGCAAATCAGCGTGCTGTTTGATTCCTTGTAAGGTTTTCAGCCGATCTTCCACAAGCCAAATGTTAGGAGACTCACAGCCTACTTCGCGGGTCGCCAAAAGCTGTCTGAGGGTTTCATGTTTGGGGCGGTTGACTTCTTTGCCAAAGATATGGTCATCGGGCACAATCACGTCTTGCTGGTGCAGCAGTTCTTTCACAAATCGGCCTTCTTTCGTTGTAATGATAACAACAGAGATTGACTTATTGGCTAACCAGCTTTGGAGTGCGTCAACAACGCCAGGGTAGAAGTGTTGCCGCGTCAACCAGTCTGCTAAGTTCTGGGTGATCCATTGATCGCGCACTCCGTCAACAGCGTTACTCAGGGCTGCTGGCGTCACGGCATCGGTTGCAATTTGCTCTTGGGCGATCGCCTGCCAGTTTCGCAAAATCTCATCATCGGGCACTCCCGTTAAGAGGGATCGCAGCACGACTGGCATTTCCCATCCGGTTTCCACCACCGGACGTAATCGATAAAACCGCTCAGCCAAACCATCTGGCGGATTGGCATCCGATGGCCAAATCTGGCAGTATGCCTTCCAGGCCGTTTGAAAATATTCAATGAGTCCGTCACAAATGACCCCATCAAAGTCAAGGGCCAGAATATCGGGGACTGCCTTCGTCATGTCAATTGACTCCTCTCACCCATCGAGATTGTAAAGCACAATCCCAGATCATCTCTCTATTCTTTGATGCCAGTTGTAGCGATTCCACGAATAAACTGCCTCTGCCCAACCAAAAATAGGGCAACAACCGGAACGGTCGCAATCACCACAGCGGCCATCAGCAAGGGCCAGCGATTGGTAAATTGTTCTTGGAATTCAGCCAACGCCAATTGTACGGTTCTCAATTCGGGTCGAGTGGTGAACACCAGCGGCTTAAATAGATCGTTCCATTCTCCGATGAATGTAAACATAAATAGCGTCACCACGGCTGGGCGAGCCAATGGGAGAAGCACCTCGAACAAGATTTGCCACCGACTGGCTCCATCGATTGCGGCAGCATCCTCCAGCTCAACCGGGATGGTCAGAAAAAATTGTCGCATGAGAAAAATGCCGAAGCCATTAGCGGCAGTCGGCAGGATTAAAGCACCATAAGTATTGATCAGATGCCCCCAGGTCAAAACTAAAAATATGGGGATTACCAAAATCTGGAACGGAATCACTAAGCTAATTAGCACCCCTAATAAGACCGTGCGACGGCCTCGAAACTGAAACCGAGCCAGCGCATAGCCTGCTAAAGCAGAGGTGAAAATTTGCAACCCGGTTACGGCGATCGCCACAATTGCTGAATTGGCAAAGGCGAGTAAAAAATTAGCCTGCGTCCATGCCTCTCGATAATGAACCAGTGAAGGATGGCGCAGTGTCTCCAGGCTAATGCTGGCACCCGAGTCAGACGGCGTGAGCGACATCAGCAAAATTACGCCAATCGGAGCCAGCACTAATCCGACTCCAATCATCAGCACAACAAAACTGAGCCATCGTACCCACCGGGTCAGCCATCTGCTCAAGGTTGGCTTGAGCATGGTTGACTCAGTAGTAGTAGTAGTAGTAGTAGACACAACTGGAGCCGATGACATCAGCAAGGCAGAACTGGCACACCAGTTTCACTCTATCGCGGTTCTCATCTCATAGTGCTGATCCGAGAAGTAATCCGACTTAGTAATCCAACTTAGTAATCCAACTTAGTAATCCGATACTGTTGCATTTGCATCTGCTTCAGACTCACTGGTCGGCGGGCGATAACCATGCTCAAACGCAAAGCGGATTAGTTGCGAGCGATTTTCGAGATGCAACTTATTGAGAATATTACTGAGATGGGTCTGCACCGTGCGCGGACTAAGAAAGATGCGATCGCCAATTTGCTTGTTGGTAAATCCCTGAATCACTTCCCAAAATACGCGTTCTTCTGCGGGTGTGAGCGGCAAGGGGTCTTGTTTGACAGCAGGCTCGACAACTGCCGGACTCGCGACTTTATGGTGCTGCATCAGCTTGACAATTTCTGAATTCAAGCGACGCGATCGCTCTAGCTGAGCCTCGATTTTGGCAACCAATTCTCTCGGTTCAAAGGGTTTTACCAGATAATCGTCAGCGCCAATTTGATGCCCAGCAATGCGAGCGTCAACATCTTTGCGGCTCGATAAAAAAATAAACGGGACAAGCTGCCCCGACCGCGATTCTCGCAGGCGACGGCAGAATTCTAGCCCATCCATTTCTGGCATGAGCACATCAGAGACGATGATATCGGGAATATGTTCTTCAAACAGAGCAAGTGCTTCAATGCCAGACCCTGCATGATGTACCATGTACCCTCGATTGGAAAGATATCGAATGAGTGCAGTTCGTAAGGTTACGTCGTCGTCAACAATCAGGATCGTTTTCATGGGGTTGATATCACGCCATCATCCTTTAGTATTCCCGTCTGTCACTATCTCCCAACATCTGTAAACGTGAGCCGACTTTAGAACTCCTACAACGGTAATATTGCTATCGGTTCCGGATTATAGGAATCTGATAATCTGCCGAAAGTCTGGCTCAAATTGGCGCACTGGGAGGTGGCGTCCGCAGTTAAACGCATTACTCTAAAGTGACTGGACGTGTAATCTGCGCTCTCAACCTCCGGATTTTCAGTCTCACGCTGTCGATCTACTTAATACTCGTTCACATTATGGCTAACCGACATGTATCAAAAAATTACCCCTCCTGCCACTGGTTCTAAAATCTCGTTTAAAGGGGGTGAGCCCATCGTCCCAGATGATCCCGTTATTCCCTTTATCCGTGGGGATGGGACAGGCGTCGATATCTGGCCTGCCACGCAGCAAGTGCTTGATGCTGCCGTTGAATCGGCCTATGGCGGGGTGCGTAAAATCGTGTGGTTCAAAGTGTATGCAGGAGATGAAGCCTGCGACGTCTACGGTGACTACCAATATTTGCCTGACGATACGATACACGCCATCCAAGACTATGGAGTGGCGATTAAAGGGCCGTTGACAACTCCTGTAGGGGGAGGAATTCGATCGCTGAATGTGGCACTGCGTCAGATTCATGACCTATACGCTTGCGTTCGTCCGTGTACATACTACAAGGGCACCCCATCACCCCATCGCAATCCTCAAAAGCTCGATGTGATTGTCTATCGAGAAAATACTGAAGATATTTATCTAGGAATCGAATGGAAGCAGGGCAGTGAAGTGGGCGATCGCCTGATTAAGTTGCTCAATGAGGAGCTGATTCCGTCTACCCCAGAACATGGTAAGAAGCGCATTCCGCTCGACTCTGGGATTGGCATTAAGCCCATTAGTAAGACGGGCTCTCAGCGGCTTGTTCGTCGCGCTATCAAACATGCCTTACGACTGCCAAAAGCCAAGCAGATGGTGACGCTAGTGCACAAAGGCAACATCATGAAATATACCGAGGGAGCCTTTCGTGATTGGGGCTATGAACTCGCCCAAACTGAATTTCGGGCTGAATGTGTGACTGAACGAGAATCCTGGATTTTGAGCAATCAAGAAACCAACCCCGACCTGAGCATTGAAGCCAACGCCCGATTAGTGGAACCGGGCTATGACACCCTCACGCCTGAAAAGAAGGCAGAGGTGTGTGACGAAGTGAAAGCAACGCTCGAGGCGATTGGAGCTACCCACGGCAATGGCCAGTGGCAGGAAAAAATTATGGTCAATGACCGTATTGCCGATAGCATTTTTCAGCAGATTCAGACGCGACCTGATGAATACTCAATTTTGGCAACCATGAATCTCAACGGAGATTACCTCTCAGATGCGGCTGCGGCAATTGTCGGTGGGCTCGGAATGGGGCCGGGGGCCAATATTGGTGACCAATGCGCCATCTTTGAAGCCACTCATGGCACGGCTCCCAAGCACGCTGGCCTCGATCGCATCAACCCTGGTTCCCTGATTCTATCGGGGGTGATGATGTTGGAATATTTGGGCTGGCAAGAGGCGGCTGATCTTGTTAAACAAGGGGTTGCCAGTGCGATCGCCAATGGTCAAGTCACGTATGACTTAGCTCGTCTAATGGAGCCTCCTGTTGAGCCGCTCAAATGCTCTGAATTTGCGATCGCCATCATTGACCATTTTTCTCGTCCATCTTCATAGCTCAACTCTCACTTAATGAGTTAGCGCTACTACTAGCGAGACACTTCGATTTGTCTTGCACCTGGAAGATACATTGGCCCCGTTCGTTGCACCACTGCTGCGCTCGGGGTATTTTGGCTCGACTGGCTTTGTGGAGAAACCTGTGGTGGTGGCGTATAAGCAGGCGCACTATAGCCTCCGTTTGGCAGGCCGGTACCTGGCATTTGCACAGAAGGTATTGCATTTCCCGTGGGTGTAGAAGAATTTCCTGATGCATCTGGCATCATTCTCAGCGTTTGAGGTACTGTATACCCCGTTGTTCCAGGAGATGGAGATGTCTGATAGTACGGTTGATTAGAGACGGGATTGGGTTGAACACCCCCCCCAGAAGGGACAGCTAATACCGAAGGTGGTAAGTTCTGAGGAGAAATGCTAGTTGGAGTCTGAGTTCCGTAGGTGGGTGCAGATGGCGCGCCATTGTCAGTAAGCGATCGCTCTAAAGCAGACTGGAGCGGATTCCCAAGGACAGTCGAACTCGGCGAACCTGATGTATAGCTTCCACCAAAAGTAGCTGGCTCCGTTCCTGAATTTGAAGGCACACTAGGAACCGTCGATAACGCAGCAGATGGCAGTAAGTTAAAGTCAGAATTATTCTGCAAGTCTTCATCGGAAGTAAAGGGCTGGAAGAGACGAATGTAGCTATCAGCAGAGCCAAATGTAGACTGAGAGACCGAGTCAGACTCTGTATTCTCCGATTGTGTCAGACTAGAATCTGAGAATAGATTTGCTAACTCACCAGGATCTTGACCAATCGCTTCTAAATTATTGGGCTCAAAATCCTGAATTTCACTAAACAGGAGCGGTAAGCTGTCAATATCGGCTCCAATAAAATTATCCTCAGAGGGCGGCAGCGTCGTAGAACCATCTTGATTCGCAGCCTGTTCAGATGGCCCATTTGACGATGATGCGGCATTGTCTCGAGTCTGAAACCAATCGGGCTGAGTCCAATATTCGGCAATGAACACCGTTGCCAGCAACAAGACGGCGCTTGCTCCCCAAAACATGGGACGCTTCACAAACCAAAGACGCGCTTTGAGATAACGCAGAGACGTTGGGAACTGATAGCGAGATGACATGATATTGCTCCACTCACCCGAGGTCTAACAACAAACGGTAAACTCATAATCGAGTTTAAATCGAGACACAAAGAAGCCTAAACAATTAAAAATTCAACACTAATAAATTGATGGCTTTTGCAGATAGCTTTTGAATATTAGTGGTTACGTTTTAATTCGTTTTTATGACTAAGAGCCGTATATCGACTAGCGATCCAAACAAAATCATCAATCAAACTGCTTAATCAAGCGCCCTTAATCTATCTACTATCTGCTATCTATGACGTGTTTTCTTGAGACAAGTTCATTCTGGATATGTTTATCCTAACTCGTGAGGCAAGCTGCGTCAGAATCGGTCATTATTTGTGGCGTACTGATAATATGCCAACAGCTCTATGCAGCTATATTCCTCAGATTAGAAGATTAGAGCCTCTCAACACAGGGCAAAATCATCCGAAATTATCGTGCTGCTCTGACCAAGAGAAAGATGCCAATACAAAAGCCAAAGATATTGGGCACCCACGCACTCAAGATTGGAGGTAAAAGGCTAGCATGGGCAGTAGCGCTAAATATTGAGTAGAGCAAGTAGTAGCTGAAAATAATTACAATGCTGATGGCAAAACTTGTGGCTCGCCCTGTGCGTCTAAGCTGAGACCCGAGGGCAGCACCAACAAGCCCAAACACAACACAGGCAAAGGGCAGCGCATACTTTTCGTGAATTGTAATGAGAAGCCGCCGCAATCGACTTTGACTCCCCCGCTGCCGTAGCAACCTCACCCGCTCCCATGATTCGGCAAGATTCATCTCTCGCGGATCTTGTCGCTCACTAGAGGCTATGTCCAGAGGAGTTCGAGGGATATGAACCTGTTGATGCTGAAATTTCAGAATATTGCTGTATGAACCATCAGACGAGACGAGATAAATTGTGCCGTTGAAAAAGTCCCAGGTTTGATCAGTGAAGTTCCAGACGGCTGACTCGGCGCTGGTAATTTGGTTGAGCTTAGCTTGAGTGAAGTCAAGAACGGTCAAGCCATACATTTCCTTACCATCAAATCGACTAGCGTAAAACAGACGGGTCAAAACTTCGTCGCGTCCGTCTCCGTCAATTTGTTGAAATTCTTGGTAAAGAATATTCTCTTTTTGAAAATCAGGATATTGATCTCGACCGAGGGCCCGTTCTAATGTTTCTGAGGCCCGATAGTTAGCAGCAGGAACAATCACTTCGTTGAAGACGAATGCCAATCCAGTGACGACCAAACTCAAGACAACTGCCGGAATGATCATGCGATAGACGCTAACGCCACATCCCTTAAGAGCGGTCAATTCACTGTCACTCGATAAACGGCTATAGGTCATCAAAGTTGCCAGCAAGACCGACATGGGAAATGCGTATGAAATGAACTCCGGAGTTTTGAGCAGTAAGATCTCAAGTGCGTTCTGGAAGGGCAATCCGTATTCTGAGACACGCCGAATTAGATCAAACAGTGCCCCTACCGAAACCCCTAGAGACGAAAATGCCCCTACTCCAAAGAGAAAAGGCAAAATAAGTTCCACCCCAATATACCGATCCATTACCGATAGATGAGGAACCCAATTATGCGGTTGGAGGCCTTTGGGGAGGAGTTGAGAAGCGCCTGACGCCATAGGTTAAAACATGTAAAGAGGGTTACTAGTTATACGTAGAATTAAACTAAATGCCCCATCCATTTTGACATTTCAATTTAAATTTGGACTAAATTTGTGGATCAATCCATGGGTGGGCTAATTCTATCCGTTGGGGCATGAGTTGCAGAGAGTAGGTTAGGGTTGAAAGTCAGCGCCCAAGTAATATTGTCGAACAAGAGGATTACGATACAATTCATCGGCACTCCCGCCCGCCAGAATCTGACCGTCTCGCATGATGTAAGCGCGATCCGTAATTGCTAGGGTTTCCCGAACGTTGTGGTCGGTAATTAAAATGCCAACGTGGCGATCGCTCAATTTCTCTAGAATTTGCTGAATCTCGGCCACTGCTATCGGGTCTACTCCTGTAAAGGGTTCATCAAGCAGTAAAAAGTTAGGCCCCTCACGGCCTGATGCCAGCGCGCGTGCTAACTCTGTTCGTCGTCGCTCGCCACCGGATACCTGAGTGCCCAACGTTTGAGCAACTTTCTCTAGCCGAAACTCTTTCAATAACATTTGCAGGCGAGAGTAATGCTCATCGCGCGGGATATCAGATTGTTGAAGGACAAGTAAAATATTTTCTGCTACTGTCAAGTTTCTAAAGATGCTCGGTTCTTGGGCGAGATAGCTAAGACCCAGGCGGGCTCGCTCATGCATGGGGAGAGATGTGATATCAATTCCATCTAGCCACACGCGACCCTGGTTAGGTTTTTCCAGGCCTGTGGCAATATAAAACGTCGTTGTTTTTCCGGCACCATTTGGCCCTAAAAGGCCAACAACTTCTCCTTGCTGGATTGAGAGATTGACGCGGTTAACAATTGAACGCCGACCATACGACTTGTGAATGTTTTCCAACACAATCTTCACAGACTTATCCTCAGAAAAGCCGATAAGCAGCCAGCAGTTAATTAAATCAAGTATATGAGCCTGAGGAACTGACTTGGAAAGCGGCTCCTCAGAATTTTAGATCTTGATATAGTTACGTCTGATTACTGATCAGAGTTTTAAATTGGATTTGATTTTATCAAAAGGATGCCATGTCCGGCTGATACGCCTTCACACTAAACCGAAATCATGGCAAGCGTCACTTATTTGAGAAGGTAGAGAGAGAGATTACTGGCTCGGTTGCTGCTTTATTCGCTTGGTTATCTGCTCATGTGACTGCTAACACCCAATAGCAATCTTATTTTGAGGTGATTAAGGACTCATCGGAGTTTTGAAATCGGGTTTGGGGTTGTAGTCTGAGGTCGGAGCCGTCACAGGTGTTGCTTGAGCTGACTGATCTTCCCCAGGGACAAGATAAACAGACTGGACTTGTTCTCCTTGGTCGGGAAGGGCAACAAACCGTCCCTCCTCAATTAGATAGGTAATCGTTTCCCCTTGAATGCTATTGCCTTCTTGGAGGACGTATACGTTGCCACTTAAAACAATCCGCCCTTCTCGGCTGTAATATTGAGCCTGCACAGATGTCGCCTGAACTTGACGAGCCGGATAAAAAATCTGCACATTGCCGCGTGCCGTCACAACACCCGTCACGGCATTCGCCTCTTGGATATCTGACAAAAGTGTGAGGGGTTGTCCCTGATTGGAAGCTGTCTGAGCCTGTGCTTCTCTAATGAGTGAAGACGGAGCGATGAGTAGGGATGTTGTTGCTACAAACAGCCCCAGATAGCGAAGAGAACTGAGAGGCTTAACAAAGAGGTTCATAATAATTAGCCCCGGAACGTAAACAGAAAATTATTAGCATTAATACAGATTTGTGTCAGCTAGAGCACGTTTAAGACAATCTCAGGCCATCAGCGAAATCTGCAAGTGCCCTACTTACCGACTTTCTGGCGCTGAGCCAGCGTGAATACACCATCCAAACCATATGCAAAATAATCGTGGCACAAACTAATCGGGCTTGTCTATTGTCAATGGACACTATCTGCTGGTGGCTGCGGCACTCGAATAATGACTGGAAAAGCGAATAATTTTGAGTGCGCATTGATATCAGATGAGCGATCGCCACTCGTATCTGGCGATCGCTTGATCTGGTTTTTCAGATGATGGATGTGATCAATACCTTGATGCTGCAGCTCAGATAAAATTATCAGGCTTTGATGCACCAGCGCTTTAACATCAACACCAGAATAGACAGGTTGGTATGGGCCCAAGCGATAAATACCTGCTCCTAAAAGCGTCACCGTGCCCTGCCAATTCGCGTTCTCAAGATGATAAAACGCGACGGCAATTTGCAGTAATCCTTGATAAAACGCCTTCTGGGGTTGATTGGCCTGCATCCACAATGCTTCTAATATGTCGTGGCATAGGTAGAAGCTACGTTGGTTAAACTGCTCAACCCCAAGCCAAAACTCATCTGGAATGATTTCTGGGCTCATGGGATTTATGCCTCATCCGACTGATTGCAAAGCCCACTTGCATTGGGTCAAGAGATCTAGACTCACGGTCTTATCCTACCGTGTCAATATCGATCGGTGATTGCAACTGGTTTTGTAGAGGTTGCATTGGGTCAATGAGCTTGCCACCTTTGCCACAAGCTAGATTAGCATCAGATGGTGAACGGCGATCGCCCTCGCGGATGTCATTGGGCCATCCCAGCCATAGGCTTCCAGGAGACAATTTTTGGATACTGTTCAAGTCTTGAGTTAACCAAATAACCGGAGTCTGAGGCAGGCGATCGCCTCTCTTCTGCTCTTGAGCCTGAGTGTCAGACAAAGCCTCTAAAACAGTCTGGAATCCTTGAAGTAAGCCTGTTTTCGCAGTCCATAAACTAACTTGTAACTTCTGATGCGATGCGTAGACATAAAGAGACGCCGCCGCAATCACAGCCTGTTCAAACCAGTCAGGGTGCCATGTACTAGAGCTGTCTAACCCGATGATCATAGCCTGCCCGGTAGTAAACGATTCCAGCTCTCGCACGCGCAATTCACCATACCGCGCACTTGTGCGCCAGTGAATCAGCCGGAATGGGTCACCCCACCGATAGGGGCGCATGGCGCGGGTCAGCCCGTCTGATGCTTGACGAGCATTGACCAGACGCGGAACTTGAGTATTAACATTATCTGTATAAATGGCTACTAGTGGGCACTGAGTCAGCGTCAACACAGTTGGATAAACAACCGCTTTGGTGGGCACGTTTAGGTGCCTCCGCCGCCAAAACAACCCAAATGGTGCAGCAGTTCGTGCCAGCAACGTCTGCCACTGATAAATACCTCTACGTGACGCGAAAAACTCATATCGCCAATGATAGGAGTCATATGCAGGAATTAACTCGACTGAATGCAGCATTGGTTTACCCAGTGCTGACGGCAGCACGTCCTGAAGCTGCACTAAAGATAGAGATGAAGCGTGCCGATTTTCAATCACAATCTCGACGGTAAATGGCTGCCCAACATGAATAGGGCGAATAGGGGAACGAGATCCACAGAGTTTATGGAGCGATCGCCCCGGTAAAATAGCAGCGATTGCGAGCAGTGCTGCCATCACTCCGCTAATAACATACAGCCAACCGGCCATTGTATTTGTGGCTGCACCAAAGAAAAAGATTGATAGCCCGAGCAATAGCCAACCACCTAAAGCTGGGGCAACCCAGTGTGATTCCAGCCAATCTGTGATCCTGCGACGATTCATAAACACCCTTGGCTGATGTAAGGCCAATAGTCCACATGAATCCTAAATCAATCTGCATCTGCACTCAAACTACGTCTGTTGGGAAAGAGGGTGAAGATAAAATTCGGCATTCCCACGGTCTTTTAAAGAATCTCTATCAGCAAATTACAGGTCAATCGTATTTGCACCTTACATCAGAATACTGTGACTCCGAGACCACCATTGCACTTTCAGTCAAGCTGAATCATTTCAAAATGGTTCTGAACTCGTTTGAACAGAATCTTTTGACTCAACGATTCCTACCGCCCTAACTTCAGGCACGATAGGATTAAGCAAGTTATAATTTTTGCGAACGACCACGCAAACTTTTCTCTATGAGTAATCCGTTGGTTCATGCCTTCTTTATCGGTAGAGCGCTTGCTGAGGCACTAGGAGAGCAAGTCGAGTTCCTCATTACAGACGCAATGAGTGAGCTTGGCAAATTTGATGCCGAACAGCGAGAACGCCTCCGGCAGTTTACTGATGAGGTTGTGGAGCGCGCCAATCAGGCAGAAAAGCTGGCAACCCAAGAACATTCAGTGTCATCTGTTGGGGTCACATCGGGCGGTCAGCCTGAAGACCTGCAGGCTATGATTGATGATCTGAGAGCCGAAATCGCTCAACTTCGGGCTGAGTTGCAGCTATATCGAAGTCGTTCGACATCATGATCAGCTCTGGCTCGACCTAAAGATCTGTCTCAACGTGTCTAGTTATTAAAACATTTTGCAATTTCGCCCAAATTTAAGTGTCTGCTGTCCCCAGTAATCCTATTTCATCCCCGCGAGAGGCGAAGCAGCTTGACTTCGCAAACATTCCTGATGCTGATATCGACCCTCAGACCTTTTTAGAAACCGCTCAGGCCAAACCTTCTTATTCGGTTAAGACTTACAGCTGGAGCCGCGAGAGATACTCTAGATCTCAGCGATTTTCGCATATCTGGTTGTTCGTATTGAGGCTGCTAGCCGCCAACTGGGCGTATAAGAAAAATTGGACGTATGGGGGAACGCCAACTGACGATAAAAAGGCTCTCCGGCGTCAGAAAATCGCCATTTGGACACGAGAAACCCTATTGGATCTGGGCCCCACCTTCATCAAGGTCGGTCAGTTCTTCTCGACCCGTGCAGATTTATTTCCATCGGAGTTTGTCGATGAACTCTCAAAGCTGCAAGATAAAGTACCAGCTTTTAGCTATGAACAAGTCGAAGCGATTATTCAAGAAGACTTTGGCAAGCCAGTTCCAGAACTATATCGAAACTTTGATCCGATTCCCATTGCGGCTGCGAGCTTAGGCCAAGTACACCGAGCGCAGCTTCACTCTGGTGAAGAGGTGGTGGTTAAAGTCCAACGCCCCGGCCTAAAGCGTTTGTTTAAGATTGATTTGCAAATTCTCAAAGGAATTGCTCGATATTTTCAGAGCCACCCAGATTGGGGGCGTGGGCGTGATTGGATGGGTATCTATGATGAATGCTGCCGGATCCTATGGCAAGAAATCGATTACTTAAATGAAGGGCGAAACGCAGATACCTTTCGACGCAATTTTCGACGAGATGCTTGGGCTAAGGTGCCGCGCGTGTATTGGCGCTATGCGTCTCCGCGTGCCCTAACGCTCGAATACCTACCTGGAATCAAAATTAGCCATTATGAAGCACTTGAAGCGGCTGGCCTAAATCGAAAAGAGCTTGCTAAGTTAGGAGCCCGCGCTTACCTTCAACAACTTTTAAATGACGGTTTTTTTCATGCAGATCCGCATCCCGGAAACCTGGCTGTCAGCCCAGATGGAGCGCTAATTTTCTATGATTTTGGCATGATGGGTCGTGTCCATCCGGATACCCGCACTAAGCTGATGCAGACTTTTTTTGGCATTGCTCAAAAAAATGCTGGTCAAGTCGTATCGTCTCTGATCGAGCTAGGAGCTCTGTCACCTGCAGAAGACTTGAGCCCTGTGCGCCGCTCGATTCAGTACATGCTTGACAACTTTATGGATCAGCCATTTGAAACTCAGTCAGTGGCTGCCATTAGTGACGATTTATACGAAATTGCCTACGATCAGCCTTTTCGCTTTCCGGCCACCTTTACGTTCGTCATGCGTGCTTTTTCAACGCTGGAAGGCGTTGGCAAAGGACTAGATCCAGACTTTAACTTTATGGAGGTTGCAAAACCGTTTGCAATGGAAATTATGGTAGATGGAAACGGCTCCCGACAAGGTGTATCCAACGGTATCTTGAGTGAGTTGGGTCGTCAGGCTGCTCAAGTTAGTACGACTGCTCTGGGATTGCCTCGTCGAATTGAAGATACGATTGAAAAGCTTGATCGGGGTGATATTCGGATCCGCGTGCGGGCTACTGAGACTGACCGGGTGCTCAGGCGAATTAGCAATGTGAATATGGGAACTAATTACACCATCTTGATTGGGGTATTCACCGTTTCAGCAACGATTTTATTGGTTAATCAGTACCTTTGGCTGGCAATTTTTTCGGCGATCGCCGCCTTGGTCTCTTTAATCGCACTGATTCGTCTTTTAATTCGCCTCGACCGCTATGAACGAATGTTTTAGATTAGTGTGACTATGACTGCTATGTTCGTCCTATGAAACGCTTTTTTACGGGTCTTACCGATCCGGGGTTAGTTCGGGCTGCTAATCAAGATGCTTATTACATCGATCCAGATGGTCGCTTTTTTGTGGTGGCAGACGGCATGGGTGGCCATGCTGGAGGGCAGGAGGCGAGCCGGATTGCGACAACTGTAATCCAAGAGTATTTAAATGAACAATGGGATTCACCTGAAGCATCAGGAAAGTTGCTTGAAGATGCCATTTTAAAGGCGAATGAGGCGATTCTCCAAGATCAAGCCGCACATCCTGAGCGGGCAGATATGGGAACGACAGCTCTCGTCGTGGCATTTCGCCATGAGCAGTCGTGGTGTGGGCATATTGGCGATTCGCGGCTGTATCGATTGAGGGGCGCTAAGCTTGAACAGATTACTGAGGATCATACCTGGGTTGCCCGCGCGATGAAATTGGGGGATTTGACCCCCGCCCAAGCGAGAGTTCATCCTTGGCGACATATCTTAGCAAAATGTTTAGGTCGAGAAGATCTAAAACAGATAGATGTGCAACGGTTTGATTGGCAGCTAAGCGATCGCCTTTTGCTCTGCAGTGACGGATTGACAGAAGAGCTTTCTGATCACCTCATTGCTTCACATCTCAAATCAATTCGAGCCTGTGATAAGGCTGCATTGGCATTGGTAAACGCTGCCAAAGACAAAGGCGGGCGCGATAATATCACTGTAGTTATTGTGGCAACGGATATTTCAGGGCGTAGCTAGGAGTCTACGCAATCGGTTGTTGGCAATAGATCAATATTAGTCAAATTTAATTAGTCAAGCTTACTAAAACGCACAGAATTTAGTTCGTGTCGAGCATTTTCACAATTTTTAACTTGATACAACTACGGTAATTCCCTGATCATCGTTCATCACAGAGAAGTGATCTATAGCTATTCCTTTTAGACGTGTGCATCTTGTCAAATGATTGTTATGATCTGTAATATACGGATCATACCAGTTGTCTCAGCGTTGAGAAGGCTTGTGCACATCTGTGCAGGCATTGTCAGGTCTAGATCCGGTTGATTTGATTCTACGTATAGGTTCCTGATCTGTGATGCTAGATGATTCGGTTGTAATGGTTGGAGGATGTTATGGATCAGCCCGCTCAATTGTCTCTTGAACAGCAATTTAGTTTGCGATCGTTTGAAACTCAAGTGGCTCATATGAGCCGCGAACAGGCTCAGCAGTTTCTGATTAAGCTCTACGAGCAAATGATGCTTCGCGAAACGATGTATAAGCATTTCATTAAGCATCAATGGGGTCTAGAGCCTAGTCCTAGGATCGACTAGGGCCTGCTTACTGTAGTGGGCGACCTCCTTCTCTTGCTTCGTTCTGATCATAGGAAAAAAGCTGGGGATGCTGGGGCGTCACCTTACAGTCAAATGCTCTACGCCTGCTCAATAATGCGAGTCAGCTTAATAATTGATAAAATTGCTCAGTCAAGTTTTATACACACAGAATGAATCAACTTTATTCGTTCCTATATTGCAACGTTAAAAATACTGAGAACGCGCTCACTATATTTAGTCTTATCTCTAATTAGTTTCTTGCATTAGTATCAGCATTGAATTTGCCTTCAGGGGGATCATTCGTGCGCTACATCGGTTAAATCAATTTCATTTCTCCCCGCTAAGTAAATCTGGAGATGATAGGGTTATGGGAGAGTTCATTTGCTCTAGCTGCTGCAAAACGTAATCTTATGTTTCAACGGATATTGATCTGCACTGACCTTGAAGATGGTCTAGAACGTCTCACTGGATTTGTTTCCTCATTTGCCATCGCCGGAATTAGTCAAATCGTTTTTCTCCACGTTATTCCGATTCGCGATGATCGGGAGATTCCGCGACCTGATGAGGAACAGATAGAGGCCATTCGAACCCATCTTACGTCTGGCTTGGGAGATATACCAGACGGAATTGATGTTGAGATAGATATTAAGACAGGCCGTGCAATTGACCATGTCTTGAACGCAATTAAAGCGCATTCTATTGATTTGATTCTTCTAGGCATGCCAAGCCGAACTCGGCTTACAGAGAAGCTCTTTGGCAGCACAACAATGGATTTGTGTCGTCAGGTATCGGTTCCCTTAATGATTTTGCGGCCTCAGCTGGTTTCAACCTACACGGTTGAAGAACTGAGTTTACGGTGTCAACATTTGTTCCGCTATTTGTTGGTTCCGTTTGACGGAAGCGACGCAGCAAACTACTTGATTGATCGAATTAAGCATCAAGCTAAAAATGCTCACAGCACATTGTCATCTTGCTTACTCTGTTGGATCTTTGATGACGTCGGTCGCAGGGGATTAGATTCTTACCGAGATAATCAGATGGAAGCTGCTGAGACAAAACTCGCTAGCGTTCAAGCAGATTTAGGGACGCTGGGCTTAAATGTTCAAGCTGTTGTTCGCCAGGGTAATGCGATTGGGGAAGTGCTAAAGCTAGCTCAAGATTACGATATTAGTGCGATTGCTCTTTCATCAGATAGCCTTGGCAAAATCTTGGAGTGGTCTATTCCTAGCTTTGCAGGTGAGGTCTTACGCCGAAGCTGGCATCCCGTAATTTATTTTCCGCCCAAAAAATAACTTTAATCGATTGTAGCCTTTAAATTTTGGACAATTGTCGGCTTAATCCTTTCGAGTTCTGCCCGTAAGAGCTTTTTACTAGTATCTAGCTGACCAGCCACCGTCGGTGCAGTAAAACCAAGCGCACTGAATTGATGTAGCATTTTAGATTGCATCTCAAGCAACTCTGGCCTGCTGGCAGCACTGGGTTCTGCAATATTGAGCGTCATGACTTGCGCACATTGTCGAGGATTTTCAAGGGCAAAAAACAGGATGCGATACTGCTTTGACTCGGCCAATAATTGAGTCATTTCTTGGCCAAACCGCGTCTTCAGGTCAAGGTAGCATGGCAGCCAACGCGGGCCTTTCGTATGGTTATATAGCACTGTGAGCCACAGCATCACCGGATGCGGCGAAGGCAAGAACATGAATTTGTTGTAAGGAGTACAAATTTTCAGGACTTCGATGTTTCGACGAGGAAGCATCATCCATAGAGTTGTAAATGGGCCATTGCTGCTTTGAAAAATGTGAGGAAAAACAATCTCTGCGATGGGTTTATCAGGAGGCCATAGGGATAGCTTGCAAAGACCTTCAGGACTGAGAGGGTCTGACTGCTGTGGTTTCGGCTTGATTGGAGTTTCCTTCAGTTTCTCCCTTAGATACTTTGCAAGGTCTGCATTTCTGGCATATCTTTCTGCAAGTGGGGTCAATGCCTGAATAATGTCGCCCACTTTCTGAGGGCGATCGCTGGGAGATTTGGCCAAACAAGTCATGACCAGGTTTTCGAGCGCTTTGGGAATGTCAACATTCGGATTAGCATCTTCAAACGAGCGAGGCGTTTGAACGTGATGAGCTTTATACCACCCTGGAAAAGTGTGGGTGTTTGCCTGCAAAGGCATTTTGCCAGTTAGCATCTGGAACATCATAACGCCCAAGCTATAGACATCAGAGCGACTATCGAGTTCAGAACCCTCCATCTGTTCGGGAGACGAATATGCAAGAGTCCCCATAAAACAGTTAGTCTGCCCTCCGTCGATTTGTAGGGTTTTCGCGATCCCAAAATCCAGAATTTTGGCGATTTCACCACGGTTAGAGTGTCGCGTGATTAAAATGTTGCTGGGCTTAATATCTCGGTGAATGATTGGGCAAATTCTGCCATCCACTGGAATGCCTTGATGAGCACATTCTAGACCGAGGCAAATCTGAAGCGTTAAATCAAGAAACTGAGACAGCGGGAGAGGCTGGCGCGTAACGATTTCGCTAAGGCTTTCTCCCGTTAGATATTCCATAACGTAGAATGGAACGCCGTCTTCATTAACGCCGTAATCTGATACGCGAATAATATGGTCACTCCGCTGTCCGAGCAAGGCGCACGTTGTCGCTTCCCGCTCAAAGCGCTCCCTCATTTTACTGTTTAGCAATGTTTGAGAGAGGAATTTAACCGCTACAGGAACGCCTCCTAGAACCATATCTCGACCGCCATACACACGCCCCATTGAGCCTTGTCCTAGCAGCTCAAAGAGCTCATAGCGATTGGCTAATCTGCGTCCGATGTTGGGATCTGTCATCATGACCTAGCAATATCCCTCACTATCTAGAAACACAGTAAGAGTTGAAAACCTTGATATGAAGACGCATGGTCATGCATGGCTGTCGTAAGCTGGGGGGGACATACATCATAAGTCGGATTGCTATCAACCTACTAGAGACTAGGCCGAGACCCATGACCTAAAACGCTAGCCTGGAGAAATTAGTAGATCCGAGCAATCGCAGAGCAAACTGCCATCCAGATTTACCATCTGTTGATTCGGTAATCTTCGGATGACTCATTAGGCAAAGGAACAGTGAATAAATAAGTGAATAAATATTACACAACCCACTTCATTTGCCTTTAAGCATGATCAATGGCTCCATAACTCCGCATCGCATCGCAAGATCGTACAGCTATTTTAGCGATTTCGTCTTGCGATGAAGGGTCGAACCTCTTAGCAGAGTCTGTCATGAACCTCCCTAGCACCTTGCTGGATGCAAAACCCTGATGCATCATGACATCACAAGCCTCAGGCTAGAATACCCAATTTAGCTCCTTAGCAAACAATGTTATGTAAATGTCTCAAATGAGTTAATTTACACATACCCAGCACCCTGACCCGAAAAACCTTTGCAATGACCTAGAGCAGAGAACTTATTGCCCCAAGTATGCCTCTAATACTCTAGTATCTTTTTGTACTTCAGCTGGGGTACCAGTGGCAAGGTTTTTCCCTTCTGCTAATACCCAGACGCGATCGCACAGGGACATAATCACATCCATATTGTGCTCAATGATCAAAAAGGTCATGCCATTGCGATTCCAGGTGAGAATATGCTCACAAATTTGGTTGATCAGCGTTGGGTTAACGCCAGCTGCGGGCTCATCTAGCAAGATAAGTTTAGGCCGAACCATGAGCACTCGTGCCATCTCCAAAAGCTTGCGTTGCCCTCCTGACAATGCACCTGCATATTCCTTGGCCATGTGAACCAGCCCAACTGACTCCAAAATTTCTAGGGCTCTTTCACGGTGCTGGCGTTCTTCTTTCACAACTTGCCCAGGTCGAAACCAAACATTCCAAAAATTTTCGCCTGCTTGATGTTGCGATGCGAGCAACATATTCTCGATTACAGAGAGCTTAGAGAGGACGCGGGCGACCTGAAAAGTCCGCACTAGCCCTTGCTCTGCAATCTGATAAGACTGAAGATTTTGGATGGGCTCATCGTCAAAGATAACTGTGCCGCTGTCTGGTTGAATAAAGTTGGAGAGCAAATTGAATAGAGTTGTTTTCCCAGCGCCATTGGGGCCAATTAACCCGGTGATGCTGCCGTGGGGCACCTCTAGAGATGCCTGATCGACAGCGCGAATTCCGCCAAAGCTTTTGCACAAGTTATGAGCAGCTAATAAGGGGGAGGCTGGAGCGGTGACAGATATCGTCGATGCTTCAGCATTATAGTCCTGCGAGAATGGCATAATCGGTTGGTGTTGTTCTTCCACGGGTTCGCCTATGGGTGAATTATTGACCCAATGTCAATTCTTCTTTTTTGCCTAAAAGACCTTGAGGTCTCCAGATCATTAACACCATCAGCAACAGGCCAATGATCATAATGCGGAATGCTCCTAAACGAGCATCGTCTAAGGGAATAATTTCTCCTAGAAAAAACCGGGTCAGCGTTTGATACGCCCAGAATATGGTGGCTCCTAGCAGGGTGCCGACATTACTACCTGCACCACCCAAAACCACAATTGTCCAGGCGTTAAACGTCACCAGCGGCTGGAAGTTGTCGGGATATACTGTGGTCAACTGCCATGCATAAAGTGCGCCAGCAATGCCTGCGATCGCCCCTCCCAACATCAAAGATTGGAGCTTATACCAAAACACATTCTTTCCCAGTGCCTTAGCCACCTCTTCGTCTTCCCGAATAGCTTTGAGCACTCGACCCCACGGCGATTCAACCAAACGTTGTAATGCCCAAAATATCACGGCTAGCACCATGATTGAAATCAGCATCAGGCCATTTTTGGTCGGATTTCTAGAATAGTTATAGAGTGCCGAAACAGAGACGCCATAGAGCCAAAGCCCAAAGAGCGTCACGAGTGTTGCAGTCATAAGCGCCTTAGACTGATTTAGAGCTGTCAGCCGAGGAAACACATGCTGGGCTAGCCAAACATAAAGTGAAATCCCTCCTGCTAAGGCACCCATAAGGCCAACGCCTAATAACCAGGCTGGGATAGCACCTGAGATCTTTAGCTGCTGGGCGACTAATCCGATGCCGTAAGCGACTAGCAACAACGACCCGATATATCCTGTTAAAGCGAGTGATCCCTGGGCGATCGCCTTGAGGCTGACAGTCTGAACCTGCCGTGTCGTGTGTTTCCATACGAGCCATAGGGCGGAGCCAACCACCGCTGTGACTCCTGCAATCATCAGCAACCGCGTCAGCAGATTGGGATTCAGATCGTCCAGCGGCAAGGGAAACCGCTGCACCCCAAACGAACCTCGAGTGAGCCACTCTTCGTTTAGTGCAACTAACCGCACAATTTCGGATACGCCAATCGTGACGATGGCCAGATAGTCTTCCCGCAGTTTCAATGTGGATAAGCCAATCAGCAACCCTAACCCAGCAGCGACAACTGCACCCAAGAGCACTGCAATTGGCAGCGGTATATTCTCAGGTAAGACGCTCTGCACTCCTTGCAGGGCTCCACGAATGGGTTCAGAATTCTGCATCCAGGTAAAGTTCTCCATCATGCGAGTGGGCAGCTCTTTCAAAAAACCGGGTAGGGTGAGCACGACCACGACATAGGCTCCAACAGCCATAAATGCGACATGCCCAAAGTTGATTAAGCCGGTAAAACCCCACTGGAGATTTAAGCCCAAACCGAATAGGGCAAAAATCGATGTAAAGATAATCAGTGAAACAATGTAGCCTTCCATTTTGAACTGTCGAATGGGGAATATCTAATTGGGAGAATTGGGAGAATTTAGCGTAGGTTTAAGTTCAATCCTATGCCCCATATCTGTATAGCAGCAGTTGCTGGGTCGGAGTTTACAAATGACTCCCTTGTTATGATTAACCGAACTTGTGCAAACTAGCCCGGTTATGTGTGGTGGAATTGTTTACATCATGAAGCGATCGCATTTTACCGCACTGAGGATATTCGCCAGTATCAACCGCCACTGCCTCATGCTCTCAGCATTAGAATCGCAATAAGACGTGATGTGAGACTTAAGGTAGATGAATTTTACCAGGAGCTTAGCCATAATACGATTTGTCGATCTGTAAATAAGCAATTTCACTAACATCGGCTCCTTGTATTTGACAAAGGGCTCTAGGCATTGCCGAAAAGCTGCTATGCACATTGCCATACACAACTATTTACGTATTGCTCACAAACTGTCGTGACCGTCTCATCATTCTCATCATTGAGACTGATCAGGCCACGATAGATGAGTGAGGTTAGAGAAGGAGGCAAATTTTGGCGTCACAAACACCCTTGCATGGACTTGAATTGGTTGCATGTGCCAAAGCAAATGCTAAATATGGCATCGTCTCCGCAGCAGAACAGTGCGGCTATGGGGCAGACACTGATGCCTTTGAGTCCAGTTTGAAACGAGCCTGTGACGAGGCAGGCATTACCATTGAGCAGCTCAGCGATTTGTTGACCGCTCAAGAATTAGGACGTAATCGCGGTGCGGTTGAGATTTCTCCAAATACGCTAGATGACGATCTGTAGTAACCTGTCAGGCTCAATGAGTCGAGTGATGAGGGCTTGAGGCTGTTGTGAGTCGAGAAGCATCACACGTCATTGATGTAAATGTATTTTATGTAGACCGAGATCAGTGCTAAACGGGATGTTTGCTCTGGGGCGATCGCCATTTCATCAGATATTAAGCAATCTTCGCCACACTCTTGAGATAGCCAAATGAATCGTCAACCTCGATGCGATCAGCACGTTGTTTTCGAGCCAAGTCATAAAGAAAATCTTTGCAGAACCCAGGCTTCTCGAAAAAGTTGTCTACCCTGAAGAGGAAGTAAAGTCCCCGCAGCGTTATCCAAGAGAGCAAAACGTCCTATGGCACAGAGCTTTGGTTTAATCGGTCTAGCAGTCATGGGTGAAAACCTAGCGCTCAACATCGAGCGCAACGGATTCTCCATTGCGGTATACAATCGAACGTCAGAAAAAACAGACACGTTCATGAAAGATAGAGCCCAAGGTAAAAATGTCAAAGCGACATATTCCTTGGAAGAGTTCGTTGAGTCGTTAGAACGTCCGCGCCGAATCCTGATCATGGTAAAAGCTGGGAAGCCCGTGGATGCTGTCATTGAACAGCTCAAGCCTCTACTCAATGAGGATGACATGATTATTGACGGCGGCAATTCGCTTTATGAAGATACCGAACGCCGCGTCAAAGATTTGGAGTCTACCGGATTGCGCTTTATCGGGATGGGAGTTAGCGGGGGAGAGGAAGGTGCTCTCAATGGCCCCAGTCTGATGCCCGGCGGCACCCGCGCTGCCTATGAATCAATTGAACCCATTGTGACCAAAATTGCAGCTCAAGTGGATGATGGCCCTTGCGTCACCTATGTGGGCTCAGGCGGCTCTGGGCATTACGTCAAAATGGTACACAACGGTATTGAATATGGTGATATGCAGCTCATCGCCGAAGCCTACGACATTTTGAAGACTGCAGGTGGCCTTGACGCCAATCAATTGCACGAAGTTTTTGCCGAGTGGAACACAACCGATGAACTGGACTCATTCTTGATCGAAATCACAGCCGATATTTTCACGAAGACCGATCCAGAGACAGGTCTACCGCTGGTGGATGTCATCCTCGATTCGGCTGGGCAAAAAGGCACAGGCCGCTGGACTGTCATCAGTGCCCTGGATTTGGGCGTTCCTATTCCGACTATCACTGCTGCCGTTAATGCTCGGATCACGTCAGCGTATAAGTCAGAACGGGTTGCCGCTTCCAAGGATCTGAGTGGGCCAACGGGTAAGTACGAAGGCGACCCGAAGACGCTGATCTCTATGGTGAGAGATGCGCTGTATTGTTCCAAGATTTGTTCGTATGCTCAGGGTATGGCTCTCCTCAGCAAGGCGTCAGATGAATTTGGCTATGATTTAAATCTCAGCGAAATGGCGCGAATTTGGAAAGGTGGATGCATTATTCGTGCCCGTTTTCTGAACAAGATTAAGTATGCGTTTAACGAGAATCCAAAGCTGTCCAACTTGCTGCTGGCACCTGAATTTAGGCAAACAATTCTCGATCGCCAAGCTGCTTGGCGGGAAGTGTTATCTCTTGCTGCAACGTTAGGGATTCCAGTTCCGGCCTTCAGCGCCTCTCTCGATTATTTTGACAGCTATCGTCGTGCTTCACTGCCTCAAAATCTCACCCAGGCGCAGCGCGACTACTTTGGAGCGCACACGTATGAGCGCACAGACAAGACTGGGAGTTATCACTTCAACTGGTTCTAATCGAGCTAGTTGTAGTCGAGTCAATGATTGGTTTGACGGATGAAGTCCAACTGAAGTCCAACAGGGGGGTATATACGGCTCCCTTGTTGGCTAGAGTACGTAGCATGACCGATGTGAGTGATGCTATGGAGGGGCGATCGCCTTCTATCTGTACTGTATTGACATCGTGCGAGCTTAGCCTGTGAGCGTGTCAGAATTTTGTCACGCGCTGCTTGTGCTGAGACGAGCCTTGCGAGACCGCACCTCACATTGCCAACTGTGATTGACTTCAGTCATGCCGAAACAAACGTCTATCCTACAAAAACTTGATGATTTCTTCCTATGTTCAGCCGTGCCACCCTCTGCAAACACCTCACAGCGGCTATCACTGGGATGGCAGCGATCGCCGCTTTTTTGAAGGGTGGTATTACCGGGTCACCTTGCCGGATTGGGGTCAAAGCTTTGCGTTTATGTATTCCATTGAAGACCCTATCGGAGGTAAACCCCACAGCGGCGGAGGCGCACAAATCTTAGGCCCCAATGATGAATACCTGTGTCGCACATTCCCAAGTGTGGAAACGTTTTGGGCGTGGCCGCATGGTTTGGGATTGGGTCACTGGGGAGCAAGATGCAATGCGTTGAAGTCAGCAGCAGATTTGCGGGGGCAACGAGTGTCTCATTACTTAGAGCCAGACGAGTTTGAAGACTCGATCATTGAAGGCTACCAGGGGACAGCAACCTGGCATCAGGGGAAATTAACCGATCCAGGCATGAGAGGGAGTGCCCAGTGGCAATATGCTATTGAGCCGCTTGATGGATGGGGCGATCGCACCCAACCTCAGCAATCTACAGCAGGTTGGCTATCACAGTTTCAAATCTTTGAACCGGGCTGGCAAATTCTGATGGCACACGGGCTGGCAACCGGATGGATCGACTGGAACGGTCAGCGGTATAAATTTGACCGGGCTCCTGCTTATGCTGAGAAAAATTGGGGTGGTTCGTTTCCGCAAAAATGGTTTTGGGTTAATTGTAACTACTTTGACACTGAATCAGATTTGGCCCTAACTGCAGGGGGCGGGCGGCGAGGCATCCTAGGATGGATGGAATCTGTTGCCATGATTGGGATTCACCATCGCGGCGCTTTCTATGAATTTGTCCCGTGGAATTCACAGGTGCGGTGGGAGATTCACCCATGGGGGATATGGCGCATGTCTGCGCGCCACTATCAATTTGAAGTTGAACTAACAGCCACAACCGATCTGCCCGGTGCGCCCCTGCGTGCCCCGACAGAGCATGGCTTGGTGTTTAGATGCCGAGACACGATGAATGGCAAACTCCACTTGCGTCTGAGCCAGCACCAAGGTGCTCAGACTCGCGTCATCATTGACGCAACGAGTCTGCTTTGTGGTGTTGAAGTCGGAGGGGGGCCTTGGGATGGAGTATGGCGATCAGAGTAAAGTCCTAGTTGGGCATGTGCCAACATGTGGCCTGAAGGCGAACATGAGGAACATGAGATTGTTGACTCTGGTGCAGATCAAGTCAGCTTGGGATTTTTCCACGCTGAACCCGAAGCCCTGCTATCATTGCAATGAACTTGGGGCTGTAGCTCAGCAGGATAGAGCGACCGCCTCCTAAGCGGTAGGTCGCGCGTTCGAATCGCGCCAGCCCTGTCGATATATCCCAGGTTTAATGGAATTCCCGGTCACCCAGCACGAGAACCGGATAGGACTGAAATAATGCCAGCGCCGCCTTGAGCAGTTGCTGCTGCGTTTTTAGATCACTATTACCGGGCTGTCCCAAGAGTTCCCAATAGACGGGCCATGCGTGAGTCCCCCCACACCACACAGACCATAAAGATATTTTGCCCCTTCCATTCCGTGCGGTCGATAGCTAGAATCCAATAGCCATACAGCAGGGAACCGATGCTTATAATAGAATATCCCCAGTAGATTAATTGACAGATCTACTGAGGATATTGGAAATAGCCTTACGATTCTTAAATCTCTCTGGTAATCCTAGCGATAGAGAGCTTGGATCCAGGCCCACTCTTTAGCCAGTCCCTCTTCTAATGAAACTTGGGGCTGATAGCCCAAGAGGTTGCGTGCCTTTGTCACGTCGGCAGCCGTGTGGCGAGCATCTCCCATGGCCAACCCAATATGGTTGCGACGAATCGGCTGACCAACAATGTGCTCCATTGTGTTAATTACTTTTGTCAGCACGACACGACTGCCACCGCCGATGTTAAACACTTCACCGACGGCCTCTGGTGCGCTTGCTGCTGCTAGGTTAGCTGCGATCGCATCTTGCACAAATGTAAAATCTCGGGTCTGTTGCCCATCGCCGTAGATGGGAATGGCCTGATCCTCTAAAACGGCCTTAAAGAATTTATGAAACGCCATATCCGGTCGCTGGTGGGGGCCGTACACCGTAAAGTAGCGCAGTGCTGTAACCGGAACGTTGAAATTTTGGTGATAAAGCCAGCACAGCCGCTCTGCCGCTAACTTCGTAATGCCGTAGGGAGAAACAGGCTGTGGACAAATCGTTTCATAGGTTGGCAAGGTCTCAGCGTTACCATACACCGATGATGTAGACGCAAAGACCAAACGCTTGAGTTGAGTTGCGTCTTTGGCTGCTTCCAGCAGCACTTGGGTTGCATTAATATTTCGTTCAGTGTACGAACGAAAACCACCGCCCCAACTCGCCCGCACCCCGGCCTGAGCCGCTTGATGATACACCACGTCAACTTCAGTCAGAAGAGCAGACCAATCGAGAGTTTGAATATCGCCTTCAATCAATTCAAAGGTGGAATATGGTTCTAAGGTTGCTGCATTTTTGCGCTTCAGGGCTGGGTCATAGTAGTCGTTAAATTGATCAATTCCAATGACGCGATCGCCTCTCTCCAATAGCGCATGGGCTAAATGAGAGCCAATAAATCCTGCGACCCCGGTCACGATACTGATACCCACTGGCATTCGCCTCCTTAGAACATTGAGTTTGAAGTATCAACCTATCAGGTAGATAGCAGAGCAGATAGTGATAACAATTTGCAGTTGGAAATCCGCCCATACAACGACAGAGTTTATTCATAGCAACCCATGCAGCAGCCCCCAACATGAGGCATGGTCGAATTCAATCAAACCCAGGCGTTACTGGGCTGCACATAATCAAGCCCAGCAACGGTTTATTCATCAACTTAACTCACTGCATGAAATAGAGTGTAGCCTCGGCACCGGCACCTAGCGCCCGACACCAACATAGAGGAACCCCTTCTCTTGCAGAGCCTCCCGGTCAAGGAAATTGCGCCCGTCAATCATCACAGGATTG
>CAZCXK010000080.1:0-6830 GCA_964502605.1 uncultured bacterium
ATAGCCTGGGACGGCTAGATGACGCCATGGATGCCTTTCAATGGGCGATCGCCCAAACCCCTGATTATGCTGACGCGCATCTTAATCTGGGGCTGTCGCTACTCATGGCGGGCGATTTGCGTACCGGCTTCGAAGAATATGAATGGCGCTGGCGGGTTCAGGGGCCAGGGTTTAAGCCACCACGTTCGTTTAGCCAGCCGCACTGGGATGGCTCCACCCTCACCGGCCAAACCATTTTGCTCTATGCCGAGCAGGGGTTTGGCGATACGATTCAGTTTATTCGCTATGCGCCTATGGTGGCACAGCAGGGCGGGCGCGTTGTGGTAGAGTGTCCGCCGACTTTGATGCGCTTGCTGCAAACCTGCACAGGCATCGATCAGTTGATTCCAACGGGAGCTGATCTGCCTGATTTTCAAGTCCATGCGCCGCTGATGAGCCTGCCCCAAATTTTTGGCACAACGTTGGCGCGAGTGCCTGCAACGGTGCCCTACCTGACGCCATTGGCGCAGCCCCTCCCGCTGAAAAATCCCCAGCGGTTGCCCTGCAAAGTCGGGCTCGTGTGGGCAGGTAGCCCTACCCACGGCAATGATCGCCATCGGTCGTGCCCGTTTGAGCATATCCAAACGTTATGCACGGTTGATGGGATTCAGTTTTATAGCTTGCAAGTGGGCGATCGCGCCGCTGACCTGGCTCTATTGGGCGATCGCCCGGTTCCCGTGATTGACCTTAGCTCAGATCTAACTGATTTTGCCGATACCGCAGCAGTGATCGCTCAGCTTGATTTGGTGATTACGGTCGATACGGCAGTTGCTCATCTCGCTGGAGCCCTCGGACGCCCCACTTGGATCATGCTGGCATTTGACCCCGATTGGCGCTGGATGCTGCACCGAGACGATAGCCCCTGGTATCCGACGATGCGGCTATTTCGACAATCGACGTTGGGCGACTGGGGGACCGTGACAGCGACTGTTAAAGCGGCATTAATCACTTGGCTTAGAGATCGTTCCCGTCCCGCGAGGCCATTGCCTCCTGGGGTATTTTCGGTAGCGCCGCCCTCATCGCCACTGCTGCAAACCTTAGCTCTGGTTGAGCATCAGTTTAATACGGGGCAACTCGCGGCAGCAGAGCAGTCGTGCCAGGATCTGGTGCAGCAGTTTCCGCCCCATCCCGATAGCCTCAAAATGATGGGTCTAATTGCCTATCGGTGGCAGCGCACCGCTGAGGCGATCGCCTACTTTCAGCAAGCGCTGGAACTGGCTCCCGATGATATGACGCTTTATGTCAACCTGGGCAATGCTTATCTGCGGCAGGGCAAAGCGGCAAAGGCTATTCCGCTATATCGGCAAGCAGCACACCGATCGGGCAATCCCACTATTTATAACAACTTAGGTGTGGCGCTCAAATCTGAGAATCGCTATGCAGAGGCGATCGCCTACTATCAACAAGCACTGGATCAAAACCCCAACTACGCCGACACCCACTACAACTTGGCCAATGCGCTCCGTGACCAAAGGCAGTTTGAACAGGCGACCCATCACTATCGTCGGGCGGTGGCCATTCGCCCTGACTATGGAGACGCTTGGAATAACCTTGGCAATGTGCTCAAAGATCAAAACCAGCTAGAAGAGGCGATCGCCTGCTATCGGCGAGCCATTGATCTCCATCCTCAGCATGCTAGTGCCCATCATAATTTGGGCTATGCGCTGCTGCTGGCGGGCAACCTCCTAGAGGGCTTTGCCGAATATGAGTGGCGCTGGCGGGTCAAAGGCTTCAAGCCACCCCGCGACTGTCCTCAGCCGCAGTGGGATGGCTCTGCCATTAGCGGGAAAGCAATTTTGCTGCATACAGAGCAGGGCTTTGGTGACACGATTCAGTTTATTCGCTATGCCAAAGCCCTGGCAGATCAAGGTGCCATTGTCATTGTCGAGTGCCGCAAGCCTCTGGTGCGGCTGCTGCAGGGTGCTCCTGGGGTGGCTCATGTAGTTGCTAGGGGGCAGCCATTACCTGCTTTTGAGGTGCAGATATCGCTGATGAGCTTGCCTCATCTTCTGCACACAACTCTAGAGACGCTACCCGCACAGACGCCCTATCTGACGCCATCGGTGCCGCTACGTGAGCCAATACAGCGGGTGCTGAGTCATGCGGCAGGCCTGAAGGTGGGTATCGTCTGGGCAGGCAGCCCTACCCATCGCAACGATCCCAATCGCTCTTGCTCGTTTGCCTATTTCTGGGCGCTGTTGAGAACGCCAGGTGTCCAGTTTTTTAGCCTGCAACTGGGCGATCGCTCCACAGATATCGCTCACTTCTGCGACGCTCATTGGCCACTCAACACCCTTAGCCCTCATTTAGATGACTTTGCTGATACTGCAGCGGCGATCGCCCAACTCGATTTAGTCATCACGGTTGATACTGCCGTTGCGCATCTAGCTGGGGCTTTGGGCAAGCCCGTTTGGGTGCTGTTGCCCTATGCGCCAGACTGGCGCTGGATGCTCAACCGTAGCGACAGCCCCTGGTATCCGACGATGCGACTGTTTCGACAACTTAGCCATGGCAACTGGACGACCGTCTTTGCCGAGGTCAGAGACGCCCTCACCCAACTCGCCGCTACCCCTACATCGCTCCCCTCTGCCCCTGTCTCAGCAGATCCGCCCCGCACCTACTTGGGCATCGGCATTGAATTGAGCCCCTCAACCGGCTGGGGGGTGTTTGGCACCAATCTCGTCTTGCAACTGCTCCACAAGTCAAACTATCTCCCTGTCCCGTTGCTGCCGCCCCTCAATCTGCACGACGTCAACCCGCTCCATCGTCGGCTGCTCGACCCGCTGTTTGTGCAGCAGCAGCAAATTGGTCACGCCTTGGCTGCCACTTCACACCCGATTACGGTGCCATTTTTGGTGTTGAAAGCGCTGGGCAACCACTTTGTCACAGTTGATGCTTTAGAGCGCCTTCATGGACGCCACACGGTCGGGCTGATATTTTCAGAAGACACTCAGTTCACGGCGGCGGATCTGGCTAAAGCCAGCGCCTATGATCGCCTCATTGCAGGCTCCAATTGGAATGCGGAAATCCTTCGCCAGAATGGCCTTCAGCAAGTTGTGACGGTGTGTCAAGGTGTTGACCCAACGCTCTTTCATCCGGCATCAAAATCGGGGTTGTGGGGCGATCGCTTCGTGATCTTCTCAGGGGGCAAGCTGGAATTTCGCAAAGGCCAGGACATCGTAGTAAAAGCGTTTCGAGAATTTCATGCCCGCCATGCTGATGCATTTTTACTCACGGCTTGGCACAATAGATGGCCTGCAACAATGGCAGGGTTAGACCGAGCGGGCTACGTTGACGGAGTGCCAACGGTGGATGCGTCAGGCCGCTTGCAGGTGCAAGACTGGCTTGTCAATCAGGGCATTCCAGAGTCTGCCTGTCTGGATGTTGGGCCACTGGCCAATCCGCTGGTAGGGCAAATCCTGCGCGAAGCTGATGTCGCTCTCTTTCCCAATCGGGCAGAAGGCGGCACAAACTTGGCGGCGATGGAAAGCTTTGCCTGCGGTATTCCAACGATTTTGTCAGCTAATACCGGCCACCTCGATTTAATTCATGACGATCATTGCTATGCATTGCGCCAGCAGCAGCCTGTAGCCCCTACATCTCACTACCATGGCACAGATGGCTGGGGTGAATCAGACCTCGACGAAATTCTCGAGACCCTGGAAACGATCTACCAAAATAGAGACCATGCTCGACAAATTGGGCAAGCTGCTGCTCGGTTTATGCATGATTGGACTTGGGAAAAGCAGGTCGAACGCCTATTAGAGGCGATCGCTGATTTACTGCCTGTCCAATTACCGTAATTTGTCTGGGAACGTTTGAAGCACTCTTTATCAAGCAAACGTGATCAAGCAAACGTGCCATCTCACGACTTAATAAGGAGACCTGACCCCTACATCAGATGAAATACTGTAAGGGTGTGGTTTCCGCATCCCATGCAGCCCCATGTGGCCTCATCTATCAAGGGCGATCGCCTCTTACTTCCTTACTATGTCTTATATCTAAGGTCTATGGCTGATTCTCAATCGCTGCATACGCTAGCTCAATATCTCGCCGGAGAGTTTGTTAACAAGGCGCAATCCCTGGCGCAGCCGTCGTGGTTTGTCAGCTTGCGGCTGTGGCATCGTCCCCTGCCCATTCAGATTCAAGGGCAGATGGCCCTGTTTGCTGAGCAGGCCAATGCCATGTATCCAGAGCAAGCCTACCGGCAACGCGTATTGACGCTGTCTCAGCAGCCAGCATCAGGGCAGGTGCAGGCGCAATATTTTGCGTTTCACGATCCAGGACGCTTCAAAGGAGCGGGGCTCAATCCTGATATATTGGCGTCTATTCAAGCAGAAGATTTGGTAAATCTGCCGGGGTGTTTGCTGGTGATCCGACAGCAGGGAGACACCTTTCGGGGCGAGATGGAGCCCGGTGCTCGATGCCGCTTTCAGTATGACGGCAAGATCGGACAGGTCGTGCTGGGATTTGAAGTGAGCCAGGGTCGTTTTTTGAGCTACGATCGCGGAGTCGATCCTGAGACAGAGAAGTCTCTTTGGGGCGCGCTGATGGGGCCATATGAGTTTATCAAATGTCAGAATTTCTAAAGCAGGATTTCTAAAAAAGCAGGAAAATTGAGACGTTGACAGGTGCTGTTTGCGTTGACGTGGCATAGACAAAGATCCAGCCTTGACGCTGCCGTTGCGTCATATTGTAAACAAGATGAATGAAGCCAGCCACATGACGGCCAATAATTAATGACTACAGGACTGGCTGAGTCAGCGCATAATCATCATTGGGTTGCAACTGAATTAGGTTGCAACTGAGACTCTTCACCAGATGACTTTCCCCTGTTTCTGTTATGATGAGTACTCGCCGATACATTCCGGTCTGCTATTGGCGCGTTGGAATTTGCTTATTTGAGCCATTCAACTGACTTATAAACTTACTGCTCTTAGACTGGTCTCAGCATTTCATTTGGGATAGGGGCACCACTAGGAGCAATTGCATTCATGACATTTCAAGACCTCGGCCTTACGACCGATCTGCTTCGTGCTATAGCTGAACAAGGCTACAGCGACCCGACTCCCATTCAGCAGCAGGCAATTCCTGCCATCTTGCAAGGGCACGATGTTCTTGCTAGCGCCCAAACTGGGACAGGTAAAACGGCTGGTTTCACACTTCCTCTCTTACAGCGCCTTAGCAGCAGCGGTTCTAATCTCAACAGTGCTAGCATCCCCAATCTCCACAAGGGGCATCGCCCTCCTCGTGCGCTGATCCTCACTCCGACTCGTGAGCTTGCTGCTCAAGTTGGCGATAGCGTCAAAACCTATGGCAAATACCTTTCCCTCCGGTCATCTGTTGTTTATGGTGGGGTAGGAATCGTTCCACAAATCCAAGCATTGCGTCGGGGAGTCGATATTTTAGTCGCCACTCCGGGTCGGCTACTTGATCACTTGGGGCAAAAGACTCTCGACCTCTCCCAGGTTGAGATTTTAGTCCTTGATGAATGCGATCGCATGTTGGATATGGGCTTTATCCATGACATTCGCAAAGTTTTGGCAGTGCTTCCTGCTTCTCGGCAGACGCTGATGTTTTCTGCGACTTTTTCTAAAGCGATCCAGCAGCTGGCGAATACGCTGCTCAAGTCTCCCACGCTGGTTGAAGTGGCTCCGCGCAACACCGCTGCTGAGCAAGTTACGCAAACAGTTCATCGGGTTGATCGCGATCGCAAGCGAGATTTGCTTGCTTACATGATTAGTTTTCACAACTGGCGACAGGTGCTAGTCTTTACTCGCACCAAGCATGGTGCCAACCGTCTAGCCGAGCAGTTGACCAAAGACGGGCTGAAAACGACTGCAATTCATGGCAACAAAAGTCAGGCTGCCCGCACCCGTGCCTTAAGTGATTTTAAGCAGGGGAAAGTTCGAGTATTGGTCGCCACTGACGTCGCATCTCGCGGATTAGACATCGACCAGCTTCCCTATGTGGTCAATTTTGATCTGCCTGACGTTCCTGAAGACTATGTGCATCGCATTGGTCGCACAGGCCGTGCTGGCAATGAAGGACGAGCTATATCGTTAGTCTCCCACGATGAGTATCCACTCTTAAGAAGTATTGAACGCTTACTCAAGCGCAATATCGACGAAGATGTAATTTCAGGATATGAGCCCTCTGCTCCAGTGCAGAGTCAAGTCGAGCAGCCAAACCGTAAGCGGTCGGGACAAAATCGTGGCAAGCGGGCAACAGCTCAAAATCAAGCTTCTCCTCCTACCCTCAGCAGAAAGGGTTCATCTGGGAGACGCGATCGCAAACGACTGCATACCGCTTAGATAGCCAATCATTGCGGCTAAGCGTCATCCAAAGAATGCCCAATTATTGCCTGTCGGGTTTCGGCATTGAGCAAAGGTAACAATCGAGTTTGTATAGTCTCTGGCTGATTCTTCCAAAGCATTCTGACAAATTCTTCTTTTCCCTGCTGGCCAGTGTTATTTAAGACACTGGCCAGTTTTTCAACATCCGTATCCTCAGACATAATAAAATTCTCCACGCACTGACCGTGAAACCCTTGTAATTCTCGGTTTTAACCAGATTAATATAAATAGGAAGACTTTTTGCAAATTCCCAGCAATTCAGAAAGCGATCGCCCTTGAAGAATGGACGACCCTGTTTAACCTATTTGCAAATCCACCATCGGAAATAGCTTCGTAACGGTGGCCTGACCTGTTGTCAGCCGTTAGGGTTGTTTTCGTGATCCTTGATCTAGCGTGGCGATCGGTTCTATCAGCAGCGCGATCGCTTCATCTCTC
>CAZCXK010000080.1:6930-26378 GCA_964502605.1 uncultured bacterium
ACCCTGATAGCTTGATCTCAACCCCCGATTGCTTCATTTCAACCCCTGATCGCTTCATCTCTCACCCTGATCGCTTTATTCTGGTACCCGATCGCTTCATCTCAACTCCTGATCGCTTCATCTCTCACCCTGATAGCTTGATCTCAACCCCCGATTGCTTCATTTCAACCCCTGATCGCTTTATTCTGGCACCCGATAGCTTCATCTCAACTCCTGATAGCTTCATTTCAACCCCCGATCGCTTCATTTCAACTCCTGATCGGTTCTACCAGCATCGTCGATCATTCATCCAAGCCTAACGATCATTCATCGGGCGGGAGGCGGAGGAGAAAAGGCGGAAAACGGAAAGCGGAGAGCGGAGGAAAAGAGAGAAAAAGGCGATCGCCCCATCCGCGATCTTTCACTTCCTCCTTCCTTCCTTCTTTTTTCCGTCCTCCGTCCTCTGTCCCCCGTCCTTCAAAGTGTTTCCATTAATTCAACTTCCGAAGAAGTTTGTTCCCACATGAAGCACTCAGGTTCTTTGCGGCAGGTTTCCGACTGGTTTCCATTAATTCAACTTCCGAAGAAGTTTGTTCCAAGCGACGTGACAAACAATTTCCATTTTGGAAGAATATTGTTTCCATTAATTCAACTTCCGAAGAAGTTTGTTCCCTTTTGCACGTGATGCAATTGGCCGCAGGTTCCTCAACGTTCAAGAGTTTCCATTAATTCAACTTCCGAAGAAGTTTGTTCCATTTCTCTAAATTGCGTATGTCTGAATTTACATTTGATCGTTTCCATTAATTCAACTTCCGAAGAAGTTTGTTCCCCTCGACTCAATGGGATTAGAGGTTGTTACCTTTGCTCACAAGTTTCCATTAATTCAACTTCCGAAGAAGTTTGTTCCTGCTACAACCAACAGAAATAGTTAGAGGGCAAGAGTTCGTAGTTTCCATTAATTCAACTTCCGAAGAAGTTTGTTCCACTGTTTCACTCTGAAATGCTTGATCGAATTCTGTTTCAGTTTCCATTAATTCAACTTCCGAAGAAGTTTGTTCCTCCCGTGAATGGGACGTTCAAGGGGAGGTTCTCGAGGTTTCCATTAATTCAACTTCCGAAGAAGTTTGTTCCTTGAGATGGAAAATTACGTGGAGGAGATCCAGCTCCTCTGTTTCCATTAATTCAACTTCCGAAGAAGTTTGTTCCGGCTGTACGTATTTTTGAAGATGAGGAGATGGTTCCCATTAGCGTTTCCATTAATTCAACTTCCGAAGAAGTTTGTTCCTGCAATCGCCTCGGGACTCATGCCCACAATTTCAGGTTTCCATTAATTCAACTTCCGAAGAAGTTTGTTCCATAATGCTGACTTTGCAGAACGTCGCATCAGCGAAAGTTGTTTCCATTAATTCAACTTCCGAAGAAGTTTGTTCCCTTGACATAATCGTGGGTGATTGCCCACGCGAGTGTTAGTTTCCATTAATTCAACTTCCGAAGAAGTTTGTTCCACGGACTACCGATTTTTTACAAACGGCTGGCACCCGGTTCAAGTTTCCATTAATTCAACTTCCGAAGAAGTTTGTTCCCCTTTTGAATCAGTACGATTACACAATTACAGTCGTGTATGGTTTCCATTAATTCAACTTCCGAAGAAGTTTGTTCCTCGACAAAGACATCGCGCTGTTTGAAAAAGCAGTGGAGTTTCCATTAATTCAACTTCCGAAGAAGTTTGTTCCAAATGAGAGACACAGATGATGGTGTCGTGTGTGTACCGATTACGTTGAGGTTTCCATTAATTCAACTTCCGAAGAAGTTTGTTCCTTCTTCTCTGTAAGCTCCAGAGACGAGACTCGGCAACGTTTCCATTAATTCAACTTCCGAAGAAGTTTGTTCCCCCACTTGACTGTCTCTATGGGTGGAGAAGGCAACCTTGTTTCCATTAATTCAACTTCCGAAGAAGTTTGTTTCCCCGAGATGAAAATCTTCACAGACGACATCAAGTTCGTCTGGTTTCCATTAATTCAACTTCCGAAGAAGTTTGTTCCCTGATTGGTGAGGCGGACGTGTCCGACCCACTCTAGTTTCCATTAATTCAACTTCCGAAGAAGTTTGTTCCTAGAGTAGCTTAAGGGTGAGGAGAATTCTCCTTGCCCTTTCTGGTTTCCATTAATTCAACTTCCGAAGAAGTTTGTTCCGAATGAGATGGTCAGCATGAGCATGGACGCATCCGAGTTTCCATTAATTCAACTTCCGAAGAAGTTTGTTCCTTGATAGTGAATGAGCCTAAAGTTGACTGTGTTTTTCTTACTGGTTTCCATTAATTCAACTTCCGAAGAAGTTTGTTCCACGGGTACGCAGTTCTCTATCAAGATTTGGTAGTTTCCATTAATTCAACTTCCGAAGAAGTTTGTTCCTCCAATGGCATAGCGCCGACGACAAGCGCTGTCCATGCAAGTTTCCATTAATTCAACTTCCGAAGAAGTTTGTTCCCATCCTCTGGGGCAATTAAAGCTAATCGTCAAAGCTGTTTCCATTAATTCAACTTCCGAAGAAGTTTGTTCCCAGGCTATCATCTTCCTCTACCGGAGCGGATTGATGTTTCCATTAATTCAACTTCCGAAGAAGTTTGTTCCCCATGACGACATATACATGCAGGGCGAAAGGAAGATTGTGTTTCCATTAATTCAACTTCCGAAGAAGTTTGTTCCTGTCATAAGTCTGTAGCACGTTAGGGTCGAGGTTATGTTTCCATTAATTCAACTTCCGAAGAAGTTTGTTCCTCTCGTGAGAGCGCTGCGTATCCGAAGTTCCGCTCTCCGGTTTCCATTAATTCAACTTCCGAAGAAGTTTGTTCCTCGCCTGCTATCGTTATTTGCATTTACTAATTACTGTTTCCATTAATTCAACTTCCGAAGAAGTTTGTTCCCACAATGTTAAACGTTGAGCACAAGGAAATCAATAAGCTAGCAACGTTTCCATTAATTCAACTTCCGAAGAAGTTTGTTCCAATCGACCTAAAAAATACAAGAATGAGCATTCTGGTAAGTTTCCATTAATTCAACTTCCGAAGAAGTTTGTTCCAACTCTATACTAATTACCCGCGTTTACATGATGTGTGGTTTCCATTAATTCAACTTCCGAAGAAGTTTGTTCCCCAAGACAGCCTTCTTACTTTTAGCATTCTTAACTTTCATTGTTTCCATTAATTCAACTTCCGAAGAAGTTTGTTCCTGCGGAGTACAGCGCAATCATTACTGTGAACGGATCACCAATCGTAAGTTTCCATTAATTCAACTTCCGAAGAAGTTTGTTCCTGCAGTCGTCTGAACGCAGTCACAATTGTAGGTAATGAATCCAGTTTCCATTAATTCAACTTCCGAAGAAGTTTGTTCCTGTCGTAGACGAGCTGTTAGGCGACTGACTGCATTGGTGGGTTTCCATTAATTCAACTTCCGAAGAAGTTTGTTCCCAAAAAGGAAAAAACCCATGAGTATTTCAAAGTCCATGTTTCCATTAATTCAACTTCCGAAGAAGTTTGTTCCGTTGAACCACCGTCCTGTGTAGTTCAACACTCTAGTTTCCATTAATTCAACTTCCGAAGAAGTTTGTTCCCAGCGTGGCGGTCGCTGAACAGAACCACAACGCTCTCAATACTTTTGAGTTTCCATTAATTCAACTTCCGAAGAAGTTTGTTCCATATTGAAGGCTTTCTTATCCCTAAATATGGGTCGCTGACCATTGGTTTCCATTAATTCAACTTCCGAAGAAGTTTGTTCCCGTCGCATCAGTCACAGCCATCAAGAACAACGACTCTGAGTGTTTCCATTAATTCAACTTCCGAAGAAGTTTGTTCCTGTCGGATCTGTCCGGCCAAATTCGCATCCACCAAGATTGCCTCAAGGTTTCCATTAATTCAACTTCCGAAGAAGTTTGTTCCTTCTTTTTTATGAGACACTAAACTTGTGCGAAGCTGTTTCCATTAATTCAACTTCCGAAGAAGTTTGTTCCCAGCTCGATATTTACCAGGCTGACAAGGGCAAAGACTCTTTGGTTTCCATTAATTCAACTTCCGAAGAAGTTTGTTCCTTACAAGGGTGGATGGGTGTTAGCAGGCTATAAATTGGACTAGTTTCCATTAATTCAACTTCCGAAGAAGTTTGTTCCTATCATGGTAGACTCACCATCTGCCTTGAATAAGTCGGTGTAGTTTCCATTAATTCAACTTCCGAAGAAGTTTGTTCCTGGGAAGCATCACAATAGGTCGTCCTTCATCATCGTGAGCAGTTTCCATTAATTCAACTTCCGAAGAAGTTTGTTCCATTTTTGGTGTACAGCAGTACGTTGACCTGTTTAACATCGAGTTTCCATTAATTCAACTTCCGAAGAAGTTTGTTCCTCGAGTCAAGAAAACTAGCTCTTGCGGTAGTTAGCGTTAGTTTCCATTAATTCAACTTCCGAAGAAGTTTGTTCCACGTTGACTAGCGAGGCACCAGTGGCGAAAGTGAGCCCGAGTTTCCATTAATTCAACTTCCGAAGAAGTTTGTTCCCAGGCATCGTGTGTGCGCTCACGTTGGACGCGATATGCCAACGGGGTTTCCATTAATTCAACTTCCGAAGAAGTTTGTTCCGTTATTTACACAGAACATGGGTATCCTTGGGCAGAATACGTTTCCATTAATTCAACTTCCGAAGAAGTTTGTTCCGAGCCCACGTAACAGTGGGCGCAACGACAAGGGCAAAGGCGGATCTGCCCGTGGTTTCCATTAATTCAACTTCCGAAGAAGTTTGTTCCACTGCGCGCCATCTCCGAGCGGTCATCCACGCAGTCGTCATCGGTTTCCATTAATTCAACTTCCGAAGAAGTTTGTTCCCATCAACCGCAACCCTTGCCGCCAGTGCGGTTGGGGGTTTCCATTAATTCAACTTCCGAAGAAGTTTGTTCCTAGAGAGGCGACGGAAGAGTTACGGGCTCAAGGACAAGCACCGAGTTTCCATTAATTCAACTTCCGAAGAAGTTTGTTCCGCAGCCAACGCAGCGGCTAGCCTGGTGGTGACGCCAGAATACAGTTTCCATTAATTCAACTTCCGAAGAAGTTTGTTCCCAACAGATCTCACGGGATCTGTCATTACTGGCGTTGGATGGGCAGTGTTTCCATTAATTCAACTTCCGAAGAAGTTTGTTCCGGTACAGTCCCGACCGATGTGCCCTGGCTGTTGGGACTCAGCGAGTTTCCATTAATTCAACTTCCGAAGAAGTTTGTTCCTTGCTGTTGGAAAGCCCTGCAAGCAACTTTGTCCCTGAGGGTTTCCATTAATTCAACTTCCGAAGAAGTTTGTTCCCAATCGTTGGCCATCCTCGCTGGCCATTAATTCATCTATGTCAGTTTCCATTAATTCAACTTCCGAAGAAGTTTGTTCCGCAGAAGCGTGACGGCATCGAGAGCGGCTTCAAGTACGCAGGGAAGTTTCCATTAATTCAACTTCCGAAGAAGTTTGTTCCTTGGTAGCTCCGAACTGAGCACTAAGTCGTTCACAAATCCGGAGGTTTCCATTAATTCAACTTCCGAAGAAGTTTGTTCCGAGGCAAGTTCAGGGCATCATTTAATCCGATTGAACGATGTTTCCATTAATTCAACTTCCGAAGAAGTTTGTTCCCATGGTTTCCTGTGAGCGCGATACGCCCAACAGCCGTCCAAGTTTCCATTAATTCAACTTCCGAAGAAGTTTGTTCCGCCAAAAGCCATTTACCTAGAGTCCGAACTCAGGTTTCCATTAATTCAACTTCCGAAGAAGTTTGTTCCCCCTGTAGGTTACACCACCTACCCCGTCAGATGTCTAGAGGCCATTTGCGAGGGATCGAATATATCGGGGCGATCGCCTCTGATTTTCACCTCAGCAACACTCTGAAATCCCTTCCCAGAGAGGCATCGAGGGTTAAAATCAAGATTGGTGGTTTCAGGCATTTTGGCGATCCCTCGCGGGTTTAAATAATTGTTGAGCCAGGGGGTTGCACCACGGGCACCCCACCCCACACCTCAACTTGAGCCAGCGTATGACCCGAAAGCGGATAAAACCGCACACTGTCTTCTTCTGGCTTTACTCGTGGGCGCAACCGCTTTTGCAACTCATTATATTGAGCGGCTGTCAGCACACATTCAAACACACTATATTGCACCCGACGCCCATAGCCCTCCAGCAAATCTGACACCTTTTTGCGGCGTTTATCACAGGAAATATCATACGTCACCACATACAGCAGCATCGGCGATTTAGCGAATTAGATATGGGCGATATAACCGGGCTGGATCATAGACATAGTTTTTATAGGCTTTGACCTGCTGATTGAGCGTATCCCAGCGGGGCTGTTGCTCGCCCGACTCAGTTTGTAATAGCTCCTCCATTCGTTGCAAAAACGCCCGCAAAACCTTCTTGCGGCCACTGTCATTGAGATAACAACCGCCCTCATGATATTCAAAATCCTGCTCGACATTGACCACCCCACGGTTGACCAAATACAACACCAACGAATCAACAATCGGTGCGCGAAACTCTTCGACCAGATCAGAAGCCAGAGCTGCATGACGCTCTGACCCCTGATGAAGACACGCCTGATAGGGGTCAAGCCCTTGCAGCTCAATCAACACGAGCAGGTGATTCCATAGCACCTGATAGCCAAAACTCAGCATGGCATTGACCGGGTTTCCTGGTGGACGGCGCGATCGCGCCATAAACACAAACCCTGTGCCAGTTAGACAGTCGCCAAAGGCCGCATAATAGCTAGCGGCTCCAGCACCTTCTAAGCCCATCAGTCGCTCGGTCGTGTCGGCTTGCCCTGCCTGATGAATCAGGTGCTCTAAACTTTGCAGCGCCAGATCAATAGTCGTAGACGCCTTGCGCCGCTGTTGGCGTAGCAGCAGCACCCGACTATTTTTGAGCTTGGCTTGCACAATCGTTCTGGCAATCACCAACCGCTCTACAAACTCGAGTTGCTGCTGATATCGTGAAAGCTGACGATATCCCCGCGCGATCGGCAAAATGCGCCCATAGCAATAGCCCATGCGCGACAAATAGGCAATTGGGATATCGCGCCATAGGCACGCACGAATGAGCTGAGTCGTGACTTGCGACTTGCCAAAGATCAAAATCTGCTCTAGTAGAGGCAACTGCACCTCATCTAAAGTCGTTTGCCCCTGCTTGATGACGGCCATCTCTTGACTGAGGCAAAGATAGCACCCCTGCTGTGATACATAAAGAGAACGCACTTGCCTACCGCTGGGTCAGGTCGTGAGAGTCGGTTGGTCGCATCTTGCTCGACTGCGACAGCACCTCAACCCGCTTGGTATCTCCTTGCAAAAACTGCACCACCAAGTCGGCAGTGGTGGCTGTTGCATAGGTGGCGATCGTGACCATCAGCGTATTGACGATGACGGCTGCTAAGCCCAAGGGGGCAACTAGCAAAATGCCCAGTGTAATGGCACCATTGACGCCAGCAACTGAAATATTGCGAACTTGAGCCGCCCGATGTGAAAAATACATAGTGACGCCCTAAATCAATTGAAGTGACGATATTTATCTTTCTTCTGGCCGAATTGGCTGCATCAGAACATCTGTAATATTTAGATACGTCGGCGGGCATTGTTTGTTTTTTCTATGAAATACCTGAAAGGCGATTATGAAATACCTGAAAGGCGATCGCCCTTGACACCGCAAACACCATTGACTGCGTGGCCTAACAGAATCAAGATGGCGTTGCGAAATTGATGAATGATATAGAAATACCAACTCCATCAATTGCCCGTTGTACGGGCAAGGCATTGCCATGCCCCTTCGAAAATCATTCGTTGATGGGCAATACCGTCAAGATAAACTGTCTTCTGTCAGTGAATCTAATAATCTGTGCACTACGTTTACCATGCTGGGGAGGTAGTAGAGTTCGATTGAATGGCTGCTACTTTAGCTATCATCAATTAAGAGATAGACAGGTGAATCTTAATGGACACTATGAAACAGCGATTGATTCAAGAACTCGAAAAAACTCCCACGCCCCTCCTTCAAGAAATCTTTGACTTCGTCCTGTTTCTCAATCAGCGATACACCCAAAATCAGCCACAACCCTCATCTGGTTGGCAACCTAATTTTTTTGAAGAGGTCATTGGTAGTTGGGAGGGTGAAAAGCTTGTCCGGGAAGCTCAACCGGACTATGAGCAGCGAGAGGAACTACTGTGACTGCCTATCTGCTTGATACTAACGTTTGTATCAAACTCCTAAACGGAGATAACCCAACGGTTATTCAACGGCTGGCAGCTCAAAAACCAGAAGATATTTGCCTCTGTACAGTTACTCAACTAGAGCTGTTCTATGGCGCATATCGCGGTACTAAGACCGATAAAAATCTGCTAAAGTTGGCGCGCTTCTTCTCTCAATTTACTATTCTGAGCTTCGAACCATTAGCGGCTGAAATCGCTGGAAAACTAAGAGCGAGGCTCCATCAACTCGGAACTCCTATTGGTGGCTATGACCTTCAAATTGCTGCGATTGCTTTGGCCTATCAACTTACCCTCGTAACCCACAACACCCGTGAGTTTGGCCGAGTAGAGGGGTTATTGTACGAAGACTGGGAAGTTGAAGCATGACGAATACCGATTAGTTTAGTTATTTCTAGAGTTCATGTTGGGTGGTGATGCGATCGCCCTTGACACCGCAAACACCATTGACCGCGCGGCCTAACAGAGTCAAGATAAACTGTCTCCTGTCAGTTAATCTAAACCTATAATCCAGAACATAGTCACACTGCTGATCACTGCGCGGAGGCGACCTATGACCATCGGCCAACGTCACGCCTATTTCACAACCGAAGAATATCTGGAAATCGAGCGCATCAGCCCGATTAAGCACGAATATTTGCAGGGACAGTTGGTAGCGATGGCTGGAGCCAGTAAAGCTCATGTGATTATTGTCGGCAATCTCTCTGCTTTACTGGTCAATCATCTCCGGGGAACGGGCTGCCTCTCTTACGCTACTGATATGAAGGTTCGTTTACCTGATCTGAATATCTTCTACTATTCAGACTTGGCCGTGACCTGCGATGAACGAGATAGAGCCTCTGATGAAGATTTTATTTTGCATCCCAAATTAATTATCGAGGTGCTTTCAGACTCAACAGAAGCGTTTGACCGAGGTGATAAATTCGCTGACTATAAAACCATTCCAGAATTGGAGGAATATGTGCTTGTCCATCAAAAACAAGTTTTGGTAGAACGGTTTCAGCGCCAGTCAGATAACCTCTGGATACCCCATATTTATCGTGCTGGGGATATGGTCGTGTTTGAGAGTGTTGGATTTTCTGGGGCGTTGGCGAAGCCTTTCCGCAGGAAAATCGCTGATCTCTACGAAAATATCGAGCAGTTGTCTTAGCTGGGGTTAGAGGTGCGATCGGTGGGTGGCGATGCGATCATCGCCGTAGGCCACATAGGCTCCGTTGACCGCGTGCGTCAAAAGCCCATAAGCACCACACAGTTAATCAGAATCAGTGTGCAAGACCACTGAAGACTCATACCCTTGTCCTGTCCACTCGTAAGTAACAATATTACCCAGCACTCGCAAGCGTTGCCCTAAGAAAAGAAAGAACCCTTGAGGACCATAGGGAATAAGATGAATAGCTAAAGCTTGATATTCACTGCGACATTCTCGAATCAACTCTTTAGCACTAATTACTAGCGCCATAGCATCAGCATCAGAGTGAATTGACCGCTCACTAGGGCCATCTTTGGGTTCAGCACACACTACAGCACTAAAGTCGTAGTCTGAATTTTCAAACAGTTCAAGTGCGCTGCTCCAACCGCGACCCGATATTGCTAGGGCAATTAATAGATTTTTGCCAGCCTTGCCACGTCTCTCTGCAATCTCGAAGGTCATGTCAGATTGTCTATGATCTGCATCCGAGCGCCATATACTGCTATGTCCATCAGTCAGTTGCTCAGTTTGCAAGGTGTAGCCCAATGTCGTTGGAAAGGCTGTTCCGATGGCAAGAGCAGCAGTAAGCGGTAACTTACCGCGAATATCAACTACCGAAGGCGGCTGAATTTTCGAAGCTTCCTCTCTAATTTGTGGTAGAAGGGTCTGCTCCCAGGTTGTTTGAGTAGCAATACGTCTGGGTTTAGCTCGAATATCAAAATAGGGTGTCCAATCGATAGTCTGCTGAGGTATACTCACAAAGGTATATTTTGTCCATCCATGAATCCAAAGACTAGGCGTAGCGCTTTCTTCTAAATCATGCCTAAGCCACTCGACTAGTCGATTAATATCAGAAGAAAAGTCTCTGCCAGAGCGAATCTCTTCCTTTTGGCGATAGGCTAAATCCTGAAGACATTCAGGGAGGTCTCCATGACAAGGCATTCTGGCTCCTTTCACTAGGAGTGGAATCACCGGGATGGGATCTTCTCTCTCTAATGCAGATGAAATTTCTAGCCTAACCCAATCAGCAGGATTGTCTAAACGGTGATTATTGTTATCGTCTCTTACATCTATCCAGTCTGGGCCAATCACGGCAATTAGGACTCTACATTGGCCAAAGTTTTGCTTTATAACCTTTCGATAGTCACGTCCTGGTGGAATGTTATGAATATCCAGGAAAACAGCAGACTCTCCAAACTCTGATGTCAGTTTTTCGTAAATTGGATCAACAATTTCTTTGCTATCAATCTGGCGATAAGAGATAAATATGGAGCGTGAATTTAGCATAGGTTCAAGGTCTTAAAACTGTGCTTAGCTTTTCGTTGGTTGAACACCGAATAGATGGGTGGCTCCGGGATATAGTTGCCAGCTCTCGGAAGAGCTGCGATCCAAGTCTTGAATTTCTTCTTTTACTAAAGGCTGAAGATGAGTCTTTAACTCCTATCGTGCTATTTCCTGAACCACCTTTTTCGCATCCTCAAGACTCTTTTTGAAAAACCAGGTTAACAGCGCACCAATAATTCCAAGAAATCCGAGAAAGGCGCTATTCATCTTAAGAATGAATTCTAGCCGTTTTGCCAGAACTTCAGACTCAATTTGTCTTGCTTGTCCAGAACTGGGAGACATGTTGACTACTAGAGTGATGATAACGACTGAGGCCGCGATCGCTAAAATAAGCGTTGCCCATTTGAGCCATTCAAAAGCCTTTGATTGATTTTTGAAAGACATATTTTCTCTAGCCGGAATGATCTATGACCGAACTATGTCCAAGGTAAAGCGATTTCAATTTTTTCTTTGAGTGGTCTCGGATCTTGTATTGCTTGAAGGAACTTTGCACGTTCTGGATGATCTGCACCAAATAGAGTGATAACTTGATAAGCCTTGGCTGGACTATCTAACCCATTAGCCTGAATCCAAACATAGGAAGGTGTTCCTAAACTCCCCCCAACATCAGGGTTGCCCTGTTGGCTCCGGTTACCCCCTTTAAATCCACTGTTATAGAAAAACTCTAACCCAGCTCCACGAACGTTATATTTGTCTCTGTCATTCCTCCAGCTTTGTACATTGCTCGGATGCTTCAACTTTGGAGAGGGCACCAGATAAATCCGGGCATTCCCGTTCAAAATATCTTGAGTGCGCCCTGCTGCCCTGAGCTGAGGACGTTGAGGTCGGGGACGATTGGGATTAGCCACAGGTTGAGGGGGAGTTGGAGCCTTCACATTCACAGTCCTCACCTGGCTAAAGGCTGCCAGCAGGTCTTGTAAGAACCCCTGCCATGCTTGCGCATCATAAGGTAACTGCTCATCAGCTACCGTAGACTGCCAAAAGCAGCCCCGAAGTCGCCCACTATTGCTATGCAGTGGTCGTCTAGCGCCTCGGCCTATCCCCCCGATATGGAAAGCTAGCTTCAAGAGTAACTGAAGCAAAGTAAGATGCCTCTCCTGCTTGGCTTGCAGGATAAGCCTTCCCGTGCCGTGATGAGGGTTCGTCTGATCCCCTGGATATTCGTTATCCAAGGTTGAAATTAGCTTGAAGCTCCCTTCCTGGGGCTCTGGCTCAATGCCGCCAAACAGCTCTTGCTCTAATGTGCGACATTCACCTGGCGCGTATAGTCCTAAAGCCATGGCCCGAAACCAATAGCGTAATACTCCCCGTACCCCGACTGGACGAAACTCTGCATCATTTTTGGGATTTGCCCCATGAATCCCTTCTGACCAAAATTCAAACGGGTGTTCACTGCCATAGGGATGGGTGACTGAAGAAAACTGGCCCAGAACCTTACCATTTATCTGACTGGCCTGCCCGTAGCCTGCACTGACCCGCGCCCCTAGCCCCTCTGCCTTGAACGCTTGCTCCAGCCACTCTTTTGCCATTTCGACATCTGCCGCTGTTCCCAAACTGGTGCGAACAAGGCCGATTTTCAGCGTTACCTCTGCCATCGACAATAAAGGGTGCGGAACGGTGCCATAGGCCACCTGATTTCCCTGCCACGCCCATTGCGGATTTGCCATATCGAGCTTGAGGCAAGGTTTCGTGGGAAAGGCATCTAAGATTTGGACTGCTGCTAAAGACGATTCCTCCCCCTCAATGAACCCGAGGAGCCGCTTGATCTCCTGGTGTTCTGCCTTGTGGGCCCAAGCTCTGAGAAATCCTTTAAGGCTGCTGCTCGGCACATAGGGAATGCCATAGACCGGATGGAACACCGGCAAAATTAGCTCTCGAAAGCCTCGAGTTCCGCCGACGCGTAGTCGCCAAGGAAATCGTACTGTAATCACCTCATCGGCAATTAGTTTGATGCGATCGCAAAGCTGAGTATAGAGTTGCTGACAGGATTCTTTCTCGGCCTTTGCTGTTTCTCTTAGTACCGGGCCAGCAAGTTCATTACCTTTTTCATCTTTGTTAAACGACTCAGTGATTAATACTTGAAGTGGACTACGTAGTGGATTGAGTACTTCAACTAAAGATCGGTCAGATGGAGAATCATCTTCGGGTGGAAGTTGACCTCTTAACAGTGAGCCTAGATCGCCTAATTCAATTTTCTGATTCTTATTCGATCCACGCTTTTTCTTCGAAGCCATGCCTAGTCTCCTTCCCCAAGAACAGCTACAGCCCAAAATGACCACTCCTGGGCTAATCGCATCGCTAAGTGATTAAGTGCCGTGTATTTTCGTAAAGGCAAGTGTAGCAACGTTGCCTCATCTTCTGGATCAAATGATTCAGGATTCAATCTACTTAAGCTATCTAGAAATGCTGCGTAGACTTTGCCCTTGTAGGTAGTGTCTTCTGCACGCTTGCCAGAGAATTTTTTGCGATCGCCTGCCAGTCGATGCAGTCCCCAGGTGGCAATATAGGCTGACAGTCCTTGGACTAAGCTGCTTGCCTTCTTGCGCTCATCTTCTTTGAGGCTATTCCGCAAGGTACTGAGCGACCCATGGGCTTTCTGGCTGAAATATCGAGAATCCAGTTTCATGTCTCTTCCCCCTGAATCGCTGCTCCATTAGTTGTTGCAGTGGCAAGCTGCACCCAGCCCCGGCCTAGGCTTTCCAAGCCTCCAAACTGGAATCGGCCCTGCAGTGAACTGAGCAGATGCGTTTTCACTTGCTGGTTGTGAACGGTTGAGCGAGGGGTGCCATCCTCTTCTTCCGCCCCTACTACAACTTCAGGGTTGAACGGCTTCATTCCCCACGGAACAAACATCACAGTTTCTGGAGGAATTGCCTCTTCCGAACGAAATGATCCCCCCTTCACCGTTTTAGAGGTTTCCTCCAGCATCACGCGGACTTCCCGCTGTAATCCTGTTTCTACTAGTGCAATACAGTCTTCATCAGTCAAGACCAGAATTTTGCTGAGTAGTTGGGCAATGATTCCTGATTGTTGAGTTAGGGTGTTGAGTTGATCTTTGATAGGGACGAAATCGATACACTCGATTTCTTGTTTTGTCAGTAATGCCGTTTGTAAATAAACCTGGTCCGGTGGAAAGCTGGAAATGGCTGATTTGGGTTTTTCTTGATCTTTGAAATGATTTCGGCATTGCTGAGCCAGTGTTTTAATTTTCCCTGTCTCATCATGATTGGCAAGCCAGCGACTCCAGCGCTCAAGCCATAGGGGACAAGTAATCCACATGAGGTGATGACTGAGCGAAGCAATGGGAAAAAAGAGGAGCATGGCATCACCAAACCAGATTTCTCCTTCCGTGGGTTGTAGTCCCCCGACAATTTTCCGCCCAAAGAGAAGTTCTGCTTCTGCTTTCAGGGCCGAATCAACCTCATCCTTATTGAATGCTTTGGCAATTTCTGCCCGAATCCGCCCCCGCACAGAAGACGCAGGCATATAGGGAAACTCAGTATGCACTTCACGGGCGATGCCCATGAGATTGCCTTCATTGGCGCTGCCCCCCGTGTGCAGCGGCGTTAGCAAATACAAATAGGTTAAATAGTTATCCATTTCCTTGGCGGACTCCCCATCATAAATTTCTACAGATCAGTTTTCCAATCGCGACGCTTCTCGCAGATGCTCGATTTCTGTAATGGCATGTTCCAAAGGAACAGCTTCGTCGTCATCAGCTTTAGCCATATCGAAGGCATGGAGCGACTCCAGTTCCTCCAACTCGTCTAACAGTTTTTGATAAGCCTCAATATCCAGCACAATGCCAATACGGTTGCCCTGCTTATCTACAAGATAGAGCTCTTGTAATCCATCCATAGGTCAGTTTCCTCTGATAATTAGCTGTGGTGTTTTGCTAAGCTCCCCACAATAATTTTCCGTAATTCAGCATTTCAAAGGTTTTTAGCCACTGGCGAGACTTATCATCGGGCAGCAACCTTTCTTCCTTTGGCGGTGACTTAAACACATACACCGTCCCCGGTGGCACAAATGCCCGTTGAGGAATGTAGGCCACCTCATCCGGCTCCTCGTTGCCTGTGCGAGGCTTCCCTTCAAGCCGGGCGATCGCACTTATCCCGCCCCACATCAATTGCCGATCTGTGGCGCAGCCATCCAGAATTTTCTGCCATGCAGCGGGATAGCTGGCATAGAGCGGTTTATCGTCAGAGGCCAACGCCAACCCCGGCGTCAACACATAGGCTCGCTGGCGATCGCCCTTATTCTTTTCAAACCCACTTAGGTCTTTCCACTCTGACGGCGGATCTATCTGCTCCACCATAGCTCGATGCCCCTCACCGCCCAGACGAATCACGCCGGATTGCAACTCCTCCGATGAGTCGTTGGGCAAATCCAATCGAGCAACAAAATGCCACCCTGGTCTCATTCGCACTGCCACTTCGGTAAAGTAGCCATCGGATTCTTCTACTTGGCGAGTACCCGACTGCATTTTGATATGGGGCATCACCTGAAAATCCCAGGGGTTGCTGTGGAATAGCGGTTTTGTCCTAAAGTCATCGGGTTTCCAGTTGTTTTCCAGACCATTTAGATAGTCAGCCAAACAGTCAGCCCGTATCCATGGTTGCGATTCGCCTAAACGCTGATCCCGTTGCTTTTCGAGGTCGTGAATAACCTTTGTAATCACCATTGGTGCCGGATGATCTGTCGCAAAGGCCAGATACTCCCACGCTGGATCTTTATCTTTATCCTCTGACTCTCGAATCTTAATGGGCTGCAACCGATGGACAGATTCCCAGCGATCGCTCGCTTTTTTGGCTCCCACATCCTTGGGATAAAGGCAGACTAAATCCTTGGGCGTAGGTAGCCAGAGCGAGCCCTGGTCGTCACAGAGAAATGGGCCAAGAAACCCGAGGTTGCGATTGTTGCGCTCTGTTTGGCTGGTGCGTTGAGAGAGGAGCGATCGCAACCCATGAAACACCGTAATCGGCAGCGGTGGAAACAGCCCCTTAGCCCAAGAGCCATCGGCGGGGCTAAAGGGCCGCGAATCGCGAAATAGCAACATATCTAGGGGCGTAATGCGGTACCAGGTCATGAGTTCACCTCCACCGGCTGCTTCTGGGGCTGCACCCAGGCTTGGCGCTGAAGGTTTTTACTCACCCAGAAGGCACTGAAGCGCAGCAGATAACCCAGATCTTCGGGGCGTGTGCCTGTCAGGGGCGGATCTTGGCGAGGGTCATAACCTGGCTGCAGCTGCTTTGAATCAGCTGACTTGACCCAGGCTTCCCATCGCTTTAACCAGGCCATGAGCTGATCACAGAACCCCTCAAAGTCCTCAAATTTCTTGCTTTCGTCACGATTGCTGACGATGACTTTGGCAGCTTCAGCGAAGAGACTATAGTTTTGCGTCACGCTAGCCCGTTTGGGTAACTCCTCCGCTAAGCGATAGAGCATCGGACTCAGGTCATCTTTGCCATCTTTGCTTTGCATCCCCTTGTTGATGAAAGCCCACCAGTCATCCAGTAACTCACCTTTCATCAGAGCTTCCAGGGTATTGCCGCCGCCGTAGATCACCCGGAAGCAGAGGCCGTCTTTACCGGGCATGGCTTTGGCGGTTTTCTCGGCATCCCAGAGGCTTTCTAGCACCGTAGGCAGGGGCACGGCTTTGTTGGCAACCACAATGCCCAGGCTCATGGTGGCATCTTTGCCCATGGTGAAGTGGGGGCGATTGGGAATGCCTTCAAGGGATTCTCTAGGACGCCAATAGCCACCATTACTCTCGAACTCTTCATCAGGGTCGTTATTTCCTGACCAGGCAGCCCGGAGCGATCGCACATATCCTGGCAAATCTTCCAGGGGCAGCACCGCCATCACATCATCGCCGCCGCTATAGATCACTCGACCGCAGTAGCGTTTTTCGGTCAGGTAGGGCACCAGGCGATTAGAGAAGTCCAGCAGGGCGCGGTTGAGGCCAATATGGGTACCAGGTCCCATGCGTTTTGGGGTGTGCTTTAAGAAATTGGCTAACTGATCGCGTTGGCTTTGATGGTTTTCCTTATCGAGATGGCTTTTGTCAATTGCGCCAGCATTGACGTAGCGCCGATAAGCTTTTAGCTCCTCCCCGGAGATGTAGCTGCCCATGCCATCGCCATCGCCTAGCACAATCACCCACCAGTCGCCGGGGCTGCCGTCACTGAAGCCAGTCTCTTTGTGGGCGGTATCAATGGCCTGACGCAGCACGGCTACCTCATCAGTTTTTGAGTCATCCCCTTTAGATTTCTCCAGGTTCATCTCGTCGGCCAGCCACTTGGCAGAGAACATCACCCCGTTGTAGTCATGGCCATCCTGGCGATCGCGATTAATCTGTTTATCGGTTTTTGGAACTTGGGTGGGGCGACCTCGGGTGCGAGCACCAAAGGTTCTACGTTGTTCAATTCGTCTCTCGTCGCTACCCTCAAACTTTGTTTTGATCTCAGCCTTGAGAGCTTTCCAGTATTCTTGAAGTCGAGAGGGAGGTTGTCGATACGACTCATACATGAATCGTGCTGCAGCGATGGAGCTAAGGTTCGGGAAACGGATTAGTTTTTCGTAGTCAATTTCTGTCTTGTCTTCAATGCCGAGGTCTTTCCGATCCTGTTCACTAAGATGCTGGGATTGCTTCTCTTTCTCAGTATCAATTCCCATGGAGTCGGCGACGCCGCCAAACTGCCAGGCCATGCGCTTAGTTAGCTCCAGGGCGTTGAGCATTTCGGAGCCGTTGAACAGGCCCTTGTAGGCGTAGGACATGATCAGCCAGAACAGCCGCATAGAGCTTTCTGGCAGACCGCCGCCTTCGCGGAAATCTTTATCCTGACCATTGCGCCTCAGCTTTTGATAGTTCAGCCGAGGATGTACGGCGCTGAACTGCCCCGACAGGCTAGAGCGGGGGCCAGGGGCAGCAGGAATTTGCCAGTGGCGGGTGTTTTTGACGGCCATGTGGGCGGTACGCAGGCGCTGCTGCAGGCTGCCCCACCAGGTGCCAACATTGAGTTCTTTTGTGTAAATGGCTTTTTCGGCTGCGCTGGGAAGTTCGGTGGGGGGCCATGCGATGTCATCTTGAGCCTTTGCCCATGTTGCATAGTTATTCAAGTCGGCTTCGACCAGGGGCTGATCAGGATTCCCCAAAGGCACCGCCGCCCAATAGGGCTCCCAGGTGTTGTCAATCTGGGCCTCCCAGAGGTGTCGCCACTCCCAGCAGTTTTGCTGCTTGAGCAATTCTGCCTCCTGCCGATAAAGGCCGCGATCGGCCTGCGAGGGCAACGTTTGATCAAACTCACGCCAAAGCTCGTCAAGCCTAGTCTGATGCTGCTCTTCGGTTAAAAAGGCGATGACCTGGGTGCGAATGTTGTCGCGAATCTTTTCGCTGATGGTTCGCCATTCTGCAGCCAGCTTCTCCGCTAGCTCCTGTCCTAATTCTTTTGCAGATGCCTTCCCAGGTACCAGAACGGTAATCATGTTGGGAAAGCCAGCAGTGCTGAGGCTGTTGGATTCTCGGTTATTAAAACGCTCGACTGGGGTGTGATGGTCAGAGCCTTCTGGGGCGATCGCCCTAAAGAACTCTTCAAAGCTAGAAAACCCATCGTCTTGCAGCATCAGGGCATCAAAAATCTCCTGATTCCACAGCGATGGCACAATCACCGCATCGGGACCGTGCTGATTGGCGACATGCCAGCAGAGGCGGGCGCTGAGGTAGTGCAGCAGATAGGAGCCCGCCCAGAAATCCACAAACTTCCGCGATGCCTTAATGAACTCCTGCACCGGGGAAAAGCTGAACAGTAGCAGGTAAGGAACCCGGTCTTCGGGCTTCTCGGCATCTGGGTTAAGGGCACTCGCTAGGGCCGACACAGTGCTTTGGTAGCTGTGCAAAGGGCAGTCGGGCAGAATTCGGTGGGCCGGGTAGAGCAGCGCCTGGGAATTCCTTTGGGCTAGATACTCTGGGTAAAAGCGCCAAAACCACCAGAAGACTTGCTTGGCATCCATGGAGTGTCGGATCTCGTCAGGGATATCAACTGTCTCTAGAGGTGGTTCTGCAATCGTCTGCCGTTGCCCGCTGATGGGGTGCCGCGCCTCGATACCCGTATTGAAGAGATCAGTGTTGGTTTTGAGGTTGATGCGATCGGATGAAGAGGCGATCGCCCGAATCAGCTCACCGTGGGAATCCCACCAGCCCTCCAAACTGTCGAAATGCTCTGCGAGACAGGTCAAATGCAAGTCCCTGATGCGCTCATGGGAACAATCAACCGACCTGAGAAACCCATAGAGCTTTCGGGCGTAGTAAGAATTATTCAAGATAAACCTTCAAGATGCTGCAAGGGGGGGCAAACCAGCAGCGAATCATCTGATTCACTGTTAGCTGTTATACATCGCACAAAATTCGTTTCAGTTTAAACTCCTTCTTCTGCTCATACTTCTAATCTTCAGGATGGTTTAATCTAAAAGGCGAAAAACAGAGGGTGGAGAGCGGAGGAAAAGAGAGAAAAAGGCGATCGCGCCTAGTAAAGTCACAATCAAACACCCTGGACGGGGGAGGTTGAAAGTAATCCTAATGAGCGCATCCAGCGCTGGATGCACGTCATAAGCGAGTTGAATGGTAAAACTTTAGCCTTCTAGAAGCTTCTTAGACGACAAGAATATGTCGCCAG
>CAZCXK010000081.1:0-26359 GCA_964502605.1 uncultured bacterium
AACTTCAAAAGGTGATTGCTGAAACTGAGGCAATTTTTAGCGAAGTCAATCGGGTGAACCAAGCCGCCGATGCGGATGCCCACAGCCTGCGGCGTTCCATTGATGCCAAAGCAACGGTCAAGGTTGAAACAATTCGTCGTTGGGTGATTAACGCCGATAATGGCCCCGAGAACAGCTCTCGACGGACGCAATTTATGCAACGATTAGTGGCGATCGCCCAGCGCAAGCAGATTATCATTCAACTCGCCTACTATCCGCCCTATCACAGCAAATACAATCCGGTAGAGCGGACCTTTGGATGGTTGGAGCAGCATTGGCGAGGCAGTTTATTAGACTCCGTCGAGACGGTGGTGCGCTTCGATGAATCCTTGACCTTCAAAGGCAACCGCCCCACCGTCAGCCTAGTGACCCAAGTCTATAAAACCGGCGTTAAACTGACTCAAACAGCAATGGCAGACTTGGAAAAGCAGTTCCACCGCTTACCAGGCTTGGAAAAGTGGTTCATCGAAATCACTCCACAGCCCACCCAGTAAATGTATGCTTTATTTGTTGGAGTATTCTAAGCTTAGATCTTTGCAAAAGTCTAATCTTAGCAGGCACATATTTAAAGCATCTCTACTGGATAGCGTCCATAACCTTAAACATAGGTAGATACATAGCCACCAAAATAGAACCTACCATTCCGCCTAGAACGACAATCATAATAGGCTCCATAATACTTGTAAGCGCTTTAACTGCCTGCTCTACCTCATCTTCATAAAAGTCGGCAACTTTCATCAACATAGTGTCGATTTCACCAGTTTCCTCACCAATACTGATCATCTGAATTGCCATAACAGGAAATACCTGTTCTCTCTGCAGTGCAAGGCTAATCATGCCACCCGTTTGGATCTCCTTGCGGGCTTCATCAACAGCATTGGCAATAACCTGGTTACCAGCTGTGTCACGCACAATTTCAAGCGCAGTCAAAATCGGTACTCCTGAGCGAGATAAAGAACCAAACGTTCTGCAAAAACGAGCCACTGCAGTCTTTTGGATTAAATCACCAAATAGCGGCATTTTCAGGTAAAACCGATCCAAAGTTTCTCTGCCAACGCGAGTTTTATAATACTGCCGATAAGCAAACGCCAAAACAATGACAATAACCACTAAGCCAACGGAGTAGTACCATGTACGAAGGAACTCACTTATACCCAACATAAGCTGCGTAAAAGCAGGCAACTCAGCATCTAGTTCTTCAAAGATATTGGCGAAAATTGGCAACAGAAACACTGTCATGCCGATGAAAACACTAATAGCGATGAATCCCACAGCTGCAGGGTAAGTCATTGCTGACTTAATTTGATTGTTGAGTCGAGCAACATCTTCGAGTAGTTTGGCTAAACGATTCATCACCTCATCTAACACACCACCCACTTCTCCCGCTTGCACCATACTGACGTAAAGCGCATCAAAACATTGCGGATGCTTGCGCATCGCATCTGATAAGTTTGTGCCCTGTTGCACATCCGCATTAATGTCTTGGAGTGCCCGTTTTAACTTCGGGTTAGTACATTGCTCTGATAAAACTCCTAAGCTTCTGACTAGCGCAACTCCAGCATTAATTAATACAGCAAACTGTCTAGAAAAAATTGCTTTGTCTTTAACAGTAACTGAGGTCAGAGCAGTTGAGACTGAGCTGAAATCAATATTATTCGGGTCAAATCCTTGGGACTCTTTCAATTCTTGGACAAATAACCCCTGCTCTCTAAGCGTAGTTCTTGCTTCTGATGGAGAGCTAGCAGTAATTTTCTGCTTTTTAGGATTCCCCTTTGAATCCCGAGCTTTAACAACGTACGTAGGCATAACTGGCACCTAGCTGAGAAATGAATGGGAATTAAAAACACCTAGTTTACAAATAGCATTGCTCTATCGAGCTGCAGCATAGGCTCCAGGCTTTTGCGTAGGAGGCCCACCAGTACTGCTAATTAGGCGTTGCAGTTCGTCAGGTCGAGAGGTCTTCGACATAGCTGATTCAAACGAAATCGCCCCCGATCGGTACAAATCTGCCAACACTCGTTCAAGAGTTTGCATCCCTAGCTTGCCGCCCGTCTGAATAGCAGAATAAATTTGAGATGTTTTTCCTTCACGGATCAAATTAGCGATCGCAGGAGTTATGATCATGATTTCCTGTGCCATTGTCCGACCAAACTCTCCTGGCTTAGGATTTTGTTTGGGCACGAGTGTTTGACTAAATACTGCAACCAAAGAGTTAGAGAGCTGCACTCTGATCTGAGTTTGGCGCTCAGCCGGAAACACATCAATCATCCTATCAACAGTCTGAGATGCCGAACTGGTATGTAGTGTTCCGAATACAAGGTGCCCTGTTTCGGCAGCTGAAATCGCAAGTGAAATCGTTTCTAAATCCCGCATTTCACCAACAAGAATGATGTCAGGGTCTTCTCGAAGGGCTGCACGTAAAGCATTCGAAAAGCTTTTAGTATCTTCTCCAAGTTGACGCTGATGTATCAGGCTCTTAATTGGTTCGTAGACAAACTCGATTGGGTCTTCAATCGTGAGGATGTGTTCTGCTCGAGTGCGGTTGATCAGATCAATCATTGCGGCCAGTGTGGTGGTTTTTCCAGAACCAGTGGGTCCAGTAACCAGAATCAACCCCCTTGGCTTTTCTGCCATTTCTCTCACGACATCTGGCAGACCCAATTTTTCAAAATTAGGAATTTTAGAACTAAGCGCGCGGAGGCAGGCTGCATAGGTGCCTCGATCTTTGTAGACATTGACACGAAAGCGCGCTAATCCTTTTACGCCATATGAACAATCTAGTTCCCAGTTTTGCTCTAAAGCCTTCCGCTGAGAGTTGTTCAGCATGCTGAAAATTAGTCTTTGACATTGCTCAGATGTTAGAGGCTCATCTCCAATTGGCGTCAACTTGCCACTAATCCGGAAGTAAGGTGGAATACCAGCCGACAAATGTAAATCTGATCCTCCCATCTCAATGAGCTGTTCCATCAGGTCTTCAATCATCATCTCCATGGTGTTTTCTCCTATGAGTTTGAGCTAAGTGATTTTAAGGAAACGAGCCTAGAGAGTTCTCCAAAATGCTGATGCAAGCTGATTTGAGATTATGAGAGCAACATAATTGAAGATAGTTGAGGGAAGGGATAGAAGACTACTCTTGAAAGCGCGGAGTTGTGCAGTATGGACAATCTAACCACTCTGGTTTTAGTTCTGCTCCACAGGTACGGCAGGTCAGTGAGCTCTTACGTTTTGCTTTTAACTCAGCCTCTAAACCTGTATCCGTGAAGGTGACGCGTTCCACCTCTTCAAGAGTCGTCATTCCTTGACGCACAAGATTTAAGCTGTAAGAGAGCAGCGTTTGCATACCTTCTTCAACGGCAACTTCCTTAATCCGCTCAGTCGGCGCACCTTGAGTAATCAGGCTCTGAAGATTTTCTGTCACGCGCATCACTTCATACACACCACAACGGCCTTTGTAGCCTACTCCAGAACATTTTGGACAAAGACTTCCCTGAGCGCGAGCAGTCGGAATTTCTTCCGGTAACAACGCATTTGAACGGTAGAAAGTAACATCAGCTTCCCTAGAGGCAGAAAGGCCAAACCTTGCTAGTTCCTCGGCGGGAGGTGAGTAAGGTATGCAGCATTCATCACAAACTCGCCGCATCAACCGCTGCGCAAGTACACCAATTAGTGAACTAGACACCATAAACGACTCGACGCCCATTTCCTCTAACCTGGCGATCGCACTTGCTGCATCATTTGTATGCAATGTCGTAAGCACGAGATGTCCCGTTAATGCAGCCTCAATAGCTGTTTTAGCAGTTTCTCGGTCTCTAGTCTCACCCACTAGAATTACATCTGGATCTTGCCTCAAAAATGCCCGTAGAATAGAGGCAAAGTCCATGCCCTTCTCGCGGATAACCTGAACCTGAGTAATACCAGGAAGCGAATACTCAATTGGGTCCTCGGCAGTGCTGATATTTACTCCTGGGCTATTGCGCTCCGCAAGGGCAGAATAGAGAGTTGTCGTTTTACCAGACCCTGTAGGACCTGTTACTAAAATCAGACCAAATGGCCGAGCTACCATATCTTTGACAATATTAAGCGTGTCAGAGTCGGTAATCAGCTTATCAAGGCCCAATTGAGTTGCTGAATTGTCTAAAATTCGTAGACAGACTTTCTCTCCATATCGGCTGGGAAGTGTGTTTACCCGGAAATCTACTTTGCGGCTGTCGAAAATGCGTCTGATGCGTCCGTCTTGAGGAAGGCGTCGCTCAGCAATATCCAAACTTGCAATGATTTTGAGTCGAGCTGTCACAGCAGGCACAATCTTCTTAGGAAGTGGTTCAAATGCCTCACTCAAAACCCCGTCTTTGCGAAAGCGAATCCGCAAATGTTCTTCCTGAGGCTCAACGTGAATGTCTGAAACGTCCTCTTGCAAGGCTTTCACTAAAATCTTGTTGACCAGTGCAATCACTGGTGCGGCTTCAGCATCTTGAAGAGCTGCTCCGAGATCTGCCTCATTATCGTCAAGAGCTTCCTCTAGGTCGAGATAGCTTAACTCTTCGATGTCAGACTTAACATCAACTTTAGATTGAAACTCAAGCTGCTTTTCTCGTTCGACTTTTTCATCTAGATATTGAGAAATTAGACGCTGGTAATCTTCAGACGTGATCACCATCCGCTGAAGAGCCAATCCTTGAGGCCGTAAAATGCGGTTAAGATCATCTTGGGCGGCTAAATCATCAGGATTGACCATAGCGACCAAGACGGATGGGGGTTCCGTCTCAGTGCGGGAAAGCGGTAAAAGTCGATAGCGCCGACAGATATCAACTGGTATTAACGTATCGATGAGCTGACTAAACTGATTTGTTGGAATCTGATTGAGTTCTGGATCTAGAGACTCAACGCCGTATAAGATTTTGAGTTCAAATAACTGCTGTTTCTTATATTGCCTCAGCAAATCAGGTGGCAGCTGCTGGCCAGTCATGGTTTCGAGAACGTCAATCAGGGGTCTTCCCGATTTCCGACTCTCAACTAGCGCTTGCTGCATCTGCTCGTTGTCAATATAACCCGACTGAATCAGCTTATTGCCAAACGGTGAAAGTTTATGTTGGACGACTAGTGCACGCCGCTGCGACGAAGAGTTAGCCATAGCTAATACAGGAAAGTATCTCTAAAAAGTATTCCCACAAGGCATTCATAAGCGTACTAAAGGGTGCAAAAACCTTTAATTATCACGTTTTGTAAATTACCTCAGAAATTTTGAGACGCGATCGCCCCTTTGACCTTAGTAATCTTAATGACTCTCTACCACTCCATCGACTCGAACCTAGCTCTCGCTAGCTAATCGTTAGCGTTAATCCAGCATAATGTAAGCTGCACAATGCTGAATCAATTAAAAGTGAAGTAACTTAGCCTACTCTGAATCTGAGTAAACTCACTGAATAATGCCATGGAGCTACTCAATAAAGTAACATCTAGACATCTTTATCGATCCAATATACCCATTGAGCCGAGAAAGTGACGCTCAATGCTTGGTATATAGCTTAACTAAGCTGGCTATAGCCATTTGTGATCAAGCTAACTATAGCCTGAATGAATGCAATTCCAACCTTAAAGGCAGATCGCGGATTTGAAACGTCAAATTAACAATAGCTTAATTGAGTTTTCTTAGGTGAGAGAGGTTATAGCTATCACTCAGTCGCTAAAATTGTTAAGGGCAGTTGCTAAAGTCCTTAAGGCTCCTTACAGGATCAAGCAACGTTCAGACTAATTAATCAACTTAGTCAAAAAAATAGTACTTAGATTGGAATTGGTGCACGATGATTGATGAGGATAAAAACTTGGAAGAAGAACAAACAACCCCAACAAACGGTGCAAGTGTTCCAGTGACTCAAGCAGGAGACGAAGCCAATTACACTTCTCAGCAGAACGATACTCCTACATCTGAATCTGAAGAAGATGTGACCCTCGATCAGGTCAGCCTAGAAGATTTAGAGACGGAGAGCGGCAAATCAGTGTCAGACAATGCAGACACCGCTGAAACTCCGACCGAGATCATGTCCTCAACTATCAAGGAGCTGACTCAAGAGATTGAGTCTCTGAAGGCTCAGCTTGAAGATCGTACTGGTCAGTACGTCAGAATTTCAGCAGATTTTGACAACTTCCGCAAGCGCAATCAGAAAGAGCGCGATGAGATGGAAGACCAGATCAAATGCTCTACTATTGTTGAGCTTCTGCCCGTTGTAGATAATTTTGAACGGGCGCGATCGCAAATCAAGCCGCAAACTGATGGCGAAATGAATATTCATAAGAGTTATCAGAGCGTCTACAAGCAGCTTGTTGAATGCCTAAAGCGAATCGGAGTTTCTCCTATGCGTGCTGAAGGTCAAGAATTTGATCCGACGCTTCACGAAGCCGTATTACGTGAAAATACTAACGAGTTTCCAGATGGCACAGTCATAGAAGAGCTTGTTCGAGGATATCAATTGGGAACCCGGGTACTCCGACATGCAATGGTTAAAGTTGCTGTGGCTCAAGACCCCGTGATAACCTCTGATGAAGATCGTCAGGCTGATTCAGATTCCTAACTGGCTCTCCAATAGCAAGAACACATGCCTGCTTCAGGGCATGTGATGATTTTGGTAATTCTCACTAAGCTGCTAAACATCTACAAAATTGAGGATTGCGGATGCCGAGAGCATTAAAGCTGAGTTAATTTAGGTTCGGTTGATCAGATTTAAGAGACATTGCGGAATAGTGAACAAATATGGATTGGCATGATCCAAATACTGACATCCTATGTGTCTTGAACGCATTCAAGGCTGAGCGTTATGGGTAAAGTTATAGGCATTGACTTGGGCACAACAAATAGCTGCGTATCAGTTTTAGAAGGTGGGCAGCCTATTGTGATTTCCAATTCTGAAGGTGGGAGAACGACTCCTAGTATCGTTGGTTTTAGCAAATCAGGTGATCGATTAGTTGGACAGCTTGCTAAGCGGCAAGCTGTGACTAATGCTGAAAATACGGTCTACAGCATTAAACGGTTTATTGGTCGGCGTTGGGACGATACGGCTGAGGAGCGCAGTCGCGTGCCATATAACTGTGTCAAGGGGAAAGATGACACGGTTGATGTCCAGGTTCGAGGACGGACATATACACCCCAAGAGATTTCGGCAATGATTTTGCAAAAGCTTAAGCAAGATGCCGAAAGCTATTTGGGTGAGTCAGTAGCACAAGCTGTTATTACCGTTCCTGCTTATTTCACAGATGCTCAACGGCAAGCCACCAAAGATGCTGGCACGATTGCTGGACTAGAAGTGCTTAGAATCATCAACGAGCCAACAGCTGCATCGTTATCATACGGTCTAGACAAGCAAGAACAAGAACAGACCGTGCTGGTTTTTGACTTAGGCGGTGGCACATTTGATGTTTCGGTTTTGCAGCTGGGGGATGGGGTTTTTGAAGTTAAGGCGACAGCAGGCAATAATCATCTGGGCGGCGACGACTTTGACAACGTGCTTGTCCGCTGGATGATAGACAAATTCCGAGATGAAGAAGGCATTGATTTAGCAAATGACAAAATGGCGCTTCAGCGATTACGCGAAGCTGCAGAAAAGGCAAAGATCGAATTGTCTACAATGATCACAACGACAATGAATCTGCCGTTCATTACAGCGGACGATACTGGGCCTAAGCATCTTGAAATGGAGTTGACTCGTGCCAAGTTTGAGGAATTAGCGAATCATTTGGTGCAATCCACAATTGATCCTGTGACTCAGGCACTGAAAGATTGTGATTTAACGTCGGGAGATATTGATCGTATTATCTTGGTTGGTGGTTCGACCCGAATTCCTGCGGTGCAGCAGGCAATCATGAATTATTTCGATGGCAAAATGCCTGATCGCTCTGTGAACCCAGACGAAGCAGTGGCTTTGGGAGCCGCGATTCAGGGTGCAGTGCTAGGGGGTGAGGTTAAGGATTTATTGCTGCTTGATGTCACGCCTCTATCCCTGGGAATTGAAACCCTGGGCGAAGTGTTTACCAAGATCATTGAGCGCAACACAACGATCCCTACAAGTAAGACACAGGCATTTTCAACGGCTACTGACGGTCAAACCTCGGTTGAAATTCATGCGCTCCAGGGTGAGCGTGCGATGGCAAAAGACAATAAGAGTTTAGGGAAGTTTCAGCTGACGGGAATTCCTCCTGCTCCCAGAGGCGTGCCACAAATTGAGGTGGCATTTGAAATTGATGCAAATGGAATTTTGCAAGTCTCGGCTCGTGATAAGGCTACTGGGCGAGAACAAAACATTCGCATTACTGATGGTGGTGGTGGGCTAAACGAAGCCGAAATTGAGCGTATGCGTCAAGAGGCAGACCTCTATGCCGAAGAAGACTTACTCCGCAAACAACTTGTCGAATTAAGAAATCAAGCTGATACTCTTCTCTACAGCTATGAATCAACGCTGAGAGACCATGCTGAATTCATATCCGATGATTTGAAAGCCCAAGCCAGTGATCAAGTCGCTGAGTTGCGCCAAGCTATTGCAGCTCGAGATGCTTCTCCGGAGGATATGAAGTGGCGGATAGATGCATTACAACAAATCTTGCTCGCTATTGGAACAGAGATTTATCAACGGGTAGGACAAAATACTGAGGGTGAAGCCCTTGAATATACTGAAGCTTCTTCCATACCTGAGGTTAATGGTCACGTTGATTCAATCCAAGAAGATTATGAATTTGATGACGATGCTACTGTAACTGCCCCCTACGAGACAGTCGATTAGTTTAGGATATATGGCAAGGGTTAATGTGGGTCTGCCCTTGTTACACTAAACTTGCTTCATTTATTCCTCATAATCAGCGCTATATGGCTCGTGACTACTACGAAATCCTTGGTGTCTCTCGTGACGCAGACAAAGAAGAGGTTAAGCGCGCATATCGTCGCTTAGCTCGTAAATATCACCCTGATGTCAATAAAGAAGAAGGGGCTGAGGAGCGTTTTAAAGAAATCAACCGCGCTTATGAGGTGTTGTCAGAGCCGGAGATGCGTGCACGATATGATCGCTTTGGTGAGGCCGGTGTTGGTTCGGCGGCGAGTGCAGGGGCTCAAGACTTTAGCGATTTTGGTGGTTTTGCAGATATTTTTGAAAGCTTTTTCAGTGGATTTTCTGGATCCGGTCAAACAACACGTCGTCGTGGAGGCCCAGTTCGCGGCGATGATCTTCGTCTAGATTTAAAGCTGGAGTTTCGTGAAGCTGTTTTTGGTGGCGATAAGGAAATTCGTATTAGCCATCTTGAAACTTGCTCTACATGTGGAGGGACAGGTGCTAAGCCGGGGACTCGACCCCGGACATGTCAAACCTGTAGCGGCTCTGGTCAGGTTCGTCGCGCCACTCGGACACCGTTTGGCAGTTTTACACAGGTGTCTGTCTGTCCAACATGTAATGGAGTGGGCCAAGTCATCGAAGATAAGTGTGATACATGTAGTGGTAGTGGACAGAAACAAGAAACAAAGAAGCTTAAGATTACGATTCCAGCTGGAGTAGATAATGGAACTCGACTGAGGGTGTCGGGTGAGGGTGATGCTGGACAAAGAGGCGGACCTCCTGGAGATCTGTATGTTTATCTCTTTGTTAATGAAGACGCTGAATTTAAGCGAGATGGCATTAATGTTTTGTCAGACGTTAAAGTTAGTTATCTGCAAGCGATTTTAGGTTGTCGTTTTGAGATTAATACGGTTGATGGACCTCAAGAAATTTTGATTCACCCTGGCACACAACCAGATACAGTTTTGACGCTTGAAAATCGGGGTGTGCCTCGATTGGGAAACCCTGTGAGTCGAGGAAATCATCTGATTACTGTTCAGATTGAGATCCCAATAAAGGTGAGCCCTGAAGAGCGAGAACTGTTGGAGAAGTTGGCGAAACTGAGGGGCGATCGCCTTGAAAAAGGTGGCGGTATTGAGGGCTTTTTAGGAGGGTTGTTTCGAGGATGATGCGCGATCTTAAATCGTCTGAATATCTTACTCCTGACGCTCATCTCGATCTGCGAGGTACACCCTGCCCTATTAATTTCGTGCGAACTAAATTGCATCTTGAAAAAATGCCTCCTGGAGATATCTTGGAAGTTTGGCTCGATCCGGGGGAACCCATTGAGCAAGTGCCTGATAGCCTCTCTATGGAGGGCTACGGCATTGAACAGATAGAAAATCGGAGTAGCTTTTTTGCAGTCAAAGTGCGACGGCCCTTACATTCTGGATGACAGTTATACCTCTTACTAGTAGCGGAGTAAGCGGCTCAGGAGAAGATATAAATCTGCTGGGAACCGTTGTAGCAGTGCAGGCTAACTACTATTGGGTCAAGATTGATGCATTGAATCTTAGTGAAATTGAGCATCCGTCATCATTTGCTTCTTCTGGAATGCTGCTGTGTACTCGCCGGACGCGGCTAAAAAAAATTGGGCAGCAGGTTATCGTTGGTGATCGAGTCCAGATTGAAGAACCAGACTGGGCTAACAAAAGAGGTGCAATTTCTTTTGTATTTCCCCGTGAGGCAGAGCTTGATCGCCCTTCCATTGCAAATGTTAGTCAAGTCTTGTTGGTATTTGCCCTTGCAGAGCCCAACTTGGAACCACTACAGCTGAGTCGCTTTTTAGTAAAAGCAGAGCTAACCGGACTGTCAGTTGCTTTATGCCTGAATAAGAGAGATCTCGTTTCGACTGAAGTCCATTATCAATGGAACAATCGCTTACAAGAGTGGGGATATCAACCTTTAATTGTTAGCATATCAGCCAATCAAGGCTTGAGTCAGCTACAAAAGCAGCTAGAAAACAAAATAACAGTTGTTTCAGGCCCGTCTGGGGTGGGCAAGTCTAGCTTAATTAATCAATTAATCCCGAAAGTTGATATACGAGTGGGTGAGGTGTCTGGCAAGCTAGGACGAGGGCGGCACACAACTCGTCATGTCGAACTGTTTGATCTCCCCACTGGTGGTTTACTAGCCGATACGCCAGGATTCAACCAGCCTGACCTTAATTGTGACCCTCGAGAACTGTCGAACGGTTTTCCAGAAATTTATCAACGGTTAACTCATTCAAGTTGTCAATTTAGTGATTGCTTACATCGAGATGAACCGAATTGTGCAGTAAGAGGGGACTGGGAACGCTACGAGCACTATCTGAATTTCTTGGACGATGCGATCGCCCGCCAAGACGTATTAGAAAAGCTTGGCACTGGTGAATCAGCAATGAAGCTGAAAACTGGTGAATCAGGGCAATCTCATTATGAACCAAAATTAGAGGCAAAGAAATATCGCCGCACATCCCGGCGATCGCAACATCAAGAATTACACGATCTTTGTAAAGATATTGATGCAATTACGGAAGAATTGAGCTAATTTTTATCAATGTTTAGAGTTGAGCAAAATTTACTCGAGGCATCCATTTTAGGTGTGTATGTTATTCAATTGACGTATGAAACAGGGGTTCTTTAATCCTGGCTAGCAGAGTTAAGCATGTCACAAAAATAGCGCCATAACGATTAATTCATCAAAATGAGCAAAGATTGAAATAGGCCGATCGTAAAACCTAAGATCCCGCCCAAATTTACGATGGCTTGAAGTTCGTTTCTGACAATCCCCTGGATAGCAAATTCCAAGTCTTGAGGAGTAGTTGCATTAACTCTCTCGATAATGACTTCGTCAATATTTAAGATCGGGATAACTTGAGTCACTAGCGTTTCTAAATCTTTTTCGAGATAGCGTTCAAGAATCAGAGCTAATTCTCGGCTAACAGGAGTCAGAGAATTATTGACAACATCTGAATTGCGAAGACGATTTAGCAACAGACCTGACACCTTCTCCCAATCTACTGAGTTACTGAGTTCTTGAAGTAAATCAGCACCTCGTTCTTGCACATAATTCCGAAGGCTGTCTCGCATCGTCTTACGGAGTTGTCGAACTGTTGAAACAGGGAGATTTTGCAGCGATAAATTTTGCAGCCATTCCTTTAAACGTCCCCGAATGCCAAGGGATTGAATGAGTTCGGCTAACCGGCTATTACTTGCTTCGCGTTCATCAAGACAATAGGTTCTCAGACGTGTTAATGTGTTGCGTAGCCCAAACAGATTCGCCACTACCCAATACGTGCCACTTGCCTTTTCTCGAAACCCTTCGTCAATAATTTGGATATTGCGATCAGTTAAAAAATCAACCAGACTTTGACGTAAGACGTCAGGTGGTAAAACAACTTGTAAAAGCCATTCTGAGAGTTGATCTGCTTGGCTATCGTTTAACTCAAAGTCAAGCAATACTTGATCAAAGATTTGATTAAATTGTGCTTCTAAGAAATCTTCTCGACGGGCTAATACTCTAAGAACTCGTGGGAGAGATTGTCCCAATAAGTCTTCTAAAACACCTGCCAGGATGCGGGTTGTCTTTTGCTCATTAGCGCCCTGCAACTGTCCAAGTGCTAAATCTAAAAGCCAGCGAATTGCAGATTGAGTTCGATCTAGCTGCAGGAGCCGTCGAGCTAATTTTTGGAGTTCCTCTGGGGTAAGCAGTGACCCCATAATCGTGTCAGAAACCCGTTGGGCAAGTCGAGCCTGATTACTTGGGATAAGGCCGGGTGTGAATGGCAGTTTGCGCCTACCCAGATAAATTGCTCGGTAGGGGCGAAACAGCATTCTAATTGCCAAGTCGTTGGTGAAATATCCAATAACTCCACCAACGATCGGAGGCGCAATCAGCAACCAGGGTGTTGAAAAATTCAAGGGTCAAAATCAAAAACTTAACAAAAATAAATCTGGAGGCAAGGCGTCGAATTCAGGTTCAGATGAACCTTAAGTCAACCGATTGGTTTCATGGATATGCATGGGATACGCATCAGTTCTTCCCAATAAATCGCGCACGTCCATGTCTATCCGGATTTTCTAGCAACTAAGATACCCATCATCCCTCCTGCAATCGCATAGTGAGTTGAGGTGCTAAAACCAGCTTGTCGAGCTAGCTGAACTTGTTCACGCCCAACTGGAAACTGAGCCAAACTAGAGCTGATATAAGCATACTCCTGCTTTAGACCGAATTCTTTGGCAATCGGAACAACAATGTTACGCAGATACCACTGTTGGAAATGCTGGAGCCATGGGTTATCAGGACGGTGCATATCGAGGATAGCAAGTCTACCGTTTGGTTTGAGAACTCGATGCATTTCACGAAGACTGCGGGGTATGTCTGAAACATTTCGTAACCCATAGCCCATTGTTACCACATCAAAGTGTTCTGCGGAAAAGGGCAATTGTAGTGCATCGCCTTCAACCCACTCAATTAAGGCAGCATTAAGACTGGCTTGAGTTTGCTGTCGGGCGATCGCCAATTGATTAGCCGCAAAATCTAACCCAATCACCTGTCCTGCTTTACCAACTCGTCGGGCCAGCATGCGGGCCACATCGCCACTGCCGCAGCATACATCAAGACAAACCGAGCCATAACTAGGCTCAGCCCATTTCACAGCCATTTGCTTCCAAACATGATGTTGTTGCAAGCTAAGCAATTGATTAAGCCGATCATAATCTGGGGCAATCCGATTAAATAAAGCTTGGATACGGTCGGCGTCCATCGTTGCTGAAGTTGAACTGAGATGAGTCCGATGAGACAAAGCAATGGCATCCTCTAACGAAAAACAATTAATTTCTCTAGCCCGTATTATCAGGATGCTGCCCCATAAACAGCGCGCTGGCACGTTAGAACTAGTGCAACCTGCTGAGCAAATAGAGGTAGCAAATCTAATTCATGACTTGTCAAGGTTGCACAGGGCTGCTGCCATTGAATTGATAACATTGCCAACATTTGCGTTTGCAATACGATCGGGATAACAAGATGAGCTTTAATACCAGTCTTTACGTAAAATTCTGACTGGGCAAGCGATTCATCTGTAGCAATATTAACAGCAATTTGGAGAGTCCTTGTGGCGATCGCTTTCTGGGTCAGGGGGTCATGAGCCAGACCCTCTAAACCTTTTTCCTGTGTTGGATATACCCCGAATGTTCGAGTTAGCATTGAACCTTCGACACGCTGTAAGACACAGATATCTGCTGCGAAGCTTTCACCAAATGCTCTAGCAATCGACGTTAAGCTGCATTCTGCGCTAGGGGTATCTTGAATAACCCGCACAATCGTACCTAGAAGATCTGCTTGAGCTTGAGCCCTGCGGAGCTCTTCTGTGCGTTGTTTCAATCCTTGATACGTTTTGGTTGCCTGCTGGACAACCGTTCTGAGCTCACTAGGATCCCATGGCTTCGTGATGTATTTATAAACTTGTCCTGAATTAATTGCTTCTACCAAATCTTCGACATCAGTAAAGCCCGTTAGAACAATCCGCATAGTGTTTGGGAATTGGGGCACTGTCTTACTGAGAAACTCTGTCCCCTTCATTTCTGGCATTCGCTGGTCAGAAATAATAATGGCAACCTCCCCTTCGACAGCCAAAATTTCTAATGCTGCAACTCCACTTTCAGCTCGTAAGACTTGGAATTCTTTCCGAAATGTGCGGTAAAGGAGATCCAAATTGTCCGGCTCATCGTCAACAACTAGCATCTTGGGCTTTTCTAAACAGAGACCCACGGGCGGGCAATTAATGTTGACAGACTGTTGAGCAGAATGGTTCATCGTGTCAATTTCCTTGGCTGCTATTTAACTGAGGAAGCAATTTATGGCTCATGCTGGAGCTTAATCTTGTGATCAGAAGCCAAGCCGCGCTAAGTCATCTTCCCCATCTCTTAGTGTTGACAATTTCTCGAACGCCCTAATAGTCAATCATGCATCAATAGCCAGCCGAGTATGGACTCTTACTTGTAGATTCGCTAAATGCCCCATGGCAGTTTCTAGCTAGGATCCGCAACCCAGTTAGACGGTAGAATCTTTCACATCTGCAGCGTGGCAATTTTGCTTTAAGCACCAGCATTTATGTCTATCAAGCTGGAAACAAAACTCAACGTTCCTTTTACTGGAAAAGGGATTCCTGATGAGGGTGTAAGGGTGGCTTGCTGCCGATATAAGGTCTGAAAAATTTCTGAAATCAAACAAAAACAAGAAATAGCTTTAGGTTTTAGAATTAGCTTATATATATTCTTGAAATAAAAATAAATCAAGATTTAATCCATGTTCAATATAGGATTAACTAGTGCAGTGTAACTCATACCATTCAAGGATTTGGTGCCTTTAAAAAGGCCACTACATTTTTAGAGAGAATTGCGCTCTTCCAGCTACCAGCTAACGACGTATAAAGCGTAATTGTTTTCTTAAAACTCTGGTTTGAAGTCATATCTAGTTAGAATCTTCAATCTAGCCAACTTGGTATCCACGCCTCACCAGAGTAAGTCACCGTCGAAGACTCTGAAATCTGCTCGTAGAGCTGAGAACGCTCCACCATATCCGTCATATAGCCAACATAATGACCCATCAAAAAATAAACTGCTACCAAACCAGCTGCCGCAGTAGACACGAGAAAACCTGCCAGCATTAGAGAAAACTCCCGATGCTCTACAGCCTCCTGCATCAAGTGGAGAGCCCAGGCTACTAAACCGATAACAATGAACAATATAAAGATCATTTTTAAGGTGGAAGTAACGAAATGTAACTTTTACATATCGTAACACCTTCTCATCCGACTGTCTCTAGCCCCATTTCCTCAGGAGATTTTGGGTTGATCATCCGTGAATCAAGGGTTTATGTCATGCGCACAGGGATCTGATGCTCTAATAAATGATCCTTAATTTCTGTAATAGACAGTTGTCCATAATGGAGGAGTGATGCCAGTAAGGCGGCTTCGGCTTGACCTGTAGTGAGGGCTTCTAGAATGTGATCGCAGGTGCCAGCTCCACCCGATGCAATCACTGGAATCTCTACCTGTTCGGCGATCGCCCGAGTCAGTTCGATATCATATCCAGATTGAGTGCCATCTGCATCCATGCTCGTCACAAGCAGTTCTCCGGCACCTCGTTGAGCCACATCGATCGCCCAAGCGATCGCATCTATGCCTGTGTTCTCTCGTCCGCCGCGCACGTAAACGTCCCATCCTGAGTTTGCTGGATCATCGCGCCTGCGGGCATCGATAGCGACGACGATGCACTGAGCCCCAAAGCGATCGCTAGCTTCATTAATTAAGGCGGGATTACGAACAGCTGCAGAATTAATGCTGACCTTATCAGCACCAGCTCTTAACAATTTTTTAATTATTTCTAATGAATTTATTCCGCCTCCAACAGTTAAAGGGATGAAAACCTGTTCAGCGGTTCGATAAACTACATCAAAGATAATGTCACGATCCTCATGGGTCGCAGTGATATCTAAGAACACCAGCTCATCAGCTCCAGCTCTGTTATACGCATCTGCCAGCTCGACAGGGTCACCCGCATCTTGAAGATTGACGAAATTGACTCCCTTGACGACTCGTCCCGCTTGAACGTCTAAGCACGGCACAATGCGTTTTGCCAACATTTGTAACCATCTACCTTAATTGATGTTTCAGCCATAATTCCGATATCAGAATAGCGTAATCCGTCGCTGGACACTGATACACTGTGGGATGGTTTTAGTCATCCATAGAACGGTTTACTGATTCGGAGTAGTTAATGGACATCGGTCAAAAGGTGCGCGTGCGTCGGCTGCGAGATCGGACATCTCAAGATGTAATCAGTCGTCTGGGGCAGATTGGCATAATTCAAGACTATAAAATGGTAGATGCAAGTGGGGTCGGCGTGGTTGTCCAGTTTGATGACAAATTCTCGACTTGGTTTTTTGAGGATGAGCTTGAACCCACTCAGTAGCTGAATTGAGTGGGCAGTTAATACATAATTCGGTAGGGCGATGACCTTTATACTGACTTTCTTGGGCAAAGGTGGAGTTGGTCGCACAACGGTGGCGATCGCAACAGCGAAACGATTTGCCCGTGATGGGCAGCGTGTCCTGTTGGCAGGGCAACACCCTGATCCTGGTTTGGGGATGGCTCTGAACGCGTCATTGAGTTGTGATCCACAAGAGCTTGAACCTAATTTCAGCGTGGTTCAGTTTCAAACGACTGCACTGCTAGAGCGAAGTTGGGATGAGCTTAAGCGACTGGAATCTCAATATTTAAAGACGCCCTTCTTCAAAGAGGTGTTTGGACAAGAACTGGGGGTCTTACCAGGGATCGACAATGCTCTTGCGCTGAACGCAATTCGAGAATATAGCGATCGCGGCCAGTATGATGTCATTGTCTATGATGGGGCTGGCGATGTGTCGATGCTGCGAACTCTAGGGATGCCCGAGGTGTTGAGCTGGTATATTCGGCGGTTCCGGCAGGTGTTTCTGGAGTCTGATTTGGGCAGAACGCTTTCGCCCTTTGTGCAGCCAATTGCCAGTTCTATACTTAACGTTAATTGGTCAGGGACTGATGTGTTGGCGGAACCAACCAGCCAAGTGAGTAATTTGCTGGATCGGGGACGTGAGACCGTAGCTGATCCAAACCAGATGTTGGCTTATCTTGTGACGACTCAGCATCCTGGGGCGATCGCCACGGCTCGTTATCTGTGGGGTAGTGCCCAGCAGATTGGGTTGACTGTGGGTGGTGTTATTCTTAATCATGCTGACAACCTACAGGCTGAAAACCTGGATGATGTCGTTAAGGGGTTTGCTCCATTGTCTGTTGCCCCAGTCCCGGCGTTGATCGATCAACAATGGCGGCCGCTGATGGATGCGCTGCCTGACTTTAAGCCATCTGCCAACGTGCCGCGACCGATTACTGTGAATCTCACAGAGCGTACCGTGACTCTATTTTTACCAGGATTCACCAAGCAAGATGTGAAACTAACGCAGTATGGCCCTGAAGTAACAGTCGAAGCGGGTGATCAGCGGCGCAACATCTTTTTGCCACCCGAATTGCAAGGGAAGCCTGTCACAGGGGCTAAATTTCAGGATAGCTGTCTCATTATTTCATTTGGGTGATGATGTCTCTGACAATGCATGTGTTGATGATAGAGATCCACACTATGACTGCGGGGAGTGCCTAATAGCCAGTAATGCTTTATAACTTCAAAGTAATGTCGATCAAGTAATGTCGATTTTCAAGTCGATATGAGGCTACCTTGATCGCATCAGCACGGTTGGATTCCCTTATAAACGTCTTATGCCTGACTTTCCTCAATCTTCAAATAATCCACCAGAACCATCATCCATGTCTGAGCAACAGGTCGATGATTCCCGTTCATCTCAACCGGATGGAGCCACTATCGTCGGCACAAATCGGAGGGGCAAAGCTCGCCAGCTTTTGGGGATGAAAGGTGCTGAACCTGGGGAAACGTCAATCTGGAAAATTCGTTTGCAGTTGATGAAGCCTATCACATGGATTCCTCTCATCTGGGGGGTTGTATGCGGGGCGGCATCGTCAGGAAGCTACACTTGGACGGTTGAAAATGTGCTGATTGCAGCAGCCTGCATGCTGCTCTCTGGGCCATTGCTCGCAGGCTATACTCAAACGCTCAACGATTTTTATGATCGCGAGATCGATGCTATTAATGAGCCTTACCGTCCCATTCCGTCTGGGGCTATTTCTGTCTCCCAGGTTACAGCTCAAATTTTGATTCTCCTAGCGGCTGGAATTGCCCTAGCTGCTGGATTAGATTGGTGGGCAGGGCATCAGTTCCCGGTGATAGCAGCACTGGCTATTGGCGGGTCGTTACTGTCTTATATCTATTCGGCTCCACCGCTGAAACTCAAGCAGAATGGCTGGCTTGGGAACTATGCGTTGGGAGCTAGCTATATTGCGTTGCCGTGGTGGGCTGGACATGCCCTGTTTGGTGAGCTGAACTGGACAATTGTCATTCTCACTTTGTTTTACAGTCTGGCGGGGCTAGGAATTGCAGTGGTGAATGATTTTAAGAGCGTTGAAGGCGATCGCCAATTGGGGCTCAAGTCACTACCTGTTATGTTTGGGGTGGGGGCAGCTGCCTGGATTTGTGTGCTGATGATTGATGTATTTCAGTCTGGGGTTGCAGCTTATTTGATAGGAGTCGGGCAAAATCTCTACGCAACTGTTTTGATTTTGTTGATTATTCCTCAGATCACCTTTCAAGATATGTATTTTCTGCGATCGCCACTTGAAAACGATGTGAAATATCAGGCCAGCGCGCAGCCATTTTTGGTTTTTGGGATGTTGGTTACTGGTTTAGCATTGGGACATGCTGGGATCTAGCAAAATTGAGCTGTTCTAGATAAACTGGCCGAGCAGGGTATGAGAAATTAACCTCAAGACCTGAGCATACATCCACAGAGACCAGGTCTAGCTCAAGGCTTGGAGTCTTTTCATCAGCAACACTCTAGTTACCGACAGTTATCGACTTAGATGAGGTTTAAGAGCGATCGCCTAGAGGAGCGTTTATGCTAATTGGCAAGGCTACATGATCACACCGACTAGATCATTCGTTCTAATTCACATGGGGTACATTGTCAGCCTTGTCGATCGCTTCTTTGCTTGTCAATCAATTCTTTTTCTGGCAATCTTTTTCACTAGACTTGCCAGGCGATAAGGACGTTTGCAATGTCATCAAAATCATCAATTCAATCATTACTGTCCAGGATATGGGGCACATCTCCACCTTCTCGGCCATCTCACCTGATGGAGCATGGAGCAGAGGTTGAGTCGTTAGAGAAATCTTCCAACCCTGGAGAGTCTTCAAAGCGCCATCGAGGCCAACCGCCCCACCATCGAAAGCCAATTGATCAGCGCTGGTGGGTCTGGATCTTGGTTGGTTTAGGAGCTTTAACTGGTGGCACAGTGTTTGCAATTCGGCAAACGTTGGATGTCGTGGAAGCAAGTCTACCAGAGGTTGGAGCCGTTCTCACGTATGTTCGAGATGGCACTTTGACGCTCAAAGCCAGTAATGGTCAAATTCTTCAGCAAATCGGGCCCGCCACTCGCGATCGAGCCCAGTTTGAGCAAATTCCACCACTCCTGACGCAAGCCTTCATCGCTGCTGAAGATAAACACTTTTATGAACACGACGGCATCGACCATTCGGCGATCGCCCGAGCCATCTATGCCAACGTTTCAGCAGGTGAACTGCTTGAGGGGGGTAGCACCATCACGCAGCAGCTAGCCCGAATCGTTTTTCTCGATCAAAGCCCCACCCTAGAGCGAAAGCTGCGAGAAGCCTTATTAGCCCAGAAAATTGAGCGCGAGTTATCAAAAGAAACCATCTTAGAACGATATCTCGGCCTGGTTTATCTGGGGTCTGGGGCCTATGGTGTTGCAGACGCCGCGTGGATTTATTTTTCTAAATCGGTAGACGAGCTAACCCTGCCTGAAATGGCAATGATTGCAGGCTTAGCTCCTGCGCCGAGCTTCTTCTCTCCATTAGTAGATCTAGATGCAGCCCGCCGCCGCCGTAATCTGACTCTAGAGCGTATGGCCGAGGCAGAATTTATTACGACTAGTGAGATGAATGCGGCTATGTCCGCGCCTCTCGAAGTTAACCCCAGCTTACCTAAATATTTCATTAGCAATACCCCCTATTTCACGTCATTTATTCAGCAGCAGCTAGCACAGCTGGTATCTCCTGAAGATCTGGAACTGGGAGGACTAACAGTCGAAACAACCCTCAATATTGATTGGCAAGCCTATGCCGAAGAAGCTGTTCGAAAAGCCATTGAAGAATATGGCCCTGGCCAAGGATTTGAACAAGCTGCTCTAGTCACGGTTGATCCAAGAACAGGCGAGATCCGGGCGATGGTTGGCGGTGATGATTTTAACGAAAGTCAGTTTAACCGGGTGACGCAGGCTATGCGCCAGCCAGGTTCAACGTTCAAGTCTTTGGTTTATACTACAGCGATCGCCGGGGGGATATCGCCGTACAAAACATATTTAGATGCCCAATTTTCAGTGGATGGCTATGAACCCAACAACTATGAAGATCGCTACAGAGGTACGGTTTCCATTCGAGATGCGCTCATTTCGTCACTCAATGTAGTCGCAGTTAAAACTCTGATCGACGTAGGCTTTGACCCTGTGATTGAGATGGCTCACCGCATGGGGATCACATCAGAGCTATATCCAACCTATTCACTAGCTCTGGGAGCCTCAGAAGTTAACTTATTGGAGTTAACCAGTGCCTATGGAACGCTTGCAAACTTGGGCAATTTTGTCGAGCCTCATGGCATTGTTCGCATTCTCAATCGGTATGATGAAGTGATTTATGAAGCGACTCCAACGCCTGAGCGTGCTGTCGATGAAACGACGTCTACCATCATGACCTGGATGCTACAAGGAGTCGTGGACAGCGGTACCGGAAGACGCGCACGGCTAGGGCGGCCTGTAGCGGGTAAAACGGGGACATCTGAAGAGCGACGTGATCTCTGGTTTGTAGGCTATATCCCTCAGCTCGTGACTGGTGTGTGGCTGGGCAATGATGACAATCGCCCGACATGGGGAGCCAGTGGCACTGCTGCCCAAACCTGGCGAGACTTTATGGCTCGAGTAGTGGAAGAAATTCCAGTGGAAGAGTTTCCATCGTTGCCCCGGCTAGACGGACGTGAGGCAACCATTGAACTACAACCTGTCAAGCCTAAGCAATTGCGGGAGCGCCTGAATAACGATGCTGATAGTGATGCTGAGCCACCCAGTCGGGAAGCTACCGATCAGCCATCAGATAGTCCAGAAACTACTGATGAGCCGAGTCAGGGCGATCGCGAGGCTGAGCGGCCTCGTAGCCGGGATCGCACTCCAGAGTCACCGGGTCGCACCCCAGGCGATTCTGCTGATAGCGAGTCTGAAGCAGGTGATGGCGTGCCCGTAGCCCCATCATCGCCTCCTCGGGGTGAGTCGCCTGCTCCATCGTCACCTGCACCACCAGCCGATCCGGCTCCTCCGTCTATTCCAGAGATTCCTGTGACCGAACCTGTAGCTCCGGCTCCGACCTCTCAGCCGTCCGCTGGGACGGACTCATCAGAATAGCACGGTGTATTATGGCTTCCCCTCTATGGGCATATCACACTCCCGGCATTCCGGATGAATTATTTGAACGCTTACCCGGAATCCCAATGAGCCAGAGAGAAATTCGTCTGTTGCTGATTTCTCAATTGCGCCTCAAAGCGGAGTCAGTCTTGTGGGATATTGGTGCGGGCACTGGAACAATTCCAGTTGAGATTGGGTTATTGTGTCCTCAAGCCAAAATTGTTGCCATCGAGCGGGATGACGAAGTAGCGGCATTGATTCGACGAAACTGCGATCGCTTTGGCGTCAAAAATGTTGAGGTGGTTGAAGGAAGCGCACCTGAATGTCTGGGACAACTCAAATTTCCTCCAGACTGTATCTGCATTGAAGGGGGGCGTGCCATTAAAGACATTCTCAGAGTTGCGTGGCACCATCTGCAGCCAACCGGACGAATTGTCGCAACAGCCGTCAACTTGGAAGCGCTATACATTTTGTCTGAAGGGTTAGCTGAGCTGCAAGCTCGCAATGTAGAGGTGGTGCAGTCAGCCATTAATCGATTGGAAACTCGTGGCACCCACCAAGTGTTTGCAGCGGTTGATCCGATTTTTATCTTAAGCGCCGAAAAGATAAGCTAGCTTGCTTGTGCTTATCTCAAGATTAAGATATCCAGAGAATGATTAACCTGGCGTTAATTTGTGCTCTACTAAGTTGTCAGGTGGATTGAATTCAGCCTTAAAGTCAATTCTGAATCGTTAGAACTCCTGCATCATAGATCATGGGGACATTTCGTTGCGGGATAGGCTTCGGCAACATTCTCGTCAGCACTTAGCCTGATGCTAAAGGTTTAGCTGAGAATATCCTCGTTTTAACCAACGATATGGTTAAGGACGATGGCGATCGCCATCATTAATGTGTGTACTGAATTTATGCCGTTATCTCGCCTTCTCAGTGCTGCTGTTGCGATTCCTCTCGCGTTAGCCATGATTTTATTAGGAGGATGGTATTTCACCCTCTTCTTCGGCATCATTGTCTACTTGGGGCAACTTGAGTATTTCCAGCTGACACGGGCCAAGGGAATTAATCCTGCCGCCAAAACGACTTTGGTGGTCAGTCAAGCCCTGCTAGTGACCTCGACAATGTCTTCAACTCTGGCAGATGCCATCATGCCTGTCGCTGGAACCTTTATTTGTTTCTACTTGCTGTTTCAGCCTAAATTTGCCACCATCGCAGATATTTCGGCATCAATTTTAGGGCTGTTTTACGGTGGATATTTGCCGAGTTATTGGGTGCGGTTGCGATCGCTCGGACAAATGGACGTCAGCAACTTACCCCTGTGGGGGTTTTGGCCAACCGAAATCACAGGAATTGCATCATTACCTACAGGTTTGACTGCCACAATGCTGGCTTTTGGCTGTATTTGGGCAGCAGACATTGGGGCTTATTTATTCGGTAAATTCTTTGGACGAACACGCCTCTCTGACATCAGCCCTAAAAAAACGGTAGAAGGTGCTGTATTTGGGGTAACTGCTAGTGTTGCGATCGCGGTTGTCGGAGCTTGGTATCTCGGCTGGTCTGGATGGCCCCTCTCAGGGATGGCCCTCGGTTTGCTCATCGGCATTGCCAGCCTGTTAGGCGATCTCACCGAATCAATGATGAAACGAGATGCTGGGGTGAAAGACTCAGGTCAGCTGATTCCAGGTCATGGAGGCATTCTTGATCGAGCAGATAGCTATGTCTTTACAGCTCCACTGGTTTATTACTTCATCACCTTACTCCTGCCGCTACTGACGCAGTAGACAACCAGTAACAGAATGGACAGGGGAATAGGCTTATGCTTATCTCCTCGTTGCCCACTCGCTCGGCATGTTCCATCCTAATCGCATCATCCTGTTAAATTGCCACTGGATCATCCACGAATTTGTTGAGACCACACGCGAGTTGGTAAGCCCCAAACATAAATAAAGCCCTCGGCAGCTTTGTGATCAAACTCGTCGTCGGAGCCATAGGTCGCTAGACCAGGAGCGTAAAGCGAATTGGCCGATTGACGCCCGACGACGACAGCATTGCCCTTAAAAAGCTTAATTCGAATTGTGCCAGAGACGCGCTCTTGCGTCTTCTGGATAAATGCATCTAATGCAGACTTAAGCGGGCTATACCAGAGACCGTTGTAGACCAGTTGAGCATAGGTCTCTTCAATTCCACGCTTGTAGTGAGTGACATCGGCAGTAATAGTCAGACTCTCTAAATCTCGGTGGGCATAGATCAACAGCATCAAAGCAGGAGCTTCATAAATCTCACGAGATTTAATACCAACGAGGCGATTTTCAATCATGTCAATTCGCCCGACGCCATGCCTTCCAGCTACCCCATTCAGCTGAGTCACTAAGTCAACAGGTGAGAGGGTTTGACCATTGAGAGTAGTGGGAATGCCTTGCTCAAAACCAATCTCAATATACTCAGGTTCATCAGGTGTTGCGGCGATCGCCTGAGTTAACACATACACTTCTTCGAGGGGTTCATTCCAGGGGTCTTCTAATGGGCCAGCCTCAACGCTACGTCCCAACAAGTTGCGATCGATGCTGTAGGGTGAAGACTTTTTCACAGGCGACTGGATGCCAAACCGTTCTCCATAGGCGATCGTCTCTTCTCGACTCATGCCCCATTCACGAGCCGGAGCCAGCACCTTCAAATCAGGATTTAGCGCTGCAATTGATACATCAAAGCGCACCTGATCATTGCCTTTGCCCGTGCAGCCGTGAGCCACTGCATCGGCACCATATTCCGCAGCAACTTCGACCAATCGTTGCGCAATCAGCGGACGTGCCAACGCTGTTGAAAGCGGGTAGCGATTTTCGTAGAGGGCATTCGCTTGAATTGAAGGAAAGGCATAGTCAGTCATAAATCTCTCCTGCAAATCTGCGACGAGAGACTCACTTGCGCCAGATGCCAATGCTTTTGCACGAATGGGCTCAAGCTCGTCACCTTGGCCTAAGTCCGCTGCGAGAGTAATAACCTCGTTGACCCCCCACTCATATTTGAGATATGGGATACAAACCGACGTATCAACTCCACCCGAATATGCCAGTACCACCTTGTTGGCGCGCCCCATGTTCTTTGACCTTCATAAAACTGAACAGACATCTATTATGCGGCCAATCCTATCAAATTCTGCTCAGATGTTATATGCCGATGACGTGAATTGTGGGAGTATATTCTGCCGACTTGCGTAGATAACTCAGCTACTTTACTCAAACTCCAATGAGAATGCTTGAGATCCATGCTTTTTGAGGGAACAATGCAGTTAAGCTCTCAAACTAATCTGCCTTACACAAATGTTGAGAAACAATTGAGAAACGACAATGAATGATTAAGGTTTGATGTATGAGCTTCTGCACAGCTTTCAGTGAAATGCTCCCGGGTGGGATAATAGCGTTTTTGCATCAGCTTGTTTTTGAATCGTTTTTGAAGCCATTCGTTTTTTGAATTAACTGTAGGAAACCCGTGATGAATGCCCGGTCGGTAGACTACTCCAAAAAGCTATCTCGATTTACACAGCAGATTGAAGCTGCCCCCCCTGAACGGGCAAGCGCAGCACTCTTTCACGCAGGGATTTTGTTAGTGTTGGCGGGTCGCGGTTCTACCGCTTACATCGCGTTTTCCTATTTACTAGAAGGCTCTCTACGCTTGAGCCATCAAAGTTCTTTGTTGACCCCATTCGAGCAAATCTGGCTCCCTGGTTTGTGTCATGCGATGCGGCTGCCTTGCCCAGCGACGCGCCATTCTAAGAAGCGATCGCCTTTAGAGCTAGCCCGCTATATCCGCCAGCATGAATCCGACTGTCGATTTGAGTTGCTGCTCGATCGCGGGTCAGTGACTTTGCCGACAGAGGTCAACCACCTCATGTCTGGGAAGCGTTTGGCGAATCAGGCGAATCAATTGGATCAGAGAACAAATGCTGACCGGAAAGACCGTCCGTTTGAGGCCCATGAACTGCCTTCAAGCAACGATGATCAACCTTTTCACGCGGGCGTGTTTCGATTGTTGCAGTTGGCGGCTCAAAAAAATCGGTTGGCCGATGCGATTGCCTGTATCGAGCACTATGATGCAGAGAATGAGGGCAAAGCGCGGGTGAGGCGATCGCGTGATTGGATAGCCGCCGATATTCGTATGCTTGCGATTGATACTTATTTTCGTGCTGGCAATGAGCAGGAAGCAAATGCCCACATTATCAAGTGGTGGCATGAGAGCCCTCACGACCTGTTGGTGTTGAGTCGCTTAGTGAGTTTCGCCCGCGTCTTCCGGGCAATCGTGAGAGGCGTGCTCATACCAATTTAAATTGGAAGCATGACAGATGAGGTAAGCTCAAGAGTGTAGCTTT
>CAZCXK010000082.1:0-3060 GCA_964502605.1 uncultured bacterium
TTGGTTCTCTCTCTGTCATGAGCTAGCTCACCAGCAGCTACATTTGGAGGGAAATGGTACAGACTATGCATTTTTTGATGATTTGAGTATTGACCCCATCGAGGAAGACCAGAAAGAGACAGACGCTGATGAAAAAGCGAAAAACGTACTAATCTCTCCGGAAATCTGGCGACAAGCTCACTTATTAGATAGACCTTCTTCATCTGCTGTTGTTGCCCTAGCCCAGCAATTACGAATCAATCCCGCAATTATTGCTGGTCGAATTCGTAAGGAAACTGGCAACTATCGTATTTTGACTCACTACGTAGGGAATAACCAGGTGAGAGCCTGCTTTACCTTATAGCGAACAGAGGGTGTAGGCGCTGGTACAAACTGACCTAAATTCCTAGGGCTAAGAGGCGAGATAGACCATGCCACCTATGCTAACGACCTCTTCACTGACGCCGACAGCAACCAGATCGCCCAACATCTGGCGAATTAAATGCCGAAACTGAGCGAATTCTCATTATAAGACAACTCTTTACAATACATGACATGAGCATTTAGAGAGGCATCATCGTGTCATCAGATTTAAAGCAACGACAGTCTACCCTGATCGGGTTTACGGCTGTTTTGATGTGGGCGACTTTAGCCCTCTTGACCGAACTCAGCGGCACCATTCCCCCGTTTCAGCTCACGGCCATGGCGTTTACGATCGCCTTTTTGATTGGGGTGGCCGTTTGGATGCGTGAGGGAGGTAATCCGCTGCGATATCTAAAACTGCCTAAAGCAGTATGGATTTTGGGCATTGCGGGGCTATTTGGCTATCATTTTTTCTACTTCATTGCGTTACGACATGCGCCTGCAGTTGAAGCCAGCCTGATCGCCTATCTATGGCCGTTGCTGATCGTATTTTTTTCGGCATTGCTACCGGGTGAGCGGCTAAGATGGTTTCATGGGGTTGGGGCGATCGCCGGATTTATCGGGGCTGGGCTCTTGATTACCAGAGGCGCGTCGTTGAGCTTTGATCCTCGCTACACGATCGGCTATTTGGCTGCGGTCATCTGTGCGCTAACTTGGTCAAGCTATTCGCTGCTATCTCGTCGGTTTGGAGCCATTCCCACCAATGCTGTCGGTGGGTTCTGTGGGGCAACTGCTATACTCGCCTGGATCTGTCACCTGATGTTTGAAGTAACCATCATGCCCACAGACGGGGAATGGTTCGCTGTTTTCTGCTTGGGGGTAGGGCCTGTGGGGCTTGCTTTCTTCACCTGGGACTATGGCGTCAAACATGGCAATATCAAAGTCTTGGGCTCCCTCTCCTATGCTGCCCCTCTGCTATCAACGACGCTGCTAATTGCCTGTGGGTTGGCAGAGGCTACTTGGTCAGTGGGAGCAGCCTGTCTACTAATTGTTGGTGGGGCACTGCTAGCAACGTTAGATTTCTTTAAACCCGATATTTGAAAACCTAGTTTTTTTAGAGGGCATTATCCAACTTCATTTGGGGCCAAGATGAAGCACTAGAACCAGGCTGAAATCGAGTAGACAGATGCAAATAAATTAGTTGACAGATACGCTATAGCTTTAAATCCAGGGATCGTCATCGTCGTCGTCTAACCCAGTGGGTGAGACTGACGCATCAGCAGGCTTGGATTGTTGTGAGATATGGGCTGGGGCTGGATCTGACGGCATCTCTTGATCAGGGGAAAGATGAGCGTCATCATCTAATTCGTTATCCCTGAGTTCGTCGTCATCCCAGGCTGACGTTGATGTAGAGGAAGGGGATGAGACTGGTGTACCAGAAGAGGCGATGGTAGGCTCTGAAGCTGTAGATGGCTCTGCCGTGTGTGTGGTGGTGCTCGAGGTGGCGATAAAAGGGGGCTCTGACGCGCTATGAGAGGTAGATTTTAGAGCAGCTACATCATCATCTAGCCAAGCATCGTCAGTTAGCCAACTATCGTCGTCATCATCTGCCCATTCAGAATTTTGGTCATCTGTCCAGGTGGCGGCTGCGGGCATGGCTTTCCAGTTTGCGTCGTCAACTACAGGGTCGAGCTTCCGGGTTGAGGATTGTAGGGTTGGCTCATCAGGAAAGTCAAAGGCGTCATCGTCATCATCAAAGATAGAATCTGGGATTTCTTCTGCATCTACATTGAGAGTCGGAGCTGTTTCCTCTTGGAGGCGATCGCCCCAGGTATCTTCTAGAGTTTGGGTTTGTTCTTTGATGTGCTCAGTCCATTGTTGCCCTGTCGCTTGAGCCTGATCAATCCAAGATTGAGTGCGTTCTCGCAGGCGTTCTTGAAAGCCGACCGCTTTTGTTTTTGCCTCTTGTGAAAAGGTCTGCGCCCCTGTTTTCGTCTGGTCACCCAGATGCTCAATCTGTTCTTGGACGCGCTGAGTCGTAGACTGAGCCCGTTGCACCAGCGATCGCAACCCCTGGGTCACATGGTCATATTCATCTTCTAAAAACTCACGAAACTCATCTAACTTTTGTTTGATGCCTTCGCTATAGACTTTAAGCGTTGTAACAGCATCGTGAGACAGCAGCACCCGGCGATTGCCAAACCCTTTGATGAGTTTAGGAGAAATCAAGTAGACCCCGTTGGTCAGGCCACCCCACGGGTCAGACACCATCAAATACCGGGTAATGACGCCACTGCGGAGCTTAAACAGGCAGTCAGTAATGCGTCCGATGCGCTCCCCAGAATCTGTCCAGACTTCATAGTGAATCAGCGATTCTAGCTTTTGCACTCGGGTTGCGTCTGTTTGGTCGGGTTCTCCACGGGTCAGCAGCGTATTATCTCCTGTCGCCTGGATTTGATCGAGCGTGAAGGCTGTCTTTTTAGCGCCTAAAAAGCCCGACTTGCAAATAAAGCCCAGTACTCGGTTGGCCTGTGGATACATCCACAGCACCTCGACGCGGCCTTGTTCTTGCATCGTTTCCTGGTCGAGCACCAAGCGGTTGAGCAAATCGCTCTGTTTTACGACATCTGACGGTGGGATCGCCATCTCTCTTCCCTCTTGATGGGGCTAGGACTATCTCCAGCATATCGATCTCCCTTACAGATAGGGTAGATCTTA
>CAZCXK010000082.1:3160-17784 GCA_964502605.1 uncultured bacterium
CTTACAGATAGGGTAGATCTTAGTTAAGTATGCTAAACGATGGATTATTTTTGAGCTTGTTCTTAGCATTAACTCTCTGTCGCCTGCCCCATCACTGTTCAAATGGCTTAACCCATCGATATTGAATGGCTCCGTCTAATATTAATTGGGCGATCGCAAACAGTGCCACACTTTCCATGAGGCTGAGCAGTAAGAGCAGCCCATCTGCCAGCATGGGAATGGCACCGTCGAGTTCTGCTAAACCACGAATTAGCCCAAAGGCAAACACAGTACCTAGTTTCAACTGAGGATTGTTGTCAGCACGGACTACATAGCGATAGGTGACGCCAAATAGAAACCCTGACAGCAGGGCGATCGCCCCACTGAAACCAACACCTTCATTGAGCAGACTAGAGACTGCCCCACCTGGAAAAATCACTGACTGCACCTCAAAGACGAGGTGAGCCCCCGCCATCAGGCCGAAGGCCAAACCAGCACCGAGGCTCCCGACCAGGCCCGCTTTTACCGATTCGATGCGCTCGATCGTCGGATTCATCATAGTGCTGAGCTGCTCAAATCACGCGGTAAGTTTATGTTTGAGTCCATTGTTTGGGTCTTTAAGATTGGCGCTTTCATATACGATTGAGCATCGTCGAGATGTTTCAGCAAGGTCGATAGGGGCAAGGGGCCTTGAACGTGACTCCAGGGCAGTACTTGATCGGTCGGCCAATGCTCATGGACGTAAAACTCCAAAGGCGGGATTTGCCCCTTTAAGGCTTTAAATGCGCGACGATAGCTTCCTAGAGTATCACCAAACTTGCGAACGAGCTGCAGGAGCCTCGACACGCGGCGATCGCCCCTTGAAATCAGCGCCTGCATCACCGACCAACTATAGCTCTCAGGCCGAAAATCAATGCCCTGCGATCGCAGGCGTTTTTGCAAATATTTCAGCCGTTTGTCGCTGTTAGGGTTGACGCCAAACCATTGAAAGGGAGTATGCGACTTGGGCACAAACGTGCTGCATCCTAACGTTAGTCTCAATCCCGGAGCTGCTTGTTTTAGCGCTTGCATCATCTCAATTGTCGAATCGAGATCGTCCAGTTCTTCCCCTGGAATACCAACCATGCCGTAGAGCTTGAGTCCTTTGAGCCCTCCGACTTTGGCATTGATGGCCGCTTGCACAATGGCCTCAGAGTCGAGCTTTTTATTCACAATTTGTCGCAGACGCTCTGAGCCACTCTCTACGGCAATGGTGAGCGATCGCGTATCCCTCTGGGCGAGGGTGGCTGCCAATTGGGGCGTTACTGTATTAGTACGAACGGAGGCAATGCTGAGCCGCACAGCCTCAAACTGGGGCTGGCTCAAATAGTCAAGCAAGTCGGTAAACTCGGGATGTTGCGTCACCGAAGCCCCCAACAGGCCCAAGCGCGAGGTGACAGCCAAGCCGCGTTCAATGGCTGGGATCAGGGCTCCCTCTAGACTGGCCGTGCGAAATGGAAGCGTTAAATAGCTGGCCAGGCAAAATCGACACAGTTCGGGGCAGCTTCGCACCACCTCAACCATGTAGATATTCTCCCAAGCGGCTCGGGGAGTGACAACGGTTGAAGCCGTAAGCACGTTACCGCGATAGGTCTGCTTCACGACCTGAGCAGGCACATCGGCTTCGATGGGTCGAATGGAGGCGATCGCCCCATCAAGACTGTGATATGTTACGGCATATAGGCTAGGAACATAGACCCCTGGCACCTGAGTCAACTGCCGCAGTTGGTGGCTGCGACGTTCGCCGCGAACGGCCTGATAGGCATTGATGAATTGATCGAGCAATGTTTCACCATCGCCTAGAAGAATGACATCAAAAAAATCAGCGAAAGGTTCTGGGTTGGCCGTCAACACAGGCCCACCCCCAAATACTATCGGATGGCGATCGCCCCGCTTGCTCGACTCAAGTGGGATGTCTAAGATCTCCAAACTATTCAAGATATTGACATAGTCCAATTCCCAAGACAGCGAAAAGCCCAATAGTTCTGGGTCAGTTGGGAGAGGCTCATGTACATCCATAAAGAAACGGCTGACTTGCAAATCGCGACGAGAGGCGAGAGTTGCCCACACGGTCTGATATCCCAAGCTGGTGATGCCAACGCTATAGTCATTCGGGAACGCAAACACCACTGGAACGGCATCACGATCAGGCGATCTCGGTGTAAACAGCAACTGTTCGTCAGCAAAAGGCGCATTCACAAGACAAAGACACCCATAAAACGGAGGTTGTTCGCTTTTCAGCCTAACATCAAGCGTAAATTTAGGCGGAAAACGTCTGGTGAATTAACCGTTATTCGGAGCTAAATCAATCTACAGACACTGTTCGGAAAATACAGACACTGTTCGGAAAATACTGACATTGTCTTTCCCAATCTATGAATTACGCACCCTAAATCAAGCGCATTTACTGTGTTTTTAACCTGGAATTTTGAATAGCTTTAAGGAGTCTTGATATTGATCACGTAAAGCCAAGGCTTTTGGGCTTAGCAATACGTCTTGTCTAAATTTTCTTGTTGTCAGTCAGAGGGCAACGATATAGTTATGAAACACTCCGTAGATGATCAGCATGGCACATTCATCCCTAGTCAAGAGAGAGGATGGATTAGCAACGATTCTCCGCACCATCCTAATATGCAGCGGCAGGCTGAGGCCTGTCGCCTCTTAGAAAAGGGAGTTGAATACTATCAACTTCGCGAGTTTGAAGCGTCTCTAATGCTGTTTGAAAAAGCTCTTTGCATTTTTCAAGACCTCAATGACCGTCAAGGCATTGGTAGATCTCTTGGCGGTGTCGGCTTGGCCCACTATGCCTTAGGCCATTATGAGCAGGCCATCCATTATGCATTGCAAAGTGAAGCGATCGCCCATGATATCGCCGATCGACTGACAGAGCGGCAAGCCCTGGCAAACCTGGGGAATGCCTATCGCCATCTAGGAGATTTTGCACAGGCAATTAACTATAAACAGCGGAGTCTCGATGTGGCTCGTGCAGCAGGCGATCGCCGAGGAGAAATTGCTGCTCTCAGTAATTTGGGTATGTTGCATAAGGCAATGGGTGATCTACCCAAGGCGATCGCATTTTATCAAAAGGGTTTAGCACTGGCTCATCCGCTGCAAGATTTGCAAATAGAAAGTCAAATCCTCCGCAACCTCGGCAATGCTTACTATGCATTAGCAGACTATGACAAAACCATCGAATACTATGAGACTCTTCTAAGCATCGTTCGCCGCCTTGCAGATCGCCGCACTGAAGTGCAAGTCCTAAAAAACCTAGCCAGTACTTGCTATCTCATGGGCAACTATACCCGTGCAATTTGCTACCATCAACAACGTCTAGCAGTAGCCCGCGAATTGGGCGATCGCCGCCATGAAGAACAAGCTCTCGAACATCTGGCTATTACCTATGACACCCTGGGCGACCACAGCAGAGCCATTGACTGCCACGAACAGCGACTTTTCGTCGCTCAAGCCCTATACGACAGCAATCTAGAGAAAAACGCTCGCCGCAACCTCAGAACTCTCTGCTACGCCATCGGCGATTATGTCCGAGCAGGCCAGTATACGTAAAAATAACGTCATGAAAATAACGTCATGCTCTTGACCGAATTATTCATCATTGTCATGACGATTTGCGTAGTATTTGCATAATAAAACAGGGGCATAGTCTACTACGCCCCCATTGATGGTAAAGTCCCTAAACCAGAATTAGATACAGCGCTGCAATTCTAGTCGTCTAAAGACGGCAAGACGCTAACTGCAAACGACAGCGATGATAGCTCTGGAGTCTTAAGCTGAATTTCCAGAGCATAGGTTTGATCCAGATCGATATCAAACAATTCAACGCTGACAGACCCTGGTGTCATCCGTTGCGTTACTGACTCGGCCTGATTTCCGTTTAGTAGCAGAGTTCCCTGACAGGGCATGTATCCCTGAATACGTAAACAAGGCGTAGGAGCAGAGATATAGGTTGCCTCAATTGACAACGCCCCAGCCTGAGTCAGCCACTGTCGGCTAGACGTGGGTTGCTCAGTGGATACGACCAGACTCAATGAGTCCAAGATTTCCCGCGCTGCAACGAGCGACAGTGCCATTTGCTGCACAGGCGTCGCCACATCATAGCGATTTGGAAACTCGGAGTTCATCGAGGAGGATGGCTCTGCCGCCAGCGGCAAGGGTGCTGAACGCATTTGTTCAGATGCCATCACGAGTCCGGCCAACTGATTGAGAGTATGAGATTGTCCTGGAAAGAGGGGTTCAACAGCTTGAACAAGTTTTGCTCCTCGCTTGAGTGACGATTGCACGATGTCTTGGCATCGACTCAAGAGTTGGTTAAGCAATGCTTCAGGCATTGGCACTGGAATACTCAAGTCTTTGAATTGGCTAGCCCAGAAGCTGGATGGAACCAACTCTGGGTGAGCACAGTCTGAGTATTCAGCATCATGGTCGCAAATCTCGCTCTCCCAGGGGAACAGAGGAGGCTTGCGCTCAATTTCGGCACGGAGCCGACGTTTTAACAGCGTATAGAAACGTTCTTGCACAGCAGGTATATCTCCCAATTCAAATGATGAACCTTCCCCAAATACGTGATGGTTTGAGGAAAGGGATACTATATTCCTGGAATAAGACAACAAGTCGCTGATCTCGTCAGCAGACATAGAATCCAGGTGGGTTAGATCAAGATCCGTCATCCCTGTTTGACCTAAACCAATCTTGTGATTGGACGGTTCCCCTGATGGCGTTGCGATTGTCAGGTTCGGATCTTGAATTAGCCAAGCAATCAAATTCTTGATAGCTTCTAGGTCTCTATTCATCGGTTGATACCCCTGCTCCGGACACTAAATTATTCCGAATTTCCCAGGCTTGTTCCAAGAGTTTTGACCATTGTTTCTGCAATTGGGTCGTTGTGCAACCAATTTCTTGGGCGATCGCTCCATCGGCAACTCCCTTGCGCTTGAGCCGCAGTAAATCACCCTGCTGCGGTGTTAGTCTCGATGTCAAGAATTTCCATTGCTGCGGCGTCAGCCCAAAGTTGCGCTCTAGATCTGCCTCCAGCCACTGATGCACCAGTTCCCAATGGTGTGACAGAGCAAATCGAATCAGGTGATATTTAAAGCGCTGCTGCAAATAGTCGCGCTGTCGAGCCGTCAAGCCCAAAATCGATTCGATTTCGTTAGCTGGCAGATCTTGCAGGCGGAGGGCAAAATAGTCGGCGCAGTCTTCTTGCTGTCTTTCTTCGAGATAAGACAGCAATTCATTAATCACCGTATGACGCAGCGTATCTTCTGCGGGTTCTGGTTCTTGTGCGACCATTTGTTCTCGAACCTGCTGCACCGAAGCTGTATTCCAACTGTTGTCAGACTCGCTCGATGTGCCCTCAGCAGCTTGTTCCATATCCACTGTGGTTTCAGGTGGCTGCTGTTTAGAGAAGGTTTGGGCCCGCAGAATAATTAGCTGCTGGCTACGCCGCCCTGGCAGCGGAATTCGGCGCTTTCCATACCTCTCGGTAAATGCCATATATTCGGCGAGTTCTAGCAATGTTCGAGGACGATACGTTGCTGGCATTTGATTTTCTCGTCGAAATGCATTCAGCGATTCGATGTAGAAACTTTGGAGAAAATCCTCAATGAGATTTAATCGAGCTTGATAGCTTGACTGCACCTGAGGGGGTGTAATGTACCGATAGACCACAGCACTTAAGGTACTGTGGAGTTCGATTCGCCCACGGCGCGACCCTAGCCGATGATATTTGAGACATTGCTTAACTCGGTGTTTAGCAAGCATCATCAACCATGATTCAACATCGCCAGAATCTTGAATGCGTTTACTTTCTGAACAAATCCGATTAACTTCCTCGGTGAGACGGCTGGCAACAGCCCGACAATTTTGTTCAGATGCTTGGGTGGTCTGATTTAACTCTGAAAACAGTAGCTTGAAAATTGCTTCCACGACCTAACTGGTCTCCCCTGATGGTGTGTACCGGACATTAGCCCATCAACCAGAGTTTTCCTGAAATGTACGGCCCTGTCAGTCTAGACTGGGTGCATATGCCCCTGAACACGATGTCTCGTTTGAAACTCTAGTCTGATGATGGATATTGATCGGCAGATCCAAGCCCTGATTAATGATGCTCCACAAGACGGCACAACGCCGAACTTGGTCAAGACAATTGCCCCTGCACTTCGATTAATTGCAGGTCAACTTAAGCACCCTCAGTATTACATCCTGCAAACGCTTGACCAAGGTTGGGTTATGACAACCTTACAGCAGCGTCATCGTTCTTCTGCACAGAAAAACGTCATTTATGCTTTCCCTACTTTAGATGATGTCGCTGCCAGTCCGCACCCTTTAGATGACCCACAACTCGTTGCGTTGCCCATCCCTGTCACTCATATCTTATTCCAGATGTTGGCCATGAAGGCGGTAGATACCCTCATCTTTTTTGAACTCCCTGGTAATTCTAACAGCGGAACAGAAATCAGCCGAGAAAATCTTCAGCATATTATTCGTCTAATCCTCCAGAACACCCGGACAACTCGGCAAGTGCCGCCTGATTTAGCCTAGATGGCTGCTGAGCCCTGATTGATCTAGTTTAGGGTGAGGATTAGAGAGGGCAATCTGAGGCGGCTCTTTCTTGATTTAGGCTTGGGCAAGATTTAATAAATGCGCCGCAGAACATAGTCAGCCAGCTTGACCAGAGCTTGACGAGGTTCTGACGGAGGCACGTCACTTAATTGCTCAACCGCTCGCTGAGCATGCTCACTGGCAAGCTGTCGCGATCGCTGAATTCCTTGACTATCTTGAATCAGGGCGATCGCCTCTTCTAAATCATCCGGCTGAGCAAATTCGCGTTCGATCAGCGTACCGAGATAGGGCTTCTCCTCTAGGGCATAGAGCACAGGAGCCGTCAGGTTGCCGCTCTTCAGGTCAGAACCGGATGGCTTACCCAGCAGTTCTGCCGACCCAGTAAAGTCTAGAATGTCATCCACGATTTGAAAGGCGAGCCCGATGTTTCGCCCGTAGCTGTAAAGGCTTTTCGCTAGCTCAGGGGAAACTCCACTCAGTAGCCCTGCGCTCTTGGAGCTGTTCGCAATTAGAGATGCCGTCTTGTAATAACTTTTCTCTAAATATGACTCTATAGATGAGTCGATATCAAACCGGTTGAGCCCCTGCTGGATCTCACCTTCAGCGAGATCCATAATTACTTCTGATAATAGCTTTACGACTGCTAAGTTATCTAGATTGGCCAAATGCCAGGAAGACTGAGCAAACAAGAAGTCTCCTGCTAAAACGGCAATCCGATTCCCAAAACTACTATGTACGGTAGGTACGCCCCGACGAATCTCAGATTCATCGACAACGTCATCGTGTACCAGGCTTGCCGTATGAATCATCTCAGTGATTTCAGCGAGGCGACGATGCTTAGCGGTAATATCTTGGCCTGGCATCGTGGCTCTGGAAATCAGAAGCACGATCGCTGGCCTTAAACGTTTTCCTCCTGCCCCAAACAGATGCTCGGCGGCAGCATAGAGAATTGGATGCCGAGCCCCAACAAGCTGTTTGAGGGTCTCGGTTAGCAGGTAGAGATCTGCTTCGACAGGCGAAAACAAAGAGGTTGCTGAGGTCATGGATAGGCCAACTCAGGCATCAATTTACGAAATTTTACATATTTTATCCTTATTCTAAGGCAACCCTTAACATGTCGGTGGTTGAAATCTAGAGAATCACCGTTTATCCCTTGAGGGATGGGGCGATCGCCCTTATCTGACAAGCAGTTGATTGATTCAGTGCGGGTTTTCATTCTCGAGCTCAGCTACATCGCTTGCCAGAATAAAAATCAAAAGCCTTTGGCATTGACCTCAGGTTCCGTTAAATACCTTTTAAAAAGGCTATTTGTGAACCTAAATCTTAGGAATGCTATGTTAATCTAAAAGTATAAGAAATTAAAGGCTTTATGAGTCCGATGGGCTTCAGCCTAATACGGATTGGTTTCTAGATTTGCTTATTTAACGTAAGCAACTGATTATTACTTGGCGTGAGTCGCAGTGTGGTTGACTATGACGATATTTATCGTAAGTCACACTCGGGTAGGGCTTCGACAAGTATGAGCAACGATCTCTGAACTAATCGAGTTCTTTAAAGCATGTTTGAGCACTGCACGGTTCCAGCTAATTAGATAGTTGGAAAGGTTCCTGAATGCACCGTGCATTGACCTTAGGCATTTGTTGACTTTGCGTCGATGACGCTTGGTCCTGTTTTCGGTATCAATTTTTCTAGATTTTATATCGTTCTTCTCTCGTATCCAAGCCGAGCCATTATGCAATATAGCAATCTTCCGCTGATCATTCCTATTCTTGCTGCCGGATATCTTCTAAGCATCTATCTAGTGCTGATGCTAGTTCAACGATCACGACGAGCATAGGTCATGTCAGGTTGCATTTCGTGCACCCGCGATGTACGGATGATGCAAACAGCCTAGTAGTGTGGCTAGCCTTGAGGGTTCAGCAGATTTTTAGTGCGTAGCAGCGTTTCCATAATCGCATCTTCACAATGATGGGGTTATGGTAGGTGGGTGATGTGGTGCAGCAAACTGCGGGCTATCTGAAAAATCAGACAGGGGCATTCTCTCTACATGTGGAGAGAACCCTAGCCAGTGGGTTGAGAACGCTCTAAACATCTCCATGTCGCCGCTCACGAAAAACCGAGTCGGTAATGCGGTTGACCTATTCTTGAGAGCCAGTCGATCTAAGATTGCGTCAGCAGCAGTGACTGCATGAACTGCCGGATCAATGGTACGAATTCGATCGGGCAAGAGCGCCCGAATCATGTGGCATATGTGGGAATAGTGTGTACATCCGTAGATGAGTGCATCAATATCGAGCTGCAGCAAGGGCGAGAGCGCATCACGGGCGATCGCCTCTGTTTGTGGGTCGCTGAGACGATTCTCCTCTATTAGAGGCACCAAGTCTTCACAGCCTACTTGCCAAACCTCAATAGCTGGGTTGATGGCCTCTATGGCTAATCGATATGCCTGGCTTTTGGCTGTTGCGGGAGTGGCAATCACGCCAATTTTGCGCCCAGATGTGGTGGCGACATGAGCTGCTGGCTCAATCATACCGACAATTGGGATCTGGAACTCTTGCCGCAGCGTGGGAAGTGCTAGAGCAGAACTGGTGTGGGAGGCCATGATGACTAGCTTGACGGGCTGAGCAACCATCCAGCGCAGAATGCCTCGGGTATAGTGCAACACCTCAGAAGGCGATCGCACCCCATAGGGTAAATGAGCCGTATCAGCGACATACAGAATCGACTCATGGGGTAGCCTGTCATAAAGCTGTCGCAGCACCGTCAACCCGCCCACGCCGCTATCAAAGACTCCAACGCTTTGCCGAGATGGAGAACACTGGGACTTGCTTCCAGCATTGGTCTCTGCGTGACTCAAAGAAAGTTCAACCATACTAATTTGATAAAAAATGCCTGGATATGAGGAGATGAGCCAACACATTCCGCTGACCCACCTACCCATCATCTTGCCGTCAGGCAGAGCTAACCGTTTGCCCAGCTAGCTGAGAGCACTACTTAGGTTCTCGGAGAGATTCTAATTCTTCTAGATCCTTGGTGCTGCTATCTGGGGGGAAGGAGCCGCTATTTCCTTCTAATGCCGCTGCTTCAGAAGACACAATCCCATCCTCGGCACTTTGGAACACAATCCTCAGAAACGGGGGAGCTAAGAACGTGGTGAAAATCACCATCACAATAATGGCAGCCTCCAGCGGTTTTGAAAGTACGCCACTGGCTGAGCCGACACCCGCAAAGACAAGCCCAACTTCTCCACGCGGCACCATCCCAATTCCGATGGCGAGTCGATTGACCTGAGCCTGACCAAAGACAGTAAACCCAGCCACCACTTTGCCGATAATGGCGATCGCAATTAGAAACGCAGCCATCACTAAGCCTTCCCGATTAGCCGGATCAACCGGATTAAGCACGCTTAAATCAGTAGCGGCTCCCACCGTGACAAAAAAGACCGGAACCAGCATGTCAGAAATCGGAAGAACCTGCTCTTCTAACTCTTTTTGCTTATCTGTTTCAGCCAAGATCAGGCCTGCTGCAAACGCACCTAAGATTGCCTCTAATTGGATTGCAGCAGCAATGTACGACAGCGAAAAGGCAAAAATCAGCGCTGACAAAATAAGCTGCCCACGCGTTTTCATTCGATCAACAATGGCCACAAAGTAAGGACTTAGGAGCCGCCCCAAGAAAATAGCACCAATCAAAAATGATGCGGCACTGCCAATGAGATAAAGGACGTTGAAGATCTCAATTTCACCTGTCTTCGCCAAGCTTGCAACCACAGCCAAGACAATGATGCCCAGGACATCATCGAGGACGGCAGCACCAATGATAATTTGGCCTTCCTTAGAACTAAGCTGCTGCAGCTCCGCCAATACCTTAGCCGTAATACCAATGCTAGTAGCCGTGAGTGCGGCTCCGGCAAATACTGCTGGAATGGTCGGCACACCAAACAGAGCAATAAGACCTGCCGTACCCGCTGCAAAGGGGACAACAACCCCAACGACGGCAACAACAGCCGCTTGAGGGCCAACCCGGATCAGCTCTTTCAGATCAGATTCTAGGCCAATCTCAAAGAGCAAGATGATGACTCCGATTTCTGACAAGACAGAAACCACTTCACTTGACGCTTCAAAAACGCTTTCTAACGCCTCTGGTTCAAGCCCTGCTGTTGTTTGCAGGAAAGCCATAATCAGAGAATCAGAGCTGTCTGCGACCCCTTCTGGAAACACAATCAAACGGAGGGCAGACACGCCAACAATCACCCCACCGACCAATTCTCCTAAAACAGGAGGCAGATTGATGCGGGCACAAATTTCACCAAACAGCTTCGCTGCAAAATAAACGACAACGAGGCTCAACAAAACCGACGATAACACCAGCGTCCCTTCTTCAGCCGTTGTAGAAGCTAGAAGAACTGGAGGACGCGAAAACCACGAGAAAAACGGTTGAAAAGTAAAAGGAGCTAGCTCAAAAGTAAGCTCAATCATGCGTTCGACAGAACTCATTCCGTTTACTCTACTATATGAACCTTACATATTTCTTCATACACTCGGATGGATTTCGTGAATGAGTTCATGAAACTCAGACAAATCCCTGGAGACATCGCAATCGCCTGCAACGAGTTTAAATAAACACTCGATGTTGCAATGATGGCATCTGTCGGCGCACTTGGCTGAGGCGAGACGGTTCAATTGAGGCGATCGCCACACCTGTTTGATCTCCCGCATCAGACAAGACAACGCCCCACGGGTCAATAATGGCCGCATGTCCGTGAGACTGACGCAGCGCATAATGTTTTCCAGTCTGAGCGGGCGCAACCACATAACAGGTATTCTCAATGGCTCTAGCCTGCAGCAACACCTGCCAATGATCTTTCCCGGTGTAGGCCGTAAAGGTTGCAGGCACAATCAAGATATCGGCTCCCATTTGAGACAGGTAGCGATAAAGTTCAGGAAATCTGACGTCATAACAAACCGATAGCCCCAGATTTCCATACTCCTTAGATGGATAGATCGGTGGAAACCGAGTGCCTGCCAATACAGTTCGAGATTCCTGATAGGTATTTCCATCGGGTAAATTGACGTCAAACAAATGCACCTTCTCGTAGCGGGCTAACTCCTCCCCGTTGGGGCCGATCAGTAACGCTGTGTTGTAAACCTTATTGTCGTGAGTTGGAACTGGAAACCCACCCCCTAACAAAATGATTTGATGACGCTGAGCCATGGTTTTGAGAAACTTGTCGCTGCTCTGGGCGATCGCGTCTGCTTCAGCCAGCTTGGCGGCCTCATCTCCTAAAAATGAAAAGTTTTCGGGTAGACAAACCAACTCTGCCCCCTGCCGAACGGCTAAGTCGATCAAGTCTTCGGCTTGGGCCAGATTTTTTTGTACATCGGGCAGGCTATTCATTTGAACTGCCGCAGCTAAATAAGACCGCATAAGTGTAGTAACGATACGTGTAATCGACAACGAGTGAATGAACTTAATCATGCCATTGCTGAACCCGCAAATTGCAGAAACAATCCTAAAGGAATGCCTTGAGTCTCCTACTACCAGCCCGAACAGGTATTCTGCCATTGTGCTGGAGATGAGGTTCACGGTTCAAACTTTAATTTCGTGAGCTGCGATCAACGTGAGCTGTGATCAAGGGGTTAATATACTGCGGTGACAGAAAAGTTGATTCAATCGGGCATGACTTTAGGAAAGCTTCAAGGAAAATTTTGATTCATCTTCATTACATGAAGCTTTGGTAAACTTCATGAAAACTAGGATTGTCAAACATGAATGTCCCCATTAAATTTTGCATAATACAGTAGCAGTTCGCTTAAGTTCACTCCGATAAGCACCGAGCCCCAGTTTGGAGGAGTCACCTAGTGCGATTATGCCTGTAGCAATGATTTGTATGAGTTTCACGCTGACTTTTTACTAAGTTCACACGGATGGTTTTCCTGATTGGGTGAATCTAGCCTTGATTGAAGGGATATAGAGCGCTGATGTAATGTGGTTCTCGGCGCTGGTTTCAGGTTTGCTCTATCTGCTAAATCGGCTGATATATGGGTTTGTTAGCCTGCGGGCTTGAGAACTCAAGCCAGTTGCTAGTTTGACCCCTCCTATGTCTTTGATGGGTGCCCCTTAGGTAGGGTTTAGAGCCATATGGGTGGTCGTCTTGATAACGAGTTAGTCAAGTGAGTATGTCAAACCTGAAGTTTTCAGATAGTTCTTCGGGCTGCCCCCTAACCTTTTTGGAGAGGAATCCCGCCATTTCGGATTCGTTGCTGGCTGACTGCAATCAAAGTCTGGCAGAAGTCACGACTGTCATTGAGCCTGTTTTAAGAGCCCATCAACGGTGTCAGATTACCTCTTTCTACATTCAAGCAGTGGCTACCGGACGCGCTGCATTTCTCGCGACCAATTTGCCTGATGAGAACGAGGTGCAAGCTACAGATATCGCCTCAAGTTGGCTGGTTGGGCGCAGTTCGACCTGTGCTATTACCGTCTTAAATCGGTCAGTGTCGCGACGACATGCCGTGATTGGTCACCATACCAGTGTGGGATTTTATGTGACCGATGTGGGGAGCAGCAATGGCACTTGGGTCAATCGCCGCAAATTGGCTCCCATGGAGCGAAGAGCCTTGCAAGATGGTGATTTGCTGCAGCTGGGCTCACTTAAGGCAGAATTCTTTATCGCAATGCCTCAGCAGACTGATGGGTCTGTGGTTGATCAGGCTGCTCAAGATGTGACGTATTCGCTGAGGGGGCGAGTGGCTGACTGGTAAGTAGCGGTTCACTATTACCTCATCCAGCATAGACGATTGGCGAAAGTTAGCAGAATAGCCTTCCTGATCAAAGACATGAGTGAGCAAGAGCAGGTTTCTTTCAATAAAAAGCACCGAGGGTTGGATGGGCCTCGATGCCAAACTGTTAGACGGGAATTAGTGAGCAGCAAAGAACATTTTGCCTGGAAGCTAGGATAAAAGCGATCGCCCTGTAAAGACTGTGGGGCAGGCTACACCGCAAAGAATTGTTATATATGTGGCGCTGACCAGGTTAAGAATGGGGCTAACACATGGGGGGCGATCGCCATCATCCCAATTGAGGCACTCAGTCATACCCTGTAGTGTGGGCGAGTCCAAACTCTGGGGGCTCTTGTTTGGACTCGCCTTTTACAGGATTCAGTCATGATCCGGATGATTTCGAGTTTCGTTACAAACTCTTTACAGTACTGATTGAGTTTTAGTTCCTAGCCATACGTTGGGGCAAACGCCATGCGGCTGAGAAACGCTTTGAGGCGATCGCTCTGAGGGTGGCTTAGCACTTGACGAGCACAGCCTTCTTCTTCAACCTGTCCCTGATTGAGAAACATCACTCGGTTGGCAACATCCCGCGCAAACTGCATCTCGTGGGTAACCACTACCATTGTCATGCCTTCTTCAGCCAACTGTTGCATCACCATCAACACTTCTCCTACCAGCTCCGGGTCTAGGGCGCTAGTGGGTTCATCAAACAGCATGATTTTCGGCTTCATGCATAGCGATCGGGCGATCGCCACCCGCTGCTTTTGCCCGCCTGAAAGCTCCTCAGGATAGGCATCTGCTTTCTCCAAAAGCCCAACTTTGTCGAGAAAAAACCGAGCCAGTCGCCCGCTTTCTTTGGCCGACAGATGCAGCACTTTTTGTGGAGCTAATGTCAGGTTGCCTAAGACTGTTTTATGAGGAAACAGATTGAACTGCTGAAACACCATCCCCACATCGGCACGCAACTGGCGCAGTTGAGCGATGCTGAGACGGGGCTGCGATAAATCTATGTCATTCACAATCAGCCGCCCACCATTGATGCCTTCAAGCCGGTTAAAGCAGCGCAGCAACGTGCTTTTGCCACAGCCAGAGGGGCCAATGATTGCGACCACTTCGCCTTTGTAAACGCACCCGCTGATGCCCTTGAGAACATGTAGCGGCCCAAAGCGTTTCTGCACCTCTTCGAACACAACAACCGGACGAGAATTGATCGTTTCTGACATGGGGCTGGTTCCAAATCTATCA
>CAZCXK010000082.1:17884-25645 GCA_964502605.1 uncultured bacterium
ACCTATCAAATGTAATCGTTAGCACAATTCACCTATTGGAATAGAGGCGATCGCTACCAATGCATCTTGATTCAGCTTGTAAAATCACAGGGGTCATCGCGTTAAACATTCCTTAACGAAAACCCCTAAATAATTCAGGCCTCACCGAGGAGTAAGAAATCCATCATGTCTTGGTCTACACGACGACGGTTTTTGAGTCAGTTTGCTTTTAGTGTTTGCTCAGTGTTGGTGTTTGCGGCCTGTGGCCCTGACACCCCCGACGCAGCTGACACAGCTGGATCTCCTGATGCGGCTGCCCCCACCGCAACGGCAACGGGTGAAACTCTGACTGTGGCTACCGAGCCCGCCTTTCCTCCGTTTGAGTTTCAGGGCGACGATGGCCAGCTCGACGGCTTTGACATCGAACTCATGAATGCGATCGCCGAGGCCGGGGGCTTTACCGTCACCTATGAGAGCCTGCCGTTTGACGGCATTATTCCTGCCCTGCAATCAGGCACCGTTGATGCTGCCATCAGCGCGATGACTATTACTGCTGAGCGGGCTCAAACCGTTTCGTTTTCGCGCCCATACTTTAAGGCGGGGCTGGCGATCGCTGTTCAAGATGCGACCGATGATGTAGCCTCTCTCGACGATTTGCAAGGCAAACGAATTGCTGTGCAGATTGGTACCACAGGCGCAGATTTGGCTAGCACGGTTGAGGGTGCTGATATCACGACGTTTGACTCGGCTCCATTAGCACTACAAGAACTGGTCAATGGCAATGTTGATGCGGTGATTAATGATGCCCCAGTCACCCTAGATGCGATCGCCAGCGGCAACGTTAGCGGCATCAAGGTGATCGGCGAACTAATCACTGAAGAGTTCTACGGCATTGCTACTCCTCAGGATGCACCGAGCCTGGAGTTAATCAACGCAGGGCTAGCGGCCATTCTTGAAGATGGCACCTACGCTGAAATCTACCAAAAATGGTTTGGAGCCGAGCCCCCTGAGCTGCCAGAAGAGGCTCCGATCTAAGGCGATTTCTCAAAAGCCAACAGTCCCATAATCGTAGGGTGGGCAAAGCATCTTACCTGTGGCGATCGCCAAGCTTTGCGGCAAGCGATCGCGCAAGGCCGTGCCCATCCTAGATTTTGCATAGGAGTCGAAATAGGTATCGAAAAAAGGCGACTGAGCCCTCATATCTTGAGCGAGTTGAGCAATCCATGAGACGTTTGATGTATCAATCTATGCTCCACTACTATCTGCTGCAGGCTGACAGCGCCAGTAATCGGGGTCTGGCCGCCGCCGCTCAAATCATTCTGGCGGCGCTACCTAATCTAGTGCAAGGGGCTCTTGTCACGCTACAGCTGACGGCCTTCTCAGTTTTGTTCGGCCTGTTTGGGGGGTCGATTTTAGGCATTTTGCGGCTTTCTCCCAGCGCCCCCATCCGGATTCTGGTTCGAGCCTATATCGACTTTTTTCGGGGCACACCTCTGCTCGTGCAGATTTTCATGATCTATTTTGGCCTGCCTGCCTTAGTCAATAGCTTGGGGGCTCAATTTACGTTTGATCGACTGACCGCAGCAGTGATGGCCCTTAGCCTCAACAGTGCTGCCTACATTGCGGAGATTGTGCGGGCAGGCATCCAGTCGATTGAATTGGGTCAACGAGAAGCCTCAGAATCTCTTGGTTTGGGGCCAATTCAGACCATGCGCTACATCATCTTTCCCCAGGCATTTCGCCGCATGATTCCTCCGCTGGGCAACGAATTTATTACATTGCTCAAAGATACGAGCCTGGTGGCAGTCATTGGCTTTGAAGAACTATTTCGTCGGGGTCAGCTCGTTGTAGCTCAAAACTATCGCGCCTTTGAAATCTATGCTGCGGTTGCAGTGATGTATCTGATTCTCACGTTGGCCTCATCTCAAGGATTTAGCCTACTGGAATGGTGGATGAACCCAGTTGAACGAAGAAAAGCGTCTCGTATGGATGTCGGATCACTCTCGCCAGAGACTGGCACTCCCCCCTCGTGAAATAATAGGGAGCGTGACGCATTGACATTGGGATAGATTATGACCCACGCCACTGACATTAATACCTTAGCTCGCTGGATGGCCGCTGATTTTAGTAACCAGGCCCAAGCATTTGAGAATCCGCCGCTCTATGCTCACATTCGTGTCTGCATGCGCCCCTTGCCGAATGAGGTAGTTGAGGGGGTCGGGTTTTATGTTGAGCAAGCATATGACTACATGATTAATGAGCCGTATCGAGCCCGGGTGCTGCGGGTGGTCGAGCGCCATGGGCACATCGAAATCGAGAATTATTTACTCAATGATGAGAAACCCTTCCAGGGTGCATCCCGCGATCCAGAACGGCTGAAAGCCCTTTCATCGGAGCATATTCAGCGGATGGGCGGCTGCAACATGATCGTTGAATGGACGGGGCACAGTTTTAAGGGGCACGTCGAACCGGGCAAAGCTTGCATGGTGGTGCGAAAAGGTCAGACCACCTATCTCGACAGTGAATTTGAAATTGATGGCGAAAAATTTATTAGCCTCGATCGAGGGCGCAATCCAGAGACTGATGAGCATGTTTGGGGGTCAATTGCTGGGGCATTTCACTTTGTCCGCTGGCAGAGCTTTGCAAATGAAGTGTGGTTATCATAACGTCTCGTCCTTTAGTGCGTACAAAAATGCAACTGTAAATGTAAGCACATCTGGGCGATCGCCCCTTTAAAAAACGCCTTAAAAAATTATTTTGCAGAACAAAAAATCAGAGATCGATCAAAAAATTTGCTTACCAAGATCATTTGACTCAAAAGTTCCCCATCCGTCTCTAAGGATATGATCCCCAGTTTTGAGGCATTCGGCCTCTTTCTGCTGGTGTTCGCGATCAATTGCTTGGATTCAAGTGCTCAAAAAGGTCACTAAACCTGGTAGATTTGAGCGAGTATCAGGAAAAATGATTTAGCAAGATGGAAGCTCAAAGAAATTCAAGCCCAAAACCCCAGAGAGCCCTCGTAATTGGTGGCGATGGCTACTGCGGTTGGGCAACTGCGCTCCACCTCTCCAGCCGGGGGTATGAGGTTGGAATTCTTGATAGCTTAGTCCGCCGCCATTGGGACGCGTCGATCTGCATCGAAACATTGACGCCGATCGCCCCAATTCAGACTCGGATTCAGCGATGGAAAGATCTCACGGGCAAGTCAATCGACCTGTTTGTGGGCGACATCAACAACTATGAGTTTTTGCGCGACGCCATGCATCGGTTTCAACCCGATGCTGTTGTGCATTTTGGTGAACAGCGATCTGCTCCCTTCTCGATGATCGACCGTGAACATGCCGTCTTGACTCAGGTTAATAATGTCGTCGGCACGCTCAACGTACTGTATGCCATGCACCAAGACTTCCCTAACTGTCACTTAGTCAAGCTAGGGACGATGGGTGAATATGGCACGCCCAATATCGATATCGAAGAGGGCTACATCACCATTGAGCACAATGGCCGTAAAGATACACTACCCTATCCAAAGCAGCCCGGATCTTTCTATCACCTCAGTAAGGTTCACGATTCTCACAATATTCATTTTGCCTGTAAGATTTGGGGCCTGCGGGCGACCGACCTCAACCAGGGGGTCGTCTATGGGGTGCTGACCGATGAAACTGGCATGGATGAGCTTCTAATCAACCGCCTTGACTATGATGGCGTGTTTGGTACTGCCCTCAACCGATTCTGCATTCAGGCGGCGATTGGGCACCCACTGACGGTCTATGGTAAGGGCAGCCAGACTCGCGCCTTCCTCGACATTCGAGATACGGTGCGCTGTGTTGAGTTGGCGATCGCCAACCCCGCTGATGCTGGACAGTTTAGGGTCTTCAACCAATTCACCGAAATGTTTAGCATTGGAGATTTGGCGCTGATGGTGAAAAAAGCTGGCACTGCGATGGGTCTTAACGTCGAGGTTAACCACCTTGACAACCCCCGTGTCGAGCTGGAAGAGCATTACTTTAACGCCAAAAACACCAAGCTACTTGATCTAGGGTTAAACCCCCACTACCTATCTGATTCGCTGCTCGATTCACTGCTCAACGTGGCTGTGAAATATAAGCATCGGGTTGATACCGCGCAAATCTTACCCAAGGTGAAGTGGAAGGGGTAAAGGCTGCCGGGTGGAGATTAAAAATTTGGCACTTAGGGGTGTTGAAAACTAACGGGTTGAACGCTGATTTGATGCGTTTACGTCGCTCTGAGTTCTGAGCCTTGATTGCCAGCACTCAGTCTCAATGCGTCTAATTCCTCATCTCACATTTCTCTTTTCTAGTCATGCGAATTGCCCTCTTCACGGAAACGTTTCTGCCCAAAGTTGACGGCATCGTCACTCGGTTGAGCCACACGGTCGATCATCTCCAGCGCCTAGGCAATCAGGTGTTGGTGATTTCACCCGATGGCGGTCTGACCGAGTATCGTGGCGCTAAAATTTTTGGCGTTCCAGGGTTTCCACTGCCACTCTATCCAGAACTGAAGCTGGCATTGCCGCGTCCATCGATTGGTCAGGTGTTAGAAGACTTTGAGCCTGATTTGGTTCATATTGTCAATCCGGCTGTGTTGGGTCTAGGTGGACTCTATTATGCTAAGGCGCTGGATGTGCCGCTGGTGGCGTCGTATCATACCCATTTGCCCAAATATTTAGAGCATTATGGGTTAGGTATGCTCGAAGGGATGCTGTGGGAGTTGCTGAAAGCGATGCACAATCAGGCGCAGCTCAATCTCTGCACTTCTACGGCGATGCAAGAGGCGCTTACCAGTCATGGCATTGAGCGAGTGAGCGTTTGGCAACGCGGTGTTGACACGGAGCTGTTTCGCCCAGAATTGGTGAACCCAGCCATGCGATCGCACCTGACCCAAGGCCATCCAGAATCTCCCTTGCTGCTGTATGTGGGGCGACTGTCGGCGGAAAAAGAGATTGATCGGATCAAGCCTGTGCTAGAGTCAATTCCCAATGCCCGTCTTGCCCTGGTCGGAGATGGCCCCTATCGCCAAGAACTTGAGCAGCATTTTGCTAGCACGCCAACTTTCTTTGTGGGCTATTTGACTGGAGAAGATTTGGCGTCAGCCTTTGCCTCGGCAGATGCGTTTGTGTTTCCATCGCGGACTGAAACACTAGGTTTGGTGTTGCTAGAAGCAATGGCGGCAGGGTGCCCAGTGGTGGCCGCTAATTCGGGGGGCATTCCAGATATTGTGCAAGATGGGGTCAATGGCTACTTGTTTGACCCGATGGATGATCGGGGGGCGATCGCTGCAACTCAACGCCTGTTGGCTCAAGCAGATGAGCGCGATCGCCTGCGCCAAGCCGCCCGAAATGAAGCTGAGCGATGGGGCTGGGCAGCAGCCACCAAACAACTAGAAGGGTTCTATCAAACTATTCTGCAATCCACGTCAATGCTAACGGCTGCTTAGCTCCCGGCTTGCTGTGCAGCTGCGGTAGAGTGATACGATTCTGAATTTTAGAGTTTAGATGTTGGATGTTAAGAACCCGATGAGGCAGGATTTTCCCCCTGATTGACGGACAAAACTATGTACAACCTGTATCCTGCATTAGGTCAGCAGACCTGACCCCTACATCAGGCAAACCACCGTAGGGGCGAGGTCTCCTCCCCCCATGCAGAATTTTTGTTAGTCAACCAGATTTTTCCCTGTATCATCGATCGCATTAGCGATTTAAATCGGTATGAAAATTGCGGTTCAAAATCCATTTGCGGGACAGGCTGTTGCTGAAACTGAACTCTCTCGCCGGATTTATCGAGCCGCACTTAACTTGGGCTGGGTTGCTGCTGAAGTGCATACGGCGACTGACATCAAGGTGGCTGATCCTGATTTTGTGATCGCGCTGCATAACAATAGTCCTAAGTTGGCAGGCTATCCCACCTATGGCTGCATGTGGAACCCGCTCTCGTTTTTTGAGGGCACTCACTCATTTGTACAGCATATCTTAACCTATGACGGCTACCTCACCTCATCGCCAGCCGTCGAGCGCTGGCTGCATCAGATTCTTGATCCGACCCCGAAGCAGTGGTTTACGACGCCGTTTTACACAAGCTGCCCCGCCACCAGCTACCAGCCGCCTGATTTAGCACATCCCTGTCTGGCCTATCTCGGCTCCAACTGGGATGGCGATCGCTTTCGAGAATTATTTGCAGCGCTGGATCAGCAGCCGTTTATGCGAGTTTATGGCGCTCCCCAAGGGTGGACATATTTAACACAGTCTTATCGAGGCAGCTTGCCCTACGATGGCGTCAGCGTCTTGCAAACTCTCAATCAAGCAGGCGCTGGCCTTTGTTTACATCGAGCCGAACATCGCCACGCCGCGCTGCCCTCCATGCGAATTTTTGAAATTGTGGCCTCTGGGGCGATCGCCCTCTGTGGAGAACACCCTTTTATTCGCGAGACGTTTGGCGACAGTGTGCTCTATCTCGACCCCGATGCCTCTATCGAGGGGCAGCAGCAACAAATTGTCGAGCATCTCGACTGGATTCGCCATCATCCCAAGGAAGCGCTGGCGATGTCGGCTCACGCCCATGCCGTTTTTCAAGAACGCTATGCTCTAGAAACGCTGCTCCAAGCGATCTTGCCCCATCATGAGCGCCTCATTGCCGAGAAAGGGTTTGCAATACCCACCCAACCTCCATCAAAGCGACCATCCGTCGAATTCATTCTCTGTGTTGAGTCCGATCAGCCCGATGATCAGCCCGATTTATTGAATCAGGTGCGATCGCACCTGACGCTGGTTCAGCAGCAGACCCATCCTAATGTTGGACTAATTCTCGTCAAACCCCAGGCGACTCATCTCGACTCGTTATGTCATGACAATGGCGATCGCCTCTCAATTCGAATTGTCAATTGCCCAGAATCGGCCTATCGCAGCACCGCCATCTGGGCAGGGCTCAACGCCGTCGAAGCCGACTACTGCGGCCTGTTATCGGCAACTGGATCACTCTATCGCAACCACACCCATGCGCTTGTGTCGCTGTTAGACAGTCATCCCGACTGCGGTGTGGCCTATGCAGGGGTGGGGCTCAGCCAATCGACACCACTCACTGATGCATCGACTCCCCATCTGGCCTATTTCCAACCGTTTAACCTCGATCAGCTATTGCTGTTGAATCCGCCAATCGCCCCTCACGGCGTGCTAATGCGGCGATCGCTCTTTGACCCGACACTGCTGCAAGACCCCCAGCTCAACGACGACGCGGCATGGCTATGTCTGCTGCTGCACTTAGCGCGGCGCAGCACATTTTTATTTAGTTATGAACTTACCTGCGAAATGACGCCTCCGCCTCCCGTTGAGAAGGCTCGATTACCGATCAGCCGCGACTGGGCCAGCGATCTGTCACGGCTGCAGTTTATCTTCTGGCACCAAGAATTTGCCCCTGGCAAAACCCTGCAAACGGTGCATCAGGCATACCTGACCCAAGAGCGCGATCGCACCCAACTAGACCACCTCCAACACCTACTGAATCACGAAAGGGAGCGATCGCGCCAGCAGCTAGAGGCCGCGCAAGCGACAATTAAGGCAATGGAAACCAGCAAGTTTTGGCACCTGAGAACGGCTTGGTTTCGGCTCAAGCGAGCGATCGGCTGGCCCAGTGATCTGATGTAGAGGTCAGGTCTCCTGATCCAATGCAGGATATGGGTTGTAAATAGTTTTGTCCGTCAATCAGGGCGCGATCGCCATTAATGATCCTGATGAAAACAGTGCGAGCGTCTCATTTGCCTGCAAGCCTC
>CAZCXK010000083.1:0-25442 GCA_964502605.1 uncultured bacterium
GGGCGAATGAGGGTTGTGAGGTGGCAGATAAACCTTGGCAGAGCAGAGCAGGCAACCTGGAGCCAGTTGATTACGATACCGCGATCGGGGATCTTGATTAGGGATCTGCAAACAAATAAAGTCCTGGCGTCATTCCCGCGCAGACGAGAATCCATGATGAATTGGCTCGTGTGGCCAGTATCTTATTTCAGTGCAAAATCCCTTATAGCGATTTCTCTCCTATTTCCGATAACGTCTATTGACTAGATGCATTGACTGCAGAAGCGGGCATCACACCTGAAAAATCCGAGATTTCGGGACATTGATATTCAACGGGTTATACATTCAGGTATCCTGAAACAAATGTATGGTGCTCCACATTCTAATGACCGTTCATTCTCCTCTTGCTACAGCTCCGCGCCCATTCTTAAAGTGGGCTGGTGGAAAAAGTCAGGTTCTCCTGCAATATGCGCCCTATTTCCCCAAGACGTTTAAGACCTATTACGAACCGTTTTTGGGCGGCGGTGCTATTTTTTTCCATCTGACCCCTCAACGAGTATGGCTGGCTGATATTAACCCTGAATTGGTGAATGCCTATCGCTGCATTCGCGATCAGGTTGAAGCTGTGATTCAGGGACTCAGTGAGCACCACGTTCGTCATAGTGTTGATCATTATTATGAGACACGGGCTCATCCTGGAGTTGGTGATGTTGAGCGGGCGGCACGTCTTCTCTATCTCAATAAAACCTGCTTTAACGGGCTCTATCGTGAAAACTCGAAGGGTCGGTTTAATGTCCCTATGGGGCGCTACAAAAATCCTACAATTTGTAATCCAGATGCATTGAGAGCCGCATCTCACAGCTTAAAACAGGCTCGCATTGAAGAAACCCCGTTTGAGTCTGTGCTTGATTTCGCCACGAGTGAGGATGATTTTGTCTACTTTGATCCACCGTATCATCCGATTAGTTCCACGAGCAGTTTTACGGCTTACAATCGCTACTCGTTTCATGGGGATGATCAGATCAGATTACAGGCGGTGTTTGCCAAATTGGCGCAGCGAGGGGTGAAGGTGATGCTCTCTAATTCTGACTGTCCGTTTATTCGCGAGCTTTATCAAGACTTTACGATTCAGACCATTCAAGCGACTCGCTCAATTAACTCGAATGCGAGTCGGCGAGGCAAGATTACTGAAGTCTTGGTGACATCGTATTTGAATTGATTGCCTTGGGCTGGCTAGGGCTGACTGACATGCCTGATCTAGAGTGGCTAGAGCTGCGCCCTTGCTGACAGATGCTATCGCTAATCTAAATTGGAGCCTGGTTTTGTCGCGTGTGGAGAGGTCAGCAAAGCGCTCTTTTTTCTGCAAGCGGGCAGAGCTCTAAAATCGGATGCGATATTCTAAAATCGCCCGACTGTCATCTTCAAAATCTGAAGAGCCGCGAATTTGCAGATCGTCTGTTAGGCGATAGCGCACGCCAAACTGCGGTGGGTTGCCACTATTCAGAATTTGCAATGCGCTGATCGAAAAGTTTCGAGTTAGATCGACGACGGCTTCTACTCCGATTGTCAGTGGGGTGCGCGACTCTCCTGATGCATCTGTCGTCGGGAAAATACGAAATTCGCTGAGCCCCAGCGCATTGGCGACTTGATTGCCAAAGGTCGAAAAGGCACCTGCGCCAAAGTAGTTTGCCAGTGCTAACGCAGTATCACCACTGGCTAAGGTATTCACAAAGCCGCCCCCAATTAGAGCCACAAGCTGATCGTCTGAACGAGAGGGCTGACTGGTGAGTTCGAGATTTTCAGATAGCTCACTGGCAGGCCCCACGACTCTCGCCTCTACAACGACCGTTTCAATGCCCCCAAAAGTGGGGATTGAAGACTGATCTGCGACTTCTGAGGCGGCAAACGGTGACGAAGGAGGTACGGGTTCTCGATTGACCTCTCGAACATTTGCTGTCATTTGTACATTGAGAATGGGATCGAGGCCAGATCGAGGGATAAATGTGGCCGTGTTTTCAATGCTAGTGTCAAGGCGAAACTGTGTGGTGAAGAGATTGATCCATCCGGAGGTCAGGCGCACGACACCAGCTGGTTCTGGTTCTTGGAGTGAGCCGTTGAGGCTCAGATCACCTAATGCTGTGATGTTGAACAGCGGCTGTCCGGCAATCAGCAAATTATTGTCTAGAGACACCCGAAAGTTATCAAACAAAATTTGACTGGCGAAACTTGCCTCAGGATTTTCAGCATCACCAATAGCTACAGTCGTTGTGGGGGTATCGCCAGCTGTGATGTTTCTGGCATTGATGCGCCCGTTACGAATTCCTACCGCGCCTCCAATGATGGGCTGTAGCGCCGCGCCAGCCAGAGTCACCTTACCATTGACTTCGCCAGTCAGAAGATCTTGAAAGTTGATGTCAGCAGCTCGAATGCTGACGGCCAGAGAATCTGACGCGGATGACGCATTAGCAGCAAAAATCGGCAAGGTGCCCTGAGCGGCGATCGCCCCACCTCCCAACCGAGCTTGAAGCGACTCCACTTCAATCGTATCGAAGTTAAAGAGCACCGTGCCGTTGACGTTGGTAATATTGTTTTCGAGTAGGGCGCTAGACAATATGCCATCGGTGAATTGTGCGGTGCCGACGACTTGCGGCTGCTCAAGAGTGCCATCGACTGCAATGGTAACTGCACCGCTACCGCCTTCCCAGGTGATTTGGTCTTGGGTGATGATATTGAGCAGAGCCAGCCCCTCATCGCGAAGATTAGCGCGCAACTGGAGGCGATCGCTCATCGGCTGCACTGAGGCAAACGCTAGTGGATAGGGCACGCTGCCTGAAAACGTCAGACGTTCTGGAGGCTCAGCAATGATCGCGCCATCAAAGTCGAGCCGAGCATCAGTATAGCGAAACTCAACCTGAGCCTCATCCAATGGCGTCTGATTGAGGCTGGCATTAGCAATAGCGGCATTACCATCAGCCTGGGGGTTATTCAGATTACCTCCCAGCGCGACGCGGGCATTCAGAGTGCCACCCGCTTCGAACGGCAAGTCTACCAGAGCCTCAGCCCACTCAACCGGGACATTTTCAACCACCAGTTCTGCATCTTGCGAGCCCAGGCCGACCTGCCCCACCGCGCTAATCAAGGTATCCTCTGACTGAAACCGAACGGGCATCAATGTCGCGGTGCCATCCTCATAGCTAGCAGCCACTTCAAACTGATTGGGCGGGTCATAGGGCCCCCAAACCCAGTTTTCGCCTGCAAGATTGATATCAGCGGTAACGCCTGCAGCGGCAGAGCCTGCTACTACGATTTCCCCTGTAAACTCTCCTTGCAGAGTATCAAGCGGAGGAATGATGGCCTGATCGAGTTCTGTTTGCTGTTGTTCTAGGCGGGCGAGTATTGTCGAAAAGTAGTCGAGTTGGTCATTTGCGTCTGCGTCATACAGCGGAGCCGCAGGTTGCCCCACAGGTGTAGTTTGCAAATCGGACGCATCACCCCAGACGACAGGTGAGAGCAACTGCGAGAGATCTGAAAAATCTGACACTTGCAGCGTCGCCAATAAATCCTCGATGCGACCCGGTGCGGCGATTAGCCGTGCTTGATAGTTCAGGGTTGGTTCGAGGGTCACATCGGCAGCTAAGCGATAGAGGCTTTCTGCAAACCGCAGTTCTCCATCGGTGAGGCTGGCAGATCCGTCTCCATAGCGAATGCGACCTGTGAAGCTTTCGGCAGAAATATAGCCCAGAGCTGGACGGGCGATCGCCACCGCCCCGAGCACCGTAGGATTAGAAAGGTCTGCCAGATCAGCTGTAATGTTGCCATTGAGAGTGCCTGTGACCTGGCCTAAGCCTTGCGCCTCAGCCGGACGCAGATTCAGCACCGCTAACGGAAAATTCTCAACTCTGGCCTGAAGCACGGTGCCATCGGTTTCGCCTTGCGCCACCACGTCATCGTTGCGAATGAAGAATGAGCGTGGCAAATAGCGATCGTCGAGTGTGGCTGCGATCCGAGCCTCGTCAGCTCCGACTAAATCAATCTGCCCGCCGCGTCCCAGCGCAAACGCCGCATTGCCAGTGAGCGTCGAGTCAAACGCAAATTCGTTGAGGGCGAGATCACTCAAACTCAAATTGCCTGCAATATTCAGAGTTTCGAGGGCTCCCGTGAGCTGGCCCCTAAAATCGGCAGCGCCTTGGATGGTGAGCTGATCCTGGACAGTCGCAGGAATAAATGCTGCTAGCCTTTCCAGTCGGTAATTCTGCAAGGCGATCGCCAGATCCAGGTTAGAAATGCTGGGGGTATCTTGCAGGTCAACGCCAATGAACCCGTTGACACTCAGCCCTGGTGCGGTAAGTTCTTGAACATCGACGCCATTGCCAGCCCATTGAAATCGCGTTGACCATGTTCCCGGATCAAGTAACGGCGGGCTATCTGGAATTTGCACCTGGGCGTTGGTGATTTGGGCCTCACCGGCAGCTTGAAGAGTCCGCAGATCGAAATTGTTGAAGTTGCCTGCCAGACGCACATTGCCATCCAGGACACCCTCTAACGCCGTTGAGAATCGATTAACGGCCACTTGAGAGCCACTGACAGTTGCCTGCCAGTTGCCTGTGTCAATCTGGGCGATCGCCTCTGCATTCACCCTGCCGCCTTCCACCACAAACTGGGTGTTTTGCAACTGCACAGTGCTTGTCGCATAGCGGATTTCGCCTTGCCCCGGATAGGTCGCCGTGGGCAAGCGCCATTGGGCTACTGCCTCGATGGCGTCAAACGTTCCTGACACGCTGATATCGGCTAATACTGAGCCAATCTGGTAGCCCTGCGGCAGGGCAGCGCCATAGGTGGTGGCGATCGCATCTCCGGGCACATCCACGTCAAAGTCAAGCATCAATTCGCCATCGGCCTCTAGGTTGGCACGGCCCTGACCTATAATCTGCCCGCCTGTGGTTGGAATAATCCGAATTTCGGGCACATCTAGCGCTGGGGGCGTCAGAACAAAACGGGCAAAAAACGTATCTGCACTCACCCGATCGGCCTGGATGGGCTCAATATTTCGGACGGTGCCTAAGATCTGAGGTTGCGTTAGAGCCCCTATAATTCGCACGTCTGATCGAAAGGCTCCAGCGGTGGGAAATCCCAAACTGAAATTGAGGGTTTCTTGCAGATCCTCCAAATCGACCCGTGGGATAGCCGCCGTGAGATTATAGCCCGTGGTTAAGTCTAGACTCCCCGCTGCCTGCACCGGAATTTGGTCATACTGCAGGCGGGTTTCTTCGAGGGTGATGGTCTGCCCCTGAAACCGCAGGCGGCTATTGAGATCACGAATGGGCTGTGGTGCAGCGTCGAGGTTGGCGACAACATTTTGCAGGTTGGCGGTGCCATTAAAGGCGATCGCCCGACTCACAGTTTCAATCTGAGCCAGATTTACTTGAATGCCCATGTTGCTATCTAACACCCCCGCTGTGATGCTCAGTGGCAGAGGCAACAGCCGCGAGAGCGAGGCAAGTTCTAACTGATTGCTGCGAAGAACGGCATTGATTTTCTCAGCTGCTAAATCAACTTCGCCCTGAGTTGCAAACTTCCCACCGCTGAGAGGCTCTCCGGTGGCGTCAAAGGCAATCAGCTGGTTGTCGTTGCGAAGATTGATGGTTCCACTGATGTGCTGAACTACGACGGGTTCGAGCGGTAGGGCTGTTGTCAGTGCTGCCTCAGCAGCCGGAAGATTAGTCAGCGCCTCAGAACCTGTGCTGTCTAATTGCGGGTAGGGTGCTAAGGTCGCTCTAGCATCCTGAATGCGAATGGTATCAACGACAATTTCAATCGGCCCGTCTTCTTCTGGAATCTGAATGTCCAGGTCGAGCCATTGACCGGGTTCATTCTCTTCAAGGTAAGTGTCTGGATTGATCAGGGTAATGGTAATGGGCAACTGGCGATCGCGAATCAGCTCTGACACGACGGTCAACAGGTTAAAGCCAACCCGCACTGTTTCAACAGTGGCATAGTCTGAATCATCTGCGGTTGCCGGAATAGCGACCCCATCAATCGTAATACCTCTTAAAGAGAAGGCATTGACTTCACCGATCTCCAGAGGGCGATTAATGAGGGTGCTCAGGCTGGTTTCTACGAGGGGGCCTAAACGATTGAAAATAAAATATCGAACCCCTAATGTGCCTGCAACACCAATAACCAGAGTAACTCCACTCAAAACAAGGAGCGATCGCCAGATTCGTGATCCCAAGCAGCGATTTGATGGAGGTGTCGGTTCATTCGGAGTTGGATCTGGATGATTGGAATTCGTCATGTCCTTCTCTTAAACGTGAACCACTGCACTGACCGTGAAACCAGCACACCATGAAGCGGGAGGGAGGGCGTAACGTCAGGCACTCCAGCCAACGCAAGTTAATCTAACGTAAGTGCGTAGCAGCGCCATTTTGCAAGGCATGCTGATTGCACACGTTTAGTTTAGTTCGAATCGGCTGAGTGGATGTCACACCTACGATCAAATAATCTGGATCTCACCGCATGACAATTTGCAAATCGGTATTCAGTTGCTGAAGGCGATCGCTACCCAAGATACGGAGTTTGTTGCAAGTCTCATCTCTCCAGATGTCATCACCATAAGCGTTGGTGCCCCGGCCAAGGTAAATGAACTAGGGCTTGATGATCCGGATGCATTTTTTTGGCAGATTCTCTACAAAGCGATGGATCAGGGATGCGATCGCCTCTCTGACGTTGACTACGTTCCCGCTGATGCTGGGTCTGAGCAGTGGATACGCCCCAACATCACGCCTGCTTTTTACGAACAATATCCGCCACCTGCTAATGCTCAAGGCATTGCCTATGAAATCAGCCACGTTATTGTGGTGGGTGATGCCATCGATGTGCATGTCGAACCCGATCGTTCTAGCCTTCGAGTTGCCCAACTGTCAAATGAGGTTGTCTTGTTTGATCAGAGCATCTGGGGCAGCCTACCCAACGAGGTCAAACTCCAGCAAGCCACCTCACTAGACGGCTGGACGCCTGTAATCTTGCCCAACGACATGCCAGGGCATGTTTCTAACCGCTATGCGTATCGCCCGCTCGATGCTCGCGTTATTCTGGGCACGATCAATGGGAACTGGCAAATTCTCTCGATTCCATCTGGAGATTAGATTTCTTCAAGAGCCTTTTGCTGCCCCCTATCGAGACGTTCTCAAGTTCTCAATCTTACGTACAAACAAATCAGTAAAGATTGTAATAACCCGCCGCTTACGAGTTTTAATATTTGCACTAATCGACATCCCTGATTGCAGATTGACATCGCGCCCACTGATATTAAGTGCCTGTCGATCCAGCCGAATCTTAGCTGGGAAGTTGTAATAGGGGCGAATTTCATCGGGGGGCAGAGCGTCAGAGCCAATCCAGGAAAGCTCACCCTGAATATCACCGTATTCGCTAAACGGGAAGGAGTCAATTCGAACGTCAACAGGCATACCTTCACTGACAAACCCAATATCCTGGTTTGTGATAAACACTCGCGCAATCAGGTCATCATTGGGCACAATTTTCAGGATGGGCTGCGCTGCATTAGTATTCACAAAGCCCTGAAGTTGGGCTTGGAGATCAAACACAACTCCATCAATAGGGGCACGAATTTCCTGATAGTCAAGCGTTAGCTCAGTTTGTTGCAGTTGGCTATTAATATCAGAGAGTTGTTTCTCATTCTCAACAATTGACTTGTTAAGCTGACCGTCAATTTCAGCAATGCGCTTATCATTTTCAGCCATCCGATTCAAAATATCGGTTTGGGTCAAGGCCACTGTATTCAGCAGTTCTTCATTGGCTCTGGAAATTGAAACCCTGAGCACGTCTTCCTGCTGAACCAATCGCTCTAGCTCAGACTGACGATTGAGTGCTTCCACTTCTTGCCGACGATATTGCAGCTCAGCTAAGGCACCCTCGCGCACGAGAGGCTCAATATCATTGAGAATGCTCTGCTCAATGGCCAGAGTCCGACGAGCCGTAGCAATTTGAGACTGAGTCTGGCTCAGTTGTTCTTGTAATTCACGTACTTGCAGTTGAGCTGCTCCTGTGCGGGTGGTGGCCTCAGACTGAATGGCCCGTAGCCGCACCTGTTGGGCTGGGCTCAAGGCTGCTTCCCCGCCACCTGTCAATAAGCTAGCGTAGAGTTCATTCTCACTCAGTAAGGCTCGGCGACTCACGGTTAGCTGCAGCACCTCAGGCGGTAGCTCTAATGCCGATGAGTCACTATCGGGAAGGGGTTGGCCGCTGAGCTGAGCCCGATAGTACTGATTTTCGATCATCAACGATTGACGAATTTCGGCTAACTTTTCGCGCTCTACTTCAGCTGCCGCTGGGTCAAGGCGAATCATCAAATCGCCTTTGGAGACACTTTGACCATCTTCAACCAAAACCTCTTCAATGACGCCTCCCACAGGAGGATCAACTTCGACCACTCCACTGGCTTGCGGTTCTAACTTTCCAGTTGCTGGCACAGCTTCTTCAATCTTGGCCAGACAAGCCCAGAGGACGCCAAAGGTTGTGACTCCCACGATGCCCCAGATGATGCTACGTGACCAAAATGAGGGCTGCTGCAAAATAACAGGCTGATCAAACGTGTCGCTTCGCACCAGTTTGCGATTACTATTCGTCCCCTGAATCGATGTTGCATTGGGTGCCTGAGACGCCGCCGTTGGTTGAGTATTGGGTGTAAGCACGATCGACTGCTGAGCCTGTTTGCCATTACCTGATGCAGGCATCTGCCCATTCATGGGTTGTCCACTCTGTCCGCGAGTTGTGCGAGGGTTTGGAGAGTCAGTCATAAGTCCCTACAGTCCAGTATTACATTTGGGCTTCTTGCTGTTGATAAAGGGCATAGTAGCGCCCTTGCAATGCCATCAGTTCGCTGTGAGTTCCTTGCTCCACAATCGAACCTTGATCCATCATCAAAATCATGTCAGCATTACGAATAGTGCTCAAACGATGCGTGATGAAGAAGACTGTCCGGCCTCGAAATGCCTCGGCTAAGTTGAGACACACCCGACGCTCTGTATCATAGTCAAGGGCACTGGTGGCCTCATCCAGAATCAACATGCGTGGATTTTGGAGCATGGTGCGGGCGATCGCAATTCGCTGACGTTGTCCACCGGATAAGGATGCGCCCCGCTCACCCACCCGAGTGTTATAGCCGTTGGGCAAACTCATAATAAAATCATGAGCCACTGCAACCTGAGCCGCGTTGATAATTGCATCGGCAGATGCATCTGGGGCCGTCAGCGCAATATTCTCTTGAATGCTACCTTCAAATAACAAGCTATCTTGCGGTACGATGCCAACTTGTTGGCGCAGCGAATAGAGCTCAACCTTACCAATGTCGTAGTTATCAATCAGGATGCGTCCCGATTCTAGCTCATATAGCCGAGGCAGCAACTTCATTAAAGTACTCTTACCAGAGCCACTTTGCCCAACGATGCCAATAAATGCGCCAACAGGAAACTCGACGTTGATGTTGCTCAACTGCGGTGGGCCAGTGGTTCCAAATCGGAACGTGACATCTTCATATTTCACAGCCCCTTCAATTGCAGGCATCGGAATATTCTGGCGATCAAGCTCATCGGCTTCAGGTGCTGCATCTAAAATGTCACTGAGACGCTCGATCGACAACGCCGTTTCTTGAAAGTTTTGCCAAAGCTGTGCTAGCCGCAAAAGCGGGCTGGTGACATACCCAGCGATAATTCGAAACGCAATGAGCTGTCCCAGCGTCAGGTCTTGATTGATCACCAAATAGGCTCCAACCCACAGCACTAGCAGCCCAGAGAGCTTATTTAAAAAGCTACTGAGCGAACTTGCCGTGGTAGAAGTCAAAACCGTCCTAAATCCGGCACTGACATAGCGAGCATAGCGCTGTTGCCATTGCCAGCGAGCCCTCAGTTCCATATTTTGAGCTTTAACGGTTTGAATTCCAGAAACAACTTCTACCAGGTAAGACTGCGTCTCGGCATTGCGTTCTGCTTTGGTGCGCAACTGCTGGCGAATCAGGGGAGACGCTACGACTGCCAGCACTACAAATAAAGGCACAGTAGCCAGGGAGACCAGCGTTAACACCCAGCTATAGACAAACATAACCACGATGTAGATCACCGAGAACACGGCATCTAGCACCACTGTCAGCGCGGTACCCGTTAAAAACTGACGGATATTTTCTAGCTCGTTAATCCGCGTTGCCAGTTCACCGACAGGGCGACGTTCAAAGTATCGCAGAGGCAGCCGCAGCAAGTGATCAATAATTTCAGTACCCAGTGTGAGGTCAATTCGATTCGTCGTATCGACAAACAGATATGTTCGCAAGCTGGTGAGCACGGCTTCAAAAATCGCAATCACCAGTAAGAAAACGCCCAGCACTTGCAGCGTATCGGCACTGTTTTGCACGATGACTTTATCAATAATGACCTGAATCATCAACGGGTTGGCCAATGCAAACAGTTGCACAAAGAAGGAGGCCACAAAGACCTCAGTCAGGACGCGGCGATATTTATTGATGGATGGTAAAAACCAGCTGAGATCAAACCGCTTTTGTGGAGATTGACGAGTTGTTTTGAGCAGCAACACTTGGCCTCGTTTGCTGCCATCTTCAGTTTCTGTGCCCCATGTCTGCACAAAATCAGCGGTTTTGCGGCGCAGAATTCCCAGCTCAGGCACCGCAATTACCATCTCGCGCTCGTTGATTTCGTAAAGCAGCGCGATTGACTCTTGCCACTGAACCAAGGCTGGTGCCTCTAAACGACCTGCGGCACTGGCTGGAACAGCCACTAATTGGGCTTGAAGACCCATTAACTCGGCGATCGCCCCACACAGTTCGAGTGAGACTCCCCCCACGCGTTCCATCTGGGTGACCAGCACCCGCCGAATCACATCTCGACGAAACGGTAAGTTGAGGTGTTGGCTCAGCATGTGAAAACAGGCTATGGTACCTTCTAAATCGCCTTTGCCTTTTGAGAAGGGATAGTTTTGAGCAGACTTTGATCGAGATTCTTCTCGAATTCCCATGCCTTCTGGAGGCTGATCAGGCGCATACGGAATAGTCAGATCATCGGCTATGCCATCATCATCAGATGTGACAATTTCTGGAATGATAGTCTGATTGGGAAATGCGATTGATTCGGGTAAGCCAACCAGTCGAGCTGGATAGGTGCCAATTACGTCTAAGGTTTCAGGAGCCTGACTGAGGTCAATTCGACTGCCAACTGGATAGTCGGTAATGCTACCGCCGCCGCTGACAAACCAGATCAGATTTTGGTCAAGCTGATGCAGGGGCGATCGCCCCGATGGCAATTTGTAAACCTGAGCTTTCGTCTGAGCTTGCAGAGCTAAATCGCGTAAGTCGGCATCACCATTTGCCTGTCGATGGAGTTCCGTGCCTAGCAAGTCAAATACTTCAATTAGCGCACATTGATCCCGATAGGCTTGAGCCAGGATAGGTTCACCTTCTAGTGCTGCCAGAAAATCAATCGATGGCAACACCAGGCATACAGTTTCCTTGGAGGCGATCGCCGTCTCACAGGGCACACCTCGCACGAGACTTGGCCATCCCAAAACTGCTCCAGGCTGCATCAGGCTCAGCGTGACCGGGCGATCGGTGCGGGGATCGTATCCTAGCAAACGAGCCTGCCCTTGATAAAGCACAGCAACCTGCGCTGGCATTTTATCGCGCAGGAAAATTGCTTGCCCCATTCGATAGCGCAAAAGCTGAAAGCGTTCAACCAGCCCTGCCAATGACGCTAAAGGGAGCTGGTTAAAGGGATAAACGCTCGCCAAAAAGTCTTGAATCGTGGATCGAGTATAGGTCATGAGGCAATCGTCATCGCGGTAGAACTAGCAGAGGAAAGTGGGCCAATTGCAGTCAACTGGTCTTGTAGCCACGTACTGAAGCACTCGTTTAACAAGCGACGCCGCATGGCATCATCGAGCTGAGCTGGCACAAACCGTTCTAAACGGACAATCACAATCCATTCGCCGACGCGAGCAGGCGGCCAGAGCTGTCCGGGTTGGCTAATAGACAGCATATGAGCCAGCGATGGATGTGGGACGCTAAGCTCCACGGGGCCAATCAACCCGTCCGTCTGCGCTTCTGGCCCTTCAGAATATTCACGAGCAATTTCGGCAAACGACTGTTCATCGTCTGAGATCCGGAAAAACAGCTCTTGAGAAATGCCTAAATCGCGAGTGCGAATCAGGGAATAAATTACTTTATCGAGCTTGCCCTTGCGCTCTAAAAAATAGGATTCCATTTTGGAGCCCCAAGTCATCTGCTTAAATTTCTCAATTCGAGGTTCACGAGTGGCAAGCGCATCAAGCTGATCGGGTGTCATGCCATAGGATGCTAGCCAAGTCTGACGGGCATTATCGTCAATGATTTGATTTTGGGCATAAAACTGTTGACAGGCAGATTCGATCTCGTCTGGGCTGCATTGAATATCTGCGATCGCCTGGTCAATCAAAAGTTCTTGGAGGAGCTTAGGAAGCATCTGATATCCGGCGAGCAGGGGTAATACCTCCTCAGCCGTGATAGAGCGGTTGCCAACTTTCAGTACTATAGTCATTCAGCCAATCCCTGATTTAGGCAATTTCTTACAGACTTCTATCAAATAGAACACCTTATAAAGGGTGAAAGAACAATCGAATGTCAAGCTATCTTGTGCAATTCCAGATGGAGTTCAAAGCGACTTACTATAAAAGGACAGCCATAGGAAGGGGCAACCCTGGCCTTGATCATGGCGAAATTCATGCAATTTGTCGCCACATCTCATAAAAAATTGACAATCTAAACATTGACAATATATGGCAAACCCCTGTGGTCTAGACGTTACGTGTACTGGATGTCAATCTTCTAGATCGTAATCTTGGTCAATTTTAAGCTACGCGATTTCACTTAAGAATTCCCAAAATTTAAGAAAAGAATCAGAACGGTTCACTCCATAAGTCTTCTACGCAGATTGTCAGCAGAATCAGGCCAGATTGACTAAGACGTTGACACATGCTCGTGCAATGAAGAGTTCTCAGGGAGAATTCTAATACTCCTCAGGAAAAACTCATTTCAGTCGGATGTGCATCATCTAAATTAAGGGCATGATCTGATTGTCAACGACATAGGCTCTAGATGCAGTAGAGCTTAATCCTCAGGCATTTCAATAGTATTTGCAGGGTGGCTACATGTGTGGCGCTAGTCACTGTTACAGGTGATGTTGCAGTGGTTGTACCTGTTACTGATATGGCTACGGCTGACTAATGCGATGGCTGTTTGATTACTTTACTGACGAGGTTTGTTCAATGCCATTGACCTGGCTGGGAACGTTCCAGTTAGAAGGTGTCCTGTAAACAACTGATCGAACTTGCATGGAGATTGACGATACCCTAGTCTTAGCTAATTTATTAACCTGGCATGAGTTACCCTCGTCGCCCCTGGATCTCGTTAAAGCAGCTGTGGCAAAAAATTGATCCAAATTCGTTGCAGTTTCGATTGACCGTTGGCGCAACGCTTGTCTCTGTAATGGGCATTGGGGGAGTCGTCCTCTGGATGGGTGTGCGGACTGAGCAAATTTTGATTGGTAGCCACAAGCAATATACGGTCGATATCGCCAATCGGTTTCCTCAAGATGTGACGTTATATCGAGATGTGATGCCCATCCAAGAGGCGCTACAGCGGGCTATTGATTTTCGCACATTGCCCAACCTCACCTTGATTGTGGCCAACTCGGATGGAACTGTGCGAGCCCAATCTCAAGGCCCACAGCACCAAGATTCGATCGCCCCTCAGCTCTTATCACAGCCCCAGCAAGTTATAGAGCCGCAGACGCTCTCAATTACTGGGCAAGAGTTTGTGATTTGTGTGACGCCACTCGTTATTAATAATGCTCCTATTGGTGACTTGTATGTCGCATTAAATATTGATAGCGACCTCAAAATGTTTCGAGAGGTGATGCGAAGCTTGTCGTTGGCAACGGCACTGGCGGTATTGGCGATGACAGTTGCGATCGCCATCTATGTAAGGCGATCGCTCAGACCCCTACGTCAAATGAGTCAGCTTGCCGAAACCGTTTCTATCAAAGACCTCACCACCGCAAATCTACATTTGCAGCAGGCTCCGACTGAGGTGAATGAGCTGGTCGGAACCTGTGAAAAAATGATGCTGCGACTTTCGCTCGTGGTCGAGCAGCAGCAGCAGTTTATTCATGATATTTCCCACGAGCTGCGAACCCCCTTGACGATTGTCTACGGTTATCTTCAAAGCATGTTGAGGCGGAGCAAAACCCTGACTGAGCCTCAAAAAGAAGCGCTTGAAACTGCGGCATCTGAAGCCGATCGCACCATTCGAATTTTGCAAGATCTGCTCGATATGGCTCGTGCCGATAGTGGTTCCCTGCCGCTCAACATTGAGAGCCTTCACCTGAATGTGCTCGTAGAAGACTTTGCGGCTATGGCTGAGCAGTCGAGTGGTCGATTGATCCCTGTTGAAGCGACTAATCCTGACATCTATGTTGAAGCCGATGCGGGGCGATTAAAACAAAGTTTGTCTAATTTGATCGATAATGCATTGAAATACTCGGATACGAGTCAGCCTGTTATTCTCAAGCTGGATCAAAAAATGGGAAGTGGTATTATCCATGTGTGTGATTGTGGACAGGGCATTCCGCTTCAGCACCAATCGCGGGTTTTTGATCGCTGTTATCGAGTAGATGAAGCTCGTTCGCGGGAAACGGGCGGATGTGGACTCGGTTTATCTCTGGTGAAAACATTGGTTGAAGGCATGGGAGGCAGTGTGACAGTCCGCTCAAAGGTTAGCGAAGGCACTGTATTTACTGTGATCCTACCCTCTTCTCCAGGAATGTCATGACGGCACATATTGTCATTGTTGAAGACGAAATTAAACTGGCTCGTTTTATTGAACTCGAACTGAGCTATGAAGGTTATCAAATTACGGTGGCCAATGATGGCTTGACTGGGCTGACCTCTATTCGAGACATCAATCCTGACTTAATTATTCTGGATTGGTTGCTTCCAGGGTTAACTGGGTTAGAAGTGTGTCGTCGGCTGCGGACAACTGGATCAAAAATCCCAATTATTCTGTTGACCGCCAAAGATGATGTCAGCGATCGCGTTGCAGGTCTTGATGCAGGCGCAGACGACTATCTGGTAAAACCATTTAGCATCGAAGAATTGCTGGCACGCATTCGAGCCCATTTGCGGCGTACCCAAGACGATGAAACTGACCTGCTGCGGTTTGAAGATTTGAGCCTCAACCGCCAAACGCGAGAGGTTTTTCGGGGATCGCGGGCAATTGAGCTGACTGCTAAAGAATTTGACTTATTGGAATATTTAATGGCTCATCCTCGCCAGGTGCTGACGCGCGATCGCATCTTGGAGCAAGTCTGGGGATATGACTTTATGGGCGATTCCAACATTATTGAGGTCTATATTCGCTATCTTCGTCTTAAACTCGAATCTGAAGGTGAAAAGCGCCTGATCCAGACAGTGCGGGGCGTTGGGTATGTTTTGAGAGACTGATTTGAAAGACTGACGGGTCTTTCAAACTTATTGTACGGAGGGTCGGGTACTCTGGTAAGCAGATTGCTACTCTGGAGACCAGATCACTGTCATGAACAGGTTTCTCTCAGGCTCGTTGACCGTTGAATCGGTCACAGTTGAAATTGTAGGACTTCCGTCCCACTTGGACGGGTGCAGGATCGTTCAGCTCTCGGATCTGCATTATGACGGGCTACGGCTTTCTGAAACCATGTTGTCAGAAGCGATCGCCAAGAGCAACGAAATTCAACCCGACCTTGTCGTACTAACCGGCGATCATGTGACCGATGATCCAACTCCTAGCAGTGCATTAGCTGAGCGTTTACAAGTACTGCAGAGTCGAGCAGGCATATTTGCGATTCTGGGCAATCACGATATATTCCCTGCTGGTGCAAAAACTATTATCTCCCAAGCCTTTACTCAAGCGGGCATCCATATTCTTTGGAACGAAATTGCTTACCCATTGGGGCCTGACTTCCCGATTGTGGGCCTGGCAGATTTGTGGTCAAACGAGTTTAATCCTGCAGCCGTCATGAATCACCTGGATGCTTCAGTGCCTCGCATCGTCTTGTCGCATAATCCAGATAGTGCTGTCAAACTGCAGCCGTGGCGCGTTGATTTGCAGCTATCTGGACATACTCACGGTGGCCAAATTGTCATTCCTGGCTTAGGGCCTTTTCCGACGTGGTATCAGAAGATTCGGCGCTATATCCCAAAGCGGATACGTCCTTGGCTGCCATATATGCGCGACGATTGCCATAAAGTGGTTAAGCATTGGGAATGGGCGCAAGGTCTGCATCAAATTGGCATGAACTATCTATATGTTAATCGCGGGTTGGGTACTTACTTCCCTGGTCGATTTTTCTGCCCACCAGAACTGACGGTGTTGACGTTAGTCCGCCAGCCCGCCCCCATATCAACGTCTGAGGTTCTGTCTTTACAGACCGAGATCATACAAGCTGAGACCAGTAATCAAGAGCCAAAACGCCTTACTCCCCTTTCGTAGATTTTTTGCCTTACACTCAATCCTGGTTAGCGAACCCAATTCATTGGGGAGAAAGCCTTCAAACGTAAACCGGAATACAGATGTATCTACGACATGGTAGCTCTTAGTATTCATAGCCGCAGCGCCCATGCGTTTGGCCACTCAGGGTGTTCAGTTTGACGTGACTTGCCCGCTCGGATCATGAATCTGGGCAAATGGGCAACTCAGGTAACTTTGATTCATGAGTCATGACAGTATGATGAAGGAATGCTGGGTTTGCTCTGACCTGAGGCGCACCCCAAATAATGCATAAATCATTTGTGAATCAATGAACGGTGTGGGCTTGGGGCGTCAAGATCTTTGGTTTTTAGAGCCGTTGAGGCGTGAGTCGCCTCATTTTTACGCTGTCTCATGGGTGAAGATACTCCAAGGCCAAGGCATCTGAGGCTCTGATCCCTACTTACCTAATCAGTATTGAATGTATTAAATTGAACGTATTAATCAGTCGCGGCAATGCAACCTTTTTCGTCACAAATTGATCAGATCGATACTGCTCAAGCCCAAATTGCATCAGGTTTCCATGCATTATCTGATCCGCTTCGAGTCAAAGTTTTAGAGTTACTGCGGCAACGAGAATTGTGTGTCTGTGACTTGTGCGATCTCGTGAATGTCAAACAGTCGAAGCTGTCATTTCATCTTAAAGCTCTACGAGAAGCAGAACTTGTACGAACCCGACAGCAAGGGCGCTGGATCTATTACAGTCTCAACCTGCCGCAGTTTGTTGTTTTGGAGCAGTATTTGGCCGACTATCGGCGATTCTGTGATATTATTCCGGCGCATCCGTGTTCTGACTAAGACCTGACTAAGACCTGACTAAGATGGGTGCGTGCTCTAGTTTAAGACCGAGTTTAAGACTGACCGAGATAGGCTTGTGCAATGGTAGGGTCATGGCGCATTTCGTCAGCAGCACCAGAGCGGATGATGCGACCCGTTTCTAGCAGATAGGCTCGATCAGCGATCGCCAATGCCAACACGGCCATTTGATCGACCAACAGGATCGTCATGCCTTCATCTCTTAGACCTGCTAGCGTGGCGTATAGGTCGGCAACTAGCTTGGGAGCTAGGCCCAGTGATGGCTCATCGAGTAACAGCAGCGTTGGGCGAGCCATTAACCCTCGGGCGATCGCCAGCATTTGTTGTTCTCCACCTGACAGCAGTCCAGCCCGCTGATAGCGACGCTGGGACAACTGAGGAAACCGCTCTAAAACCGACTCTATGTCAATATCGATGTCTAGATCTTGTCGATGAAATGCTCCCAGTCGAATATTGTCTTCTACTGTCAGCTCTTTGAAAACCTGCCGACCCTCTGGAACCAGCACGATTCCAATGTGCGCCATTTGATGGCTGACAACCCCCTTTAAATCACGGCCTTGAAACACAACTCGCCCTGACCAAGGAGGCGTCAGATTCATCAGGCTTTTGAGTAAGGTGCTTTTGCCTGCACCATTTGCCCCAATAACCGCAACCAACTCGCCACGATTGACCATTAGTGATGCATCGTAGAGCACTTGCAGCCCACCATACCCCGAACTTACTCCTTCAACGTGCAGCACAGGTATAAGAGAAGCCGGGTTAGACCGCTGCAAATCAAGGCTTTCAGTACCTAAATAGGCGGTAAGCACCTGCGGATTTTGCTGTACCTGATTGGGCGAACCGCTGGCGATCAGTTGGCCGCTGTCCAGCACAATCACCTGGTCAGAAATACCCATCACCAGATCCATATCATGCTCAATCAGAATCACCGTGATACCGCTGCTGGCAATGCGTCGAATCAGTCGAGCAAGAGCATGTTTATCTTCACGACTCAGACCCGCCGCCGGTTCATCTAGCAATAAGACTTGGGGGTTAGCGGCTAGGGCACGAGCGATCTCGACCAGCCGCCGATCGACAAATGGGAGATTGGCGGCTTTGAGATAAACATCGCTCCGATAGCCAACAAATGAGAGCAGTTCGAGTAGCAATTTTTCGGGATGGGGCGATCGCCCCATCCCCACCAGTGCCGCTAGTGGATATCCCAATCTCCTGCCAGTTAGTGCGATCCGCAAATTGTCTAGCACAGAAAGAGAATTAAACAGCCGCGTTGCTTGAAAGGTTTGTCCCATGCCCAAGGTGGCCACCTGGAGGCTTGACAGCCGCGTTAAATCAGTCGAGCCCAAGCAAATCTGTCCAGTATTGGGAGGATAAAATCCGCTGATCAAGTTGAGTAAGGTTGTTTTTCCAGCTCCGTTGGGGCCAATTACCGACGTTACGGTTCCAGGAGTTGCAGTGAGACTGACGCTCTCAACCGCCTGGATGCCGCCAAATCGAATCCCCACCTGCTCAACGGTGAGGGCATTTCTGTGTAATGGTTGAGCCAGAAGCGTGGGCAAATCTGGAGGTGTTGCAAGTGGTTTTATCGGCAAATGCTGCTCAAACCAGCGCTCATAGAGGCTCATAACACCATTGGGAGCTAGCCAGAGGGTTGTCAGCAGCAAAATCCCGAAAAATAGTAGCTGATAGTCAGCAAAATCTTGAAAGAATTCAGGCAGAATCACAAGGGCGATCGCCCCCACCAAAGCCCCTTCCGCTGTCCCTAACCCGCCTAAAATCACCACCAGCAAAAACAGGATCGAGCGATGAAACGTAAAGCTGTCAGGGCTGACAAACCCCACAATTGCTGAAAAGAAGACGCCACCCAACCCAGTAAAGGCAGCCGACACCGCAAATGCTACGACTCGGACGTAGAGCGTATTCAGCCCTAGAGATGTAGCTGCTATATCATCATCGCGGACTGCCTGAAAGGCTCGTCCCCAGGGATGCTGTTTCAGCAATGCGAAGGCCACGATAGCCAGAGCAGTTATGGCTATGGCAATCAGCACTACATCGCGTAAGGCTGGCTGTAACCCAAACAGGCTGGGCTTTGGGATATTGGTGATGCCACCAAAGCCTCCCGTCAGGCCAACCCATTCAATCAGCACTCGTTCGACGATAATCCCAAAGGCAATCGTCACCATGGCCAGATAGGGGCCTGTCACCCGTAGTGCTGGAGCTGCCAATGCTGCCCCGGTTCCGGCTGTGGTCACAATGGCTACAACAAGCGCCAGCCAGAAATTCCAGCCGCTCTGTGCCATCAACAAACTGCCGGTATATGCACCAATGGCAAAAAAGCCTGCATGCCCGATGGATACTTGACCCGAGAGCCCTACCAAAATGTTGAGCCCGACGCCCACCAAAGTCGTGATCGCAACCAAGCCCAACATGAACAGGTAATAGGTATTGGGAGCCAGAAGCGTCGCGGCGATCGCCCCGATAAAAATTACTCCCCCTACCAGCAATCGGACTTGCATCACCCAGCCTTAAATAAACACTACGTATACCCGAGCCGTCAGAAATCAGCTGTTCAGCACTGCCAGGACTTTCAACTCGACTTACACCTTCTTCACCTGCATCTGGCCAAACAGACCATTAGGACGGAGAGCCAGCACCCCAATTACGACCGCAAACCCTATAATTTCTCGATAGCTGCCACCCAATCGTCCAGCTGCAATTGACTCGACAATGCCATAGAAAATGCCTGCGACCACCACCCCCCATGGATTATTGAGCCCGCCTATGATTGCTGCTGAAAATGCTTTGAGCCCAAGTAGGGTGCCCATGGTCGCTGACACATTTGCCACCGGAGCAATCAGCATGCCCGCAACGCCTGCTAAGGCTGTAGAAATTGCAAACGATATTGCAACCATCCGTTCTACTGGAATGCCCATGATGCGAGCCGTCTCATGATTTTCGCTAATCGCTTGCAAAGCTCGACCGAAGAGCGTCTTTGTAAACATCAACCGTAATCCGAGGGCGATCGCCAACCCGATAACAGGGAGAAAAAACTCAATCGGAAACACCCCAAACCCCAGCACCACCACTGGAGTATCGGCCAACGGAGATGGATACCCCCTCACTTCTCGGCCAAACGTCAGCATCACGCTATTTTCCACAATGATGCCAAGGGCGATCGTCGTTAATAGCCACGCATTAGACCCGCCTTTTGCAAACGGACGAACGGTAAAGCGTTCTACCAGCAGGCCAAAGCCCGCGCAGGCGAGCAACGTGCTCAAGACTGCAATTGGACTCCACCACCCCCATTGAATGTTGAGCACATAACACAACACGGCTCCCAACATGACCGATGCCCCTTGAGAGAAATTCATCGTGTTTGATACAGCATAGGTAATTTGGAAGCCCAGAGCCACCAGCCCATACATGCTGCCGATTGCAAAGCCAGAGATAATGAGTTGTTGCCACATATCAATTTCACACTCATCGCAGAAACGGCAAGGTATACCGATGACGGCACGCCACCCGATGTCAGAAGCATGAGCCGGTTCTAATCAGGCTACTGCCAGCTAAAATCAACATCCAAACGTACCAGCTATCCAGGCCCACCATAGATCAGACGCCTATTCATGCTTTGACTGGAACAATTTCATTGCCTTGCCACTGCACCAAAATGTAGTCATTTTCACTAAGGGCATCATGGTTATCAGGCGTAAACGGAGCCTCATAGGTCTTGATTAAGCCTTCATAGGTCGGCAGCGAATAAAATGCTTCGCGTAGGGCAGGCCCATCCGTTGTGCCAGCCGTTTCGAATGCGAGTGCAGTCAGTTGGAGTGCATCATAGGCATTGGCAACTCCAACTGGAGCCAAAATTTCACCTGCGCCTTCTAACCCATATTTCTCTTGCAGAGCCGCTAGGACTTTTTCACCCACTGGGCTCTGTTCGCCGTAAAAGCTATAGGTCTGAACGAAGACCACCTTATCGGCGGCATCTGCTCCAGCCAACTCAGGGAAGCGTCCACCCGACACGCCCCAATGCGAAATCACGGGCACATCCCAACCGATCCGAGTGAGCGATTTCATGGCTTGTGCACCGGGTGCCGCATTCGCCACCAAAAGTAGTGCTTCTGCACCTCCATCTCTCAAGCGGCTTAGCTGAGCCGAGATGTCGGTATCGGCATCATTGAACTTTTCAACGCCGACGATTTCTAACTCGTATTCAGGAGCCCATTCTTTAAACCCAGCCTCGTTAGACTCGCCCCAAGGATTGTTAATCAGCACGAGCCCTACCTTAGAAATGCCATATGTTTCCTTGGCATATTTCGTTAAAAAGCGATCGACGATGTTGTCGTTGGCAGACACTCGAAAGGCGTAGTTGGGTTCAAAATCATTGCGGGTAATGCCCGTTGCTGCTGCCCACACCCCCATATAGGGCACTTCTAGCTCATGCACAACTGGTAGCATGGCAAGCGACACTGGAGAGTCTAGACCCCCAAAGAGGATCGCAACGCCTTCTTGTTCTATCAGCTCGCGAGCTGCCGCAACTCCTTTAGCAGGAGTGGATTCATCATCTCGAGTGACTAGCTCTAGCGATCGCCCCCCCAGCACGCCGCCATTCTGATTAATTTCATCAATAGCGACGGTTAGCCCTCGCGTAATCGACTCACCAGACAGTGCTGACGGGCCTGTTATGGCAGCCACAAGCCCTATTTTAATGGACTCACCATTAGCTTCAGTCAATCCTGATTCTGCGTCTGTAGGAGCATCCGATGGAGGGGACGAATTAGATTGCGGTGATCCGCATCCGGTTAGCTTTGATAGCAAAACTCCGGCACCTAGCCCAACTGCACCCCGCACAAAATTTCGCCGCCGCAACAGAAATCTCATTCCTCGTTGATGTGTCATACGCTTGCCTCAGTGAATCTTCGCTAATGAATCTTCAAATGAATTTGCACAGGTTCTTCAATATCATGACCCAAACTTTAGACCATCGAGTTCGTCCTGATACCTAATCTAAGGATTGAGGAATACTATAGTCAGATATAGTCAGAACTGTAATCTGGAAATCATTCATTGTGTTTGACGCAACCCAGGTTGAGACTGCTGTTGACCGCTTTCAGATTTTTCTTGAAAGCTCTACAGACGCGATCGCTGAATATAGTCATTCTTGTCATTACCTGGCAGTGAATGCATCTGGGGCAGCATTCTTAGGTGTTAGCCCTGGCGATCTGATTGGTAAGACCAACCGCGATGTCGCAACACAGATGAGCCAACATCATGACGATGTTGATTTCCAACACATGATGCTTCAAATTGAAGCGTGTCTTCACCAGGTCGTCAATACGTCAGCCTCCCTTCGAGTTGTCCATATTGTGCAAGTCAGTGGCCAGCGTCGGATGATGGAAACCACATATTCGCCAGTTCTTGATGATGCCCAATACGTCACCCGCATTTTTAGTATTGGTCGAGATGTGACTGCCTATTCCGATTGGGCGACTCCGGTGACGCAGAGTCACGAAAGAGTTGCATCTGATGGTTTACCTGTGGTGAATTGGGAGAGCAATTCTGATCAGAATTACGAATTAGCAACCGCTTCAACAACAACGCCTGAGTCTGCATTTGCGGCCATTGTCGGGGTGGAAATGCCAGGTCTAGAGGATGCATCGAGTCAGGTGCGTCGCCCTCTCAAGGCTGACAGGCCGCCGACTCTACCGTTCGAATTCATCAAACCGCTAGCTAGAAAACCATCTGCGCCCCAAGACCAACAACAACAGCAGCAAACCGCTCAAAAGATACGACAGAGTGCTGAGTTTTTGCAACTGGTCTTAGACAACATTCCCCAATATATTTTTTGGAAAGATCGAAACTCTACATATATGGGGTGTAATCGCAAATGGGCTCAAATGGCGGGTATTGGTGATCCTAACCAAGTGATTGGCCTGACTGAAGCCGATCTACCCTGGACGCCTGAACAGCAAGACTGGTATCTCAAGTGCGATCGCCATGTCATGGAGACGAACACCCCGATGCTGCAGATTAAACAGTCTCAGATGCAGGCGAACGGGCAGCTCACTTGGCGGGAGACGAGTAAACTCCCATTGCACGACTCAGAGGGCAACGTGATCGGCATCTTAGGCACCATTGAAGATATCACCGATCGCAAACGTGCAGAAGATTTACTCAAGCAGTCAGAAAGCCGATATCGCAAGCTAGCCCAACGGGAAGAGTTGCTTAATCGCCTGTCGTCTCAAATTCGTCAGTCTCTTGATCTCTCGACGATTTTGCAGACGGTGGTGCGAGAGGTAAGACATCTATTTGATGCGGATCGGGCATTGGTGTACCAGTTTAATGAAGCCTTTCATGGAATTGTCGTCGTTGAAGATGTGGTTGCGCCTTGGGGGTCTACTCTAGGCAGTATGGGAGCCGATAACTGTTTCCCTGAGACGTTTGCAGCGCTCTATCGAGATGGGCGGGTGCGGGCGATCGCCAACGTTCAGACTGCCGGACTGGACGACTGTCACGTTCAGTTTCTAGAACAAATCCAGGTTAAGGCCAACTTGATTGTGCCGATTCTTGTTCGAGATCATCTGTGGGGCTTGCTGATTGTCCATCATTGCCAAGCCCCACGAGTTTGGACTGAGAGCGAAACAGATCTGCTCTGGCACTTGGCTGTCCAAATGGGCATCGCAATCCAGCAAGCGGAGCTTTATAACCAGTCGCAGGTCAATGCTCAGCAAGCTCAAGCGCAAACCAAGCAGCTTGAAGCTGCGCTGCATCAGCTTAAACACACCCAAACCCAACTGATTCAAACTGAGAAGATGTCGAGCTTGGGGCAATTAGTGGCGGGCGTCGCCCATGAAATTAATAACCCGATGAATTTTATCTACGGCAATATCGCCTATGTTGAGACATACACTCAAGATTTGCTCAACATTCTGGCGCTTTATCGCCAATACTATCCTGAGCCTGCCGCCGAAATCCAAGCTCAGGCAATCGACATTGACCTTGATTTCATCATTGAAGATTTCGACAAAATCTTGAGATCACTTCGCCTTGGAGCCGATCGCATTCGACAGATAGTACTCTCGTTACGTAATTTTTCGCGTCTCGATGAAGCCTCAATGAAGCCTGTCAATCTGCATGAGGGCATCGACAGCACGCTACTCATCTTACAGCATCGCCTCAAGTCTAAGGCTGAGCAATGTGTCATTTTGATTGAGAAACAGTTTGGGGAGTTACCTCCCGTTGAATGCTACCCCAGTCAGCTCAATCAGGTTTTTATGAACATTTTCAGTAATGCTATTGACGCGATTGAAGGGTATGACGCGACGCGCACCCTAGCCGAACGGCAAGCATCTCCCTGTGTCATCACAATTTCGACGGATGTTGCCGCCAATCAGCAATTTGCGGCAATTCGCATCCACAATACTGGGCCTCATATTCCTGCAGAGATTTGCGATCGCTTGTTTGATCCTTTTTTTACAACCAAACCTGTCGGCAAAGGCACTGGGCTAGGGCTATCGATCTGCCAGCAAATTGTAGTGCAAAAACATAATGGGCGACTCATTTGCAACTCGCAGCCCAATGCCGGGGTGACGTTTTTGATTGAAATTCCGATTCGGCAACCCAAACGCTGATGCGTCAGTTGTAATGAGGCACGACTCCCTCTGGCAGCTGTTGAATGTGGCGGGCGATCGCCCCTGGATGGGTCAACCAGATCCGGCTCCGATGCTGCACAATATGCTGCAATGCCCGACGGAGATGCCGCAGTCGAAAGGGTTGCCCCACAATGTATGGGTGGAGAGCGATGCCATAAACCAAAGGCTGCTGTTGAGACTGCTCTGACATCTCATCAAAGTTGTCGACGATCATATCTGCAAACTCAGCTGCTCCAACACCTCGCATGGCGATCGCCGGAATGTCGTTAATTTCTTGCGGATAGGGAACCGCCAAAATCGACCCCGAGCGCGTCTTAAACCAAACAGGCTGGTCGTCGCAGCACCAATCTAGACAGTAGTGATAGCCAGCTTCATGAAGC
>CAZCXK010000084.1:0-25000 GCA_964502605.1 uncultured bacterium
TGCCCTTCAGTGGAATTCCTCGACCTGAAATAGCGTGAACTTGACTCACAATAAATCTCCTAAAATGATCAGCTAAGACCTGTTGACCAGGATTTGTGAATAAGGTTTACAGTAGCTCTCGCACATCGGTGACTTCACCGGCGATCGCCGCTGCCACTACCATCGCCGGACTCATGAGCAGCGTGCGCCCTGATGACGACCCCTGACGCCCTTTGAAATTACGATTAGACGATGAGGCGCTAATTTGTCGCCCTTGCAGCTTGTCAGGATTCATCGCCAAACACATCGAACAGCCTGCATCGCGCCATTCAAAGCCTGCGTCTCGGAAAATTTGATCCAGTCCTTCTGCTTCGGCATCATGCTTTACCCGTTCAGACCCTGGCACCACAAAGGCTTTGATGCCTGATGCGACATGGCGACCGGTGGCAATCCTGGCTGCTTCTCGCAGATCGCTAATGCGTCCATTCGTGCAGCTGCCAACGAAACACACATCGACTTTAGTGCCTTTGATCGGCGTTCCTGGTGCTAGATCCATATATTGATAGGCTTCTTCAGCCACGAAACGGTCTTCTTCAGGCAGGGATTCTGCCTGGGGTATGACGTCTCCGACACCGATGCCCTGCCCTGGCGTAATCCCCCATGTGACGGTTGGCGCAATCTCAGCCGCATCAAACACCACCACGTCGTCATAATGGGCATCTGCATCACTGGCAACAGTTTTCCACCAAGCTACGGCTTGATCCCAGTCCGATCCGCTGGGTGCAAAGTCACGTCCCTGCAAATACTCAAACGTGGTGTCATCGGGGTTGATATAGCCACAGCGAGCGCCCCCCTCGATCGACATATTGCAAACGGTCATGCGTTCTTCCATGCTCATCTGCTCAATAGTCGTGCCTGCATATTCGTAGGCATAGCCGACACCGCCTTTGACACCGAGCTTGCGGATGATGTGTAAAATGACGTCTTTGGCATACACTCCCGGATACAGACTGCCATTGACCTCGATCCGGCGAACTTTGAGTTTTGACAGTGCCAGGGTTTGAGAGGCAAGAACATCGCGCACCTGACTCGTGCCAATACCAAAGGCGATCGCCCCAAAGGCTCCATGCGTTGACGTGTGGCTGTCTCCACAGGCAATGGTCATTCCTGGCTGAGTCAAGCCCTGCTCAGGGGCAATGACATGGACAATGCCCTGACTGCCAGAACCAATGTTATAAAACTGGATGCCGTTATCTTTGCAATTGCGCTCTAGCTCGACGATCATGTCTTCTGCTAACGAGTCTAGAAACGGACGAGCCTGATTTTCAGTGGGCACGATGTGATCAACTGTGGCGATTGTCCGGTGGGGAAACAAGACGGCTAGATTTCGTTCTCGCAGCATAGCAAAGGCTTGAGGGCTGGTGACTTCATGAATCAGATGCAGCCCAATAAACAGCTGTGTTTGCCCCGATGGCAAGGTGCCGACCGTGTGAGAATCCCAAACTTTGTCAAATAATGTCCTTGTGCTCATAGCAGTTCTGTTCTCCGTCGCAACGTCTTGGCTCAATTCTTTGGCTCGGCCCATTTGAAAGAAATTATTGAAAACAATTGTAGAGTGGGCGATCGCCCATACACACCACACTACGCATCTAGTTTGTTAATGTCCAATATATTTTTGAGTATGTTTTAAGATCTAAAAAGTCTTAATTAATCAATCAGGTTTGAGAGAATGATCGAACTCCGGCACTTGCGATACTTCATGGCTGTAGCTGAAGAATTGCACTTTGGTCGAGCTGCCGAGCGATTGCATATCGCTCAACCTCCCTTGAGTCAGCAGATTCGCCAGCTTGAAGCAAACCTTGGATTTGAGCTATTTCATCGCACCAAGCGCAGCGTCCAACTCACCGCAGGGGGGACGGTGTTTTTAGAGGAGTGTCATCAGGTGTTTCGTCAGGTAGATCATGCTGTGCGAGCTGGCCAGCAGGCCAGTCGAGGAGAAGTTGGCAAACTCGTGGTGGGATTTGTCAGCTCGGCGGCATACAACGTTCTACCTCCACTCCTTCATGCCTTTCGGGAGCAGGTGCCGGGTGTCAATCTGACCCTACAAGAACTCACGACCGATCAGCAAGTCCAGCGTCTGCGTGATCAACAAATTGATGTTGGCTTTGTGCGGCCCCCGGTCGATCAGGTCGAATTTCGTGTGATGACAATTCTGCAAGAATCGCTGGTCTTGGCATTGCCTGAGACGCATCCCCTGGCCCAGTCTGATTTGATTACGCTGCGATCGCTCATCCATGATTCCTTTATCCTCTTTCCTCGGCTGCTTGCGCCCGGTCTCTATGACCAGATCATCAGCTTGTGTCAGCAGGCCAATTTCAGCCCTAGGGTGGTGCAAGAAGCAACTCAGATGCAAACAATTGTGAGCTTAGTTGCGGCAGGCATTGGCAGTGCAATTGTGCCAGAATCAATTCGGCATTTGCAACGCACGGGAGTCGTATACAAAGCGCTCACAGAGCCAACTCCGAAAGCGGCGATCGCCCTGGCATGGCCACAGAATACGCGTTCTCCAGTGGTGCAGAGGTTTTTAGAGATCGCCACGACGCTGAACTGCGGGTAAGCTGGTCGAGACGAGTTCACACTCAGGGTCAATTTTTAGTATTGTCAAGGTATTAGTGACGTAAATTCACTGATACAAACTTCATCTAAGTTCAAAATCTAAGTTCAAAAAATGAAGTTTGGCCGATGAGAAAACTCTAACCATCCAGATGGACTTGATAGAGTTGCCGCTCGCTGTTATCTCAAAACCGTGTCGCTATGGTGTACTCTGTCCGATTCAAGCTTGATACATGGCTCAAGCAAACGACCGCTCAAGGAGCAAGCCTGCCTGAAACTCAGCGGCAGTTAATTAATGCGCGCACTGTGCTGCCGGTGTCGGGGTTTTCGCGCGAAGGCACTCACCTCAAAATCGCCCTGGGCAAAAATGAGCAAAATCAGCAGGTCAGCTACAAAGGCCGCAATACCTGGTATGTCTACCAGCCTGCTGTCGAAATCTTGCAAAGCGGACGCGTGATCAACTTAGACACGCTCAAACCTCTTGAACCTGCTTATACGCTCCGCGTAGATTTAGATACATTCCTGAAGCTGAGTACGGCGCAAAGCTCGACGCTGCCCGATGAGCAAAAGCAACTGGTTCAGGCTGGCACTGTCTTACCAGTTTCGAGTTTTGCCCCTGCGGGTAACTATCACATCAAAGTCGCTCTGGGGCTAGACGAGCGAGGCCAGCAAGTGAGGTTTAAGGGATATAACACCTGGTATGTTTATGCTCCAGCAGTTGAGATGCTGCGAGATGGTGTGGCTGTTGACATCCCGACTCCTCCGGCAGAAGGGCCAACTTATGCACTCCAAGTTAATTTAGATACGTTTCTCAAGCGCACGACTGCACAAAGCTCGACGCTGCCCGATGAGCAAAAAGAACTTGCGAAGGCTGGAACAGTGCTGCCGCTCTCAAGTTTTCAGGCAGTTGGTAATTTTCATATCGGAGTGGCACTAGGGTTGGATGCGCGGGGCAAGCAAATTAACTTCAAGGGCTACAATACTTGGTACGTTTATCAACCTGCGGTAGACATCCTAAAAGATGGTGAGGCGATCGATTTATTTCCGCCCTCGCCGCCCGATGAGACTGACGATTTCATCGTTAAATTTACACTGGATACGTTTCTTAAGCTCAATACAGAGCAGAGTTCGAGTCTGCCAGATGATCAAAAGCAGTTTATTGAAAGCGGCACGATTTTGCCGTTATCGAGTTTTGTACTCGAAGGTGACCATATTAGAATCGCGTTCGGCAAAGATGTACAGGGTAATCAGGTTTACTTTAAGGGGCGCAATACCTGGTATGTCTTTGCCTCAGCCGCACAAATCTTAAAAGACGGGCAGCCTGTGAGCTTGGGTGGGCCAAGTGCATCTCGTCAAATCAATGACAACGGGTTGCGAATTCTCAAGTCATTTGAAGGGCTGCGGCTCGAAGCCTATCTCGACCCCGTGGGCGTGTGGACGATTGGGTATGGTACGACATCAGGTGTCAGACCTGGGATGGCAATTACAACGGCAGAAGCTGAAAATCTTCTGAGACAAGATCTACGGCGATTTGAAGCAGCTGTCTCGAACAATGTTAGGGTGACGATTAATGAGAATCAGTTTTCAGCACTGGTGAGCTTTACCTACAATGTTGGGGAAGGTGCATTGAGCAGTTCGACATTGCTGAGATTGCTCAATCAAGGCAGCATTCAGGATGCGGCGGAGCAGTTTCCCAGATGGAACAAGGCTGGAGGAAGGGTTTTAGCCGGATTGAGCCGTCGTCGCAATGCAGAGCGAGCCTTATTTTTGGGTCAAGACTTTACTCGATTCTTGTAGTTAAGGGGCTGGTCACACAGTTATAGAACTATTGAGTTTAAAGAGTTGTAATAAATGTTTATGATACCCTGGGGCTTCACTAGCTTGCAGTTCGAGGGCGATCGCTCTTAAAGGAATATGCAACATCTGGTTCAAGTTCATGATCAGAGACGATAATCAGTAAGCTTAGCTGCTCCTCTTTACCCGTTTTGCAACAGATTCGGGCTGAAGCTAGCCCAGCGGTTAACCAATTCAGGGGTCAGATTATTTATTAAGCGTAATTTTCTTGAGCGTAAGGGTGATTGAGGATTGGATGCGAGACTGGATCGCTTAGAAAAAATCATCGAGCATATGGGGGAGGCCGTCATTGCAACCACAGATACCCTCGATCGCTTTGCAGCAAGGGTCGATCTGCTAGCAGATCAAGTCCAGCAGCAGGGCTACCAAATTTTTGCCTTGAGCGATACGATTCAGACTCTGGCCGAAAACCAGGAAGCGGCAATGATGCGGTTGGATATGCTGGTCGATACGCTGCAACGATTAGCTGTAGCGATTGAACAAGTCGATGAATCTGAGTCAGAGTCGGCCTCAAAGATTTGATCCGTCGGACATGCCCATACATTAACAAACGCTGAACAGGGTATTGCCCATCCATTCATACTTACCCATTACTATTAAATGACATCAGCAAACGTTGGATGACAGCATCAGACTAAAGACACTGGGGTATAGGGAACACGATTCAATGGCAGTGGTTGAGGAATTAACACGAGCATGGCAATCGCGGATTCAAGTCGATTGTGTTGAGCAATCATCCCAAGCCCAGGACAGCATCATTCGCTGGCTCCTGGGGGATGATGTGCAGCGTTTTGAGGAGTTGCCCCCTGACCAGCTCAAAATAGCTCAACAAGCCATGGATTATCGCTATCGCATTTTGCGGCAGCGCTATTTGGGGTTTAGCCCAGAGCGGGGATATCGGCAATTACTACAGCGATTGAGTAGTCTGTTTTTGATTCGGAGCAAAATCCGAACATGGGTGGCACTTTCTCGCGATCGCCGCCGCACTGTGATGGATGTGTTACAAGAAGTAATTCAAGAGTTAATTCAGAGCGATCGCCACATTCGCCGCCAAATCGCGCTGATCTCAAATTGCACGTCTAACCCGCGCTTACGCAATGCGCTGATGCTAGCCAGTATCGAAGAATATTGCTTGCGACCTATTCGCAATCAGCCTCTCTTAGTTTATCGATTTGTCAATTATCTCCGCCGCTCCCAACGCGGCGGGATGACCCAAGTGCCTACAGGCGATCTCGTCCGTTTGGTGTCAGAAGATGTCGTATTTGATGATGCTGATAACCCAGTCAGCTTGCTCGACTCTGAGGCGGTGTCGCAATATCAAGATCAGCAGTTTTGGGAAGAACAGCAGGCTCTACGAACTCGGGTTAAGCATGACTTTGTTACCTACCTGGAAGAACATGTAGATGTGGATGCGGCGCGCTGGCTGCACCTTTATCTCCAGGGTAAGTCTCAAGAGGCGATCGCCCGTGTTCTCAAGCTCCCAATCAAGCAAATCTATCGCCTAAGGGAAAAGGTCAGCTATCACGCCGTCCGCGTCTTTAGCCTCAAAAATCAGCCTGATTTAGTCACCACTTGGCTGGGCATCTCGCTGCAAGACCATAACTTGGGGCTAACCCCGACTCAGTGGCAGCAATTTTGGGACGAGTTGAATCCGGAACAGCAGCAATTGTTAGGGAAGTTAAAAGCAGGAGAATCGCTTGAAACAATTGCTCGTGAAGTCGGGGCAAAACCAAGTCAGATTATGGGTGAATGGAGTAAGCTGTACCTATCTGCTCAGGCACTACGGAGCAACTCCTAGCTTCAGCTCACAGAGCGCGTCGAAAAGCTTTGCGTTTTGTTGAGGATGGTTGTCGTCATTCTTCATCAACGAGTATGGTTTCTTCTTTGGATGATCAAATGAAACCGGAGCATGGCCATTCGGTTCATCACAGCATTGTGTCCCAGTTCCAAAATGAAGCATGGGAACCAGGGCTGGCAAAACGGCTTGATGTTGAACAAATTTTCATCTTAATCAGCGGCATTCTTCCGGTAGAAGCATGTCTATGCTACCAGGTTGTGCCTCTCTTCTTAGACGGTAGCCGTCTTCATCTAGGAATGGTGTCCCCTGACGATTTGGCTGCATCAGACTATGTGCGGCGCATTGTATCGTATTTAAATTATTCCCTTATTTCGCACCCAATTTCTTCAGATGCTCTGCAATCGGTGCTTTCTGCATATCTCAAGTATTCTTGCAGCGCTAAGAATCTAGAAGACGCATCTAAGCCCGCGCTCAATCGCGTCGAGCAGCCGATGCGAGAACTCGACACCCGCTCTCCCGCCCGGAGAATGCGACCTGCACCCGTTGATCGCAATCTGCAAGCAACTCTGATTGTCGATAGCCCAGAGAGTTTAACCATCCCCGGCATGACTCGCGTGACGCCTGAGCAGGCCAAGCATTTTGCCCTTTCTCAACCGCCCCCTCAATTTCCGGTTAATCCAGCACCCACTCTATCCCCTGAGGAAACCCTGCCAGCTCCTGAGCTAGAGATCTTAGAGCCTGAGCAAGGGGAGACCAAGCCCTATCAACCCGGAACCACCTTTGCGTTAGCCGATCAGCCCTCCTCACTTGATGATGATTTTAGTGCGCTAGCTCCTCAGGGACATAACCCGGTTACTCTAGAGCAGAGCACTCCCTCCCTCAGCCCACTCCCTCAGTTAGACCTTCAGGCTAAGCGACTGGCTCAGCCGATTGAGGCGATCGCCAATCTTCCTGCCAAAGAGTTATTGACTGAGCTACTAGGTCGCGCACTCGTCGGTGGTATTGGTCGGCTATACTTCGAGCGGCAGCACGCGCAAGGTCGAGTGTTATGGAGTCAAAATGGCGTGTTGCAGTCTGTGCTAGAAAAGGTAACAATACCAACCTTTCGAGGGCTGATTAATGAACTCAAGCGAATGACGCGCTCATCGCTAATTGAGGTTGAAAAGCCCAAACAGGTCGAGCTAGAACGCATGTATGACCAGAACCGGATTCTTTTGCGCTTTCGGTTTATCCCAGGTGACCATGGAGAAGAAGCGACCCTCCAGGTGCTGCGAGGTGCGGCTCTACGATTTTATCAGCAGCAGCAGATCTCCGCGCTGGGTCGAGATGCACTCAGCATGGCCAAACAGCTCCAAAATAAGGTCAATGAAATTCGCGATCGCGCCCAAGCCGATCCAGGTTTGTTTGATGCCAAAGTAGAGACGCTGCCAGCCCTGAGTCAACTTCTCCATCACATTGAAGAACAGCTCAAACTGCTGCAAGGATCTAACATTAATCAATCCCAGTTATTGCTGCAGACGACGGGGCGCATACCAGAACCCATCATTCAGCAGCGTTAGATCATTTTTGCAACAGACGGAATCTCTGCTGCAGGCCATCGATGGATCGCACGCCCAACAGTTGCCAGCACAGTTACCAGGGTGTCAAATCCATCTGGCGTTAGAGATTGAGCCCCATCAGATAACGCCTTCACCGGATTTGGGTGAACTTCAATCATGAGGGCGTCTGTCCCTGCCGCAATCGCAGCCATCGCCATCGCCGGGACATACTCTGCCCATCCGGTACCATGGCTAGGGTCAACCATGATCGGCAAGTGCGTCAGCGATCGCAAGACTGGAATCACGGAAAGATCAAGCGTATTCCGCGTATACTGCTGGTCAAACGTGCGGATGCCACGCTCACAGAGAATCACATTCGGGTTTCCTGCCGCCAAGATATATTCTGCCGCCATCAGCCATTCTGTAATTGTCGCTGACATGCCTCGCTTCAGCAAAACGGGCTTATCTTGTGCCCCCACTCGCTTCAAGAGGGCAAAATTCTGCATGTTGCGAGCGCCCACCTGCAGCACGTCAGCCACATCAGCTATTTTCTCAACATCAGCAGTATCCATCACCTCTGTAATGATCCCTAAGCCTGTGGCCTCGCGAGCTGCAGCCAATAGATCTAACGCACTTTCACCATGCCCTTGAAACGCATAAGGAGACGTGCGAGGCTTATAAGCCCCACCTCGTAAGAACTGAGCCCCTGCTGTCTTGACGCGACGAGCAGTCTCAACAATCATCAGCTCATTTTCAACCGAACATGGCCCAGCTACTAATACGACTGGGCAATGCTCACCTATCGACACCGGGCCATTGGGAGTCGAAATAACTACCTGGCTGGCTTCCCCATGCCGATAATCTCGACTGGCGCGCTTGAAAGGCTTTTCAACTCTGAGAACTTGCTCAATCGAGTTGCTCAACTCTTGGATCTGGAGTGGATCTAACTCAGCCGTGTCCCCCACTAAGCCAACGATGGTCTTATGCTGACCCACAATCTTCTCAGGAGTTAGCCCCCATTCTCGAAATTCGTTGCATAAGCGAGCAATCTCCGCTGCAGGAGATCCTGCCTTCATGACGACAATCATGATTTTCACACCCTCTATGATTTTTGTTCAGACTGCCATGCTTGAGTCATGCGCTGAACGTTAGTTCTGAACTCAGACCATCCTACAATGCCGCCATTACGAGCTTCATCCCAAGACGCAGAAAAGGCTCCATAGCTAAGCCCTAACACGCTTAATCCAAAAAAGCCGAGACTGACCAAGAGCACCGCTACAGGAGGTAAATCAATCAGGCCACGACTTACAACTTGATAACTAACCAGAAAAGTAAAAATGCCAAAAATTGCCGGAATGCCAGACGTAATCACCATCCGTCGCACCATCCGTCGGCTGACAACCTCTGGAATACCCGCCTTAGGAGAAACAGAAACCTGCAACGTTGGGTTAGCTGGGGTTGCAGGGGCAGATGGCTTCGCACCTGATGGGCGACCCGATTTAGGAGAACCAGTCTTGCTTTCCGCCTTCTTTGACTCACGCCTCGGTTCAAACGGAAGCTTGTCTCGTCTGGGAGATTGATCGGAGTTATTAGCTTGAGGTTTAGCCATATCAGCTCTAGCCGCGAATTCCCAATCGGGTAATTAGCTCTCGATAGTGGTTAGAGTCGTGCTTAGAAATATATGACAAGAGGCGCTTTCGTTGCCCAATCATTTTCAACAGACCACGACGCGACGCAAAATCCTTTTTGTTGGACTGCAGATGGAGGCTCAGACGGCTGATGCGCTCAGTCAACATGGCGACTTGAACATCAGCGGAGCCAGTGTCGGTCTCATGAACCTGATATTCGTTGATAATCTTTTGTTTTTCTTCTTGAAGTAGAGTCATATGTCTAGAAATAATTCCCAACACAACGATAAGCGCGGTCAACTATACTATCATAACGACTCAACCCCTGAGGAGAATCGCTATTCCTGATGTTAGCCGATTAAAAACCCTGATGCCTAGCCAGCTTAAAAGGCTGCAAGTTGCAGCCTTCTGATGGGTTCGGTGGGTTCGACACTTTACAGGATTCTAGCGCTTGGATTGGGAGAATCGCCTCAAATTGAGAAATATTGTGCATGGCAGAGGGCAGAAGCTGTCATGCGGTGGTTTCAGCTGTTTAATCTGTTCTAACCCGAAGGACGACAACTATCCCAGTGGATACAAAAGTTACGTGATGTCGGCTACGTAATATCGATTAGCAGGCACCCTGTCGATTAACGACAACTTGAATCGTTTTGAAAATGAGCGCTAGATCGTATCCGATAGACCACTTGTCTTGATAAGCCACATCCATCCGCACGATTCGTTCAAAGTCTTTGACCTCGGAGCGGCCATTGACTTGCCATTCTCCTGTAATTCCAGGTTTTACATTTAGCCGCTTCCAATGACGGCTTTCGTAGGTGCTTACTTCATCGAGGGTAGGTGGGCGGGTACCAACGAGGCTCATATCGCCTTTCAAGACATTCCAGAATTGGGGAAATTCGTCTAGGCTCGTCCGTCGCAGCAGCCTTCCGACCCGAGTAATTCGAGGGTCATTCTCATTTTTAAAGATGTTGCCACTGGCTTGATTTGGAACCAGATGCTGCAGCCGATCGGCTCCAACAACCATTGAACGGAACTTCCAAATCCGGAAGGGTTGCCCATTCACGCCACAGCGAATCTGGCTATAGAACAATGGCCCAGGATTATCAAATTGGTTGGCGATCGCCACTCCAATGGCAATGGGCAGAGTCATCATTAACCCGATGAAGGCACCGATAATATCAATCAGCCGCTTGATTTTGCAGGTTACAGATGGATGAACCTGTCCATGAATAAATAGCTTTCCGTCAGATGTCGCCAACATAGAAGATTGAATAGCCTTAGATGTAGAAAATTCGGATGTGGTAATCACGAGTCGCCGTCCGCTCCTATGTCAGTCAAATCACATGTCAGTTAAATCACTCACGTTACTTGCGAGACCATCGAACCTTCTGTAAATCTACTCCCCGTACATTTATAGATGCCAGTAAAAGCCCGTAGATTTGCCTAATCTTTGAACTCCGGCTGATTTTTATAAAGCTACTTAGAAGTGAAATCGATACACCTGCTACCTCTAGTTCGGCTTTCTTTTGAAGAGAGGATAGAGTCTAATTCATGGGATTTTGACGAGCTTTGACAGATTGAAATTTCAGTAAATTCACTGAGAGTTCATCCGAAAAACACGCAAAAGAGCGAGTGACTGATACACTCGCTCTACCGAGATAAAGACTGAGATTAATAACGTTGACGGTGATTTTATGGAACCTTCGGATACAGCGATCGCCCCAAGGTCTCAGATCGGCCCACAAACCCCAAACGTCTTAGGATTCTGGACTGGCTAAAGCCTCGGGACGAGCCACAACGCTCAGGGTTTGCTGGTTGCGATGCAGCTGGAGATTGAGATCATCTCCCACAGAACCCCCCGCAACCGCTTTTTGCACATCCTCTGCAGAGGCTACAGGTTGACCATTGATTGTGTGAATGACATCGCCCCGCCGCAGCCCAGCTTTAGCAGCCGGCGAATTAGCAGCCACATTCATGACGAGAACTCCTTCCTCAGTCGCCACTTGAAGGGGGCTGTTGGGCACAGCATTCATTTCTTGAGCAAGTTCTGGAGTCAGGGTCACCATCTCAATACCTAAGTAAGGATGCTCAACTTGACCCTCTGCAATCAGCTGGCTGGCGATATCTTGCACCGTATTGATCGGAATCGCAAAGCCAATCCCTTGAGCCCCCTGGATAATTGCTGTATTCATGCCAATGACCTGACCCCGTTCGTTGAGCAATGGCCCTCCCGAATTGCCAGGGTTGATTGCGGTATCCGTCTGGATAAAATCAACGCGTTTATCTGGAACCCCAACCTCACCGCTGGTGCGACCTGTTGCACTAATAATGCCAGCGGTCACCGTATTGTCTAGTCCCAGAGGATTCCCGATGGCGATCGCCCATTGACCGGGTTGAATCTGATCAGAATTACTGAGAGTCACCGTGGGCAAATCATCAGCTTGAATTTGGACCACTGCCACATCCGTCACCGGGTCAGATCCTAAGACAACCCCATCAATCGATCGCCCATCTTTGAGCGTTACTTCGACTGTATCAGCACCATCCACCACATGGGCATTGGTGACGATCCGTCCGGATTGATCTAAGATGAAGCCCGAACCAACCCCCCGCTGCACCCGCTCTGAAGGCATATCTGGCAGTTGTGAGCCAAAGAATCGCCGCAATCGCGGATCGTTTAACCCCTCAGGTGGCTGCACAGCGACGGTGCGAGAGGCATCAATCCTAACAACCGCAGGCCCCGCAGTTTCAACGACTTGGCTAATGAAGTCTGAGCCAACAGGCATTGGGGTTGCAGAGGATGACCCTGAGCCCATCGTAGCTCCAGCAACGGATGCTTCAGCACCTTGAGTTGTCGCTGAGGGAATCGCCGCTGGCCCTAGAATTGATGCATCAGCATCCCATAGGAAATAGCCGCCCGCAGTCGCAATACCGGCTCCGAGTAAGGCAAACGATGCATAGGTGAGCGATCGCCCCCACAGACTGGAACGACACGCTGCTGATTGGTTGATTTGATTCATTTTAAAGCCCCTTGATGCCGAAATTCTCAGGCAATAACAACCAATAGGGCAAGCTGCGGGACTGTCCATGAAACCATCGTTTTAACCGCAACCCTACCCTTTCAGTCCCTTCACTATAGAGAACTGAAATGGAGCTTCTATGACGCCTATATGTCAGTGAGCTGGCTCATATCTGGGATTGTGACTGCTTGTTGATAGTTTGTCTCAATCGTTACTGCAACATGCTAGATTCAAAGCACGTTGCCTATTCTGACAAGATGTATCGGTGCAGATGGCTATGAGTGCGTCGTTAGGGAATGCATCAACGACCGTGCCTGCGCGATATTCATCATCTCGTGTAACCCGAAATGTTGCTTTGTCCAGATTCAGAAGGATATCTTTGCATTACTCAGCCTGCTCATGCTTGGGTGGCAGGCCAACTGGCACGATCATGGGGCAACGCTTCCTTCGGGTTTGTGACCCCCCGAGAAGACGTCTGTTTGGCTGCCGAGCAACATGATATTGGCTGGTTGCCCTGGGAAGCGCATCCCTCCCTGAACCCCCAAACGGGCTATCCGTATCACTTTACGGATCTTCCCACTCCGGAGCATGTCCATATTTGGTCTGGTACGCGCTCGTTTTCTCAATCATTTGGCCGATATGTGTCGCTGCTGGTGTCGCTGCACGGAACCGGGATCTATGAGCGCCATACCGGATGGCAACACTCTGCGATGGTCAGGCCATTGGTAGAAGCATTTCTGGCTGATGAAAAGCAATTTCAGCGCCAGACCGTGGCTCAACTCCAACAGGGCAGCAACAGGACAGAATTCATCTCTGAGTCGATACTAGAGCGTAACCGCGCCCTCATTGCCAGTTGGGACTGGCTCTCAATTCTGTTATGCATTGGGTTTGACCAAGACCAGCAGGTTTCTGGCGTTCCAACAGCCACAACGCCAGCTGTTTTGACACTTCGGCCCTTATCAGGGGGGCGATCGCGGCAGGCTCAGATTTCACCCTGGCCGTTTCAACACCAATCGGTCACGATTCGCGTAGAAGGTCGATTACTCAGCGAGCCTTTAACTGATAAAACAGAGCTTGAACAAGCCTTTGCTGTAGCTCCTGGCATTGTCTTAGAGATGCTGTTGACAGCCGCCTGAGTCTGCCACCTGAATGCCGCAAGATGCTGGTATGACTCCTGTACGAATTTAGGGCCTACATTCTAACGATTCGCGAGTTGCGACCCCTGTTTTGGAATTGATGCCCTCAGCACTTGCACAGAGCTGCAAAATCTGATCGCGGTCGAGAAGCGCATAGCTAAAATCAGCCCCGTTGACGATCGCACCCCGAAAGCGACTTTTGAGCAGCATTGCTGATGTAAACACTACGTCACTAAAGTCGGCATTAGAAAAATCGCTCAAATAGGCGATCGCATCACTCAAGTCAGCCCCAGTGAAGTTCGCGTTCTTCAAACTCGATCCATTAAATACCGCTCCTCGCAGATCGGCATGACTAAAATTTGCGCCTTCTAGCTTGGCGTCATTAAATTGCGCTTGGATCAAGATTTGCCCTGAGAAATCTTTGCTTGTAATTGTGACATCGTCATAGGCTCGAACTGCAGCCGAACTAGCAGCCCACGATGGCACGGGAAAGAGCGTCACCAGAGCTACGGCCAGTAAACCAATCCCCACCCATAGCTGAACGATTCGCATCATGACTTCGTGAAGGACGTTAACATTCACTCAGTAATGTATCACTCTCCGACTGAGATTGGGGGTGTCCGACTTGATGACGTCATCTGATAGTCTGCGATTCCATGGGCGAGATCGAAGCAAAACAGGCCAGGAATGGGGCGATCGCATCAAGCACCAGGCCCATTTACAAACCCCTCTTAGAGCGCTACGCTGGCTCTCACCCCGTTTGTTTCGTATTGGTCAAACGGGGTCTGACGCAACTTCATTCTCATCGTTTTCACCAAGACACCTGTTATGAGCGTTCAGATAACCTGTCCCAACTGTGGTAAGCGTCCCATCAGTGAGTTCAGTTGCCGAGGAGAATGGCGCGATCGCCCTGCCCCCGATGCTGATTTTTCGCGGTGGGCCGAGTACGTCTATCTGCGTGAAAATCGCCAGGGGCTGCAAGTCGAATGGTGGTATCACCGATCGGGCTGTCAAGGCTGGTTTGTTGTTGAGCGTGACACCACATGTAGCACCCGCCATCGCAGTTTTGGGCTGAGTGAGTTGCGATCGCCAGAGCTGTAACTTAAATAGCGGAATTTTCCCGCTCAAGCTTGTTATAACAACTGCATGGCAAAGCGGATATCAAAGCATCTTTATCTCTCACTTCCAGCGCTGGGAACCCCGATCACGTTTACGTTTAACGGCAGACCCATTGCAGCATTTGAGTATGACACGATTACCTCGGCATTGCTTGCTGCAGATGTGAACATGTTTTCGCGAAGCTTTAAGTTTCATCGCCCTCGCAGCGTTTATGACGCCCATGGGCAAGGGCCAGAAACGTTGCTTACTGTGGATGGAGAACCTAATGTTCTAGGCGATCGCACACGGGTGAGAGCCGGGATGCAGGTCAAGACGCAAAATGCGTTTCCGTCGGCGGAGCGCGATATTTTGGCGATCAGTGATGTCATCGTGCCGCGCCTGCCCAATATGTTTTACTACAAGCTGTTTCATCAGCCTAAAGGCCTGTGGCGTCTGGTTGAACCCTGGATCCGGCGAGCGGCAGGCTTAGGATCACTCGACCGAGACTGCTCTCGTCCACAGCCGCGCTATGAAAAACGCTATCGATTTCCCGATGTCTGTGTGGTAGGCGGCGGTGCTGCAGGGCTAGCAGCGACAGCGGCGGCCTTGGCTCAGGGCAAGCAGGTCATACTGATTGACGACCATCCCGAACTAGGGGGGCATTGCCAACATTCAATGGCTCCTGTTGAGATTTGCCGAGATGCCGCCCTCATCGGCTTAACCGAACGCGAGGCGATCGCCCGTTTGATTGCCTCGATTCAGTCTGAGCCAGGGCTGGAAATTCTGACGAACACCAGTGTCTTTGGCGTTTATGAAGACCAGTATCTGGCGGCTCAACGCCACACTGATTTGTTCAAAATTCGGGCGGGAGCTATCGTGCTGGCACCCGGAGCCACCGATCGCCATCTAGTCTTTGCCAACAATGACAAACCGGGCATCATGACAGCGCGAGGGGTAGAACGGCTGATTGCCTGCCATGCCGTCACGCCGGGAGACCATGCCATCGTGGTCACCTGCCATGATGGGGGATATCATACCGCGCTCTTGTTGCACGGATCTGGCACACATGTACAGGCGATCGTGGATGCGCGTCCGGCGGCAAGTCCGGGGCGATTTGAGCAGAAAATTCGGCAGTTGGGCATTCCGGTTTACCATGAGCAGACCATCCATGCGGCGCACGGCAGGCAGTCTGTCGAGTGGATCGAAATAGGGGATGTGGCTGGGCAGCGGTCGGTTCGCAGCCTCAGTTGTGATCTTGTGGTGATGGCAGTCGGCTTTAAGCCCCAGTTGAATTTGCTGTCGGCGGGCAGTCTGCGCCCCCAATGGGATGGCGATCGCCACCTCCTGCGCGTCACTGATTTGCCCGCTGGCCTCTACGCTGCTGGCGATGTCAACGGCACAGCCCACTTTGGTCAGCTCTATGATGAAGGCTGGCAAACAGGCATAGCTGCAGCCTTAGATCTGCCTGCTCCGGCGTCCGTCCGAGGGACAGCCGATATCATTCCGAGTCTACCTGCGGCGATCGCCGCTTCGACGGGCAAGTCATTTATCTGCAAATGTCTGGATGTCACTCGCCAGGAATTGCAATGCTCTGTTGCAGAAGGCTTTGACGCAGTCGAAACACTCAAACGCTACACCAGCATGGGCATGGGCCCCTGTCAGGGTAAGCTTTGCTATGAAGCGGTGGCACGCTTAGCAGCTCAAGATACAGGGCTATCGGTCACACAAGCTGTGCCAACGACGATGCGTCCTCCGTTTTCACCTGTTTCATTTGGGGTGCTAGCGGGGCGATCGCTCCACCTTCAACCCATTCAGCGCACGCCGATGCATTCCTGTCATCAGGCGATCGCGGCTACCTGGCTCAACGCCGGACAATGGCAACGCCCGCATTCCTACATAGATCCTCAGCAGGAGGCGCGTCACGTTCGGCAGCAGATCGGCATCATCGACATTAGCACCCTGGGCAAGCTCGAAATCAGCGGCCCCGATGCCCTCAAATTCCTGGAGTTTCTACTCCCTGGGAAATATGCCAAGCTAGCGGTCGGCAAAACTCGCTATTCAATCATGGTGGGGGAAGACGGCATCTTATTGGATGATGGCACTCTGTCGCATCTCCATTCGGGCACGTATTACCTCACGACTACCACGGGCAATCAAGACGCCATCAACGCCATGATGCAATGGTGGCTGGCGGTCAACCGCTTTGAGGTTCGCCTGAAGAACTTGAGCAGCGTGAATGCTGCTGTCAATGTCACAGGTGCAACTGCTCGCACTTTCTTGCAACCGCTAGTTGATATTGATCTGGCGAATGACGTGTTTCCCTATATGCACTGCCGCAGCGCTCAGATTGCAGAGGTGCCAGTGCTTCTGTTTCGGGTGGGGTTTACAGGCGAATTGGGCTATGAAATCCATTTTCCAGCAGAATATGGCATCTCCATGTGGAACTATCTGATGGAGCAGGGGCAGCCCTTTAATCTCATGCCGTTTGGCGTCGAGACTCAGCGCATTTTGCGGCTCGAAAAGGGGCATTTGATTCCAGGCGTAGACACGGATGCGCTGACCAATCCCTATGAGGCGGGTGTGGGGTTTGCCATCAAAGCCGACAAAGCCGATTTTGTCGGCAAAGCATTTTTAGCAAACTTTGGCGATCGCGGCCTTGTCGATCGCCTGGTTCCCTATCTGCTGCCCCCCGACACTCCCATTCCAGAGGACGGGGTTGCCGCCTTTTACGATGGGCAAATCATCGGACGGGTAACCAGTTCGCGTCATAGCCCCACCCTAAATCGGGGTATTGGCCTCGCCTGGGTCACAGCCGAGCTAGCCCATCCTGGAACACAGTTCACCATTCGCTGTGCGGATGGCCGCGATGTGGCCGCGACCGTATTAGAGCATGCAGCCTATGACCCTGACGGAATGAACCTGAAGTAGGGAATGCAGTCATGTGCCAGCAAGCTCTCAGTTCGTTATCCAAGGTCTGGCCTCATACTGTGCTCTTACCCGCTATTCCCCATCCTTGATCGAGTTCTATCCTGATTCACCCCATCACCGATGCTGACAAAACATAGCCCCCTACAGGACATCTATCCGCAGTATGCGGCTCAGACCACTCTAGTGGAAGGGTGGTCAATTGCTGCACATTTTGGCCAGCCGCAGCAAGAGGTACAGCACGGTCAAGCGGGTGCCCTACTGGCTGACTGGTCGCACATCAGCAAGGTTTCGATATCCGGAGTGGCAGCGGCAGCTCATATGGAGTGTCATTACTTGGGCGCAGGGGCGATCGCCCCTTTGACTGCCTATCACACCCCAACTGCTGCAATTTTGCGGCTGACGGCCAACGACTATATGGTGCTGAGCGATGCCGGAGCAGAGGCGCACCTGCTCGACTCACTCACCGCCCCCAACCTTACAGTGATCAATCAAACTGGAGCCCTGGGCTGTTTTGTTTTAGCGGGCTCTCAACGCGATCAGGTGCTCGAACGCTCCACCGCCATGAATCTGAGACGTGATACCGTCCTCCCCGGCTCTGTACTGCAGACGACTCTACACACCATGCGCTGCACCCTCTATCGCACCCCTGACTGGGAGATGATCCTGCACCCGCGCAGCCTCTCTGTGTCTCTATTTGAGGCATTGATAGATGTCGGCATTGGGGTTGGGCTGCGGCCAACTGGCATTGCTGTTTTACCGGTCATGTTTGATGTGTGATAGTTGACCTATAGTCTTTGGCCAATTGCAGACTCTAATCAGGCGCGATCATTGAGGCTTATTTGCCTTTCATACCTACATGATCCTGAAACCCAGATTAAACCTCAGCCCCGCAAGTTTTATTGAGCAACTCGATTCAGGTGATTCATGGGACAGGTGATCAGTCTATCAGCTGCGTCTATGTCAGTCTATTGGCTGCGTCCACGTATAATAGTCTCCTGTTTAAGATTCATCATTGCCCTTATGACGCTCTCTGCCCATCTGCAACATTGGATCACGACTCCAGTTGAGAAGTCTCGCGATGCACGGCTGATTTTCTGGTTGAGCCTGAGCATCACGTTTGCATTGCTCTACACACTGATGGGGCTGAGAGAGGCATTTAGCAGTGAATATATCATTCACGATGATGTGCGATCGCACGTCTTTTGGATGGCGCGCTTTGTTGATCCGGGGCTATTTCCCAACGACCTGGTTGCCGATTACTTTCAGTCTGTTGCTCCGGCTGGGTATACCTGGTTGTACAAAGCAATGGCCTTGGGGGGCATTGATCCCATTGCTTTCAACAAATTCTTGCCATTGCCGCTGGTGTTGCTCACCACCCTTTATTGCTTTTGGCTCAGCATGGAGCTGTTTCCAGTGCCTGCGGCTGGGTTTATCGCCTCGCTGTTGCTCAACCAAACCACCTGGAACACGCACGACATTCCATCTGGAACGCCCCGCGCATTTATCTACCCGCTGTTTCTGGCGTTCTTGTACTATCTCGCGCGGCGAAGTTTGCTGCCGTGCTTGGTGACAATTGTGCTGCAAGGACTGTTTTATCCCCAAACGGTGTTTCTTTCATCGGCAGTGCTGATGTTGCGAGTTTTCCGACTCGATGGATGGCAACTGCATCTATCGCCGCAGCGCCATGATTATGTGTTTTGTGGGCTGGGGCTCAGCGTTGCCTTCATCATGATGCTGCCCTATGCGCTCAAGATTTCTGACTATGAACCTGTGCTCACGGTGCAAGCAGCCAGGACTCTCCCCACATTAGAAGGAGATGGTCGTAAAAACTTTTTCTTTGATGATCCGTTTAAATTTTGGGTATGTGGCGAGCGATCGGGGCTGCTGCCCTATGACTGGTGCAAATATGAGCGCCCACCTCAGCTTTGGGCCAGCCTTTTGTTTGTGATTTTTCTGAGATTTCCCAAGCGGTTTCCACTGATGGACAAAATCACCACCAACATCGTGATGTTGCCCCAAATTTTGGTTGCCTCTCTCAGTATGTTTTTTCTGGCGCATGCGTTGCTATTTCGACTGCACCTGCCCAGCCGCTATACCAAACATAGCATCCGGATGCTGGCTGTATTGGCAGCAGGTATTGCCTTAATTCTGATTTTAGATGCCGTATTTCGCTGGGCTCAGCGCACCTCCGTGCAGAGATGGCGACGACAGTTAACTGTGGGTGGAACGCTGGCGCTGATGTCGGTGTATGTCTTTGGCTATCCATTTTTGATGGATGACTATCCCAATCCAGATTATGTCAGAGCTGAAGCGCCTGCGATGTATCAGTTCTTTGCGGAACAGCCCAAGGATAGTTTGATTGCGTCGCTCTCAGAGCAGGCTAACAACATTCCGTCGCTTGCAAAACGTATCGTGCTAGCCAGTTCTGAGGTTGCCAATCCCTACCATATGGGCTACTACAACCAGATTCAAGAGCGGGTCTATGATATGATGCAGGCTCAATATAGCTTGAGTTTGGCGGATGTGAAGTCCTTTATTCGTAAGTATGGGGTTGACTATTGGCTTGTGGATGCCAATGCCTTTCAGGCTGATTATATCGAGAGTAATTCATGGCTGCGGCAGATTCAGCCGTATTCGACCGAGGCTCGTAGCAATTTGAAAGCAGGCCGGGAGCCTGCTTTAGCACAGCTGCTACGGCTCTGCCATGTGTTGAGAACGGAAGGGCGAATTATTCTAGATGCATCGTGTCTTTTGGATGCTCTAGAACAATGAAGATCTTGATCGACTGACAAAAGTCTTCTGCCCTCTCCCAAATCGGACTAGGGTGTAGACACAGTAACTCTTTGTGAGAGAAGGGCTTGAACTATGATGGGAGATTCTATGTGAGTCAACCAACCATTACCCCTCCCAGAGACTAACATCCCCTTTCTAGCACCTGCGCCTGATGGTGCGAGTTAGCTAGAGGTCAACCCCATGATACGTTTAGTCAAAATCCGCATCACCTCATTGGGATTCACCGTCGGCAATGGCTGTGATCAGTCTTCTGATCAGGCATAGCCCTGCTGAAACATCTGCATGACGTGATGTTTGACAACGGTGAGAGACCCCACCGCAATAATGCACAGGGTATGACGGTCATCTTCTGGACATGATGAATTGTTCGCCCCACCGGGCGGATTAGGTGGATAAACAGTGTTGTTGCATGAAGAGGGGTTGCGGAGGGGAGAGACATGGTAAGTTTCAACTACCATACCAAAACCTGCAATGAAAGCTCAATGCTGCATCCGCAATTGGTTTGAGTATAACGCTGGGCTGAAGCAACAGGGAAGTTTGACGTTTTGGATCGACGAGTCCGTGCTGGAGTGTAGAATGATGCCGAACATAGTTACCAAAGTCACGATTTCAAGCCAAATATCGATCACGCCCCATCTCAGGCCTGCAGGCTTACCGTTCTGCCAGATAGACTCTTTGTTCTGAGCCTGAAGCCTGGGTGATTTAAGCGGCTGAATCAACCCCATAACCAGACGAATGCTGGTGCCATAACTGATCTACCGTCACAAACTGATAGCCCTGGTCAAGCAAGCGCGGCAGTAGGTGGTGGAGGGTGGTTGCAATATCTTGACCGCCGTAGTAGCCGTCGTGCAATACGATTAGGGAGCCGTTTTGCGTCTGTTGAAGAACACGACGAGTCACCACTTCAACCCCCGGACGCACCCAATCTTCAGGCACGACGCTCCACATCACTGAACGATAGCCCCACTGCTGAAGCAGACCTAGCATGGTCGGTGTGAACAGGCCAACAGGAGGACGAACATCGCGGACATAGCGCCGCACATCGTTGAGTGAAAGCTGACAGGCTTGGGCGATCGCCTCTTGAGTCATCTCTAAGCTTTGTTTGAGTTCATCGGCTGACAACAATGGAAATGGCCGATGGGAATAACCATGCAGCCCGACCCAATGCCCTGCCTGATAAACCTGGTAGGCAATGGAGGGAGCCTTCTGAACGCAACACCCCAACCAAAAAAAGCTAGCCCTAACCTGATAGTGTGCCAACATGTCGAGCACTTGGGGCGTGTGGTGTGGGTGGGGCCCATCATCAAACGTCAGCGCAATCACACGTTCGTTGTTACTACCTGACCATAAACAGTCTGGAAAGGTCGGCTTGAGGAATTGATAGAGCCAAGGATAAATCGGGGCAAGTTGGATCACAGAGTCACATCACAGGATTATCTCAACGGTTAAAGGAGATTCAATGTGCCAGGCGGCAGGTCTGCCGTACCCGTGCAGATTGAACTAGTGAGTTGAGCACGTCGTCGCTAATCGGCTTCACCAAAAACCCATCAAATCCCGGATTCTCATCTTGATGCACCCAATCAGGAGCATGGCGATCGCTCAGCGCCAGCAAGGTAATCCCAAAGACATCTGCTGTTGTCCGTAAATCACTGACCCAATTCTGGGATAGCGCCTGCAGATTTCCCGCCAGAATTACCAGATAAGGCGGTGACTGACTAATTTTTGCCATCACCTGATCGGCAGAATTAGCAATGACCATGGGGCATCTTAACGACTCAAACAATGTCCTCAACAGCCTATTATCATCGCACTGCGGATCAAGAACTAAAACATACTGCTGAGATGAAATCATGTTAGCGGCAGCACATTATGTGCTTATGGGATGGGCAGGATCTAATCGCTAATAGTGCTTGCTAAGCCATAGAAGCTGTCTCTATTAATGTATTTCACACTGATGCACGATCGCCCATAACTTCCATTTTTTTTAGCCTTCTACAAACGCAAGGCAGATATAGATTTGATGTATGTCACTGTATTTCTAAAATCCGACTTAATGTAAATGAATATGTGAATCAATTAAGCAGTGTAAACAAGAGTTTATCGCGAAATAGAGAATATTTGGCCAAGGGGAATGGGGAGCAAAACCTCAGGATTATATTAGAGAATAATTCTAATTCAGATGAACATATTTCCAGTTTTCATCACCACTTTTGTTTAGACGTTTTACTGTTATTTTATTTTGTTTTATCGGCATTTTATCCAGCCTATACCAACATTAAATTAACGAATATATGCGTGAGTTTTAAGTTCAAAATGTATTTAGTCCCGTTTTCCAGACGAGTGACAAGGTCAAACCTTGAGAAAAATTCTTGAGAACCATGTCATTGCACATGAAGAATAAATCATCTGCAACAGACATTTGATTTTCATGCATGATAAATCCCTTATTCCTGGTTGTCTAACAGATCTTCGGAGTGTGGATTTCGGCTGCGCTCAATCCACGTCGTTGTAGATACCTTAGGCAGAGCGCAGTCGAAGCCTAAGGTAGAGGAGAATCAGCCTTTCACGAGTTTTGGCAGCCAGCCAGCTTTTTCTCTTAATTACGCAGTTGTCCTCTTAATTATGCGATCGATATTGCAGCATGGCGTTAACAGCATGATTCTCCTTGAGGTATGATGCAGAGACCCTCAATGGTAAAGTCTAAGTCTTTGGCCAAGCAGCGACTCGATACTCTCTTAGTCGATCGAAATTTATCGTCTTCTCGACAGCAAGCGCAGCGGTTGATTCGAGCGGGGGAGGTCATGGTCAATCGGCAAGTGATTGATAAGCCAGGAACTGAGGTTGAGACAGGTGCTGAGATTCAAGTTAAGGCGCGATCGCCCTTTGTTTCACGGGGTGGAGAAAAGCTATCTAAAGCGCTTCAGATGTTTCAAATTAATGTTGCAGGGCGTGTGTGTTTGGACGGTGGCATTTCGACGGGTGGCTTTACAGACTGTTTGCTGCAAGCCGGGGCCAGCAAGGTTTATGGTGTTGATGTCGGCTATGGACAAGTAGCCTGGAGTCTGCGTCAAGATGCGCGGGTAGTTATCAAAGAACGAACAAATTTGCGGCATGTCATGCCCAAAGATTTGTATGCATCTGAGCATCCAGATGCTGATTTAGGCGTCGTCGATGTATCTTTTATTTCACTCGCCAAGGTGATGCCTGCTCTTTGGAATTTATTGCGATCGCCCCGTGAGGTGGTGTTTTTGGTAAAGCCCCAGTTTGAAGTTGGGCGCGAGAAGGTAGGGAAAAAGGGCGTCGTGCGAGATGCTGCCGATCAGGCGGGGGCGATCGCTCAGGTAATTCAAGTTGCCAGTTCACTCGGCTGGAACGTCGCAGGTCTGACTTGGTCGCCATTATTGGGGCCAGCAGGCAATATTGAGTATTTATTGTGGATGAAGATGGATAGTGAGCCCTCGACATTAGACGACGATGCCCTACTGCATCTGACTCAGACGGCTCGGCAACAACTAATGCCAGACCCATCGAAGCTGCAACTACCCTGACAGACAGCTCATATGCTGGGTCTGGTTGCAACTCCGCAAATCCCCTGCTGATAGGTCGCCTCGTTCACGTTCAATGCTAGTCTGGGCTTAGTCTGAATTCATCCTAGAATGAATTCTGCCAGTGATCCAATCACAACGGATTGAGCCTTTTCCTGTTGCTTTTCGTGCCATTGATATCCCATGTCCTATCGCAACCCCATCCCCACTGTTGACCTGATTATTGAACTGGGCGATCGCCCTCATCGGCCCATTTTGCTGATTGAGCGGCTGAATCCGCCCCAGGGATGGGCGTTGCCGGGTGGCTTTGTTGACTATGGCGAATCGGTGGAGACCGCAGCTCGCCGGGAGGCACAGGAAGAAACGGGGCTCCAAGTTGAGCTGATCGAGCAGTTTCAGGTGTATTCAGACCCAGCTCGTGATCCGCGTAAGCATACCCTGTCGGTAGTCTTCGTTGCGGTTGGCAACGGGATGCCTCACGCCGGAGATGATGCCAAAGCAGTCCAGGTGTTTGATGTGTGGGAGTTGCCTCACCCGTTATGTTTTGACCACGATCGCATCCTCAAGGATTACTGCTACTATCGCCAATATGGGATGCGTCCTCGGCTGTTGGGTTAATACTTGATGAAGTACAACGGTGAAAAATAACCTTTGATCAGCCAGAGCTATTTCATTCTCAAAGAAGGCTGACGACGCTAGAGATTCAGCCGGAATGAGGTTATCACCACGGGAGTATAGACCTCATCCACTTCGGGGAGCGTCCCTAATGGTGGCCTCAGCTTCCCGTACCCAATTGCTGCTGCTGTCATAAGAGATACCAGTTACGCTCTCAATCGCCCGAAATCTCATGCCGCTGAGAGACATTACTTGCCTATAGATGCCAACGCGAACCGGTCAAAGCGCGATCGCCACCACCATGGTCAAGCTTGGGAGCCCATTCTATCGGCTCAAGGGTGGCAAAAGTCTCAACCAGTAAAACAGCAGCTAAACTGCGACATTTAATATGTCAATGAATAAAGCCCGTGACGAGGATTGAACTCGTGACCTCACCCTTACCAAGGGTGTGCTCT
>CAZCXK010000085.1:0-23900 GCA_964502605.1 uncultured bacterium
TGGTGCTCTGATTGGTAATTATGGTGTTCTGATTGGTAATTATGGTGTTCTGATTGGTAATTATGGTGCTCTGATTGGTAATTATGGTGCTCCGAGGGGTAATTTGACAGACTTCAGATCCCTGGCATCTGATTTATGAGCCATCCGATATCCTGAGAAGGCTACATATCACTGTGCTATTCAATGTCTCGGCATAACGGATATTAATAGCCGAGGAATACAGCCTAGATGCGATGATTAAAATGTAGGAGACCCCACATTGCAGGGAGCCGTGGAAAGATCAAACGTGAATCAGAAGGACAGCGGCCTTCACAAAAGGCAGCCAACATATCGCTGAACTGCCGCCGCTCTACGTGACGTCTGACGTGATTTGATTTTATATTGCTGCTACTTGGGTTCGTGTTCATCGGGCTGGTTGACTGACACAAAATTCTGCATTGGGCGAGGAGACCTCGCCCCTACGATGGTTTGCCTGATGTAGGGGGCAGGTCTCCTGACCCAATGCAGGATATAGATTGTAACTAGTTTTGTCCGTCAATCAGGTTCATCAGGTTAACCCAGTTGTTCACACATTTGGTGCATATTGATTATGAACTTGCCCTTCGTTTTTGATATCGCTATTGGCGTTGTCTTTATCTTTCTGACATTGAGCCTTTTAGCATCAGAAATACAAGAATTAATTACCACGGTCTTGCAATGGAGAGCCATTCATTTTAAGGAATCAATTGAAGGAACATTGGCAGGGGGTAGCCGCGATCGCGAAGACTTTGACCGCGTTCGAGAACTAGCCAATGAACTTTATGATCACCCGCTAATCGCCGTACTCAATCAAGAAGCAAAAGGTCTTCTAGCCCGCATTCCTCGACGCTTTATTCGACTTTTTGGCAGCTTATATCGTAACCTTATTCGGATGATTTTTGCTGTTACGGGTCGGCCTGCACCTAAGTTTGTATTCAGAGATGGTCACTATAGTGGGCCGTCATACATCGACTTTAAGACGCTTTCAACCAGCTTTCTAGAAACCATTGGCATTTCTCAATTTGCACTGAGAATTACGACTCTTAAGATGCAGGTGTTTGTGCAGCGAGAACTGCTAAAGCAAATTTCTACCATTATCCGAGATGATGTCATTCAAGCTGAAACTGTTAGTGTTGGAGACCTCGAAGCGATCGCCGATCTAAGACAAGATGACGTGCTAAACATTCAGCTGACAACACCACACGCGTCACCGCTGCACGATTTCTATACCCTTAAATTTAACCTCCAGCAAATTGTTCAAGACTATAAAAATAATGAAATTACGCTGGCGATCGCCGTTGATTATATTAACGATAGCTTAGGTCAATACATTGGGCGTGTGCAGCGTAATCAGTCTCACCTCCCTGAGAAAATTACACAGCTTGAAAACCTCCAGCGAGATCTATTTGGGCCGTCTAAAGTTGAGCCATCTAAAGTTGGGCAGCCCCAAGACGACCAATCAAATGCCAGTGAAAAAGTGTTTCTCAAACGCCGCTTGCAAATTAGCATTTCTGAAACCATTGGCATTGTCAAAGCCTGTTATTTGATTCATCAAATTTGGAACTCACCAGACTATCAAGACATTATTCAAAACTCTGAGAACCCAGCCAATGGAGATTGGGAAGCCTGGTTTTATCTCAAGCTCAATCAAGATTTAGCCAACCGTAATTTATCTGAATCAACACGTAAAGATGTCAAGCGCGGACTTTCATTTTTAGTTTCATCAAAAGCGATTCAAAGTTCTGAAGAATTTGACTTACTGCAATCAAAAGTGGGGAATGTCGCCCGCATCATCAACGAAAAAATGCCAGAATCTCTGGAACAAAACTTGAATGCGCTTAGCCGAAGAGCCCATACCAAAATCGAAGACGTTAAAGACGAACTCGACCAACTGCAAGACGAAGTCGCCCAGTGGTTTGACAGCTCAATGGAACGCGCCAGCGGAGTCTATAAGCGCAATGCGCGACTGGTGGCGCTCCTCATTGGCATTGTCGTCGCAGTGACCATCAATGCAGATACCCTGCATATTGTGCAGCGGTTGGCGAACGATCAGCCCTTGCGTGAGGCTATTTCTCAATCGTCTGATGCATTTGCTGCTCGAAGTGAAAATCTGGAGACGCTAATTCCTGAAATTGAGAGAGCTGGAGCCCAAATCCCGTTGCCAATCGGTTGGGGTGAAGCAAATCGCAACAACCAATGGAGTGCAATCGAACCCTGGGATACCCGTTTTGGCATGTGGGGTACCCGATTCCGCTATGCGTTGGGTTGGTTGATTAGCGGTGTGGCGATCTCGATGGGGGCTTCCTTCTGGTATGGGCTACTCGGCAAAGTGATTGACATTCGCAACGTTGGTAAAAAGCCAGACTCGAACGAAACATCGTCATAGCCTCTGGTGAGCTTAGAGAAGGGTGTATTGCGATCAGCTCTAAATGAAAAAGGAGCCTTAAGCCCCTTCCTCTAGCCTTTCGTCTTCGCTCTAATCTTTAGTATTCGCTTAGATAGAGAGAATAGGGATAGCTACCTGCCGAATTGCCCACGAAATCTCCGATCCAGACATTATAAGTGCCCGCAGGCCAAAATCCTGAGATTTCAGGCATCAGACCATTGACATCATCAGAGCAAAAGCGACCGTCAGGCCCTTCAATCAGCAATGTGACATCTCCTTGTGCTTCAACAGCAGCTCTGAGGAAACTGAAGTCTTGGGTCAGTTGCACAATGTGATCAGGCGCATCAGCTTGGTCAACATAGCCACAGTCAGCCGTTGATCGTGTGCCTCCAGAGACTCCCGTCCCAACTTGCGGATCGGGTGTAAACCCTGGAGCCATGCGAAATGATTGGTAGTCAGCGAGAGCAGGGGCGATCGCGACTAGAGCAGAACCTGTGGTCACAAGACAGGTTGCAATGAGAACAGCAGAGGTTTTAAGTGTATTCATTTGGTGATAAGTAAACTGATTTGGGATCAAGCCTGGGACGAAGACGAGTTAATGGAATTCCGTACAGCGCCTAAGTCAATGTACATTCTTATACATAAGATTCCTGATTTTTCCATAATATTTACTACGAAGAAAAATTAAATAATCTGCCATGCCCCTTTTTAGGAGAGGAGTCCGAGCCTAGAACGCTGGATTTTCGCACGTCTGCCGATCGCCACACTGGCTACCACAACCCCTGCCGCCAGGATGGTAATTGGAGTGATCGTTTCACCCAGCAGAAAGGCAGAGGCTAGCAGGGTCAAAAAGGGCTGCAATAGTTGCGTTTGACCCACTCGGGCGACACCGCCGATCGCCAACCCGTGATACCAGGGAAAGAAAGCCAGAAATTGGCTGATGCCAGTGACATAGGCAAATCCTAGCCATGCACTCGGAGATGCTGTGAGCCATTGCCCGTAGGGTTGCCCATGAGTTGCTGCGATTAAGAATGGCACTTCAAAGGGGGCCGCCAACACTAGTGCCCAGCAGATCACCTGCCAACCCCCAATCTGCTGGGCCAGTCGTCCACCTTCGGCATAGCCAAATGCCGCCGCTACCACAGCTCCGATCAGCACCAAATCAGCCCACTGCAGCCCTCCAGTTCCAGCTCCTAGGGTAAAGCCAACCACCGTCGCACTACCAACGGCACTAGCCAACCAGAAAGTTTTAGAGGGGCGATCGCCCGTGCGGATCACTCCGGCGATCGCTGTTGCCAGCGGCAGTAGCCCCAAAACCACGGCTCCATGCGCGGAAGGCAGTCGCTGCATCGCCCAAGCTGACAATACTGGAAACCCTAAAACCACCCCAATGGCCACAACGCTCAGACTGGGAATATGCCGTCGAGATGGGCTAGTCTGACCCGTGACCCACAGCATAACTACTGCTAGAAGTGCCGCTAATACGCCTCGCCCTAGACCTACGACAATCGGATCAAAGTCTGCTACAGCAGCGCGAGTGGCAGGCAGCGTAAGGCTAAAGCCAAGGACACCCACAAACCCGTAGAGTAAGCCCAAATCTGAATTATCTGAATTGGAAGACTGATAATTTTGAGCACTGGAGCGCAAGCCAGACATAGAACCCTCTGAGCAACGTCGTTTCCTTACTGTGACGGAACCCAGACAGCCTGAGAAGCAGCAGAATCGACCGTTTTAGCTATAGCAGTTACCATTTCCTGCGACTGCTATAGTCAGAATGAGCAGATTGCACCCATTCCAGGATGGAGTGACCCTGTGAAAATTCCGCTTGATCGACAATCCCCGCAGCCGCTGTATCTGCAAATTCGCGATCATTTGCGACATTTGATTATGACTCGCGTGCTCAAACCGGGCGATCGCCTCCCGTCATTGAGAACGCTGGCTAAACACACTCACATCAACCAGCTCACGGCGATCGAGGCCTATAGTGCCCTGGAAGGAGAACTGCTGATTTATGCCCGACGTGGAGTCGGCTATTTTGTTAGCCCCAACCCGGATACAGCCCTTGATCTAGTCCTTCATTCCACAACTTCAACACCATCGCGATTTCACCCCAGGCAAGAGGTGATCATTCAAGACCAGGGTGATGGCAGCTTTTGTGAACAGTTTTCGGCATCACTGCGATTGCAGTCTCAGCCCGACATCATTGACTTTAGCTCTGGTTTCACCCATCTGGGTGAACAGTCAGAATTTCGCCGCCTCGCTAAGCGGGCCATCAACCAAGCAGGAGATGAGCTGTTGCGATATGGCCTCCCTGAAGGTCAACCCCTGCTGCAGCGCCAAATTAGCCAGATGTTGATTCAGCAAGGGTTAGATGTGTTGCCCGACGATCTCTTAATCACCCACGGATCAGAGCAGGGCATCTCGCTCGTGATGAACCACTATCTGCATCCCGGAGACTGGGTTGTGGTCGAGTCTCCTACCTATCATGGGGCGATCGCCACGTTAGATCTGCTGGGTGCCCGGATGATTGGCATCCCTATGACAGCTGATGGCATGAACCTAGACCTGCTCGAACGCTATCTCCACAGCCATTGCCCCAAGCTGATCTACACCATCAGCACCCTTCATAACCCTACGGGCATCACAACGCCTCAAGCCCATCGCCATCGCCTCTTAGCGTTGGCCCATCAACACAACTGCCTGATTGTCGAAGACAACGCCTATGAAGGACTCAGCTTTAACCTAGCTCCGCCACCCATCAAGGCCATAGATCGGGGCGATCGCGTCATCTACATTGGCACTTTCTCAAAGACCTTAATGCCAGGGCTGCGAGTCGGCTATGTCGTGCTACCTCGTGCTGACCGGACGGCACTCATCCATCGGAAGATCCTTCAGGACTTTCATGTGTCTACCCTTTCTCAAGCTGTTGTGAGCGAATACCTTTCATCTGGATATTATCGTCGTCATATCAATCGGCTAAATGTCCAGAATTTGCAGCGCCGCAATCTGATGCTGCAAGCACTCTCTAAGCACTTCCCGCCTACAACTAGCTGGACTATTCCGGCAGGTGGCATTTTTCTATGGGTTCATAGTCCCCATCACCTGCCTATGGCTCAAATCTGCGACGCCGCCTTTGTCCGTGGCGTCAGAATCACATCTGGCTCCGTCTTCTTCCCCAGACGCGAGGGCTACACAGCCATGCGGCTCAATTTTTCGCTGCCGCCAGACGATATCGAACGGGGTATTGCAATTATTGGGGATGTGTTGGATTCCCATCGGGCGATCGCCTCTTGATAGAGCGCACTATTCTCAGAAAGAATCGCATCTTGATAGAGCGCATTGATAGCCAACGGAGTTGCAATCGGGGCGATCGCCTGCCTCCTAAACCTGTCAAACCAGCAGATGAAATCGGGTATTGGTAAAATAACAGTACCCAGTCGCTTATGTTAAGCCGCATTCCTTGTGAAAAAATCAGGAAGCGTCAACGGAACTGCCCTAGAAGGTTATCGCTTACAATCATGCTGAAGATCACCCATCGCACCGCCATTCCTCTGAGTGAAATTGAGCTGAGTGCCATTCGTTCTCAGGGCGCGGGAGGGCAAAACGTTAACAAAGTCGCTACGGCCATTCATCTGCGTTTTGATATCAATGCATCCTCCCTTTCACCGCTTTATAAAGAGCGTCTGCTCAACATGGGCGATCGCCGCATTACCAAGGATGGCATCATCATCATCAAAGCCCAGCAGCACCGCACCCAAGAGCAAAATAAAGACGACGCCCTCAACCGTTTGCAAGAGCTCATCAAAGGCGTGACGATTATGCCCAAGAAACGCAGGCCAACCCAGCCCTCCCACAGTGCCAAGAAAAAACGGCTCGACAGGAAAACGAAGCGAGGGCAGATTAAAGCCCTGCGAGGAAATGTCAACGATTAAACGTCAACGATTAAGAGATTGATTATGACTGCCAGATTTGATGGGCATGAGCACGCTCTTTGACTGGCTCACAACTGCTCATGAAGTATCCAGGCTAGACGGTGTCGAGCAGTCATACGTCTGATAGCCGCAGAGAGATACTCGGTAAGGCAACCTGAGGCTGAAAGAGCTGATCAAGACTGAGCAAAAATGCCGGAGGATGACTTTGATCAGCGCTGACCAGAGCACTGATGCAGCGAATTTTGCCCTGATTCAGATAGGTGGGTGGAATGGGCGTAAACGCCGACAAGGGCACCCGTCGCAGAATGGGTTGCGAACTGATCGGGATGCCAATCAGCTCACCCTGAAGATTTTGCACAATCAGTAAGTAGCGATCGCCCTCAGGGAGTTCAGACCTCTCGGGAGAGTCTGTCTCAGCCGAGACTTCAGGCATTAATGTCGGTAGCGGGTATGATGCATCCGCTTCGGCAAAGATGCGCTGGGCCACATCCAATACAGGAATATCTAGATTTTGATAGCGAGTGAGGCCAATTCCAGCCCCGTTGATTGTGCCATGAACGGAGCTAGCCGGAACAACGCGATACGCCGCACCGATAGGCAACGCAAACCATTCGTGCCGCAATGCAAATAGAATCAGCTGTTGGGTCGCGGCCTTAGCGCGTGCGGCGTTTCGAGCTGCCAAACGGGAAAGAGCTGCCATGATAGGTTCGATTTTTAAAAGAGCATGAAAACCAATGAAGAGAGGATCTACGAGAATCTACAAAGAAACAATTTAAAGAAAGTTGCGTTTAGAAAATCTGATCCTGGAGGCATCAAACCCATAGAAGTATCACTGCTAATGGGCTCAGGCTTGCATATTAAATACCTGGCAGTGCTAAATCAGAGTATGAAGCTGGGAAATCCTCGGCTTCTCAACTCATGTGATTTAGAAATGAGCAAGTTTCTGCCCAAGAAACTGGAGATCTGATCAGTCTTGTTATCCATCTAATCATTAGCGTTATTACTCATCAACGTTGTAAATTTCAGTAGCGTTGACCTTAGCGCATTGATTCGACTTCTTGATTCACAGCCGTTGGGTTGACCATTTCCTCCAGGGTTCGCAGCAGGTTTTGTTCGTTATAGGGTTTCGAGAAATAGGCGGATGCGCCCAGGTTCATGGCGAGTTGGCGATGTTTTTCACCACTGCGAGACGTCAGCATGGCGATCGGAATCTCGTGAAAACTAGGACTCGATTTCACCCGCGCCAGGAAGCCGTAGCCATCTAGCCGAGGCATTTCAATATCGCAGACAATGGCTTGAATCGCCAGCCCCCCATGCAACTTATCGAGGGCATCTTGTCCATCTTTGGCTTGCTCAACCCGATACCCTGCTTTTTCGAGCGTCAGAGCCAGGAATCGCCGCACGTTGATAGAGTCATCGACAATGAGAATCGTCGGTTCGCTGGCAAGCGGCAACATGGGAAGGATTTCGGGCTCGTCTGGAGCCAAAGACGGTGAAGAATAGGCGTCTGGTCGCCCCATCTGGGTGCCCCAAAGTTGGTTGGCATCGACATTGCGCGATCGCTCATCGCTGGCAATCCAGTGGAGCAACTCCGGCACATTGACTAGGGGCACCACTCGACCATCACCCAAGATCGTGCAACTGCTAAAGCCTTCAGGTAAGGGCAGATTGCCTTCAACCCGGCGAATGGCAACTTCTTGTTCGCCCCAGCATCGTTCGACTTCTATGCCTACAATTTGGTTGCCATGGCTGACGATTAGTAGAGTGGGAGTGCTAATAGACGGTGTCGATTCGATTTTATCGAGCGATCGCGGACAGTTGAAGCGCAGAGATTTTTTTAGCCGCAAGATTTGCACCAGTTGGTCTTGCCAACTTAAAACTTCTGTCCCTGCGGTTTCGATAATATTTTCGGGCTGGAAGACCACCATTTCTTCAATGACATCGGTTGGGAACGCCAGCAGCATTGAGGCCGTTTCGGCTAGCAGAATGCGAGCGACTGATAGCGTAAACGGCACCGATAGCGTAAACGTGGTGCCCACTCCCGTCTGGGTATCGACTTTGATATCACCTCGAATTTGTCGCAGGCGATCGCGCACCACATCCATACCCACGCCCCGCCCGGATAAATCAGTTACGCCTTCATTGGTGCTGAACCCTGGCTCAAAGATCAGCGAAATCAGCTCTTCGTCGGTGGCAGCCGATAGCAGCATTTCATCGAGCCCCATCTGCCGCGCCCGAGCTCGAATTTTGTCAAGCGGAATGCCCCCGCCATCGTCACGAATGGTGATCAGGGTGCGGTTGTTGCGATGGGTAGCTCGGATTTCGATCAGCCCCTGCTCAGGCTTGCCGTTGGCGAGGCGAATTTCTGAGGGTTCGATGCCGTGGTCAAAGGCATTGCGGAGCAGATGCATCATCGGGTCGTTGAGCGCTTCTAGAATGTTGCGATCGATGAGGGTATTTGCGCCGTAGACTTTGAGTTCGACAGGTTTGTCATGCTTGAGTGACAGTTCGCGGATGGCTCTAGGAAAGCGGTCAACCACGTCTGAGAGGGGCCGCATTCTCACCTGGGTCAGCCGAATCTGAAGCTGTTTGGCGGTTTTGTTGAGCCCTCTGAAGGTTTGCTCGGTATCTTCGAGATTAAGTTCAAAATCGCTGGTGACTTCCTGAATTTGGACGATGGTTTCCATCATCTCTTGCGAGAGTGGATGTAGTTCATCGTAGCGATCCATTTCGAGGGCGTCGAAGCGGTTTCGCATGGCCTGGATATCATTGCTGTCAGGGCGATCGCCCTCCTGCAATGCCTCGTTAAACGCTTCATTCGTTTGATAGATCGATGGTTGAGCGGCCACCAAGTCAGGCAAGTTTGACCAGAGTGCCATTTCAGGGGTTGCCCGATCATAGGCTGCTCTCAATCGCATGTTTGACTGCTCTAGCACTTGGGCTCGATGCTTGAGCGTATTGAGCAGGTCACGCAGTCGCTTGATGTTGAGGTCAAGGCCATTGCGCTCAATGGTCAGTTCTCCGAAGAGATCATTGAGCTGGTTGAGCTGGCTCACCGGAACGCGCACGGTTGTCTCTTGGGGATCTTTACCATCGGGTCGTGCGCCCATATCAGATTTGACTTCAATCACCCGATTTCGCGGACGACCACTTGGGGCAGCAGATCGCACCTCTGGTTGCACTGCGGGTTGAACCTGAGGATAAACTTCAGGAGTGATGGCCGTTTCTGGTACGGCTAGGCTGGCCAGATGCCAATCATCGTCAGCCGTTGCCCCTGCTGCAGCCACCACCTCCGACTCGGTAACCGATGGCTCTGAGACCAATGAGTCGGCGTCAATGGAGTCTGAGACGAATGATTCTGACTCAACGGGCTCTGCATCGGCTACTTCCACATCATCTGATTCTGAGTCGAACGGTTCGAGGCTCAACTCTGGATCAGACTCCTCTGAATCGGATGACTCTACAATAAATGGCTCTGTGATGAATGGCTCTGTGATGAATTCTGGCAGCGAAGGTTGGGAAGTAAACCCTGCATTAGATGAGTCTGGGGCGATCGCCATCTCAGCATCCACAGCCTCAACCGGAGAAATCGGCATCTCATCGGACGCAGGAGCTAGATCGGCGACCTCATCACCAATGTGGGTGGGCAACTGCATAAAATTGCCCGTGAGCACCAAGGCTTGCGATCGCCGCCATCCCTGGAGCGCCAATTGAGCGATATCTTCAATCGCATCTGGGTTCATTTCCAAATGATGCGCTACTGAGTTGCAGAGTTGGGTGAATGCATCCAACTGCAGCATTTCACCCAGCCCGCCCAACTCTTGCGCCAAAATCTCTAGTTCTTCTCGTAGGCAGGGGTCGTGATTCTCCAGCACAGACTCTAGCCGCTGTAGACAGCCTTCAACTTCGGTTTGGAAGAAGAGCGGGATGACATCTTGACCTTCTTCGGGCGACAGAATAGTGGATGCATCCTCAGCTTGCGGATCGCCTAAGCGCTCATAGAGCTGGTCAAACACGTCCTGCATCTGCCCTTCAAGCCAGGTGGAGTCAGGTTCAAACCCCTGGCGATCGCACTCAATCACATGCCCCAGACAGTCTACTGCGGCTAAGAGCAGCTGCTCCAGTTCTGCGTCAATTTCCAGCGTTCCTTTCTGAGTTTTGAGCACTTTGAATGAATCTTCAGTGCGATGCGCCAATGCACTCAGCGTCTGAAACCCCATCATCCCGGCTCCCCCTTTGATCGAGTGAGCGGCTCTCAGGGCTGCATTGATCGCTTGGATATCGACTCCACGACTGGATACGCCCAGCAATGCTGACTCGATGCTACCGAGATATTCTTGGGCTTCATCCAAGAATTGCAGCCGGATTTCACGTTCCTTATCGTTCGACATGAATTTACACCGTTCCGTAGTTCAATCGCCACAATCGGCCTTGTCATCCCATCCATCCATCCATCACACCCCATGATTGACCGGGTGAGGTTATATCTCAGATCCAACCCTAAATGTTCCGACTGACTCTTGCAGCTCTTGGGCAATTTTGACCGTTTTTTGCAGAGAGCCCGACACTAGACGCGATGAGTCGGAGGTTTGCTCAGAAATTTGAGCAATTCCCTGCATCAGCTCTGTCACCGAGGTTGACGTTTCGACCTGAGAGACTGTCGCATCAGAAATCGATTGCACCAGCTGATCAATTTGGCGAGACACATCAACAATCTGGCTGAGGCTTTGTTTCACATCTTCCACCAGTCGTGTGCCTTCAACTACTTGAGAGGTGCTTTGCTCCATAGCCTCAACTACTTCGCTCGTTTCCAGCTGAATGTTGGCAACGATTTTCTCAATTTCTTGAGTCGCGTTGGCAGAGCGGGCAGCCAGTTCGCCCACTTCTTCTGCAACTACAGCAAACCCCTGACCTTCTTCGCCAGCACGAGCCGCTTCAATACCTGCGTTGATGGCTAGCAGGTTAGTCTGGAGGGCGATTTGATTAATCAGCGACACCACTTTTGAGATTTGCTGCGATGATTCGCCCAGCCGCTTGACCTTTTTGGCCGTTTCAGCGACCGTTTCGCGCAGGCCAAGAATGTTTTGCACGGTCAAATCCATGATGGCTCCACCCGTTGTCGCCGTATCAGATGCCTGGTGAGCTACCAATGCGGTCTGCCGCGCACTTTCAGCCACATCTTGAATGGAGCGGGTCATCGTCTCGACCGAGGCCAGCGTGCGGGTGGTGTCTTCGGCCTGTTTTAAGGCCGATTCGGCTAGTTTGCGAATCTCGGCTTCGTTGTCGCCCAAGGATACGTTGACCTGGCTAGCAGCCTGTTTCACCTGCACCACGATTTGCCGCAAGCTCTCCACAATGGAGTTAAAGAAGTCAGCCACAATGCCAATTTCATCGGCGGTGACTTCTGCCCGCACGGTCAAGTCACCTTTAGCAGCGCCTTCGACATCGCCCAACAGGGCAATAAGCTGGTTTTGCAGGGCTTCTTTTTGCCGCTGCCTTTCTTCAGAGAGGGCTTCAGCCGCCATGCGAGATTGTTCGCGCTCTGCAAATAAATCTGCTTGCTCTAGTGCAAACCCGAGCTGCACGGCAATCTGGCGAAAGAAGGTGATTTCGGTGTCTTCCCAGATGCGAGGCCCCGAACATTGATGCGAGACGAGCAGCCCCAGCAGATGATCGGCTACCAAAATGGGGGCAACAATGTTGGCCTTGACTCCAAACGGCTCTAGCTGGCCTCGATAGCAGGGGTCAATGTCAACTTCATCGATGTTTTCGATGGTTTGTACGCGCCCTTCTTTATATTTTTCGACGTAGTTTTCAGCAAAACAAGGGTCGTAAATGTTGGCACCCAACGCCACTGGGAAGCCTTTTTTCACCGACTCAGCAACTACAGTGCCTTGCCATTGCTCGTTAAACAAATAGATCACCGTTCGATCGGTGGCGATCGCCTCTCTCACTCCCTTCAACGCTGTTTCATAGATTTGTTCTCGATCGAGAGACTGTCTCATCCGCGAGGTGATGTCATTAATTTGACGCTCAAAATAGGCTTGCCGCTGCTGCCGGGTAAAAAGCTCAGCCTGTTCGAGGGCAAACCCAAGCTGAATCGCCAACTGTCGGAAGAAAGCCTTTTCCGTGTCTTCCCAAAACCGAGGCCCAGAACACTGGTGTGCTACCAGCAAGCCCATCAGGTTATTGGCGACCAAAATCGGCGCGACAATATTTGCCTTCACCTGAAACGGCTCCAGTTGCCCACGATAGCAGGGATCAATCTTGGCCTCATCCAGGTTTTCGATCGTCTGCACTCGACCCTGCCGATATTTTTCAACATAGTCTTCGGCAAAGCATGGATCATAGATTTTGGCATTGAGGGCAGCCGGAAACTCTCGGCTAACCGACTCAGCCACCACAGAGCCTCGCCAGTTGGCATTAAACAGGTAAACGACGGCTCGATCGACCGTCAGCGACTCGCGTGTGCCTTTCAGCACAGCCTCGAAAATCTGCTGCCGATTGAGCGACTGCCGCATACGCGACGTAATATCGTTGAGTCGCCGTTCAAACTCAGCTTGCACATTTTGTTGCTGGATCAGACGCGCCTGGTTGAGCGCCGTGCCAATTTGTGTTGCCAACTGGCGCATGACGATGATTTCAGTCTCTTTCCAGACCCGGGGACCTGGGCAATGGTGGGCACAGAGCAGGCCCACCAATTCATCGCGCATAACCAGGGGAGCCACGATGTTGGCTTTAACCTGCAATTTTTCGAGAATCGCGCAGTGGCAGTGGGTTAGTTCTGCGTGATCGAGGTCATCGACCGTCGAAACTCTCCCGGTGCGATAGCGCTCAATTGCTCCCGGCACCAGCGGGTCTTCAATAGTTTGCCCTAGGGCTCTGATCCAGCCGGGCTCCAAGGATTCAGCGACAATCGTGCCGCTCTTAAAGTCAGGCTGAAACTGATAAAGCACGACACGGCTGGTTTGCAGCACGCTGCGCACCCCATCCACTGCGCGCTGCATAATTTCGTCATAGTCTAGGGTTTGCCGCAGGCTGCTACTGACTTCGGCCAATAGTTGGGCTTGCTGAGCTTCGGCCTCTTTTTCTTGGGAGGTAATAATCCCCGTCATGGCGAGCCCAGCCTGGTCAGCTAACTGCTTGAGATAGTCAATCTCCATAGGTTTCCAAATGCGGGTCTGGTAGCACTGGTGCGCCACCAGCAGCCCCACCAAGACATTCCCTGCCACCATCGGCACCACCAAGTTGGCCTTGACCTCTAACCCAGATAAGAGCTGCTTATGCTCGGCAGAATAGGTTGACCCCTGTACATCACTGGTGGGCACCACACGTCCCCGTCGATATTCTTCTAACAATTTGCGGGGGATACAGGCATCTGTGATGCTATATTCTAAGGCTCTAGACAGGCCCGGTTCAACGGCTTCGGCAACGACTCGACCTCCCGAGATGCGGTCAAACCGATAAATCACGACGCGATCGGCGGCCAGCTGTTTCTTGGCAACCTGCACGATTTGGTCAAACACATAGCTGATATCGCCTCGGTTCGCTGCGTTGGCGAGCCCAGCATAAAACTGAGACTGCTCGAGGGCAGCGGATTGGGTGGCCAGTGAGGATTTGATCCGATTGACGAGTGCATTAAAACTGGTAGCCAGGGTTTGAGCTTCGGTAGTTCCAGACACATCTGCGTAGATGTCGAGGTTACCTGCAGCGGCTTGGTCTGCAATCCCTGCGAGCTGGGATAGAGGGCGCGTGGCTTGGCGCGCCGATCGCGTGATGATGAGGGATGAGATGGCTCCAACCAGCACAAAGGCTAGGGCAAACAGGGTGGCGACTCCGCGCCCGGAGGTGGCAATTTCGCCGCGATCGACAGAGGCGACTGCAATCCAGTTGGTGCCTGGAACGCTAGCAAACACATATTCTCGACCGCCATCAACCAGATTGCTGATCAGCACAGGCTTGCCCGTTTCGCCTTGGCGCTCATGGGCGATTGGGGTGACTGGAATGGAGGCATTATCGATGGCAGAGGTTAGGTCTGAGGCTGGGACGGCAGCCAAACTAGCCAGAGCTGTGGCGCGATCGCGAATGGGGGCACCCCCAAAAATATCCTGGTTTGGCATGATTCCTTCACGGCTGAGGGACGTAATGGGGACGGATTGACCATCTGCTGTGAAAGCCAGAATTTGCACTTGCTCAGACCCAAAATTGCCTCCCTCTCGAATGAAGGTCAACAGCCGATCAAAAAATTGAGGCGGCACGATCATTTTCACGGCACCCAAAAACTCACCCGAGGAGGGCTCAAGAATGGGCTTAACGACTTCAATGCCGACGCTATTAGACGATTCATCGAAAATTGGTGACAAAATCTGCGGTTCGCCGTTCTTGGCTCGCTGCCACCAGTCTTCATCGCGCTGCACAAAGTCAGACGTTACATTGCTATACGCCAAATTGAATCCATTGCGATCGGTAAAAAAGAGTTCGGCAACTCCGCTAATCTCTGCCGATCGCTTCAGATAGTCATTGAGGGGTTGACTGGGGCGCAGCAGCCGGGTTTGCCCAAAGCGCTGCTCGGCATCTTCAACCGAGAGTTGGTCATAGCCGTTGAAGCGAGAGAACTCGATGGCACTCTGACTCTCGTCAATCACTGCCGGATTAGTAGCCACGAGTTCAGAGATGCGCTCAGCTTCCCCAATCAGCCCAAAGGCAGCCTCACCCATGTCTCGAGCCTGACTTTGTAACTGCTGACGTGCCTCTTGAGCCGATTGTCGAGAGGTGGCCCAGGATCCGATCGCCCCTGCCGCAGCTACGGGCACCAAAACCCCTGGAACGACGCGAGTGACGAGCTGGCGACGCAGAGACACGCCTTTGCGCTGTTTGTTGCGAATCTCAAAAAACGGGTCGGCGATCGCCATATCAGCAGCTTGTTCTGCGGCAGTTGTGGGTGTCATTTGTGCTCCGTTCAGAGCCCCATTGAGAGTTCGATTTGTGGTCTCAGGCGCGATATCATTGCGGGTGCGATCGCGGGCCAGGGATTGGGAAGGCTGATTCAAAGATGGTGGAACGGAATGAGACTTTCCCCCTTCATTTAAATTATTGACAGGATCAATTCGATTCACCATGGTTAACTCTCATATCGCTAAGGGACTGATGGTCTGCAAATGCACAGCCGCAAACGATGCACAGCCGCAAAAAACTGATGCAGAATCCTAATACTGCTGCAAGATGGGCGATTGCACGATCGCCTCTGCATCCAGCACCAGCACAATTTCCTGCGGTTGGAGAATACACCCTCGCAGATAAGGCACCAATGCCGAAGTCACTTGCCCCAACGGAGACTGAATCGCCTCCTGCTGTACCCATCGAATGCCCTCAATGCGCTGTACAGCCAGACCCAGCGGGACGGTGCCCACCTGGATCATGACCAAGCTATATTGCTGAACTGATGGGCTGAGGCGAGAAACACCAAGCATCAATGCCAAATCGACAACCCACACGACTCGACTGCGACGGTTCATCAACCCCAGCAGACTGGCTGGCATATTGGGCATAGGCGTTAAGCGATGCGCTGGCAGCACAATCGCTTCTTGCACATGCGTCATCGCAAAGCAGGCAGGTGTTTTCTGCCCCAGATGAAATTTAAGGTGGGCATCTCCCACAGTTTTCTGAGAATGCCCAACCGGGAGTGCTAATGCAGAGGTGTTTAAGGCAGAAGAATTCATAGGTCAGCCTGCAACTAACTTGACGGCACGGATCAGTTGCTCTCGAGTAAAGGGCTTTGTGACGTAGGCATCCGCGCCTTGGCGCATGCCCCATAGTCGGTCAATCTCTTGATTTTTTGAGGTGCAAATCACAATTGGCACCTTCTCAGTTGCCGGATGTTTCTTCAGGCTGCGGCAGAGTTCAAAGCCGCTCATACCGGGCATGACAACATCCGTTACGATGACATCTGGTTTTTGTTCAATGGCAAGATTTAAGGCGTCTTTTGCACTAACGGCATTAATAACGCTGTAGCCGCTTTCTCTTAAATAGTGGCTCATCAACTCCATCTCAGAAGGAGTATCTTCAACAACCAAAATTGTGCCCATCAATGTTATGCTCATCACTGATTTATCCTTGAAGGAATACACAAAACAACAGCCACAAACCGGATCTTTTGTATTGAATCTGAACGGTTGATCCATCACGATTTGCTTTTGCTGCCGTTTACGGGATGACACAGGTGCCGTTCAGGTTAAAATGTGTCATCTACAACGATTTCGCAGTAGCAAATCGGCATCTTGGCATGGCTAATTCTCTCTAAAGTTTCTATAGTTCAGATACGTTCTGACGGGTTGACGATCATTTTTAGACATTGCCAAGAATCGCAACATCTAGAGCGCAACTTAGAACTACTATTTAGAACTGCCATTTAGGCCGGAAGCATTTCAGATTTGCATGGATAGCGTCGGCATCTTATCAGTACTTTAGTATTCGCATTCGCGTAGGCCGCCACACAGACTCGTGGTCAAGAGAATCGAGACGTTCACATTAGAGAAATCAACGCATTTGCCCAAGTGAGATACTTCCTTGAAACCTGCTAATTATGCCAGTTAGGTCAGATGTTTAAATACCATTTTGAGGAGGTCAGACTGAGTGAATGGCTTGGTAAGATATCCAGATGCTCTGACCAATTTAGCCTTGGCGCGATCGATAAACCCGGTGTTTCCTGTCACCATAATGATGGGCGTATTCTTAAATGATGGATGCCGCCTCAACAGGGAGCACAATTCATATCCATCCAGGTTGGGCATTTCTACATCAAGCAAAATTAGATCTGGCTTGTTGCGGACAATTTGCATCAGCGCCTTGACCGGATTATTAATCATTAAGACTGAGAAACTCTTGTCATCTAAAAAAGAGTTAATGGCATTTAAGACGGTCGGGCTATCATCAATACAGGCAATTTTGTAGGTCTCTTTGGCCTGTCCAGCGGCATTATCTTGGGGAGGGTTGCCAACATTTGCAGGTTGGAGAGATGGAGAGCGCGGCGTTGCTAAAGCCGGGGCATCAAGACGGGTTGACGGTGGTGTATGACCATTTGAGATTGGTGACGGAGTCGTGGGTCGCGTTGGAGTCGGTTGCCCACCTGGCGGTACTGGGCTGCGAGGCGACTTTCGCTGGCGGAGCTGCCCTTGACAATATTCGACCAAGGCGCGGATATCAAGCTGACAGAGGCGGGGAAATCCCCCAAACTGATCAGGCTCGACTAATTCATAGGCACCCTCACGCACTAACAAGAATGATTCGATTACCTCTTTGGCTAAGCTCTCAATCAGCTGTGCAGCTTGCATTGTATTGAGATATTGCTGATTGACGAGCCAAGAAACTGCTTGATAGTCAGGAGCGTAGGTAGACTCCATTTCAACTGACCGCTCAAACAGCAAGCGCACCTGAACTCGGACAGCGCTGACCAGTGTCGGCACTTGACTATTCAACCGACGTAAATTTTGGTCAAGCCGACCAAATGGGTCAATCGAGTTAGTTGCATAGGTAAGCTTTCCCTGATCTAGATAAAACGTCCATGAGGCAGCGTCATTAAAAACTCGTAAGCAACCGCTGGCTTGACGGCTGGTGAGCTGGGCCAGTAAGCTCAGCGGATGCAATTTTTGAAACGATCTGTGGCTAACCATAGCGGCAGTGTTCATTGGTCTCTACTCCAGCATCAGTTCATCAACTCGTGCGTTGGGATCATGATTGCAGCACAGGCAAAACCTGGTGCTGTGCTCTCATGAAACAGATGAGATGCAATCATGAGGTCGGTAGAGTGCACTCGGTAGAGCTATCCCGTGATCTATGACAAAATCAAACAGCGGAGGCACGATGGGCACGACTATTGCAAAGCGCCCTTATACGTCGTCTCATTAAACTGAACCAGAGATTCATCCAAAGGTGAAATGATGGTTTCGATTGAGACGTAGGGCTCTAACAATTAGAAAGAACTACATTCTTTCCAATGCGATCGCCTCCAAACTATTAGCAATTACTTCAAAATTTATTGCTTTAAGAATACTTCAAGAATGATTGAAGATATGTAGTAGTCAAATGATGCCATCTCAGCAAAATCAGCTTGCTACTTAACCATCATTAGGCAGAGCAATACGCTCTTAAACTCCCAATGGATAGACGCGACCACTCCAGTGCGATACCAAGTCCAGCTTGGGATCTGGAGCTTCCCCTTAGGCCAAGCTCCAGTTCTGGATTTGGAAAAGGTTAATCCCAACTTTCTCCAAGTTTTCACTCAATGAATGGGTCATATTCATGAGGATTCCGCAACTTTTCAAAAACTGGAGCGAATTAGTTGGTATCAAGTCAGTAATTTCCCAGTTGATATTGAGCCTAACAGACTGTTTTCAGAAAGTGGGTAAAGGTCGGATGAAGAATGTATAAACATCGCAACAAGCCGTCACGACTGAGTCTGGAGGAGTGACGAGAGCAGCGAGTAAACGAGTGGGGCGAATGTTACGGTTCTAATCTGACGCTCGCGATCATGCCCGTCTGCTGCCATCCCGCTGTGCAGGGAACGCTGTGCAGGGAACGTTATGAACGCATGAAGATGATAGCGATAACCCACAATACCCACGATTTGGAATGAAGCAGTCAGCGCCTAAAATAATGCCTGAGCCGTCGAGCATCGGCCAATACTCGCTTACCAGCATAGAGTTCAGTTTTGCACAGGGTCTGGCTGGCGATCGCAACGTATGACACTCGAATTACAGGCAGCACATTTCTAGGCGAGGATGCGTAACAAAGTCATCTCATTGCCAAAAACTTTATACGGTCTTCATATTCAGACGAAAAAATATTAAGATTAGTAAAATTTAAATCCGCCTACGTTGGATTTCATCGTAAGTGACTATAAGAGGAGTTAGGCATCGTAAGTTTTATTGACTGTAGGCCATCAGGGGTAATCGGCTGATTGGCTAATAAATGTCTTTTGCCCTCACCCCAAATCGCTCTAGCTCCTCTTCGCCCCTTGTGGGAGAAGGGGTTGGGGGATGAGGGGCTCATGTTTTATTAGTCAACCAGGGTGATCGGTCATCGTTGGATGCAATGGATGCAGATGCAATGGATGCAATACCGTTGAGCAAGAGAGACTAAATGTCAATGCTACTGGGTACATAGCAGCATGTTCGACCATCTGGATTGCATCCGCCACCCACATCTACTACCCGCATCTGCTCTGGCAATTAGCTCGTCTCTCATTCGTCTCAATCAGAAGCTGGAGTCAAGCTTCCAGCCTGATTGGGTGGGCGATCGCCCACCGCCAGTAACGAATCTCAATGTTGTGAGGTCAGGCGAATTAATCGACTAATCTTTAAACGTGGTAATTTACATTCCTTAAGCCAATGACTAGCAAAGTCATGACGTTTCGGTTCCCGCAGAGGCTCGCTGAGACCATTGTTGCCCTCGCTGAAAAGACAGGAAAAGGTAGAACTGCCATTGTTGTCGAAGCTCTGACCCAAGCGTTAGATCTGCCCCCGGCGCAGGTAGGGGCACCTGATAACGCGCTGCATCAGATTTCTGACTTGGCAGACCAAGTCTCTACCCTGTCTACCCAGCTCGCTGAACTGCGTCACCAGCGCCTTAACCCCGACAGTCTGCGGCGGATTGAGGCACTAGAGTCGGCGATGGTATTGTTTGCGAATGGCTCTAATCGAAATGACTCGTCTGACAACGGGGCGATCGCCGCATTGGCTGTAGACCACGAACTCTCGAGCGCTGAGTCTGGCGATCGGGTGTCAAACCCGATCCTGGGGCTGAGTTTGTCTTCAAGGCTAAATGACTTAGGCTCGGATGCTTTAGCACAGTCCTCAGACCAAAATCGACAGCTCCTAGCCCACATTGCACATCAGTCAAAGGTGCTGGATCAGATTTTATCAGCATCCCCTGACTTGTTTTTTGTCCATGATTGCTATGGACGCTATACCTATGTCAATCCGGCAGGGGCGCGGGCGATTGGCTTCGAGCGAACCGACTTCCTGGGGCAAACCATTCGCGATCTGGGCCTACCAACCGATTGGATTGAATCCTTTGCTAACCAGTTTGACCAGGTATTAACTGCAGGCCAGCCCACCAGCGGCGAGCTGCATATCCCCTCAGCGATTGGAACCCGCAACTATGACTATGTGCTTAGCCCCGTCCATGGCACCCATGGCACCGTCAATTCGGTTGTGTGTATTGCCCGAGATATTACTGAACGCAAGCGCGCTAATTTGTCGCTACGAGAATCTGAGCTGAAGTATCGCAATCTGTTTGAGTCAGCCAACGATTCAATCTTTATTGTGGATGCGATGACTCATCGGTTTCTTAATGTCAACTGGAATGCGGCTCGACGTCTGGGATATACCCGCCAAGAGCTGTTGCAGCGTTCGATTTGGGAGATTGACCAATCCGCATCGGCTGAGCGCAATGAAGCCCTGGTGCGATCGCTCCTCACGGGGGGGCACCACATCTTTGAAACGACGTTTCTCTGTCGAGATGGCAGCGAAATGCCCGTTGAGGTCAGTAGTTGGGTGATCGAATATGGCGATCGCCTTGCCTTTCAAAGCTTTGCCCGTGACATTAGCGATCGCAAACGAGCCGAGGCCGAAATTCACGCCCTCAATGCCGATCTAGAGCAACGGGTCATTGAGCGCACGGCACAACTGCAAAACACCAATCAAGAACTGGCAAGTGAAATCATTGAACGTCAACAGGCTGAACAGGCTCTGAGTCAGGCAGAAGCAAAGTATCGCAGCATCTTTGAGAATGCGGTGATTGGCATCTTTCAAACAACCCCCGATGGTCGATATATCAGCGTCAACCCGACATTGGCCCGCATCTATGGCTATGAGTCTCCTGACGATTTAATCGCTAATCTGTCTGATATTGGGCGTCAGCTTTATGTTGATGGCGGGCGTCGGGCTAAATTTGTTGAGTTGATGCAAGGTCGGGAAACGATTCAAGATTTTGAATCGCAGATCTATCGCAAAGATGACAGCATAATCTGGATTTCGGAAGATGTGCGGGCAGTGCGAGATCTCACAGGGAACGTGCTGTTTTACGAAGGCACCGTTATCGATATCACCGACCGCAAGCTTAGTGAGGCTGCGCTGCAACAACGTCAAGATCAGGAACGGCTGATGCAGGCGATCGCCCAGCGCATTCATCGTTCGCTCGATCTCGATGAGATTTTAACCACTAGCGTCACCGAAATTCGCCAGTTTCTCCAGGTCGATCGCACCTTAATTTATCGACTGGCTCCCGATTACAGCGGCAACGTCACGGTCGAGTCGGTGAGTCAGGCTCGATTTTCGATCTTGGGCCAAACAATCATCGATCCCTGCTTTGGCGAGAACTATGTCACCCGCTATCAGCGTGGTCGCACAGCCGCCATTGATGATATTTACACAGGCACGATTGAACCCTGCTATGTCAATCTGTTGGCCTCTATGCAGGTGCGGGCTAATTTGGTAGTGCCCATTCTGCAAAATGGTCATCTTTGGGGGTTGCTGATTGCTCACCATTGTCAGGCTCCGCGCCAGTGGACTGAGCATGAAACAAAACTGCTGAAGCAGCTCGCAATTCAGCTCGGTATTGCCATTCAGCAAGCTGAGCTTTATCAGCAGGCTAGCACCGAGTTAAACGAACGCCGTGCCATTGAGACCTCTCTACGAGAGAGCGAAGCTCGTTATCGGTCGCTGATTGCCGCCATGGCAGAAGGAGTTGTATTACACCAGGCCGATGGGCAAATTGTGGCCTGCAACTCTAGTGCGGAACGCATCTTGGGTCTATCTGCCGAGCAGATTACTGGCCGCATACCCGTTGCTCCGCAGTGGCAGGTCGTCTATGAAGATGGTTCACCCTTCCCCTGCGACCAGCATCCGGCAATGGTCACCTTGCGGACGGGAGAGCCTCAGTCTAATGTCGTCATGGGCGTCTATCATGCCAATGGCGCACTCACCTGGATTCAGGCAAACTCGCAACCCCTGGTCAACGAGGGAGACACCCAGCCCTATGCTGCCGTGGTTTCATTCTCAGACATTACAGCCCGCAAACGCATTGAAGCCGAGCTTTATGAACATGAAGCGCTGCTGAGTGCCGTCGTCAGCGATGCCCCAATTATTCTCTATGCCCTTGATCGGCAAGGGCGATTTACGCTATGCGATGGCAAAGGGTTGAGCGCCTTAGGGATGAAGTCTGGAGAGTTGATCGGCAAATCGATGTTTGATTTGTATTCGGGTTATCCTGACATTCTCGACATCAACTGCCGCGTGTTGGGTGGAGAAGAAGGGCGATGGACGGCGGTGATGAATGATCGCACCTTTGAAGCGATCGCCACCCCGCTCCGCGATGAAACAGGCCAGGTTACCGGGCTGATCAGCATTGCCACGGATGTCACTGAACGCGAGCAGGCTCAGGCCGCGATCGCCAAACGTGAGTGCTATTTGGCTGAACTGGTTGAGGTGCAGCGGCGTTTGCTGGCGTTTAATGTCAATTTTCAAGCGCCCTACGATGAGATTCTCTCTATTTTGGGTCAGGTGTCTGGAGCTAGCCGCGTCTATGTGTTTGAAAACGAGCTGGATGAGACCGGGCAGTTGCTGATGCGCCAGCAAGCAGAATGGTGTAGCGAGGGGGCGATCGCCCTTGACTCTAACCAACCGCGTCTGCAACTGTTTGCTTACAACGATGGCTTTTCACGCTGGGAGCACCTGCTATCGAGAGGTGAAATTGTTGCAGGCTTAGTTGCCAACCTGCCCACATCTGAACGCCAAGTTTTAGAACCAGACGGAATTATCTCCATCTTGGTGCTGCCGCTGATTGTCAATGGCCGCTTCTTTGGTTTTATTGGCTTTGACCACTGTAGCGACGCTCACGAATGGGAAGCCTCTGAAATCGATTTGCTCCGAGCGGCAGCGACTGCCATCGTCTTGTGGCAAGAGAGAGCCTGCATTGAGGCCGACTTGCAAGCTAGCGAAGCCCGCTATGCCCAGGCCATTAGCAGCGGCAAGACCGGCATTTGGGACTGGAACCTGGATAGTAACGAAATCTATCTTTCACCTGACCTCAAAGCCATGCTGGGCTTTACCGATGACGAATTGCCCAACCAGATGGATAGCTGGATGCAGCAGGTTCACCCTGATGATGTTGAAACTGTCGGCATCGAGGCGCAGGCGCATCTCGATGGGCACAAACCCTTTTATGAACTTGAGCATCGAATGATCCATAAAGATGGCAGCATTCGGTGGTTTTTAGCACGGGGAGTTGCCGTCCGTGATGAAACAGGCCGCCCCTATTGCATGATGGGCTCTGATACAGACATCACTGCCCTGAAGGCAGCAGAAACCGAAGCAGAAACCAACTAAAACTAAGACCCTTGCTACTTGGCTATGCACTTGAGACCACATTATGTCTGCGGCTTCTCTCAGAGACTCAAGCCCCTCAACCCCGACTTGAGCAGATGATCTTGAACAGATGATAGTGGTCTCCGAAGTGTTTGCTAGCACCCTGTCAGATTAGCCATCCACGTTACAATAAAATCTATA
>CAZCXK010000086.1:0-2370 GCA_964502605.1 uncultured bacterium
CGGTACAAATCTTGGAAGATTCCCCCGGACGCGATGACCGCTACACCTGGCATCGGATTCGCTTTGATCGCACCAATACTGAAGGCTGGGTGCGCGAAGATTTAGTCTATATTCTCAGCCCTTCTGACGGTGAGTTGGGCAATCCGCCAGATACGTCTCCTCAGCCGCCGCCCACACCGATCGAAAATCAGCCGAGCCCGTCTCAACCTCGCATTGATACGAGCGTCTATAGCCCAGACGATATCGAATATTTCTTGGAAGTGGCGATGGGAACCGAGTTTGGCAGAGCGGGACAGCGCATTCGCAAATGGGAGAGTGATGTCAAGATCCGAGTGAATGGCACCCCAACAGCCGAGGATCGCCGCACCCTGAACGCAGTAGTTCGCGAACTGGATGAACTGATTGAAGGCATCCGTGTTGAGATTGTCAGCAGTAATCCCAATGTCGAATTCTATTTCGTGCCAGAGTCGGAGTTTCGTCAGTATGAACCCAACTATGTGCCTGTCAATATGGGTTTTGCCTGGGTTGGCTGGAACAATAACGTCATCAATCGAGCCCGTATTTTAGTGACTACAGTGGGGGTCACTCAAGAGGAGCGATCGCATCTGATTCGAGAAGAGTTAACGCAGTCATTGGGGCTGATGCGCGATTCTTATCGCTACCGAGACAGCATCTTTTATCAAGGGTGGACGCGCACCACTGCCTATACAGAAATTGATCGACAGCTAGTTCGACTATTGTATGAGCCCGATATGCGCCCTGGCATGTCGCGCGCTCAGGCAACACAAACCATTGCCCAAATTAATTCTAGATATACGGCTGCTCGTCGTCGTGCTAATGAGAAATCTGACCAAGACGGCCTGATCAATCAGGTTCTTCAGAATCTGAATCCGTTTAGTCAAGATAAGTGACTCCAAACAATAGACCCCTTTCTATGCGAGTTACGCTAGGAAGGGGCAATCCATATAAGTATGTTGACAGGTGGGTGTGTTAATAGATGGAGGCGATCGCCCCACTTGTTACCCAATTGCGGCTAGGCTAGCTCAAAAAATCAGTCACCAGCCATCCCCCTCCGGTGATTTCAGCCCATTGGAAACCACCTTCAAAGCTATAGCGCCCAGTCAATCTAACTGCAGCCCCATCGTCTAGGCCATAGAGAAACACCCCATCGGGCGTATCGCGAACGTTAATACCAAGGCCGCTCAGAGTGCTGACCACGCGAGTACCTGTGGGGCCAAAGAAGATGGCACCACCGCCCGTTGATCCATCACCTGGAGCACTGCCGCCACCGGTCGAAAGAAAATCAACTGCAACCCAGTTGCCATCAGAAATTCGACCCCAGCTATAGCCGTCCAGTGAGGAATATTGCCCCGTTAGAAATACGCTGGCTCCAGTGGGAAGGCCATAGGCCACTGCACCACTCGGCGCTGTGCGAACGTTGACGCCACTAGCGGATACAACAGTTGCAGAGCCTTCGTAGCCACCGCCAATGCCACCGCTGTCGTCGCCACCGCCTGAGGAAAGAAACTCTTCCGCCACCCAACCGGGGCCATCCACTTTCACCCAGGTATAGCCGTCTCGAACAACTCGCTGGCTAGTGATGACACTAATACTTTCTCCGCTGGCAGCAAACCCAATAATGCGGGTTAAGCCAGCTGATTCTCGAATGTTGACCCCGCTAGCTGATGCCACAAAGGTCGGTTCGCCACCGCCCAAACCGCCGCCGCAGCTATTGCCAACCAAGTACGGGCTGTCAGGGTTTTCGACATCGCCGAGCCCCAACGAATCTGCGGTTGCAGGCCCCACTAAGCCATCGACTGATAATCCATTGAAAGACTGGAAACTCCGCACGGCTGCAGCAGTACCTGAGCCAAAAATGCCATCAATGCCACCGGGGCTAAAGCCTGCAGACGTTAAGGCCGATTGCACGTCTTCCACTGCATCACAGATATCTCCAGGCCCTACAACAGCCTTGGCTTCTGGTGCCTGACCAAGAACAGATGCTGCAACTGCAATGCCTACTACTCCCAACCAAGCTGAACTTGGAATTTGTAGTTCTAATTCATCGAAGGATCGCAGTTCCAGATTTGGAGCAGGATCTTCGTAGGCAGATGCCGCATGAGTGAATGCTAAGAGTTCCATACCATACCCTCGAAAACGTTAAGGGGACAAATCGAGATTCACGCAACCTTGAGATTTAGAAGAAGTGAGTTATTTCTTGCCCATGATCGTGGCAATGTTTTTATCTAAAAATAGGACATTTGCTCATAGTTTTGCAAGGCCGATAGAATAAGTTTTCTTTTACTCATCTTAATTCAACGAATCTAAGTCTGAAAGCTTTATAACTCATTAGAGCTTTGGGCGATCGCA
>CAZCXK010000086.1:2470-23810 GCA_964502605.1 uncultured bacterium
GGTGTATCTCAGATTTGCATTGATAGCACAGCCAAAATGTACTTGCATTGGCCGCCCTCGCGTTGGCGATCGCGGCCAATGCTACCCAGACATCAACGGTTCGATGAAGCTGCAAGGCATCCATCTGAATCATGAACAGCTGTTAGTAACCGATCACCAGGTCAGGTCGGCCAGGTAGCGTGTCATAGGAATGCAGCAGACAGATTGACAATTGGACTGTTTTATTATCGCCGGAGTGCCGAAGTTAGACCAAAAGACTTGAAGCTAGATTACTTGCTGGGCAGCGGATCTAGCGATGGGCAATCGCCCGTTTTGTGTCTGGGTGACTGTCACATCCCTGGCACACTTTTTAAAGTCGAACCCTGGCGCTGCGTCTCATTTCAGTTTGCAGCCACGATAGGAATGTAAAGCAGGACGGGTTCATCACCTGGCTTCGTCTTAACGAATTGTCCGTGAAGAATTGTGCGATCGCTGAGGGTCTACTAACTCAGTCAGCGAAAGCAAAAGTAGTAGCCGTTTATGGCTTTATTCTGCCCTCGGTGTCTTGATCCATTGGATTGGAGTCGATGCCATGTTCAGAAGGCGCACTCACTCCCAGATCTCGCCTTGATGGAGGCCGTCACAACTCATATTGACGCGACCTCGTCTTTTTTAGACCCTTTATCGCCATCAGAATCGGTCATCACCATGAAATTTGTACGGAACCAACAACTTGCCCTTTTAGCCGCCATTGGATTGGGAACCAGCGCTATTCTGGCTGCACCAGCCAGTGCAACGCAGTTTAGCCAACGCGAGCTAGAGCCTGAAAAAGTGATTGCGATCGCCTCTCCGGTGGGCAATTCGTCGCATCAGCTCCTAATTCTCGAACAGCTCAACAATCAGCGCACCTGTTGGGAAGAAAACGGGGATGTGGTAGACCCGCTGTTGCTCAGGTTTGACTTTACAGGCATCTGTGGACGCGGCACCGATAGCAATGGGTATTCCATCCGGGTGGGTGGCCAAGATTTAGGCTGGCAATATCGGCTGCAAGTAGTGCGCGATGGCGGCACCCTCAAACTAGTGGGTGCGTCAAACCAAAACCGGAACGCGCCACCGCTTGAAATTGGCAGGACAAACCGTGTATCTAACGACCTGACGCGAATTGAACTCAATCCGGGTTGGCGACTGACCAAACGGGTCTACAATGGGCAAACCCTAGGGCACTACTACCTCAGCAACGATCGCCCCCTAAACGAACTCATGGCAGCTGCGCCCGCACCTCGCCCAGTAGCGCCTCCGGCCTCTTCTCCATCACCTAGTCCGACCCCTTCCGCCCCGCGCCCGACCACGCCTGATCTGTTTCCGTCAGCGCCGCGCCCAGTGACACCACGCCCCATAACACCAGGCGTTTATCAAGGTGCTCCACCAGCACCTTCAGAGCAAGCATCAGCCTTGGGCTTCCGCTATCGCGTGGTTGTGCCAGCCTCGACTATAGCTGAGCAAAATCGCGTGCGGGCATCGGTTCCAGGGGCATTTCGCACCGTGATTGATGGGGATGTGGTGATGCAAGTTGCCCTCTACCGGGAAGCCGATCGAAATGATGCCGAAGCCTTTAGGGATGATCTCAAACAGCGCGGCTTCGAAGCCCGCATTGTAGAAATCGAATCAGCCAATTCGGGCGATCGCCCCACGACTCCAGCCCCAACCCCCACTCCGCCGCCCTCGTCTACCCCCAGTCCTAATTTGCCTCAAGTACCGCAAGGTCGATATATTGTAGCGATCGATCCAGGTCATGGGGGGCGCGATCCGGGTGCGGTCGGCATTGGTGGCATTGAAGAGGCCGACATCGTGCTTGATATTTCTCAGAAGCTTGCCAATATCTTAGAACGGCAGGGCGTCCGCACCGTGATGACCCGTCGAGATGATCGTGAAATTGACCTTGACCCACGAATTACAACGGCAGAACGCGCCAACGCGACGGTATTTGTCAGCATTCATGCCAATGCCATCAGCCTCAGCCGCCCTGAAGTCAACGGTGCTGAAACCTATTTCTATGCATCTGCTGAAGGTAATCGCCTGGCACGAAGCATCCAGACCAGCATTATTCGTCAAACTGGAATGGTCGATCGAGGCGTCCGCGAGGCTCGGTTCTATGTGCTGCGCAACACCTCTATGCCTGCGGCGTTGGTCGAAACTGGATTTGTCACCGGACGCGATGACGCGGCGCGGCTGCGAGATCCCAATTTCCGCACACGCATGGCAGAGGCGATCGCCGCTGGAATTCTGAATTATTTGCGGTAACGGTGCCTCATTGACCCGGCTGACTTAGTAGCGAATGCGAGGATCTACCCAGGCATTGAAAATGTCGATCAGAATGCTGGCGATCGCCACCAGCACCCCAAAAAACACCATAATGCCCTGCACCACCGGATAATCACGAAACTCAATCGCCTGATAAAGTCGATTGGCCAGCCCCGGCCATGAAAACGTGACCTCAGTTAAAATCGCCCCTCCCAGCAGTGAGGCAACTGTCAGCCCCAATACCGTAATGACTGGAATCATGGCATTCTTGAGCGCATGAGCTACCACAATTCGCACATTTTGAATGCCTCGTGCCCGCGCCGCTTCGACATAATCGGAGCGCAGCGTTTGCTTGAGATTCACCCGGACAATACGCTCAAAAATGCCGCTGAGCAACAGCCCCATTGTGACGCTGGGCAATGTTAGGTAGTAAAGACTCACGAAAAAATGGCCAAGGTTGCCACTGAGCAGACTATCCATCACATAGAGCCCGGTGGGGCCTTGCGGGGGCGTTAGCGCCAGCGGAAAGCGGGTGCCAATAGGAAACCAGCGCAGCTCGACTGCAAACAAAAGCTGCAACAGCATACCAAACCAGTACATCGGCACAGCATAAGTAACAATGCCAAATAGCCGCCCGCCCGCGTCCCATGATGTATTGGGCTTTGATGCGGCTATGGCACCCACAACAATGCCCACACTCGCCGAGACAATCATGCTAAAAAGGGTCAGCTCCGCTGTCGCTGGAAAGTGAAGTTGAATAATTTGCCAAACCGATTGCCCCTGAGCGGTGAGCGAATCGCCCAAATCAAAGTGCAGCAGATTAATCATGTAATTGACATACTGCAACCAAAGCGGCTGATTTAACCCCAGGCGATCGCGCAGCGCTTCTTTTGCGGCCTCAGGGGCTCGGGCTCCCAAAATGACATCAACCGGATCACCGGGAGTCGCCCGCAGCAGCAAAAACACTAATGTTGTAATCGTCCACAACATCAATGGCGCTAGCAGCAGTCGCGAGGTGGTGTAGTAGAGAAGGGCTTTGCTACGTGACATGGTCTGAGAATACCGGATTCCGAGGCTAGAGGATATGGGGGGCGGAAAATGCCCTGTGGCAACGCCTACTAGATAACCCCGTAGTGATGGGCAAAGCATCGCGTGCCCATCACATCAGCAAAGATGGTCATGCGAGCGATTTCTTTAACTTCGGCAGCCCATCACATCAGCAAAGATGGGCAAAGAGCTTGCTCGTGCCCATCCTACAGGTTAGACCGGTGAGTATCGTGTCAGAAGCAACTAGATAGCCGTTCTCATCGTCTGTCAGTGCGTCTGACACCCGCAGGCCATGACCCGCAAAATAAAGAATGACTTCTTGATGTTTGGCGCGCTCTTCAAAGAAAGTCTTGAGTTCTTGGTTAAGCTCAGCACAGGGGAGCGATTTGTCAGGAGAAATAATCCATTGGCGATCTCCCACGCGCTTTTTAGGCAGTCTCGTCACATGGTAGTGGTGCTGTTCCAGTAGGTGCGCGATCGCCTCGGCATCCTTAGCTGCACTTCTAAGATTGTTGCAATGGTTGTATCGGTCGATGCCAACCACCAGTGCGTATTTTGCCATAGCTCAATATATGAAACAGCATATGAAACAGCTATCCTGGTCAGATACTCTTCTTTTTAACCTCTTTTCAGCCAAACGTAACGTAGAAATGCTGAAATCCTGGACTGAGGCTAAAGCATTGGTCAGGCATCATGCCCTGTGAATCAACTAGCACTCAAGGCCCTATCTACTCCGCAGTCTTCAGCGCAAAACTCTAACGCCTCTGGGTGGCCTTGTCCTACTGAATCAGGCCATACTGGGTAAGGAATGCTAAATACGTGCTAAACGATACCTGCTAGCCACCATGATGACCTGTCGCATCGCAAATGTTTTGAAACACGGACAGCCCGATGAGTCCGCGACGATTCGAGGCTGGGTTCGCACGAAACGAGAACTGAAAGAATTTGCGTTTGTCGAGGTGAACGACGGTTCATCTATGGCGGGGCTGCAGGTAGTAATTAATCAAGATCTGCCTGACTATGCTGCCGTGATGAGCCAGATTAACACCGGAGCCTCGGTTGAAATATCAGGCAAGCTGGTGCCATCTCCAGGCAAAGGGCAACGGATTGAGCTACATGCGATCTCGGTGACAGTCTATGGCGGAGCCGACCCGGAGACCTATCCACTGCAAAAGAAACGTCACTCATTTGAGTTTCTTCGCACGATTGGTCATCTGCGATCGCGCACGAATACTCTCGGTGCCGTGATGCGAGTTCGCAATGCCTGTGCTACGGCGATTCATCAGTTCTTTCAAGAGCAAGGGTTTCTCTGGGTGCATGTGCCTATCATTACGGCGAGTGACTGCGAAGGGGCAGGCGAGATGTTTAACGTCACTAGCCTCAATCTGGCTCAGGTGCCGCTGACTGAGGCGGGTGAAATCGACTATAGCCAGGATTTCTTTGGGCGTCCGGCGTATTTAACGGTCAGCGGTCAGCTCGAAGCCGAAATTATGGCGATGGCGTTTACGAATGTCTATACCTTTGGCCCGACCTTTCGCGCTGAGAACTCTAATACGTCACGGCACCTGGCTGAGTTTTGGATGGTTGAGCCTGAAATGGCTTTCTGTGATCTATTGGGCAACGTCAAGCTGGCAGAGGCGTTTCTCAAATACATTTTTAAGTATGTGTTAGAACATTGCGCGGAGGATATGGAATTCTTTAATGCGCGCATTGATCAGACTGTGCTGGCCACCGCTGATAACATCATCAACAGTGAGTTTGAGCAGATTACATATACCGAGGCGATCGCCCTACTCGAAAAAAGCGATCGCGCCTTTGAGTTTCCAGTGCGTTGGGGTATTGATCTCCAGTCAGAACATGAACGCTATCTGGCCGAAGAGGTGTTCAAGAAACCGATCGCGGTGATCAACTATCCGACTGAGATCAAGGCGTTTTACATGCGGCTCAACGATGACGAGAAGACGGTTGCGGCCATGGACGTGCTCGCGCCTAAAATCGGTGAGATTATCGGCGGTTCGCAGCGTGAAGAACGCCTAGACGTCTTAGAGCGGCGCATTCAACACTATGGTTTACCCATTGATAACTATTGGTGGTATCTCGATCTGCGGCGATTTGGCACCGTGCCACATGCTGGCTTTGGTCTCGGGTTTGAGCGCTTGGTGCAGTTTATGACCGGCATGACCAATATCCGCGATGTTATTCCGTTCCCACGAACCCCACTCAGCGCTGAGTTTTAGCCAATCTGAGCTTTAGCTAATCTAGGCTTCAGCAGATTTAACCAAATTAGAGCCGAAGTAGGGCATTCATGTCCCAGCTTTCAAAAAAAATCAGGCGGAGATGACCTCTCCACCTGCTGATAACGTGTTGTGTTTCCAAACACCTTAAGGCTGACTTGATCACTAATTGGGAGGATGTAACCTTACATGATGCCAATTTGAGACAAGATGCCCTGTCCGGTCAAATATTCAGTTGCTAGACCAATAACAAACCCTAGCATTGCTAAACGGCCATTCCAGTTTTCTGCAAACTTTGTAAACCCAAACTTTGTGTCTTGGCTTTCCATAACTCACTTAACCTCGCAAATGTCAACTACCTATTACAGAAGTTAACACGAGTTCCTCGGGTTTTGCAATATTTCTACATATAGAGAATCAAATCGATATCATCAGGACGGCTCGATCGCCTTTTAGCGTATGCTTTTGCTTACCCATTGACTGCGAGACTGGCTATGCGGCTCCAATACCTGAAGGCGATCGCCCGCATTCGGATTACCCTCCGCAAATTTTGGCAGAGCAATAGCGGAGAATGGCGCTGGCTAAATGAAAAACCCATCCCGATTGCTAGTCTTAATCGCAGGCTGTGGCAAGACTCGGTGCCATCAACGAGCTTTTTTGTGTTGCTGTCGCTGTCGGTGATTCTTTCGACCTTGGGGCTGCTTGCCAACAGCGTTGCCACGATCATTGGAGCCATGATTATTGCGCCGCTGATGGGGCCGATTATCGGTATGGCCTATGCCGTAGCGCTCGGCAATCGGCGACTGCTGCGTCGAGCCAGCCTGACCCTGTTGGCAGGATTTGTGGTGAGTGTGCTCAGCTCAGTGATTATCTGCTATCTGGTGGGCATTCAGACTGCGAATCCTGAGATTAATGCACGGGCCTATCCAACTTTGATCGACTTGGTCGTAGCACTCGCTGCTGGAGCTGCTGGAGCCTTTACAAAATCTCGACGCAATGTGGCTGATGCCTTTCCTGGGGTGGCGATCGCCGTTGCCCTGATTCCTCCGGTCAGCGTCATTGGCATTGGCATCGCGACTGGATCACAAACCCTGAGCACAGGGGCGACGTTGTTTTTTCTCACGAATCTGGCAGGCAGCATCTTAAGCGGCAGTTTGGTGTTTATTTCGCAGCAATATGGCTCCCTGCGTCGAGCTAAGAGCGGCTTGGCAGTGTCGGTGTTGGCACTTTTATTGCTCGGCATTCCGTTGGGGGTGTCCTTCCAGAATTTACGGTTCCAGTCCAATACGCGCCAGGATATCAGAGCCTTGGTCTATGAGCAGATCAACACCTTTACTGACAATGCTGAGGTGCAGCATCTGACTGTGCAGCGTCAAAACCAGCAATTAGTGATTAATCTAGAAATTGTGACGGAAACTGCTGTCTCAAATACCCAAATCAACTCAATGAGCAACCAGTTGGCCGATGAGTTAAGCAGCCCTGTTCTGCTGACGGTCAGAGTGTTTCCAATGACTTTTTTCGAGGTTCCTAGTCAACCATCAGAGTAATGTTCGCGGGGTTTATTCATGGGGTTCTATTCACAGTTTATTTTGCCACGCTTGCTCGATTGGTCGATGTCTAGCCCCGCGTTAGCCCAGCATCGACAAGAGATTCTGTCCGATGTGCGAGGTGAGGTGCTAGAAATTGGCTTTGGTACGGGACTGAATTTAGACCATTATCCGCCTCAGGTTCAGGCGATCGCGACTGTTGATATTAACCCTGGCATGAATGCCATTGCTCAGCGCCGAATTGCCGCCTCGACTATCCAGGTCAACCATCACGTCTTAAATGGTGAATCACTTCCCATGGCTGATAACACCTTTGATTATGTGGTGAGCACTTGGACCTTATGCAGCATTGCTCAGGTTGATCGGGCGATTCAAGAAATCTATCGGGTGCTCAAGCCGGGGGGAAAATTTGTGTTTATAGAACATGGGTTGAGCGATCGCCCCAATATCCAAGTCTGGCAGCATCGCCTGACGCCCATCCAGAAACGCCTAGCAGACGGATGTCACCTCGATCGCAACATACAGATTCTGATCGAACACCAATTTAGTCATGTCAAGCTGGAACAATTTGTGATTGATCAGCTCCCCAGCGTATTTGCTTACACTTACAAGGGCGTGGCTACGAAGCCGTGATTCTCAGCTGCAATTAGAGATGCTGTGTCACAATGAGCCGTGAATGACACTCTTCTGAACTTGTCTACTGTGAACGTGCCCATGCAATATCGACGTTTCGGACGTACCCAGCTGCAAATGCCCGTCTTTTCTTGCGGCGGGATGCGCTATCAGCAGTCGTGGAAAGACATCCCTAAGGGGCAAATTTCTAAAGAGAGCCAGACCAATCTTGATGCTATCATTCGGCGATCGCTGGAATTGGGCATCAACCATATTGAAACGGCTCGCGGCTATGGCACCTCTGAGGTGCAGCTGGGGGAGATCTTGCCCAAGCTGCCCCGTGAGCAGATCATTGTGCAAACAAAGGTCTCACCCAAGGAAAACCCCAACGAATTTCTCCAAACTGTTGAGCAATCACTGGCGAACCTCAACCTCGACTCCATTGACTTGTTAGGTCTCCACGGCATCAATACCGAACAAATTCTGCAGCAGAGCCTCCGTCCGGGGGGATGTCTAGACATGGCTCGCAAGTTGCAAACCCAGGGCAGGGTGCGCTTTATTGGCTTTTCGACCCATGCCCCGACTGATCTGATTCTCCGGGCTATTGCCTCTGGCCAGTTCGACTATGTCAACCTGCATTGGTACTACATTAATCAGTTCAACTGGCCAGCGATTGAAGCCGCAGCGCACCATGATATGGGCGTATTTATCATCAGCCCGTCTGATAAAGGCGGCAGGCTTTATACGCCTTCGCAGGCACTAGTTGACTTGTGTGCGCCGCTGAGCCCCATGGTGTTCAACGATCTATTTTGTCTGAGCCATCCTCAAGTGCATACTCTCAGCATTGGTGCATCTGGCCCCACCGACTTTGATGAGCATGTGAAGACGTTGGAGTTTCTCGATCGCGTCGATCAGGTGCTGCCACCGATTCTGCAGCGGCTTGAGCAAGAAGCCATCGACCGCTTAGGTGAACCCTGGTATAAAACCTGGCATGTGGGCTTGCCTAGCTTTGAGCAAGTGCCGAATCAGGTCAATATTCATGCGATTCTCTGGTTACGAAATCTGGCGATCGCTTACGACTTAATCGACTATGCAAAAGGCCGTTACAATATGCTGGGCAACGCCAGTCACTGGTTTCCAGGCAATAAGGTGGCTAACCTGGATTCGCTTAACCTGCGCGACTGTCTAGCGCAAAGCCCCCACGCAGATCAGATTCCGGCTTTGTTGGCTGAGGCCGATCGCCTGCTCAGAAGTGAGGCCGTGAAGCGGCTGTCGCAGCAGTAGCGCTCAGATGGGTGTGTCTAATTTTGGTGTAGAGCTTGTTGTAGGCGGGTAATGTGACGTGACTCGAGAGCTGCCCACCCGTCAGCAGCAAGTCCTAGTGTCGTATTATTGTCGTTTTGTGTATCGGGTCGAACTATGGCGACGACAATTGCTGCTTAACTCTGCCTTCTGACCCACCCACAAAAAACAGCCCCCCAATGGAGGAAGGCTGCTAGAGTGAGTGAGATCGTCAACTATAGAGAGGTTTGCCACTAGTATTCCCAATCCAGCAATGAATTCTGTCATGGACGGGCAAACTTGAGTCACAGTGTGGCTCAGCTAAATGCCATGACTTTTGCCAATCACCCAGTGCCGTCGAAAAAATCGAGCCAGACTCGACTCTTCCAGCGACAGATAAATGGGACGGCCATGGGGGCAGGTGTGCGGGTTGCGAGTGCGCTGCCATGCATCTAGCAGGATTTGCATCTCCGCCGGATCGAGCGGCTCACCGTTGCGAATTGCCGTGCGGCAGGCTGTTGCCACCAGAGCCGCATCTAGGTCGCCACTAGAGCTGAGTTCTAGTAGCGCATCGGCGCAGTCTCCTCGCAGAGCCAGCGGCTCAGGCACCGTGCGGATGGCCCACAGCCCATCACCAAATGGCTCGACATCCAGGGTTAGTCGCTGGAGCTGTTCGACTTGCGCTGACGAGAGCCGACTCAGAATAATCGGTGTGTCTAGAGCAACCACCTGCCAGCGATCGCACAATTGCTCATAAAGTACCCGTTCGTGGGCAATATGCTGCTCGATCAACCACATCCCAGTGGGGTGTTCTGCCAGGATATACATGTTACGTACTTGAGCTAGCGCCCGCAGTGACATCAACGGTGACGCAGATTGCAGCTCTGGCTGTGACTGGGGGTGCTCTGCTGAATCATCTGCGGGGTCATCCGCCGAGGCAGGTATCTGAATCGTGCGGCTAGTGTGATAGACTCCCGTTGCCTCAGCAGCTTTGACCAGGTGCCCAACCCGCTGAGAATAGGCCGCATCAGATAGGCTCGTGGGGTGAAGTCGCAATGCCTGATCGATAGCTTTGGCTACTTGGACGCGCCAAAGTTCTAAGTCGCGCAGGTAGATTTCAGTCTTGGCGGGGTGGCGATTCCAGTCAATTTGGCTGGGATGCACCGACAAATGAATAAAGCAAATCGGATAGCGATCGCGCGGCACGATCCGACGAAAGGCTCCAATCACCGTTTGCTCTAGCTCAGGCGATCGCACCCCTCGACCATTGATCGCAATGCGAACCCAATCGGGGCGATAGCGATGGCACCGATCGGGCAGCCCAATCAAAAGATGAATTTGAGGATTGAGCGTTGACGTTTGGGCATCAGACCGTCCACCTAGCGGGCAACTCTCACCATCTTCCGCAGGAATTGTGACGATCAGCTCATGCAAATCAGTAGGCTGAATCTCTCGTAGCAGCTGCGCCAGGATATCTTTGGCATTCTGGCTGGCTCCGATAGTAAACCAGGGGCGATCGCCTTGTTCAACCGTCCAGGTAATATGGGGATGACACAGGGCAAACTGCTGCACCAGAGTTTGGATTGCTCGCAGTTGTTGCGTCAGCGATGGCAGACTCGACCGCCGCGACAGCCAGCGACCAAACACATTGTCGGAAATGATAATGGTGCCAGGGGCGATCGCCACAGTCTCAATTTGCTCAGGCTCACCGGTTGGGGCATATTTGACGCGCCACCCCTCATCCGCATCAGCCGGTTGACTCCAGATTTCTAAATCTGCCAGTCGGGCGAGGCTATGGAGAGCTTCACCCCGAAAGCCTAAGCTGGTAATATCCCACAAATCATCGGGTTGCTGAATTTTACTTGTGCTGTGGGGGTGCGCTGCCGACTGCAAATCATCAAGCGACATGCCGTTGCCGTTGTCAGTCACACGCACCCGCCACAAATCAGGCTGCACTGAAATGCTGATGCGGCTGGCTCCCGCATCAATTGCATTTTCGACTAGCTCTCGCACCACCGCAGCCAATGAGTCAATTACTTCTCCGGCGGTGATGAGATGCACAACCTCAGTAGGTAACGGCTGAATCTTAGGGCTCATGCCTTTAGTTTAGAAGAGGCGATCGCACCTGTGGGCTACCCATTCCCTAAAATCTAAACTGGCATCTAACCCAATTAACCGAATTGCAGGATCAGGGAGCGATCGCATGTCTGCCTATGACAAGATTTATGACATCGTGCGGCAAATTCCGGCAGGGCGAGTCGCTACCTACGGACAAATTGCCGACCTAGCCGGGTTTTCTGGGCAAGCCCGACTCGTGGGCTATGCGCTCTATCAGGTTGATATGCAAACTTCTGATGTGCCGTGGCATCGCGTAATCAACGCCAAAGGGGAAATTTCTCAATCTCCATTTCGGCACGGCACCGACTATTTACAGCGATCACTCCTTGAACACGAAGGCATTGAATTCAACGCTAACAACAAAATCAGCCTTCAGCGCTATCTGTGGCAAGGGGTTGAACTCCTCCTGGATGAATAAACGCACCGCAAAGCCTCAAACTGATTCGAGAGATGATATTTGGAGGGGTATAGCATTGCCATGCCCTTACAAAATGGTGGTTTGACCCCTCTCAATCTCCCTTAAAAAGCTACCGTATACACACAACTGCGGGTCAAGCAAATAATCAGCGCGTAGAAACATCTATTTATCAGCGTATACAGGGCTTATAAAAAATGACTGGACTAAAAATGGACTGGATTTTCCATCTGCCTGCAGACTACTATCTCTCGTATTGAGACTTATGCTATCCACATAAGACTCACGGAAATTATTTAAGTCTTACTTTAAGACAACGGGGCGATCGCCCCCAATAGCAACGTCCTAAGCATCGCTATGATCAATCTCCATCTGTCCAAGCAAACATGACTACAGTACAGCATCACAATACTGTGCAAAATATGATAGACAAATCCTCTGAATGAAATTACTGTAGATTTCTGCTGCATCTCATTTGAGACTCAATCAATTTATTTAAGACTAAATTCAAATGAGACGATTGCTTACCATGCATTTCATTAAATCAAGTCTCATCCAAGTCTCGTCAGCTCATAATTGGACTCAAAGTGAATCATTAAGTCTCAATCAAAGACAGCACAACTTTAAGCCAATCCAGGATCATCTTATTTTGAGACTCAACTGATACATTATGAGTCTTAATGTGAGAATTTAAATCTTGTCATAGTACTAAAAATATCGCCGTTCGACCCTGTGGCTGATGATTGAGTCTTGAATTGAGTTGAGGTGATTGGAAGTGTGGAAATGAGGCATTTGTGAATCATGTCGGCTCTACGTAAGACCAGCCTAACCCCAGTAGAATCAGACGATAGCCCCTATCTCGTGAACGCGCTATGGAGGCGATCGCCAAAGCTTTCAAAGCTTAAAGATAAATAGCCAGTCTCATCTCAACGTAGACCTGACAAGTCTTGAAATAAGACTTACTCGACTTTTTTGAGACTAATTATGATACATTTGGGTCTAGTTTTAATACAGCCTACCCAATCATGGACTTACTATCCCAATCCGATCAGCAGGGTCTCATGAGCGTTGAAGCCGTTCAAAAAATACTCAATCGCTCTCGAGCATCTGTTTATCGATATGCCAACACAGAGCCCGAAGATCTCAATCCTCCGTATAACCCCAAACATCTCAATCCTGAGCTACGCATGAATAAAGATGATCCACTTCTATTTCATCCCAATGAAGTAGCACGATTTGCTCAAGATGTGCTGGGCATTAAGCAAGTAACCATTGAAGTGCAAGAGCCCGTTGAAACAGTGACCCACGAAATCTTGCGAGAAATTTTGTCGGAGCTTAAGCATATTCGCCAGTTCCTAGAGTCTCGTTCGCAATAACCGATACCTTGCCCTCAGCCCCACGCCCTTTTTATCCTCTGAGTTAATGATGGGTACCTCATAGGAAGGCCACAAACTATCAGCGGTATGCGTCTATTAGTCTATGTCTATTCAATGTTAAATGTCCGGATGAATGAACCAACCCAATCCAACATGGTGGTTAACCGAACAATATAATTTGGAGTAACTCGTTAAAATTAGCAAGCAACTTATTTGACCTATTGCCATGCCCGAGATTAGGCTTGTGAGCTGCTTATTAGCACCCGATTTTCTTCGACTATTCATCCTGTATGGAATCTGGCAGTCAAACTGACAAACCTCCCGAACATCCTCCGAAGGCGCTTGCCAACGTCGCGGGCACATTCATTGCCTTGATAACGCTGATTATTCCAATCGTATCGATCGCCTATTTCTCATCGAATAGCACCGAGATATGGCGTCCGTCGGCTTATCAGATGCTGCATCCGCGAGATTAGGCTCAGCAAAATACTTTAAAATCGATCGCCTACTTTAAGAGATGTTTATCATCTCCACTCCTTTATGTGGAACATGTTGCCATATTGGCGGCTCCATACTCTAGACGATCCGTATTCCCCTAAAATGCTATCGAGGCATTATTTCAGTTCTATTCGACTTGGAGAGTAGTTGTGGATTTATCACGAATTCCTGCCCAGCCAAAGCCCGGTATTGTCAATGTGTTGATTGAGATTCCGGCTGGAAGTAAAAATAAATATGAATTTGATAAAGATTTGCAGGCATTTGCCCTCGATCGAGTCCTATATTCATCAGTCCAATACCCCTATGATTATGGGTTTATCCCCAATACTCTCGCTGATGATGGCGATCCGCTAGATGGCATGGTATTGATGGATCAGCCAACGTTCCCCGGATGCGTGATCGCAGCTCGCCCCGTAGGCATGTTGGAGATGATCGATGGGGGCGATCGCGACGAAAAGATTTTATGCGTTCCGGCTAAAGATCCTCGCTATGACTATGTCAAATCACTCAAAGACATTGCCCCCCACCGACTTGATGAAATCTCTGAATTCTTCCGGTCTTACAAAAATCTGGAAAAGAAAGTGACTGAGATTCTAGGCTGGAAAGATGTTGATAAAGTAGCCCCGTTGGTTGAAGAATGCATTAAAGCCGGGAGCTAGCCAGATTTGTCGCTGTGCCAACATCAGTGCTCACAGCTCACACGCAACAACATCTATAAACGCCTCTCTAGGCATGCAATCGTTCAACTCACGGATGAGCAACTCAATCAATAGTGACAATTGATCTGGATGCAGCCCATAGAGAGGCGTAAAGATTGTTAGAGTTAGAAACCCTATTCTCAAAAGCTTATTCGTGCAGTATTATATTAGGCTTAAGGTCTAGCAAAGAAACTAGTTATTCAGGCATTATATCTAAATAAAATCTAAATAAATATGATGCTAATGTCTAGTGATTGAATTGAATTCTCAAATGCTGATTTGCTTGACCAAGCGTGAGAGAGTAGCCCCTGACTCAAACACACTCCTCCTTTCAGGCCTTACATCATCATCTTAGACTGCAGGTGTGCCACTAGCTCAATATATATAGGGCAAGTGTTGCTGAAGATAGCACTGCATTACGCTAATCAGGGTCAGCATATTCAGATGTCGTTTGTTACAGTGTCTAGATCAATAGCGAATGTTGGATTTTGTTTGTCCGCTAGTTCTAGCGGACAATTCATTCGTCAAGTTACTACATTCCTGAAATAAATCTGTGGGATGTGAAGTCATCCTAAGTCTGCAGTCTGCACTTGCATCTGTCATTCGTTATCATGCCGCCCAGTCGTCAATATAAGGTTCAGTCCCATCTGAAATGTTAGGCTTTGATCCGACAACACTCAGTCTCCAGTCTATTGAGAGCATGATTCAGTTGCAAACAGACGTCTCTCAAGATTTTGCTATTAGGTTTTGGGGTGTGCGAGGCAGCATTCCAACACCAGGGTTTGAAACGGTTCGATATGGCGGCAACACGGCCTGTGTCGAAGTTTTGGTTGGTGGTCAGCGCCTCATTTTTGACGGGGGGACTGGGTTACGGCTGCTGGGGAAAAGCCTGCTCAAACAAATGCCAGTTGCGGCTCATATCTTCTTTACGCACACCCACTGGGATCGGATTCAAGGGTTTCCTTTCTTTGTGCCCGCATTTATGGAGAGCAACAGCTTTGATATTTATGGTGCAACTGGGCTTAATGGCGCATCAATTAAGCAGCGCTTGACCGATCAGATGCTGCGCCCCAACTTTCCAGTTCAGCTACAGGTGATGCGCTCAAACCTGCGGTTTCACGACATCGAGCCAGGTTCAATCATCCCGATTGGTGACGTTGTGGTTGAAACAGTTTCTCTCAACCGTCCCAATAGTGCGTTGGGGTATCGAGTCACGTGGAATGGGTATTCAGTCGTCTATGCCACCGATACAGAGCATTCACCTAACTGTCTAGATCAGAGCTTGCTCTATCTTGCCCATGACGCTGACTTACTGATTTTCGATGCGGCCTATGCAGATCATGCTTATTATGATCCAGTGGCAACGGAGGCCAACCGCAACCTTAACGCTTGGCAATCCCGCATTGAAATGGCGATCGCCACCAATGCAAAGCGAATTTTGATCTTTCATCATGATCCCAGCCATGACGACGACGACTTAGACCAGATAGAAGCTACCGTGCAGTCTAATTATCCAAATGTGCATCTGGCCCGAGAAGGCATGGTGTTCTACATTTCTCAAGGGCAAAAATAGAGACACCTTAGCGGCTTAACCAGGCGATCGCGTCTCGAATCCAGTCTTCAGCATCAGCCGTTTTAGACAAAGCAGACTCTTGACCCACCGCTCTCAGCGCTTGCATAATTTCGCTGTTGGTGTAGCCTAGCGCCAACAGAGTCATCTCCACATCTTCTTGCACAGTTGCAGCAGGCCCCGCGTCAGGGGCAGTCGTCAGCCCCGATTGCAGCCGCCACTCAGCCAGCTTATTCCGCAGTTCTAACGAGATGCGTTCTGCCGTTTTGGTGCCGACGCCTGGTGTACGAGATAACAAACGAGAATTGCCAGCCACAATTGCCTGCACCAACTCTTGTAGACCTAGCGTATCGAGCAGCGCCATTGCCAACTGTGGCCCGACCCCGCTCACAGACACAAGCTGCCGAAACAAATCGCGCTCTGCCAGCGACTCAAACCCAAATAGCGCCAAATTGTCTTCCTTGACCTGAAGATGCGTAAAAATCTGACAGAGGCCATCTACTGTAGACAACTGCCCGGCAAGTCGCGGTACGATTTGCACCTCATAGCCAATCTGATTGACCTCCAAAACAAGCAAGACTCGCCCATTACTCATCTTCTGGATTGCTGCGACAGTGCCCCTTAGATAGCTGATCATGTCTCCCTACATACAGGATTGCCATCAGTGCCCTTTAGCGCCCTTTAGCCATCAATATTGAAGCCCGACCTCGACGTTGGGGCGATCGCCCCATTCAGGCAATAAACCCAAAATGTCGCAGTCCTTCCAGGATACCCCCTGCACAGTGGGCTTGAGCAAGATATATCTCGGAAGACGACTGCGTTTGATACCAGCTACGCAGTTCTGGTTTGGCATTGCCGACAATAATGCCCCTAGACTCTGTCGCCTCAAACATTGATAAGTCATTACCCGAATCTCCACACACCACCGTGCGCTCTGGCTGCACAGACAGCGCCGTTTGCAAGAATGCCGTGGCTGCGCCCTTATTGCCCTGACGCGGCAGAATATCCAAGTCCTTGCCGCTGCTATAGACCAGTTGGGTATCTAACCCCTGCCGAGCCAGTGCAGCTTCCAATCGAGGTAACAGATCCATCGCTGCATCCAGGGTCACAAAATAGCTCGCCTTAAACGGCGTCTGCTCTGATGGCGGCTGCGGCACCAAGTCTGAAAAATGAGCGGCGATCGCCGTTACCTGATCTCGATCCCACCCGTGAGAGAGTGTTTCAGCCCATGTAGAATCAGCCTCATCACTGCCATAGCGATAGATCATCGTCCCGACAGACAGCACCAGATAATCTGGCTCGATCAGTGACTTCTCAGCTTCCAGTTCCTGATAAAGCATGGGCGATCGCCCCGTCGAATAGACAATCAAGGTTCCATGTTGCTCCCGATGGCGACTTAGATGGTGATTCAACTCCTCCAATGCCGCATCATCCCCCACTAGCGTGTCATCTAGATCGGTAATGAATAAAAACTTTGCCATAGCCCCTAAACCTCATGATCAGAACCATGCACAGTTTAAGAGGGAATTGGGAAAACAGGTAAGAGTTTAACCAGGTCAGCCTCAAAACGCGAGTCAGCCATTTCGTTTGAAGGTTTGGGGGACGCAACCGTCCCTCGCGTTGGCGATTTGGGGAGAACCTTCCCAGTCTAGAACGCCCAATCTACTACGCCTACCCAGAACTTAACCTAAGCCTGACGCGTCTACGGTCGCTCCTGGACAGAAGAGAACTTCTAAAAATTTGATCTGATTCTGTTCGTGAGAAGTGACAGAATAAAAGCAGATCCTTGCTAACTTTACGTAAACTGTGACCTCTCAACCCTCACTGAATCTGGGGCAAACGTTTAAGAAATCACCAGTTCGCAGTCTCTTAGCTGACAGCTTAACTGTGTTTTGGGGAGATTGGCTCGATCTCAGAACTCGATTACCGCAAGTTGCTGCCTCAGGGCTAGTCTCGCCCCTAATCTACATTTTGGCGTTTGGTCTAGGCTTAGGAAGCGCACTGAATCGCTCAATGGCTCTACCCGCTGGTGAAAGCTACCTAGAATTCATTTTGCCTGGCATGGTAGCGCTCTCTTCGATGACGATCAGCTTTGGGGGCACCACGTTTTCGATTTGTGGCGAACGTCTCTACTCCAAAACCTTTGAAGAAGTGCTGCTGTTGCCTGTGCATCCGCTGTCTTTATTTCTGGGCAAGATGCTAGCTGGTGTGGTGCGAGGGCTGATGACATCGGCCTCTGTGATTGTGATTGCTATCATTGCCACTCAACGGCTCGGCTTCTTCAGTCCATTGTTCTTGCTGGTTTTGGTGCTCAACTGCGCCGTCTTTGCTGGCTTGGGCGTGATTGTTGGGCTCAATGTCAAATCGTTAGAAGGTGTAGGCCTGCTCAACAATTTTTTGATTGTGCCGATGTCGTTTTTAGGCGCGACCTTCTTCGATCCGGCAACGCTGCCATTTTTACTGAAATTAGTAGTGTATGTGCTGCCACTGACTTATGCCAGCATTAGCTTGCGAGCTGCGGTCTTCTTGCCGTTATCCCAGTTTCCTTGGTATAGCATCCCGGTTTTACTAGTGATTGCGATCGCCCTCTCAGTCATTGGAGCACGGCAGTTTGCCAGTCAGCAAGATTAATGCTCATCTTGACGCGGCGCTTACTACTACTCGTCCCTGTTATGCTCATAACTCCTTATAATGGAATGCTGCTGAGACGTTGCATCCTGTATCTGCGGCTGGCGCAGTTATATCCGGCCTTCTAGTGTCTGGCTTAACCCAGCCTTGGAGCCTGCCATATTGATCTAATTCCAAGCGAGCCTAATTCCAAGCGAGCACCCACACGCAAGCACCTACTGAGCGAACTATGCCATCCGATGATTTGAGAGAGACACGCATCGAAAAAGCGGCCCAACTGCGGCAATTGGGCTTAAATCCTTATGAATATCGCTGGGAATCGACCCATCATGCGGCTGAACTCCAGCAAAAATATGCCGATTTACCCAATGGTGACGAGGTTGAGATTCAGGTGGCGATCGCCGGACGCATTCTGGCGCGTCGCGTGTTTGGCAAGCTGGCATTTTTTACACTCCAAGATGAGACAGGCACCATTCAGCTCTATCTCGACAAAAAGAAAATTCAAGCCGACATGGCTGACATCGATGCAGAGGCATTTACGCATCTTAAGCAGCTAACAGATGTCGGAGATTTTCTTGGCGTCAGAGGCTCAGTGCGTCGCACTGATAAGGGCGAACTCTCTATCAATGTAAGCCAGTACACCCTGCTGACGAAGTCGCTCCTGCCTCTACCTGACAAATGGCATGGCCTCACAGATGTCGAAAAACGCTATCGGCAGCGCTATGTCGATCTGATTGTCAATCCAGATACGCGGCAAACCTTTCGGCGACGGGCGCTGATTACGGCGTCGATTCGTCGCTATCTTGACCGTCAGGGATTTATCGAAATCGAGACCCCTGTGCTGATGTCTGAGGCTGGAGGCGCAGATGCTCGCCCCTTCGTCACGTTTCATAATGTGTTGGATACAGAACTGTTTCTGCGGATTGCGACTGAGCTTCACCTCAAGCGCTTGATTGTCGGCGGGTTTGAAAAGGTATTTGAAATTGGACGCATCTTTCGCAATGAGGGGGTTTCAACCCGCCACAACCCTGAATTTACCACCCTTGAGCTCTATCAAGCCTATGCCGACTATGATGACATGATGGCATTGACTGAGACTCTAATCACAACAGCTGCCCAAGAAGTGTTTGGCACGCTTCGCATGACCTATCAGGGGCAGGAGGTAGACTTGACCCCTCCGTGGCGACGGGTGTCGATGTCTGACATCGTGGCTGAAAAAACAGGGGTTGATATTGCACCTTGGCTGGGGCAGCAGGTGAGCCCTACGGAGATTGAGCCCCTGGTGGCGCAACTCCAGGCGGCTGGCATCAAGCTTGACCAGATGCCATCGGCAGATCGGCAAACAGTGGGTAAGCTGCTGCAAGAGGCGTTTGAGCAAGCCGTTGAAGAGACGCTGATACAGCCGACATTTGTGATCGATTATCCGGTTGAAATTTCGCCATTAGCGAAACCTCATCGCAGCCAGCCCGGTCTAGTAGAAAGGTTTGAGCTGTTTATTGTGGGGCGAGAAACGGCAAATAGCTTCTCAGAGCTGACTGACCCCATTGACCAGCGGCAGCGGATGGAAGCGCAAGCGGCTCGGAAAGCCGCAGGTGATTTAGAAGCGCAAGGCGTCGATGAAGATTTTCTCACGGCGTTAGAATATGGAATGCCGCCAACTGGCGGATTGGGCATTGGCATCGATCGCCTGGTGATGTTGCTCTGTGACTGCGCCAGCATTCGAGATGCGATCGCCTTTCCGCTGCTGAAGCCTGAGCGCACTGACCCGAAACTCGACCCGTCTTCGCCCGATGTATCTTAGAGGGTACTCTGCTGATGAAATTCTCTCTGTTTCCTGTGGCTGCCGTGGCAATAATCACCGTCGCGGCCTGCGCGAATCAGCCCAAGACGGCAACCACTCGCCCACCCACATCTGCTGCCGCTTCGTCTGCTCGTCTACCGGGCGATCGCCCCACAGAAATCACCCCCGCAGATTTTGAGATCTATCAAGATCCAAACGGATGGTTTGCGCTGGCACTCCCCAAGGGGTACGACACCGAAGCCACAGAGCAAGGTCTGACGTTTCGTTCACCCGATCAGGGGTTTGGTGGCACCATTCGCTATCTCACCCAACAGGAGCAAAATCTTGAACCTGCCGAGCTTGAGTCCGTCTTAAAAGAGGAACTGGCGGGTCAGCTTGATAAAGTGAGCTGGCAGCAATCGGCTCAGCCTCAAGCTGACGAAAGCCTGCGGCTAGATTGGACGGGGCTTGACCCAGAGGGCAATGCGCTCGATGCGGTGAGTTTTATTGAACAGCATGGCACGACGCTATTTTTGATGACGGCTCACGGCATTAATCAGCCCTATCTCAACTACAACAGCGACGCTCGCATTATTGCTGGCACCTATGTCGTGCGGCGAGAGAATTTGTCGTCATCCACGCGTGCCTCAGGAGAATTCTAAGCCAGACTCTGATGATTTAACTCAAGAATGCGATCCGGTTTCTGCCAGGAGCAGACCATCTGGCGATCGCCCATCCCCCCTCTGCAAACTGATTGGGAGCGCGAGATCGTCATGACTCTGATCGAGTTATGGCAGACGCATCCGCACTGGCAGAGGGTGCTGCTGTGCAATCTAGCAACGGGCTATCTGTGGGGTTCTCGCGTGAGTCAGACTCAGGCCGAGCCCCCGAAATTGAACGTCAGGCTGAGGCGGTTGGGTTTACCGTCGCACTATGGAACAGCGGCACTCCCTAGGGTCTACCGGGTAGGGGCAACGATCAACTCCAAATTTTTCCAACGTTTCTTAGATATTTCTAACTATCCTCCTGATTTTTGAGGTGGAACCCTGAGATTTTTCAGATGATTGGAGATATGGGCAAGAAATCGGTGATCACGAATAAATCTGGGGTTCAGGGCTTGGGGTTTATTATCAAGACTGGAATTTTGTCAGCACAGAATGATGCTAAACCGGATGCGTTCTGAGCTAGGGGCTGTCATCAATTAGCCTCTAATGACCCAAGAATCAACGGTTACAGCCCCTAGCCTGTTTTTTGGG
>CAZCXK010000087.1:0-23507 GCA_964502605.1 uncultured bacterium
ATGAACCTTCCAGACCTGCAAATGAACCTTCCAGACCTGCAAATGAACCTTCCAGACCTGCAAATGAACCTTCGATGCTCGTTGGCGAGTCTTTGACAGGAGACTCTACGTCAAAACTCTCGATGCCTGCATCTCCCCAGCGCTGACGCATGGCAGTTTGCACGGCGACAGGCAGTTGGGTGAAGTATTGCTGATACTCATCTCTAGATAGCACCTGATAAACGGGGCGCAGGTCTTGGGCTTCTGGGTCGTTGGTGACTCCTTGAGTGAGGCGATGAATTAAGTCGTCGCCTGTAGCGGGGATATTGTCTACACGGTATCCGGCATGGAGCAGCGCATGGAGCAGCGCCACGCAACTGGCTGGGGTGTCGAGACCAACACCGTTGGCAATGCGGCCATCGCGGGTGGGATAGTTTGCCAAAATGAGGGCAACACGCCTTTCTGCGATTGGAGTTTGGGCTAGGCGCACCCAATTGGCGGCTAGCTCAGCTACAAACTGAATGCGATCGCCCACGGGTTGATAGATAACGACATCTGTTTCTAGAGCATGATTGCGTGTCTCAACGGCCTTAAATGACACGGCTCGGCTGATGATGCGCCCATCAACCTCTGGCAGCGCCACATTCATAGCCAGATCGCGGGGAGCCAGCCCCTGCCACTGAGTTTGCCACTGCTCGCGGGTGCCGCCACTGAGAATCACCTGCAGCACAGGCACGTCGAGGGTTTGCCAAAACTCAACATTGACTGCATCTGCATCGAGCTTTGCCAATGAAAAACTCGTTGTATTCAATAGCAGCCGAAGGGGTACGCCATCGTGGAGGCGATCGCAGGCCAGCAAATCATCCTGCACGTCTACATCGCGGAGTGACGAAACAAAAAGGGGGAACGGGTCTAGCCCTCGATGGGCCAGCGCTGTACAGAGTGCATCAATCGGAGCCGTATTGCCAGCCAGATAATGCGCTCGATAGAAGAGAATACCAACCCTGGCAAGTGCAGTCGGTCTTCGTTCGTCTGAGAGCGGCACAGTTGAGTGATTCTGGCGATCATCGGCAGCAGCAGTCGGATTGCACCATGCATAGCGCCCTACTCGAGGGACGACAACTGGCGGAGGCGGGTTATAAGCTGTCTCCAGGCTGACATCAGCCATCCATTGTAGGGCATGGCGCATGTTGTCTATGCCACCTTCGGTGAGATAGCGCCAAAGCTGATTGGCTGCAGTCAGCGGCACCGTAGAATGACTGATTAGATCGGGGTCGGGCCGGTCGTCTCCTGGCAGCACAAACAGCGCTGTGCCCGTTTTTTGTGCCCATGATTCCACCACTTCGAGGCCATATGACCAATAGGCTCGCCCGCCCAACAGCCGCACAATCACCCCACGGGCATGGCTCAGCACCTGCTCTGCATAGGTGTCGATGGTGAGCTGCTGCTGCAGGTGCAGCAAATTTACCACGCGCACGGCTGGAAACCCATCGGGTAACCCTGGAAGCGCATGAGCCAGGGTTTGCACATCGGTGTCTGCTGCAGTCAGCACCACCAGCGGAGCCGGGGTCTGATCGATAAAGATGACTCCGTCTAAATCAGACGTCCATCCGCCTGGGGTTGCGGCTAACCGATGCATGGCATTCTCCTGTCAACTATCACAAGATCCTTTAGATTCTCTGGGTCAGTCAGGAAGGCAAGATACCATAAAAAATCATGAAATCGGGGTCTCCCTATTTCTACTGCGTACCCAACTGCGTACCCAACTGCGTACCCAGATGACTGTCTTATTTCGGCTGTTTTCGAACTGATCCATTGATGGCACATGCTCTCGTTTGAACCCTCTGGATTTCGTCAAGCTGTATCAACGCCCGTCCTTGATGCGCTTTATCAGATGCTCAACCAGTTCGCGGATGATCTGGAGACAGAAACCCATGTCATCACTGAAGACTGGCTGACTTCAACAGGGGAAGCGACTGAGCAGGGGGGCGATCGCTTCATTGCCCTTGTCTCCAAGCCGTTTAGCGTGTTGCTGGTTGCCACTCCGATGCAGGCTCATCCAGCAGCCCCTAACGCCGCCACAATCTTAGACACTCCTAGCCATGCTTTAGCTCAGGGCTCAACCGATGCAATCTCCTGGCCCAGCTATGCTCGAACAGCCTATTGGTTAGACATGACCTTTGAGCCTAACCCAATTGCCGCCTACTTGAGTCAGATGACATCGCTGATGACTCCGGTGACGCGGCTCCGCCGGATGCTAAACCAGCTTCATCATGCGTCAATGGGCACCAATGATGCTACCTTGCAGCGTCGGTTTACGTTAGCGCTAATTCACCAGCTTAGCCCGCTCAGAGAGTCGTCATCACAGTTGGAAGCTCCTCAGGTTTTGCTCAATCAGAGTATTCTAGAGCGCACCCAAGAGTTAAAAGATGCCATGATGGCTGCCGAAGCGGCGAGCCGAGCCAAGAGTGAGTTTTTATCGGCCATGAGCCACGAACTGCGAACGCCGCTGACCTATATCATCGGCATGTCAGCAACGCTGATGCGCGGGTCGTTTGATGAACTCAAAAACATTTCCAAACAGAAGCAAAAGGGCTATTTACAAACCATTCACGACCGGGGCGAACACTTACTTGAGCTGATCAACAATATTCTCGATTTGTCGCAGCTTGAATCTGGCAAAGCTATTCTCAATCTGCAAGAGTTTTCGCCCTCACGGCTGTTGCAACAGTGCATCAAAGACTGCGAGGCCAATGCTGCCCAAAAGCTGATCACCCTCACGCTTAATTTGCGCCTATCGGCAGAGAGCGATCGCCTCGTAGCCGATCAGCGCCGGGTGCGCCAGATTCTGCTAAATTTACTCAACAATGCGATTAAGTTTACCCCGGAGCAGGGAAACGTCACATTAAGCGCAAGTGCCTTCGACCAGTGGGTTGTGTTTCAAGTCAAAGATACAGGCATCGGCATCTCAGAGCAGCAGCGATCGCTCATCTTTGAAAAATTTCAGCAGCTCGACTCATCGTATCAGCGGCAATATGGGGGCGCAGGCTTGGGGCTAGCCCTGACCCGGCAACTCGTCGAACTCCACGGCGGCTGGATTGATTTTGACTCCACGGTGGGCGTGGGCACCCTCTTTACTGTTCATCTACCCAAAACAGCCCACAAGGCCGATAAGATTGCGACGGAGGTTGATACTGTCGGCCTGCCCAACTATCCGCGAGGGCAAATAGTGCTAGTCGAAAGCCATGACGAAAGTGCTCACCTGGTTATAGATATGCTCACCGCTGCGGGCTATCAGTTGGTGTGGTTGCTAGATGGGGCTATGGCGATCGAGCAGATTGATATTTTGCAGCCAATCGTCGTGATGACTGCCATGCAACTGCCCGACATGGACGGAGGCGAATTAATGCAGCTCTTGCGGCAGAACCCCTCTACTCAACGACTGAAGATCATTGCACTGGCCGATGCCCACATTGCCGAGCAGCAGTCTATTGCGGCTCAAGCCGATGAGGTTTTGCTCAAACCCATCCAGCCTGATGAGCTGATGTGCAAGGTTGACAGGTTAGTCAGGCAGCGCGCCGTGACAAAGGACTGACAGAGAATCGACAGAGGATTTACAAAGGGCTGCTTTGATCAATGCCTCTATGTGAGTTATGTCCGGGTCAATGGCCGTTTGCCCTTATATAATGCTATCTCTATGACATCCTATACTCCATAACAGTCAATCACATCTAATCCCATCGCAGACTCAACTTCATTGATATGACTGACGTCTTTTCTCAAGATCCCAGGCAGTTCGCCATTCAAGCGATCCATCATGGTCTGGTCGTATCGTGTCAGGCTCCGGTCTCATCCCCCCTACATCATCCAGCAATCATTGCTGCGATCGCCCAGGCTGCCATCCACCAAGGAGCCATTGGAACTCGCATTGACACACCCGCCCATGTTAGTGCCGTGCGCCAGAACACCGATGCACCCATCATTGGCCTCTGGAAGCGCCAGTTTGACGATTCCGAAGTCTACATTACCCCCCAGTTTGAGCAGGCTAGGGCGATCGCCCTAGCCGGAGCTGATATCATTGCCATTGATGCGACTCAGCGCCCTCGCCCCGGTGGAGAGTCGGTATCTGAGCTAATACGCCAGATTCATGAACGCTTACACAAACCTGTGATGGCTGATGTCGCCACCCTCCAAGAGGCGATCGCCGCTGTTGAGGCCGGGGCAGATATCGTCGGCACTACCCTATATGGCTATACGGCTGAGACTCGCCATCTGCCACCACCCGGTTGGGATTTGCTCACCGAGCTGGTGCGTCAGTTTGCGGTGCCCGTCATTTGCGAAGGGGGCGTTAGCTCACCAGAGATGGCACGCAAAGCTCTAGACTTGGGTGCCCATGCGGTTGTTGTCGGCACTGCAATCACAGGCATTGATGCTCACGTTAACGCCTATGTCAACACCCTGAGCCTCTGATTCCTCTAGATCTCTGGTTTCCAGGAGAAGACCGACCTGTTTCCCTGGCTCGTGAGAAACCAGGGATCTAAACCCATAAATCAGCGTAGGATTGAGCCATGCTGCTCCGTTGCTCAATCCTACAATGATCAATCCCGATATCCCGCTCAGTTCGCCACTGCGATCCTGCAAGACGGCCTCAGAGTTTAAGCAATATCTGATCGATCTACACCAAAAATATCTGCCATTGCGCCAGGGGAAGGTTGCAGACTATATTCCCGAACTCGCTAAAGCAGACCCCGATTGCTTTGCGATTTCGATTGTGACCGTTGATGGCGAAATCTATGATGTCGGAACGTGCGATCGCCTGTTTACGATTCAGTCGATTTCTAAAGTCTTTGTCTATGGGCTAGCTCTTGAAGATCATGGACGTGACTATCTCTTAGACCATGTGGGCGTCGAACCCACCGGAGATGCCTTCAACTCCATCGTGCTCGATGAGCAATCAAAGCGCCCCTATAACCCTATGGTCAATGCTGGGGCGATCGCCACTACCAGCTTGATCAAAGGCAAAGACCTCACCGAACGGCTCAACCGCATGTTAGATATGTTTCGCCGCTATGCCGGACACGAACTGTTTATCGACATGCCCACCTTTGTTTCCGAACGCGCCACAGGCTTTCGCAATCGCGCTATGGCCTACCTGATGCGAAACTTTGGCGTCATCGATGACCCCGTTGACGCCTCCCTAGATTTGTATTTCCAGCAATGCTCGATCATGGTCGATTGTCAGGTGCTGGCAACGATGGCCGCCACCCTTGCCAATCACGGCATTAACCCCCTTACGCAAGAAAAAGCCGTTGAGCCATATTACACGCGCGATATTCTCAGCGTTATGTCGAGCTGCGGCATGTATAACTTCGCAGGTGAGTGGGCGTATACGGTTGGACTGCCCGCTAAAAGTGGCGTCAGCGGCGGCATCATTGCAGTCGTGCCCAACCAAATGGGGATTGCTGTCTTTTCTCCTCTACTTGATGGGCGGGGGCACAGCGTTCGGGGTCTGAAGGTCTTTCAAGAACTCTCACAGGACTTTGGCCTGCATCCCTATGATGCATCCATGCGTTGCTACAACATCCTCAATCTCTTGGGCAAAGCCGCGAAGCAAGACGGGGCTAACCGATAAACCCAATGGGATAGGTCGAGTTGCGTTGATCTAAAGACTCTCCCAATCTAGAGGCTACGATGTATGCACAATTGCTTAAATCCAAACTATGCTGCATTCTTCGGAGCCTAGCAGTTGTGTGGACACGGTAGCTTAGAGAGAAGAAAGAGCTAACTCATCGGCTCTTGTCGGGCTAGCATGTCGCTGAAATCATTGCCTTTCACCGATGGATCAAGTCCAAAGGTAGATGCCAATCGTTATCTATGTTTTGATAATCATGGCAGTCTATAAAAAATGCTATGCAAGTTGGCGCAAGCTATCTAGGAAATGGTCAGTGTAAGTTTACGGTGTGGGCTCCGCTGCGGCAGCAGGTTGCAGTTGAGATTGTGGCTCCTGAGACACGGCTTGTAGCCATGCAAGTTTCAGAGCGCGGCTATTGGATGGCGACAGTCGATCAGCTTGCGCCGAATACGAACTATCGTTACCAGCTTGATGGAGAGGCCAGCTACCCTGATCCGGCATCACAGGCTCAACCTGAGGGTGTGCATGGAGCCTCGCAGATCGTCGATCATCGCACCTTTCACTGGACTGATGAAGCCTGGAAGAGCATCCCCTTGTCTGATTTGATTATCTATGAGCTGCATATCGGTACCTTTACCCCAGAGGGCACCCTAGGGGCGATCGCCTCTCGACTCAGCGACCTCAAAGACTTGGGTGTCAATGCCATTCAGCTGATGCCTGTCTCTCAATTTCCGGGCGATCGCAACTGGGGTTATGATGGCGTCTATCCCTACGCGGTGCAGCACTCTTATGGGGGGGCTGATGGCTTAAAACAGTTGGTGAATGCGTGCCATGAAGCAGGGATGGCCGTCATTCTCGATGTAGTTTACAATCACTTTGGCCCCGAGGGCAACTATGCACAAGAGTTTGCCCCCTACTTCACATCACGCTATAACACGCCTTGGGGGAAGGCCATTAACTTTGACGATGCCTACAGCGATGGGGTGCGTAACTATGTGATCGAGAATGTGATCTACTGGTTTGAGCATTACCATCTCGACGGGCTGCGGTTGGATGCCATCCACGCCATCTTTGACTTTGGAGCCAAGCATGTTCTGGCTGAGATAGCCGAACGAGCCCATGACCTGGATCAGAAACTGGGGCGATCGCACCTGTTGATTGCTGAAAGCGACCTCAATGATGTGCGGGTGATTCAACCGCTAGAGCAGGGCGGATATGGCATGGATGCCCAATGGAGCGACGACTTCCATCATAGCCTGCACACACTGCTAACGCGAGAACGAGATGGCTATTATGAAGACTTTGGTCTCTGTGAGCAGTTTGCGAAAGCATTGCAGCAGAGCTTTGTCTATACATGGGATTATTCACTCTATCGCAAACGCTGGCATGGGAGTGATGCGGGCGATCGCCCTCCTTATCAGTTTGTGGTGTGCGCTCAAAACCATGATCAAGTTGGCAACCGGATGCTGGGCGAACGACTGTCAACATTGATCTCATTTGAAGCGCTGAAGCTGGCCGCAGGGGCAGTGCTGCTTGCACCTGCAATTCCGATGCTATTCATGGGTGAAGAATATGGGGAAGAAAACCCATTTTTGTATTTCATCAGTCATGGCGATCCGAGTTTGGTAGACGCAGTGCGACAGGGGCGCAAAGCTGAATTTAAAGCCTTTCATCTTGCGGGTGATCCACCCGATGCTCAGAGCATTGAGACCTTTCAACGATCGACCCTCAACTGGCAGTTGCGTCAGGAGGGCAAACAGGCAATCCTGCGCCAGTTTTATCAGCGCTTAATTGAGCTCCGCCGCAAGCTGCCCTCTATCACTCATTTTGATCGCGCCTGCATTGAAACATCGGTGAGCGAGGTTGATCAGCTTGTAGCCTTTCGGCGCTGGCAAGCCGACGATGAAGTGTTGGTAGTGATGAATTTTAGCCCCAATGCAGTCACCTGGAACGATTTGCAGCCCTGGGGTTCCTGGCAAAAACAGCTGGATTCAGCCGATCAGCGCTGGCTAGGGCCAGGGTATACACTACCCGAAACATTGACCATCAACAGTTCGCCAACCCTGCAGCCACAGAGCATCGCGCTTTACACATTGGCAACTCAATGATGCCTGATGCTTGAGTTCATTGACCGTGTTCACCTGTCATGCCATCCCATTTATGCATATTCCTGTTGCGACCTACCGAATTCAGTTTAACCCCGACTTTGGCTTCAGTGAGGCCCAAGCGATTGTCGCCTATTTGAGCGAACTCGGCATCTCACATCTATATGCGTCACCCATTTTTAAGGCTCGCACAGGCAGCACCCACGGCTATGACGTCATTGATCCGCGTCAGTTGAATCCTGAATTGGGCACTCACCTCGAATTTGATGCTCTGACACGCACACTCAAAGGTGCAGGCATGAGCTGGCTGCAAGACATTGTGCCTAATCACATGGCCTATGATAGCCAAAATCAGTTTTTGATGGATGTGCTTGAATATGGGCCTGACTCAGACTATTTCAAGGTGTTTGATATTGAATGGGAGCACCCCTACAAAGACATTCAAGGGAAAGTGCTCACGCCGCTATTGGGCGACTTTTATGGTAGTTGCTTAGAGCAAGGCCAACTGGCACTGTGTTATGACGAGACGGGATTGAGCATTAACTATTATGATCTCAAAATCCCCCTGCGGATTGAATCATATACCCAACTAATTACCCATGATCTGGGTCGATTGGGGCGATCGCTTGGGCGACAACACCCCGACTTTATCAAGCTTTTGGGCATTCTCTATATCCTCAAAAATGCGATCGCTGAGACCACAGGACAGCAGCGACGCGACCAAGCTAACTTTGTTAAGAGCTTGACTTGGGAACTCTACCAGGCTAATGATGAGGTGAAAACCTTTATCGATCGCACTGTAGAAATCTTCAATGGCACGGTGGGCGAACCGTCTAGCTTTGATTTGCTAGACACAATGCTCTCTAATCAATACTTCCGACTGTCGTTTTGGAAGGTGGGAGCCGAAGAACTCAACTATCGACGCTTTTTTACCGTAAATGAGCTGATTTGCTTAAGCATGGATGATGCCAAAGTGTTTAAGCTGACCCATTCACTGATTCAAGAGCTGGTGCAGCAAGGCGTCTTTACGGGAGTTCGGATTGACCACATTGATGGGCTTTACAACCCTAAAGAATATCTCCAGCGGCTGCGAGAGCATCTTGGCGATGTGTATATCACAGTCGAAAAAATTCTGGAAACCGACGAAACGTTGCCCGATGATTGGCCGATTCAGGGCACATCAGGCTATGAGTTTCTCAACTATGCCAATGGCGTGTTTTGCCAAACCCAAAATGAAGCCGCGTTTACTCGGATCTATCAAGGGTTAACGGGTAGCTTTCGAAGCTACTCTGATCTTGAACTCGACTGCAAACATGTCATTGCCGATAAAAATTTGGCTGGAGATGTTGAAAATCTCGCCAACTCACTCAAGCAAATTGCCCGCCGCTATCGCTATGCCAGTGACTTTACTCTGAATGGTCTGCGACGGGCGATCGTCGAGGTGCTGATGCGGTTTCCGATCTATCGCACCTACATCACTCCAGAAGGTATTAGTGAGCGCGATCGCCACTATGTGAAGACGGTGATTCAGTTGGCCAAGCATCATGCTCCCCAGTTGCTCAACGAGCTAAACTTTATCGAAACACTATTGCTGCTGAAGGATCAAGACGGGCTCACTGAAACCGAGAAGACCGAGTGGATGCATTTTGTCATGCGAATGCAGCAGTTTTCGGGGCCGCTGATGGCTAAAGGCATTGAAGATACTCTGTTCTACATCTACTATCGCTTTCTCTCTCTGGATGAAGTTGGCGGATCGCCCCATCATTTTGGCGTGACCCTGGACGACTTTCATGCATTTAACCAGCATCAGGCTCAGCAGTGGATGCACTCGATGAATGCCTCATCAACCCATGACACCAAACGTAGTGAAGACGTGCGCGCCCGACTCAATGTGCTGTCTGAAATCCCGGATGAATGGGAAGTTGAAGTCGAGACCTGGCGAGCGCTCAACCAAAAGCACAAGGTGCAGATTGGGGAGAGTGCCCTGTTGGAAACACAATCGGTGCCCGATGCCAATGACGAATATTTCTTATATCAAACACTGGTGGGTGCATTTCCGTTTGAGCCCTATGACTTGGCCACCCTCACAGAGCGGATTAAACAATATGTCGTCAAGGCGGTTCGGGAAGCAAAGGTGCATACAGCATGGCTCCAGCCGGATACAGCCTATGAAGAAGGCTTTGTTGCCTTTGTCGAACGGCTGCTTGACCCGCGTGATGATAATGAATTTTTCTCCCGCCTCTATGCCTTTCAAGCCCGAATTGCATTTTATGGAATGGGCAATTCTCTCTCCCAAACCTTGCTCAAAATCACAGCTCCGGGAGTGCCGGACATCTATCAAGGCACTGAATTATGGGATTTGAGTTTAGTTGATCCTGATAATCGCCGCCCAGTTGACTATCAAACACGCCTCAAGAGTCTGCGTCACCTCACCCAGCAAGCGACTGCAGCCATGCCCCAACTGTTGCATGACCTGATGCATACTGCAACCAGTGGGCAAATCAAACTGTTTGCGATCGCCCAGGCATTAGCAGCTCGTCACGCCCATCTTGATCTGTTTCAAGAGGGCAACTACATCCCGATTCGAGCCACTGGACAATACGCAGACCATGTAGTAGCGTTTGCTCGCCAAAAAGGCTATCGCATTGCTTTGATCGTGGTGCCCCGATTCTTAACAGCTCTGGTCAATCCCGGAACCTTTCCAGTCGGTGTAGAGGTCTGGGGAGATACCACATTGGATATTCCCAAGGCGATTCGCAATCCCTGGATAGATGCAATCACTAACCGGGCGATCGCCGACGAAGCTCATCTATCGATTGGCAAGGTGCTGAGCCAGTTTCCGTTGGCGCTGCTGATTAGCCAATAAGTTCATTCTGTTCGTTGAGTTAATAGATTCAAAAGGAGAATTGTGTCTCACGGTTTACCCGCTCCTACACCTTCCCCGTTGCCTGCTCCCACGCCAGCCGACATCCGTGCCGTGCGAGACTATATCAAAATCACCTGGAAAACCCTGACCCGCACCACCTCGCACATTTTAGCGGCGGCACAAGACACCAAAATTGACCATGCCACTGGTCAGCCGTGGGCAATTTATATCTCACCGCGAGAACATGCCGACTCAGTGCGCGATCGCCTACAGCAGCATTTGCCCCCTGATGAATTTGCCCAGATTGAGCTACGGGTGCTGCCGTCAGAGATTGAGCAAATCACCGAGCATGGCCTGCTCTATTTGCCGCATGATTATGTGGTTCCGGGGGGGCGCTTCAATGAAATGTATGGGTGGGATAGTTTTTTTATTCAACTGGGGCTGGTGCATGATGGAGAAATTAGCCTTGCTCAAAGCCTGACCGACCAGCTGATCTACGAAATTGAGCATTACGGCACGATTCTCAATGCCAATCGCACCTATTTTCTGACGCGATCGCAACCGCCGTTTTTGACGCCCATGATTCTCACTATCTTTCGTCACACTGACGATCGAGAGTGGCTGCGGTCTACGCTGTCTGCGGCTGAGAAATACTATTATTTTTGGACGGTGCCGCCTCATCTCAATCAGGCCACCGGCTTGTCGCACTACTTTGATCTTGGCAACGGCCCTGCCCCCGAAGTTCTGTATTCAGAACGAGACGACTATGGGCGCAGCCACTACGACCGCATTCGTGACTATTACCGCACGCACACCATCACCGACTATGATGTCAGTCTCTACTATGACCAGCGCACCGATAGCCTGACAGAGCTATTCTATAAAGGCGATCGCGCCATGCGAGAATCAGGGCTCGACCCTACCAATCGCTTTGGCCCGTTTAGTGTTGATATCATTCACTATGCGCCAGTTTGCCTCAATGTGCTGCTCTATCAGATGGAGCAAGATCTGGCCGAAATCAACCAGATCCTAGGCCATGATGATGCCGCCCGTACCTGGGGCGATCGCGCCGAGAACCGCCATCGACTGATTGATCAGTTTCTCTGGGATGACGATGCGGGCCTCTACTTTGACTACAATTTCCGATCAGGAAACCGCCGTCATTACAACTATGTCACTACGTTTTATCCACTCTGGGCTGGCCTAGCCTCTGAGCAGCAGGCAATGCGTGTGGTGCAAAATCTGCCAAGTTTTGAAACCGCTGGCGGTTTGCGAAGCAGCACCTATGTCACCGGCAACCAGTGGGATGCGCCCTTTGGCTGGGCACCCCTGATCTGGATCGCCGTCAAAGGGCTGCATCGTTATGGCTATCATGACGACGCCCAGCGCATTGCCTACAAATTTATTAGCCTCCTGGTGAAAGACTTCAAACGGACGGCAACGCTGCTAGAAAAATATGATGTCGAGCTATGTTCGGGCAATGTTTCTGACGATATCGAATTTGGCTACAGCACCAATGAGGTTGGCTTTGGCTGGACAAACGGCGTGTTTCTCGATTTGTTGCCGCACCTTTGATGCTTTTATGACGTGCAAATCTAACGAATAGAACCGGCTATTGCCATGCATCTTGAACATGGTAGAGCGCATACATCGAGCGGAGATACCACAACCTCAAACTGGGCAGCAGAAACTTTCGCAGCGGTTGTGTGAACACGGCACACATCTGAGATGGCTGCTCAGCCTGAACTGCAAGCCGAGCAACAAGTCGGCCACACCATGTTCCGGCGGCAACCCCATTGCCGTGATACGCCAGACTATAAAACACAGTGGGATCATCGGCAAACTGCCCCACATGGGGCGTCAACGCAGCCGAGATGCAGACTAACCCTGTCCAGTTGTGGGTGATTTCGACGTCTCTCCAGGCTGGAAACAGATCGACAAAGCGGCGATGCATCCAGTGGCAGTGGCGATCGCTCTCTGTGGATGTGCCCCGAGTGCCACCTCGACTGCCAAACAGACAGCGGCCATCTTTGAGCAGGCGGTAATAAAACAGCAAATGCCGCGTGTCATACATCGGAGTCTCGGTATGCCACCCTTGGGCAGCGCGTTCGGCAGGGGTGATAGGCCGCGTCACGATGATGTTAGACAGGGTGGGCAAGAGGCGATCGCGCAACAGCGGATGCAGCGAATCTTGACTGTAGCCATTGGTGGCCACAATCACACGGCGCGCCTTCAGCAGACCTGCTGGCGTTTTTAGGTGATGCCAGCTCTCGTGCGTTTCCCAGGCAATCAGCGGACTGTGCCCATAGAGGTGCCCACCTCGCCGTTGCACTGCAGTGGCTAATCCCAATGCATATTTGAGCGGGTTGAGACCAAAGCCAACCTTTACATGCAGCGCGGCGTATGATTCTGGGCTCTGAAAGCCTGCTGCTGCCAGTTGCTGCTGCGACCATAGCGCACAGGGATAACCCGCCACATGGGTCAAAAACTCAGCGTCTGCTTCCAGTTCGGTGAGGCGAGAGGGGCGGTGCGCCACCCGAATCTCACCCTGCCCTTGGGCGTCAATGGCGATCGCCTCGTCTGCCGCTAACTGGTGCACAAGGTCAATCCCCTGCTGCTGTTCTCGATAAAATCGCTGCGTCTCAGCCTTGCCAAAGCGCCGTAGCAGTTCAGGATTAGACAGCTTAGTCGAACCAATGCAACAAAAGCCCCCGTTTCGCCCTGACGCGCCCCAGGCAGGCGTCCCAGCTTCGATGATGCGCACATCAACGTCATGCTCACGCAGCAGGTGCAGCGCTGCCGATAGCCCCGTGATGCCGCCACCAATGATGGCAATATCGCAGGTTTCTACCTGATTGAGTGGCTCACAGCCGACCTCCAGATCGGCCACAGTAGACTGCCAATAGCTGCCAATGGGAGAGCTGCGATCATAGACAGACGGTGCATAGAGCTTTGCCATGACATCATCAGGTGGATGTGATTCATACGTTCGAGGTGTTTGGGTGCTGGTACTCTGACTAGTTTAAGGGAGCGGCAAGGCTTGCCATGTGGGACTTCTTTGTCAGCCTCACGCCTGATCGCAGGAGATTCGCGCCTGATCGTAAGAGATATATGATGTACAAAGTCGGATCGCAGCAAGGAGACAACTGCGATCCTAATCTGTCTCCGATTGTATTCAACTTGAGCAATTATTTACGTCAGCTCTGTTACGGCTGAGCCTCTTAGAGCTGCAGATGAATTCATGAGGGCTGAGTTAGGGCTGGGGAGGCGACCGATCTAATTCAGCCTGCTGCATTTCATCAACCATTTGCTTACTGCGCCGCAGATAGGTAACAAAGAGCACGATGGAGAATGCCACCACAATCAGCCCCACAATGGTGTTAGAGAAGGTGTTATAAAACCCGTGGAGCACAGCGGCGATCGCCACTCCAATAAACATAATTGCGCCTTGACGAGACGGATTAATCACAGCTAACCCAATGAAATAGCCCACAATGCCTGCCAAAATTGCATGAAAAAGCGGCAGTGAGACAAATCGCACCGTATTGACCAGTACGTAGGTGCCAGGGCTCAGTTCGCCGCGCTCTAACCCCAAACTGTAAAACAACGAATAGGCCGCACCTTCTGCAATTGAAAACCCTAGCCCTGACATGGCACCATAAAACGATGCAGTTAGAGGGTCTGGCAACTTGCCAGAGCGGGCTAAGAATAGATAAACAGGGACGCCCTTGCACAGTTCTTCGAGCACCCCAACTCCTAAAACAAACCCCAACAGACGCTGAATTGGGCCAGAAGCGATCGCCGCATAGAGCGCACTAAAGGGCGGCACCCGCTGAAACGTTACCAGCAGCGGAATGCCAATAAACGCCGTAAACAGCACACATTTGAGGGTGTCGCTCCAGGAAAACTGGGGCGGTTTGATCAGGTTATAAAGCACAACACCCCAAATTGAGGCATAGTAAATGCCGAGCAGCCATGCAATCTGACCTAAACTCGTGCCGTCATTGATAAGGTTGACCACCAGGGGAAATAGGCCCAAAAACAGCAGCAGTTTGACAGTTGGGTGACGGTAGAGGGCCGGGTTAAAGGCGTCTCGATAGGGAAAAACGCTGGAAAATTGAAACGTGGTCAAGATATGCAGAAAATCAGACGGATTTGGCCGCAAATCCACAGTCCCAGATGACGATCGAGCCGCCTGTCGCGCAGTCACAGCGGTAGGCACAAACTCTTGATACCAGGACGTACCACTTGCGCCAACTTGCTGACCATATACTTTGACAGACTGGAGCGAGTCAGGCTTGAGCTGGTTGACCCGCCGCTGGATAAATTTCATCGAGGCCGCCGGATCAAGGTAATGGTCAGACGACAGCAAAATATGCAAACACCCATCGCGCCGATGGACTTTGACCATGACGCCCTTTGGCTGCAAAACCTGATTGAGCAGTTGGGCGATCGCTCTTGGATCTCCCTGCTTTGCCCGCTCTAACTGATCAGATTGAGTCATGAGTCATGCCCGATCGTCCCAGGCCCGAGAGCCATGCCCAGCCATTACTGGGTCACAAAATCTGTCTGAGCCCCATCTATGTCTGCACTTTGCACCAGCTCCCGAACCGGATCTCGCACCCTGTCTTGCGTCCGATTTCGTGTCTGATTGCGAACCAGACGTTGCATGACATGCGGCCTTAATGCAACCTCATCGGATGACCTCGATGAGAAGAAAAGGATCGGGAGCGCTGATTGGGGCGACGCTGAGTCTGCAGGCGTCGAGGGCGATGACAGGTGTGACCAGAGTGAATAGCCAATCATGCCTGCGAGCCACCCCATCATGATGAAGAAGACCAAAATAAAGATCCATGGACTGGGCCGCGTTGACGTATCGTCGGGTGTGGCAGATTCAATTGGAGCGAGGTCAGCATCTGATGGGCTCACCATGCTATCAGGTTGAGTATCAGCTAATACCAGCGAACCATGTGTTGCGGGCTCGCGATCGTCGTCACTGAAGTCGGTGTTGTCAAAATCAGTGTTGTCAAAATCAGTGTCGCTAAAGTCATCCTCATATCCAATAGCCTGATTGCCAAAATCCCCCGCGATCTCCCCAGGATTTCGCTCCCGACTAGACTCCGGAGGCGTCACAATCGATACGATCGTTTCTTCTGACAGCTCATCATCAGCCAATAAATTATCAATAAATTGCTCATCAACCAGCAAGTCATCAAACTGCTCAACCACGGGCATTGCCGGAGTCGGCTCGATGGATGGCTCTACGTATGTATTTGCGGATGCACTCGTGGCGATCGCCCCCTCTGACGGAGATACATTAGCTTGGATCGTTGTTGTCACGGAGGGGGACAGCCCCTCTAAGTCAGGTGCGTTTTGGAGTGGGTTAATGTCAGGCTCATCATCCGCTTGAATCACCGTATCAGGAGAGAGATCGAGCACCTGCTGGGGCGGTGGCGGCGGCACTATAGGGCGCTTTGGCGGCGGCGGTGGGGCAACAGCCGCCCGAACAGCGGGCGCATTGGCAGAGGCTGCAGATCCGGGAATAGGCGCTGAACGACTAGGGGGCTTCATCTCGATGGCTTCAGTCCAAGCGGGTTGGTCAGCACCGACTTGCCGCCCAGACACCTGGACAGAGGTCACCCGATCGAGATTGAGATGACTCAGCCCATTTCTGACAAAGCTAGTCAGCACAGACTGATTCGGTGTCTGCTCCCCTTCTAATAGCACCTGTAAACGATCGCCCTCCGATTCAACATTGGCAGTGATCCCTTTTGGGTTCAACGAATGATTCATCAAGGCGGCGATCGCCTGCGGATTCCCCTGCTTTGCCAGTTCCAGGATATTTGGCTTCGTCATAATCTATTTAAAAAATAGCCGTACAGACATAATACCTGTGAGGTCTATCAGACAACCCAGTTCACAACGCTCATCATCTCATTTTAAGGAGACTGTGGGGCAAAATGCCGAGTGCAAAGACCTTTCAAGATTTCACTCTTATTTTGGCGTATTCGGCCTCATTTCTTTATAAATGTTGACAATCTAGCGATTGACCCTATGCAAACCCATGCTGCGGCTAGTGCAGCAGGTCGCCAGACATTTCGCCATTGCTTTGTCACGACTGCAAGGAGGGTATCCTCAACCCTGGGGCGATCGCCCTGGATCATTTGTTAAAACAGAGGTGGACACTATTAAAAGTGAATCCATTCATCAGGAGGTGGGCGCTATATCTAGGGTTGAGACCTCAACAACGCGCTAGATAAGTATAGCCTAGCGGTAAAATGGGCATACCTAAAGGACGCTTGTCAAGGTGGACAGCATCAAAAAAAATTCTCTCATGGTCTCAGTATGCTAGTTTCACGCAGCCACATACTGACAGAGGTGGAACCCAGGGTGTAAGTCTCGTGTGTCAAAAATAGAGGGTGTTGCAGACACTATTCGTCACCAATGCAATTAAGTCGCAGGCACAATTTGGGTAGAACTATCCGATCGTGCAGATGCTGCGTAGTTTAGACCAGGTCGCTGCCGTTCTTAATCGACTAGACGCTATGCAAAGTCAACTTGTTCCCACTCAAAATCTATCAGTGGGCGATCGCCAGTCGATGTATGCCCTTCTGAGCACCCACTTTAAGGGTGTCAAGCCAGAAGTATTTGAAGCCGACCTGAGCCAAAAAAACTGGGTCATTCTTATTAAAGATAATGATTCAGGGGCAATCAAGGGCTTCTCTACCATTTCTATTTATGAAATGAAATATCAGGGCAAGCCAATTAGCGTTGTTTATTCAGGAGATACCATCATTGACCCGAGTGCTTGGTCGAGTTCGGCACTGGCTAAAGGCTGGATCGCTGCCGTCAATCAGCTGCGGCAACGCTACCCAAATGGCAAACTCTACTGGCTGCTAATTTCATCGGGATATCGTACCTATCGATTTTTGCCGACTTTCTGGCGGGTGTTTTATCCCCGATATGATAGCCCTACACCCCCAGACGTGGCAGCATTGATGAAGTTCCTGGCTCGCAAACAGTTTGGCAAACTCTATCACGAGTCAGATGGAATTGTCCGGTTTTCCCATCCGCATCAGCTGACCGGAGCATTACAAGGAATTCCAGAAGAACGACGCTCCGACCCCCATGTCCGCTTTTTTGAGCAACGGAACCCAGGCCATCATTTGGGTGATGAGCTGGTTTGCATCGCAGAGATTTGTGAAGCCAATCTGACGCGAGTAGGCAAGCGCATGTGGTTTGGGATGTCTGCGGCTGATACCCACGAGACATCAAACTGGCCAGCTGACATCGCGCCCATCGACTCATTTGCTGCGCCATCGGGTGCCCCACCTGCTGCAGTTTCTAAGCCAGACCCGCTGATGACGATGCCGATTTATTTCACGGAGTCGCCCTGATGCTTGGATCTAAAGGGTGATCTCAACGGGGTAGCGCCTGATGAAGCCGCATGTAGGCGTTTTTTCTCCAACCGATGCCCAAAGACGGGGCACTGGGAGTGATGCCTTTAGTTTCAGCATAATTTCTAGTGCTTTTAATGAATCAGCGTATATGAATTCTTCTGCACAGTTGGCACATTCATCCCATCGGTTTCGGGTTTTCAACAGGCCTCATTTCTTTATTGAAGGATGGTATTGGGCGCTACCATCGCATCAACTAAAGGTGGGGCAAATTCGCCCAGTGCAGTTGCAGGGGCGTCATCTGGCTGTGTTTCGGTGTCACGATGGTACGGTGGGGGCGATCGCGGCCTATTGTCCTCATATGGGGGCTCATCTGGCCGAAGGAATCGTAGTTGACAACACCATTCGCTGTTTCTTTCACAACTGGTCATTTGATGTCGCAGGTCGCTGTATCGATGCTCCGTGCTTAGATTCTCCCCCTGGGATTCGCCAGCCTGTATTTCCTGCGGCAGAAAGGTATGGCCTGGTTTGGGTCTGGACAGGGAACACGCCCAAATACCCACCTCCATATGTTCCTGAGCTAGGAGAGCAAGACTGTCACATTGCATTGGGCGATCGCTTTGTGAAAAATTGTCACCCCAACGTGGTGATGATTAATGCCATCGACGCCCACCATTTCAATACGGTTCATCAGTTTCCAGTCAAGATTGTGTTTGAACCCAAACGTCTCAACGAAAATGCCATGACCTTTAGCAACATCACCCGAGGAGGTGATGCGTCGGTGCTGGTTCGCTTGATGCGCCCATTCTACCAACGTGAGATTACTTACAGCATGTGCTACTGGTATGGCAGCACCGGAACCGTGACTCTGGGCCCTGACCGCTTGCACGTTTATATTATGTTTGCCCTGCGGATGATAGAGGGTGGCAAAACCGAGGGGCAAACGATTCTGATCACACCCAAACGTCGTGGCTTGCAGGGGTGGATATTTGATCGAGGGGTGTTGGGGCTCACCCGGTTGGTGGGCAATTACTTTGCTAAGGGTGACACGCGCATCTTTCAAACAATTCAGTTTAATTTGAAAACGCCGACAATAGCGGATCAGTCGATTCTTCAGTTTATTGATCATGTCGAGCAGCAGCAGGCGCTGGCCTGGGAAAGTTGGGAGCCAATGGGAATAGAAAGTCATCCTGGAACGGGAGCAGAGCAATGAAAACAGTCTTAATTACGGGATGTTCGTCTGGGTTTGGTCGAGGGATGGTGGATGAATTTTTGCAACGTGGTTGGCATGTGGTAGCAACTATGCGAAATGCGGCAGAGCGGCACGAGATTTTGGCTCATCCGCTAGAGCGCTATGGCAGTCGGCTGACGGTGCTGTCGTTAGATGTGACTGATGCAGAGGAACGACAAGCGATCGCCGAGTTTGTGCGGGATCGAGGCTCACTAGACTGTTTGATCAATAATGCGGGCGATCGCATCTTTGGCGCTCTAGAAAACCTGAGTGAGTCTCAGCTTTGTTATCAGATGAAAGTCAATTTCTTGGGGGCAGCTTTTTTGACGCGATCGCTGTTACCATACCTCCGAGCTACACGCGGCACCGTGATTTTTGTTTCTTCTACCTTTGGCTATGTGGGGTTCCCGCTCACGTCCGCCTATTGTGCTAGCAAGTTTGCGCTCGAAGGCTTAGCGGAGAGCCTTTACTATGAACTGAAGCCCCATGGGGTGCATGTTGGCATTCTTGAACCGGGTGCTAGCAAAACTAATTTTGGGTCTGGGGCAAAATGGGGCAACCAAGATTTGGCAGTTTATCAAACCCAAACCTACAACTATCATCGACTCAAAGCTCAGTTGAGTGCGAAAGCGGCAGATAACACACAAAGAGTCGCTCAGACAGCGGCTGATGTGGCCGAGGGCAAATCGCGGGCGCTGCGGGTGCAAGTCGGGCGAGATGCGGCGATCGCCCACCTGTTGCAGCGCACCATGCCAGCGTGGGTGCAGCACATCGTACTGGGTCGCCTCTACCATCAACTTTTTCTGACCCAGGAGGAGACATGAACAAAGACTATAGTGTTGCAGGACTGGAATTACCCTTTGCAACAGATACTGATAAAATTCGTCGAATCTTAGGTTCGGTGTTGAAAGAAAGGCAAATTGCCAAGGCGATGTCGATGGTAGTCTTTGATCCAGCAACGGTAGAACTTGAGTCAGCACCGGAGGTTAGCCGATTCCCACAGGTTAGCCGATTTACCCAACGACCTCAAGAGGCGACTCCGCCATTGCTCTGGCCCATACATTCAGAGCTGTCTGGGATATCTCAACCAGCTCCTTTGGCTGAGCTGACACCGCAGATCGATCAGCCAGCCTATTGGGAAGCTGATTATTTTGGTCTTAATCGAGTCCGACTCTTTCAGGATGCCAATCCTGTAGAGCAGCACGCTATCCTACAGCAGGCCAGTGAACGATTAATGCATGAGGCCTATTTCATTGAGAAAGCTGGCATGGGCTACATGTCGCGCATGGTGCTGTTAGCAGAGTCTACTGATGAGCGCATGCTTTATACGTTCTTTGCAGCCGACGAAACCACTCATTTTGTCCAAATTTGTCCGTTTTTGAGTCGAGAACCAGAGGCGATCGCCAACCCCTTTTTGCAGCTTTTAGCCGAGGTGGCAGAAGCAGACGACAAGGCGCTACTTCTATTTGTGATTCAGGTAGTCTTAGAAGGCTGGGGGTTAACACACTATCGCTTTCTATCAAAAGACTGTCTCAATCCTCAGCTCAGTCAGCTTTTTCATAGCTTTCTCCAAGACGAGTCCCGGCATCACGGCACCGGGGTGACATTGTTTAATCAAACTCAACTATCACCTGCTAGCCATACCGCAATTGTAGACATTCTGGTGCAGTTTCTACAGATGGTGCAAGTCGGCCCCCAAGGAGTTGTAGAAGCGATCGCCCATGTTAAAGGGCACCTATCTCGGCATCAGCGTCTCCAAATTTTGACTGAACTTAATACCGAAGCCCACAGTGCGAATCGGCTGCTGCTGCTGCGATCGCTGATGAAAGGCGACCAAGGACGGGCGATCGCCCAACGTCTAGATGAGTTGGATGCATTTTCACCTCTGCCTGCCTCCCGATGTGTTTAAGCGCATCAGGTTTCAGCATTCTAAACCGTGTGATCAAAGGTGTGATCAGCGGTTGCTTTTTTCATGGGTATCATTCATGGATATAATCATGCATTCATCGGTTCTGCATCCCCCAACTAACAGTCTGAGTGAGCATCCTACCCTGTGTCGCAAAATCCAGATCAACTATCAGCGCAATACACAACAAGACCACACTCGATTGTTGGATGAAGCAGCCCAAGCATTTAACTATGCTGACTGCAAGGATGACTATTGGCACCCCGAATCCTTCTCGTTGCTCTATGGAACGCCACTTTGGGAACAAGCTAGCGCAGCTCAACGCCTAATTTTGAACCATCTCTATTGGGTAGCCTACTATTCACAAATTATCTCAGCTGAAATTGCTACCATTTATTTCAACCAGACCAGTGCCACTGGACTCTATGCCCAGGAAGATTTTCGGCCAATTTGCGACATGCTTGATCTAGAATCATCTCAAGAAAGAGCACATATCAGCGCATTTAAGACGATCTCTAATCAGGTAGAACAGTATCTGCTGGGCGATCGCCTCTTCAGCTATCCCATGCGGTCTCCATTCACGGAAACCATGATCTTTGCCGATACTAATGCCCTCAAGCGCCGCTGGAAACAGCTCCAGTTGCAGGCGTTTGGCCTACTCTCTGCTGGAAATACGTTCCTAGCCTGTCAATATTTCACCGTGCGCGGCATTCGCACACTCAATGGCAAACTGGTGCAGCACAGACTTAGCAGTTCTTATCAGACTCATCCCGATCCTGATAATGCTCCCATTCCGTCCAAAATTTCTTTCTACCACTTTATGGATGAAAGTTTTCATTTCAATAGTTCAACGCTGCTTTCCCACGAGGTCGTCACCTGCCTCCCACCACCGACCCTCTTTGAACAAACAGTTGCTAACCTGGGTATTTGGGGCTGCCAGCGGGACCACTATCCGGTTTCGGTCGCCATCAATGGCCTATTCTGGCATGATCCGGCTTTATATTCGACGATCTATCAATTGCTGCGCTCTCGGCTATTTGACATGACAGATGCGGAAGCAAATGAGATGATGCGTCGGTGTTTCACAGAAGAATCAGAGGGCTTACACCAAAGTTTTCAGACCCATGCCGAAGCCGTGACCTCATACCAAGCATATCTGGAGCCTTTAGCCTATGTCTGGAAACGCAATCGCAGCATCGCGCTGATGGGCTCAAATTCAATTCAGACCTATCTCCGCACCCAACGCCGTGCCTGGAATCGGTGGCGATCGCCCTAACTCCTTAACGAGTTTAAGAAACAAAACAAATCACAGACGTTTTCACAAATCTCTTCAATAATCGGGAGCATAGGTTGATAGGGAGGAGCATGGTATGCAGAAGCAGCTCAGGTTTGCGACCGGATGCTATTTCGCAGGGATTTTGATTATTGCGGTCATTGCGTTGGTATATTTGTTTACACCTCAGCTTTTACCCTATCAAGAGGCCGCCATCGGGGCAACTTGGGAGGAACTCGAACCAGGATTGCAAGTAGAATTTTTATCGTTATTAAAGGTCAGTGGGGGGGGCTATCTAGCAACAGCGATCACCCTTTTAACCCTATTATTTGTCCCTTTTAGGCGCGGCGAAAATTGGGCTCGATGCGCTATTCCGGCAATTGGGATTCCGGCAGTCTTGGTTGTCAACTATGCCGGATTAACGGTAATGCTCAACACTGATGGACGTCCGCCTCTACTGGCTGGGCCTGTCACGGTGATTTTACTCCTGCTGGGTTTTTTTCTGTCGTCTAGCTTGGGCCGACGCAGTAGCCCGACAGACTAAATCCACTCGCCCGCAGCAGGTAGTCTGCTCAGCTGCCCTTTGGCTTTAAGAATAGTATGAATTTGAGCCGCTTGTTCGGCTTCTGCACACCCTCCATTGACCAACGAATGCAACTAGAATTGAGGTTCTAGCTGACTGACAAAAATTCTACATTAGGCGATGAGACCTCGCCCCTACGATAGTTTGCCTGATGTAAGGGGGCAGGTCTCCTGACCCAATGCAAGATACGAGTTGTAAATAGTTTTGTCCGTCAATCAGGGCGTTAGCCATAGAAGGAAATGTGTATACACCCTAGTGCAGAGTCACCGCTTAATTTTAGGGTAACGCTTTGGCTCGTAGTTAGCGCTTCAGCGCTAAAGCACTGACTACCAAACCTAATTTTTAGTTGTGACGCAGCACTAGCCTGCTCTGGGAGAGAGATTTAGGGTGAGGGCAGAAGACTTTTATCAGTCAATCAGGATCTAAAGCATAGCCATCGAGGTTTGAAACCGAAGCGCCGAGGCCTTAACCCTAGTCATCGAGGTTTAAAACATGGTCATTGAGGTTTGAAACCTAATTGCCGAGGTTTAAAACA
>CAZCXK010000088.1:0-15875 GCA_964502605.1 uncultured bacterium
CCCACCCCCAAACACCCACCACCACCCAACCAACCCCCACCCCACCCCACTAACGGGAGGTGTCCGGGTGGCGCTGACGACGTGCTAAATGTTACGTCTTGTTTGTATATCCAACTCTTATTCACTAGCCATCCGACGCGCTCGCCAAATTTCTCAAACGCTTCTTCATAATACTTCCCATCTGGAATGCCGCCGCATTCTAGATAAATGTCTTTTTGTACACTAAAGCCAAACCTGCCATCGCTATGCTGCACCCACAAGTGGTCAATGCGGCGTAAGTCATCGCAGGGGAAAGTCAATAACTCTTCTGGCGTAAGATACTGATCTTCACTTTTGCCTACCGTACGGAGCATCATATGCAATGTTTCTTGATCAGCGTCCTCCCATTGCCCTCGTGTGAGATATGTTGACAGAGTTTGATAACGCTGTGATTGCAGTTCTTCAAAAATCTCTGGTTTGACCGGGTTGGGTGATTCACGCACACAGTCATAGCCCAATTGCAATGCATCACGAGTGTTGCGCCGACAGGCTTCTTCCACTAAAGGTGTGGGATCAGTCTGGGCAGCACAGAGCAAAATGGTTTCTCGCCATTCTGTTTCTTCAAATTTTTCAAACAGGATCGATTCTGGGGATGGCAACGCTTTAATCTGCACCGCTGCTAAATACTCTTGAAAGCTGAGGTGAGCAAATTCATAAATGCGGTCTTCCTTCTCAACCAAAAGCTCACTGACTTTCTCAATTTGTTCAATCCACTGTGGCGGTTTTATGGCACTGTTGATCAACAACAGCGGTTGTCTGATCCAATCCTGTAGCTGAGCATCTGTTACGGTAGTAAGCCGTCCCTCTGGATGCTGCATCATTTTCAACGCCACTTCTTGCAGCAGCTTCTGACTTTGCTCCAGATTCAGCAACATAGGAATCCCTTTCGCTCTAGGACGGTCAACCAGTTGCAGCTTACAAATGTCGGCATAGAGTGCTGCTCGATATTTGGGCAAATCATCTCCTGGATGAAACCGATGGAAGGTGGCAATCATGTTGAGCAGCAGCGGATTCACCGCCATCTCAGACAGCTTCGATCTCTGCTCAAGCTGTTGTAGTAAACTTTTTGCTTGCCGATCAGCCGTTGCTCTCACATTAGGAGTGTCTCGTCCGCCCCGGTCATAGCGCTCTTGGCAGGTATACCATTTATGAATAAATTCATGGCGCTGTTCATAATTAAAGGCACGAACATATAAAGTAGTTTCTGGTTTTTCAGACGTGTAGTGCTCCTCATATCCGGGCGGACGTGATGTCAGAATGAACGCCGAACGCGGATATCGGCGCATCTGGGTGCTGATCCATTCGCTAACATCGGCACGACGAGCTTCGGCGACTTCATCAAACCCGTCAAACATCACCAACGCTCTGCCCGTTTGCAGGAGATTTGCAGCCCAGTTATCAGGAGGTTTGAGTTCTCCGTGGTCTGGGGGCGGTAAGCGAGACAGGTGATGCGTATGGATCAAATCAGGCAGGGCCGGAAACGTCTCTTTGTCTTGGGCAAAAAGCTCCCGCAGGTCGCGCAAATACAGCAAAATCGGAATGCGCTTGGGTGCTTTGTATTGCTGCACTACGGATGCCTGCTTTGCATAGCTGAGGGTAACGTGTTTCAGCAGCGTCGTTTTGCCATAGCCCACCGCCGCCAAAATCGCCATCCGTCGATAGGCAGGTGAGTCTTGCGTTTGCGCTAGAAAATCCCAAATTTTCCAGTTGTTCTCTTGCTCTATCCCTAAATATTCCAACTGATTCTTTTGCTCAGCCTTACGATGATGTTTTCTCAACACCATACGTGTTGCTAAATCGTCTATCTTGTTACCTACCAACTCTAGCGGCACAAATGCTTCTTCCAGCATCAGAGTCTTGATGCCAAACGGTTTATAACCTTCTACTCGGTAGTCATCACACTCGTGGGCTTGACACTCTAGATATTGCCGATCAAAGCTTGACAGCTTCCAACGCACTGCCTTGTTGAATGTCTCAATCTGGTCGATTAGCGAGTTAGCAATGGAGGCTCGACGCAACTGCCAAATTTCATTCCACAAGTCTGATAATGTTTTGAATACAAATGCCCAAGCCGCTCCAGCGAAAGCAAACCCAAATGCCTTGCGCAAGTCGCCGTCATTATTTGGATCAGCATACAGCCAGCATTCATGCGCAGCAATGAAGAAGAAGATAGTCGCTGGTCCAAAGCTAATCAGATTCTCGAACAATTTTTCGATGAACTTGTCAAATGACATCGCTAGATGCTCTGGGGCAAATCAAGTAGGATAAGTGCCTTCAGTGTATGCGATGTAATGGTTTAGGAGGTTCAAACTAAAGGTTTTTATATAATCGCTTAATTTTTCCGGAGTTCTAGTCGGCCTGTTCTGACCAAGACCTTGGAAAATGCGATCGCCTGATCTCTCACAAGCCCTCAATCCTCATTTCTATCCCTCAAATGCCGTGAAATGTTCTCGGCGGGTCGTGAAAATTTCTTGGGATTTCGCCACAATTTCTCGGTGCTCCGCCAGAATTTCTCGGAGTCTTGCTGAAAATTTCTCGGCAAGTCGTGAAAATCTCTTGGGATTTCGCCACAATTTCTTGGGATTTCACCAGAATTTCTCGGCGGGTCGTGAAATATTCTCGGCACTTTCACGAAATTTCACGGCAGTTCGCCAAAATTTCGTCGATGTTAGCGCATATCTTGACGGCTGCATCCTTGATCAATCAACGCTTTTGAGATTTATCCTGGCCAGGCCGACCCATTTGAGCGGGCCGCATCGAGCGCACCGGATTGACTAGCAACTTAGTTGCTGCGCCCCCCTCATCAATCCGCAGCAGTGCAACACTGCCAGGAATCGGAGTCACAGAAGAACAAGGGGATTGCAGCACCCCCTGAAAACCACACAGCGCTTGCGTCTGCTCATCCAAAACCCCAAAATAGATCGGCCCACTCAATTCAAGACATCGATTCAACGAACCGACACTTAAGCGGAGAGAGCCGACATCAGTCTTGGAAACAGCCGATCTACCGCTAGCTGCGCGGCGGCAGCAGTGAGGGCAGCAATATCTTGGGGATTGTCAAGATGAGGAATGCACCCTAACACGGGCGTCTGTGTTAATGACTGGATCAGATGCGGATTTGCCCAGTTGTGCCTTTGATCAGAGGAAACAGGCGTGATGCAATTGAGAATAATGCCCTTGAGGTGAAGGCGCGAGTGCCGCGCGAGCGCGACGTTGGCCACCGCTTGACCGATCGCCCCCAATTTAATTGGCACAACCAATACTGTCGGTAAGCGCCAATCCCACGCGAGGTCTGCAACCGTTGTTTCGTAGGTCAGCGGTGAGCCCAGACCGCCCCACGCTTCGACCAGAACAAGGTCACGCTCTTGTTGTAATTGACTCAGGCTGGCCCAAGCCAGCTCAAGCTCGATGCGTTTGTTTGCTTGGGCTGCCGCTAGTGGAGGAGCGAAAGGAGCCTCAAAATGCAATGGGCTAATTTCATCCAGTGATTGCTCCAGCGAGAAGAGTTGGGCATAGAGTTGGCGATCGCCCCCTCCTGCTTGAATCGGCTTGAGAATCGCTAGGGGTTTGGCAGGGCAATAGGTTTGCCAATAGGCTGCTAAGGCTGCCGTGAGCACCGTTTTCCCTACCTGAGGTTCAGTTCCTGCAATCAATAGCGTAGTCAAGCGTTACTCCCCACTGCTGACATCAACGTCTAATGTAAAATCTGAAGCTTGAGTGGCAATCACATCAATCTGATAGTCGCCACTCTCCGGCAACTGTGCCTGCCAGAAGACCACACCACTGGCATCTTCTACCAGTTGCCCATTGGGATAGCGAATATTGAGCGTGACTGGGCCTTGCAGCAGCTCAGCGCTGAGAATTTGCCCTGCTTGGGCGTTGACAAGGTAGCGACGAATCAGCGTTTCGCTAGCGCGTGCCGAAACTTCAATCCCTGTCTCCCCTTCGGGGAAATTGAGCCGACGCGTTTCAATCTCCGGCTCGACGGGGGTAGGGCTAGGCGATGGAGATGGGGTGGGCTCTGGCTCCGGTTCGGGTGCTGCGAGGCTGACGCTGAGCTGATAATCGCTTTGTGACACCCCCTGCACCGGACGCAGTTGAATGATGTAGTCACCACTTTCAGCCAGGTTACCTTCCCAGAGCGCCACCCGCTCGGCGCGATTATCAACCGGATCTCCCGATGGTGCCAGCACCGAGAGCAACACGCCTTCTCCTTCGACATAGGCATTCAGGGTTTCGCCTTCTTCCGCAGAGACCAGATAGTTGATCGTCTCATTGGCGCGGAGGGAGCCTTCAGTGGTGGTGCTACCGCCAGGAGGTAGCGATAGCCGCTGCTGATATTCAACGGGGCGATCGCCCTCTGTCGGCGATGGAGAAGGCGACGGCTCTGGCTCGGTTGGCGTCGGAGTCGGAGTTGCAACGGGTGTTTCTGGTGACGAATCATAAACCGCCATCACCACGGCCCAAACTGTAATGACGGTAATAATGGCCAAACTCGTGCCAATGCCAAACACCGCCCACGGATTATCCCAAACAGATTGCTCAGATTGTCGAGGAATCACCGGCCCACTGCCACCGGGGCGAGGCCGAGGGGGCACATAGCCACTCTGGGTCATCGGTTCGGGGCGACGCCCAACCGCAATAGTTTGTATGTGAGAAACCGAATCAGGCGGACGGGGCTGAGGCGGGGTCTGCACTGTGGGCGGGGGCGGGGCTGAGACAGGAACCCCAATATGTTGCAGGGCTTGCGCCACCTCGCTAGCAGACTGATAGCGATCGCCCGGACGATAGCTCAACATGCGATTGAGCACCTGAGCAAACCCCGGACTAACCTGAGTCCACTGTTGCCAGTGCCAGGTCAGCAGCGAGTCATCATAGAGATCTTGAGGCTCTTTCCCGGTGAGCAGCACCACTGCAGATACGGCCAGCGCATAAAAATCGCTGCTGGGGTAGGCACGCCCCGTCTGCATTTGCTCGCTCGGCGCATAGCCCAGTTTCCCGACGGTTGTTGAGTGGGTTGCTGTTTCGGGAGTTTGAATGCGGGTAACGATTTCTTTGACTACACCAAAATCAATCAGCACGGGTAACTGATCGCGCTGGCGCAAAATAATGTTGTCGGGGGTAATATCTCGATGAATAATGCCACGGGTGTGGATATGCGCCAGCACCGGAATCAGCTGTCGAACCAGTTGTGAAACTTCTGCTTCTGAAAACGCCATGCCGTGCAACTTGCGCTCATTGAGCAGGTCTCGGTAGGTTTTGCCCTCGACATAGTCTTGCACCAGGAATAGCCGCTGATCCTCCTGGAACGTTGCTCGAAACTGCGGCACCTGAGGATGCTGAATCTGATATAGAATTGCGGCTTCCCGCTGAAATAGCTCTTTTGACTTTTCTAAAGCAAAGTCGCTGGTTTGAGACGGAATAAATTCTTTCAGCGCGCAGGGTTCGTTAAAGCGTCCCTGATCTTCTGCTAGATAAGTTCGACCAAAACCACCCTGCCCTAGAATACTGAGCACTCGGTAGCGATATTGGAGAACAGTCCCTAACGAAATGGGAGGTTGCATACTAAAAAATGCCTATTAAATCGAAACCGTCGTCAGTTGCTGACGCGCCAGTCGAGAGAGTGATCTCAACAAGGATTCATCATAGCAAGTAACGTTTCGAGCTTGGGCTGTGCAATTACCAGGTGCGCTACTGGAGGCCGCCCAGTCGAAACAGCAGAAACTGAGTCACTTGAGCGTCATCAAAGTTATCATCACTAACTAACACGAGACTGGCCGACCCATCGGGTAGACGCGGGCCAAGCGTCATGCCTTCTAAATTATCCAATGAAATCTGGAGGTCGCTTAAATCTAGTAGAAGCTGCTTGCGAATGGGGACAAGACCCGCGAGGCTAGGGCTAAACTGGGGCATCTCAGAGGTGTCTGTGGCTCCTCCCAAGGCCAGCTGAAAAAGGCGGCTACCCGTGCCGAAGATGCCAAATGAGCGCTCTAGACTCAAGAAATGGCCCCCCTGATCAAGAACGGTCAACTCGACAAGACCGTTGACGGCTGCGCCGGGTGGCTTGGGCTCAATGGGGTAGAGGTGTTCAGCGATCAGCAGCAATCGCCCCTCACTGACGACATAATGCAGCATCCTGCCCGGGGAAACCTGATCAGGTTCGTCTGGGAGTGGGTCTTGATACAGCGGTTCTTCAATGCCTGCAAAGACGCGAAACGGCTCACCAGAGGCCATGCCAGTTGCACTCAGTGCCAAGGCTTCAAAACCGCGATTGTCTTGCACACCTTGGGGCGGCTCGTCCACCTCTGGTGGTAGATAGCGCTCGGCGATGGGCAATCGGCTGAGGCGTTGCCCGGTTGCGAGGTCAAACTCGTCAATGAACGGTGGGATACCAGATCGGGCAACCCCTTCGCTCGCAATCATGACCGACTGGCGAGGAGTGAGGGCAATGCCTTCGGGGTCAAGGGTGCCAGATGAAAACTCGACGCCCGCCTCATCAGTTAGCAGCGTGACCGACTCTGGGGCGATCGCCTCTAGGTAAATAGCTCCGTCTTCGGCTTGATGGACTGTCAGCGTCAATGTGTAGAAGCGGGCGGGCGCATAGTCGCTGCGATCGTCAGAAAGGGCATAAAGGCGATCACGATCGCGGTCATAGGCCAGCGCCGACAGTCCGCGCATGGGGGTGCCGTCTACAGTGATCTGGGGCAGCTCATAGACATCTAAAAACTCTAGAGACAAGGGTAAGAACAGCCGCTCTTCTGCACTAACCCGTGGCAGTGAACATCCAGTTAATATCGCCAATGCGGCGATCGCCAGGATGATGCGCCCCCAATGCAGGCCCAGATGCAGGCCCAGATGCAGGCCCAGATGCAGCCCTTTTCTAAAGCCTGTCATATCGACTCCTCGGCTTCAACAGAGACATACCAACCGTCCTCTTCTGCTAATCGGCATTGGCTTCTAGGGCCTCTAGGGCCGCCTGAATCAAATTGAAATAGTGCGGCAACGACACGTCTACCTGCCGCGCCTCGGCTCGGTTCCGCCCTATGAGCCCACAACTCTCATGGGGTTGCACGGCTAAAATCTGCCCTTCGGGGTTGCGAATTCTTAGCTCTTGACTGGTGCCTACAGGGTAGATGCTGCAGACATATTGGCGATCGCTCCAGTAAAAGACTGCTTTTTTGACCGGAGGTAGCGCTACACCAGGATCGGGATTGGAGGATGCCTCCAATGCGGGTAGGGGCTGGGGCGATCGCTCCGGGATCGATGGAGCAGGCCGATTGGGCCACAGGGAGTGGGGCGAGGCCATCGGTTCTGGGGTATAGGCTCTTGAATTAAAAACGCTTGGGTCAGATCCTCCTGGATCGGCTTCACGCGGAGCGGTTGCCCCCGTGTCAAACACCGGCATGCCCTCGGGATCTAGAGATGCAATCACGTCATCATCGCCGCTGTCGGGGGCTTCAGCACCATTGACGTTGGCATTAGCATCATTATCGGTGTCAAATAGCGGCATTGAGTCATCATCTAAGACCGCCAGGATTTGAGCCGGGGTGATATCTTGCGGCATCAACGGCAGCGATCGCCCCTCGACATTGGTGGGGGGTGTTGGTTCTGGCGCACGTGCCCCGACAATCTCTAACTCGACCCGCTTATCTCCATTCCATTCATTGAGTCGCAGCCGATAGGCAACGTCGATGCGATTGGGCAGGGGGCAATAGTCACCCCAGCGCCAGGCGATCGCCCGTAAGGTCATCATGCTGCCATCTTGAGCCAGGGTAAGCTTTAGGTGGCTTTTGGTTTTGCCGATGACGCGCTGCTCTACTACCCGGACATTGGGCGTCCAGAATACCGGATCAGGGTTCTCAATTCCACAGGGGTGCAAGGCGTCGATCTGGTTGTAGAGACTGAGATTGAGCTGATCAAAATTGGCCTGCACGTCCACATTGACCAATGGCTTCAGATGTTGCCGCTGCAAGTGCATATTTGCAAATAGATACAGGCGCGATCGCATGTCTGGGAGATTCTCGGCGCAGAGCGTAAACCCGCCCGCCGCTCGGTGTCCGCCAAATTTCTCCAGCACATCACCACAAAATTGCAGCCCTTCAAACACGTTAAATTCAGGAATGCCCCGTGCTGATCCGCGAATCTGTTGCCGATCTTCGCCCTCGTAGGTGCCGATAAACACGGGCACCCCATAGCGCTCGACCAAGCGAGAGGCCACGATGCCAATGACGCCATGGTGCCAATCGGGCTGCACAATCACCAACACCCGCTCATTGGCTAAATTGGGCTGGGTTGCTTCGATATGGTTGATCGCCTCTTGCTCAATCAATTCGCAGAGCTGTTGCCGACACTGGTTGATTTCCTCGCACTGCATGGCGCGTTCGAGGGCATACCCTTCGTCGTCGGTGGTCAGTAGCTCAATCACAATGCCAGGATCATGCAATCGACCCACCGCGTTGATCCGTGGTCCCAGCCGAAATCCAATCGCTTCTGGCTTGAGAGTTCCGGTTTCATGCCCCAATCCCGACACCTGAATCAGCGCCTGCACGCCCGTGAGCCGCGATTGGGGTAAGAGCTTCAGCCCGCGCTTCACCCAGCGCCGATTAACGCCCGTAAGCGGAGCCAAATCAGCAATCGTTCCGAGGGTAAAGAGTTCTAGCAGCGGCGTTGCCAAATCTTTGGTTTTGCCGAGATATTGAGCCAGACACACAGCCAAAACATAGGCTACCCCGACCCCTGCCACCCCCGCATAGGGCGACTCAGGCCGAATCAGCTTGGGATTGAGAATGGCGTTCGCAGGAGGCAGCCTAGCCGGAATGTCGTGATGATCGGTGATAATCACTGCTAGCCCCAAATCTCTGGCGTAGGCAATTGGATCATAGGCCGCAATGCCATTGTCTACGGTCAAAATTAGCTGCACGCCATCATGATGAAAGTCATCGACAATGCGCTGATTGATGCCATAACCCTCATTCATGCGACTGGGAATGGCATACTCCACCCGCGCTCCCAAGAGGCGGAGGGCTCTCAGCAGCAGCGCAGTGCTGGTCATGCCATCCGCATCGTAATCGCCACAAATAGCGATCTTATGGCGAGATTCAACCGCATTGGCTAATAACTCAAGGGCAGTCGGGAGGCTAGGAAACTCTTCCAGGGGAGAGGGAAGCTGTTGTGCTTCAGGATTCAAAAAGATTTGAGCGGCATAGGCCGTATTAATGCCGCGATTAATCAGCACCTGAGCCAGCAAGGGCGAGAGTTGAGTCACTCTGACCAGCCGTTCGACAATCTCTGTCTGGGGGAAGGCCATTCGCCATCGCTGCTCTGGAAGTCGAGGAGATCGGCTTATCATAGAGCTGCCATTCTGCTGAGCAAACGACACGCCGTTGAATGATTGGGGTGGGATGGGTTCGATAGGCACAGCTTTAATAAATGAAGCTAATTCATGTCAGAAAACCGTTGAAAGATTAGAACCTGATCCTCATCTAAGTCCAAAACCGGGATTCTGCCGATGAGAGCATTCCGAGTTTTGAGCAGGGCTTGATAGAGGTGATAATGCCGTATTTTAACGACCCTCTGCTTCGAATAAAAGAGACATAGCTGAATTCTGGCAAGATTTGAGCGTGGGCGGTTCCTAGGATGGAGAGCTTGATTCCACAGGGTTCGTTGTATACCTCAGACCTCTCTACACCCAATCAGGAACTAGCTGAAGCTGATATAGGTAAGAGACTCAGGTCTTCACATGCATAACTGGGCGATCGCCTCTTTCAGACGACAACGCTCCCATCCATCTTGGCAGGAATTTGTAGAACCGAAGCACATCATTAGGGTTAGTACAAATGTCTGACAATCTTAACGTATCACTTCGGGCTGAATGATGAAAACTCCTCTGGCCTAAAACGTCAGTTCGGCGATCGCGGGTTCGAGTAATTTTTGACGGGTGCTGGCGGTCAGCATATTGAGGTAGCGGCGAACCTGGTGACATTGCTCCACATTAGGCTGAAAGGTTTGATGATCTCGCTGGTCGAATAACGGCGCAGCCTGCAAGATGCGGTAGTCAGGGTTTTGTTGAGAGGCTGGTGTCAGCATGTGCATGGCCATCTCATCTGGAATCAGGCCAACAGGAAGACGCCCTTCTAAGAGCGTTAAAACCTGGGCATAGCAAAGTTGAGGGTCAATGCCACGACTCTCTAACATCTGCATGATGTTAGAGAGGGTGAGGGGTTGATTAGGCAGAGTGCGCAGGAGCTCCAGTAACAAGAAATAATCACCGTAACGCTGACGCGGCAAGTCCATCACAGTAGGATGTAGTGCCAATGACGCTAACCCATAAGCGACTCGACTGCAGGTGGGAGCTGTGGAGTCGGTATGAGTCGCAGCAGGCTGAGTGGCATAGGTATCTTGCGTGATGGTGGCTTGGGGCAGCTTTTGCCGCAGCCACATGGCAATGATTCGGAGGGATGCACTGCCTCCTGAGCACACTACATGCTGAATCTCTGAAATAGATACCCCAGCCCGGTCTAAAACGGTCATCAGCTCTCGGTGCAGCCTCTGGACATAAGGCACAAAAACGCGACTACCTAGGTCTTGCTGCAGAATGCCCCAGTGCTGATCTCCTAGTTCAAAGGCAAAGCTGCTCTGCCGCTGCAAAACGAGCTTGAGGACGAGAGCTGCATCAAGCAGATGATGCCCCCAGTCTGAACTCTCTAAGTGTTGACGCAGGCGCTCGCGGCTGATCAAATCAGGGTCGCCTGCTCGTGGCAGTGGCAGGCCATCCAGGTAAAAATCGTCCCACCGCAGCCGATCACTAGGGCGATCGCCCCTAAGCTGATCTGCTGAGTCATGCCGTGGCGATCGATGGGCAGAGGGATATAGCAATTGGCAAATGATATCCTGATCGAGGGCATCCCCAGCTAACGGAATACTATGAAGGGCAAAATCTCGGTAGGTTAGACTTGTTAACGGATCGGGAAGGTTGACCAGTGCAAATTCGGTGGTGGTTGCGCCTGCATTGATGGCCAGGGTATAGCCTTGCCAGTCGGTATTGTGACCGTGAGGCTGCTGCGGCAAACGGCTGGGCAGCGTCACAGGACGACCCTCCGCACTTCTCAACCCTGACAAAATGGTGGCGATCGCATCATTGATAAACATCACTTGCCCCGGACGAGCCACTAGCCGCGCTCCTAAAACAGCCTCGCGCACATTAAATCGATAGGTATCAGACCAGCCAGAGGGTTGGCCAATCACTACGGCTGCTAGATCTGTGAGAGCCCCTTGCAGTGCTGCGTTGTCAAGGCCAACTGCACCACAGCTCAGCGTCGAAGTTGCGGCCATCAGCGGCGAACGAGAACTGCTGAACGTCGTCAACAGAAGCTGAAGTGCCTGATGAATATGGCTCAGCGCTATCTGCTCATGGTCAGACCACTGCAATATCGGCTCCCACGAGGAGGTCTGTGGCGAATAGTGCGGAATCCCAATTTTCAAGAAGGGCTTGAGACGATGCAATAGCAATCGCGGATGGTAAAAGGCCGAGGTGCTGCTAGCATGCATCTCACGACCCACCTCTCCACTGGGAATTCCCAGAGATTGGGCGGTTGGAGCATCTGGAGAACCGGATAAGACCACCGTGGATGCCAGTCGAAATCGTTGGTCGGCTGAGCCCACCAACTGATCAGGCGACGTGGGCGCATCAACCCAATACATGGGATGGAGTTCACAAGTATGTCGATTCAATAACACAGCTGAAATCCCAGTTGTGCCAATATCAATCCCTAGAAACCAGATGGAGTCAGATGCTGCTGCTGTGCTCTCAGGTGCTGGAGGATAGGGATCGGCAGTCTGATGAGTTAGGTCAGGCCATGCACCGATCGCCTCTCGATCAATAGCCTCATCGACCCCGGCATGTGGCGTTGCTGATGACGCAGGTGCTGCTAACTCTAGGAAAGAATTGTGGGGGCGATCGCCCTCAATCTGGTTCTGGGCATTAAGCTCATCTGCTGGTGTCGTTTGAGGCGGCTCAATCAGGCTGTCTTCAACGAGCTGTTTAGCATCGGTGGTTTCATCCACTATCCCCTTTTTTTTTTCATCTCGGGGATGTTCTCCATTCTCCACCTCAGACTCTCGATCCGATGGTTCGACTGGATTAGCCGTAGAGAGATCGATATAGCTTGAGAGGCCGTTGAACGTTGCGTCTGGTGATTGGGGACGGGTCATCAAGTCAAATAGCGTCTGCCCCCCATTTAGATTTTGATCAGGCGGCGGCTCATCGGCGCGGGTTAGATCGTCAAACAGGCTGTCTAACCCTTCAATCGATGGAAAGCTTAAGGTTTCATCATCAGACAGATCAGCATCAGCAGAGATGCCAACTGGATCGGGTGACGGTGATGCCGGAGATGGGGTCTCCTCCGGGTCAGGGGATGATGGCTCTAGAGAATGGCCCGATCTTACCGGGAAGGCGGACGAATCTGATTCTAATTCTGATGATTTTGATTCTGATATCGATGCAGAAAAATCATCCAATATCATCGGCGGAACATGCTCGGCTTCATCCAACGCTTCAGCATTGGCATTGGCAAAGAAGTCATCTAGACTCATCTCTTCATCAATGGAGGCCAGCCAGTCATCTTCAGTCATTGACTGCACCCTAACCGGCTCAGATGTCAGGCTGAAGGGCTGGTTAGATGTTGATACCAAAGGCTGATCGAGCACTGGGTCATCTACATTTTGGGTAGCAAACAACTCCTCGACCGTTGGATGCTCCATCAATTGTTCTTCATCGTCTGCAGTAAGATCTGAAGCATGATCTGGAGCAGAGACCATTAGATGCTCTTGATCGGGTGCTGCATCAATCTCCTCTTCAAGATAGTTTTGGGAGTCCGATGCGAATTCACCTCCTGCATCATCTGGTGAAGACGTTGACGAAGCTGTGCCATCTACGGTCTCTCCAAATTCGCCCAGTATCGTGGATTCAGGAGCCTTCAGGTCGAATGTATCATCTACATTTGGGGCAGCATCCTGACGGAAAAAGTCGTCATCGGGTGGCAAAAAATCATCTGTCACGGCAGGCATGCCAAGGCGGGTCAGAGCTGCAAGCACCTCATCAGGCGCTGGAGGCAGCGCATCAGGTCTTGGTGTTCCGTCGGCTAGAGATTCGTCTGGTGAGAAGTCATCTGGCGATCGCCCCGGCGATAACACATCATCTTGTGATAGACCCTCTGTTGGAGAGGCAAAATTCTCAAAAAGGTCATTGGTATCCTCTAGAGGCAGTGCGCTGGTTTGCTCATCTCTATCAACTGATGCGGCCTCAACAAGAGGGTTGGCCGGAGGTGGAGCGGCTACTGCGTCGTCAAACTCTAACCCCTCTAGCTCTGATAAGTCACTTGTTAACTGTTGCAGCGTCGTGTCATCAAAGTCTAATTCAATGGCATCGGTATCAGCTGCGTCATCAGCCACCAGCAGGCTTTCATGGGGTGACGCCGAAGTAAATTTGTCATCCTTGGGAGCTGCTAAGTCTTGCAAGAAAGCGGTGTTGGCCGCAGGCATGTCATCAACGTGCTCCTCTGATCTGGAATCAGAGGACGGATCAAACACCAAGTCTGAGAGTAACGAAATTGTTTCAACAGAAGGGGACGACTCTGCCAGGTGCGATGAATCCTTACCTGGAGTTGGCTCATCTTGAATTAGCTCCTCTTGAAACAAATTAGTGTCGGGTTCAGCCTCAGGGCGAGGCTCGTCAAACAGCAAAGTTTCTAGAGTATGCTCGGCAAATGGGTTGCCATCGGAAGACTCAGTAAAGCCTGAAGAGTTAACCGATGCCACCTCAGCTCTTTCAGGGTGATCGAGCCCGTTAAATAGAGCATCGCCAGGTACATCATCGTCAGATACATCAAGCACGAGCTCATCAGGTCTGATGATGCCAAAGAGATCATCATCGGTGAGCGCATCAACGGATACATCTTCAGCAGATGAGTCTAAGGAGTCAGGTGGTGCATCGGTAGCCAATCCCTCGGCTGTGGCCGATAGTTGGATCTCAGATCTATCTACACCCGTTGCGATCGCCGACTCGAAACCTGCCCCAAACATATCTTCATAGAGTTCATCAATCTCGCTGTAGAGATTTTCGGGTGAAGGCGGGGCAGATGGCTTATCTGGCATTGACTGCATCAGCGTCAGATCTGAGCCGGGTTCACGATCTTGCCTGACATCCTGGCTATCAGGCAAGGCTTCTTCAATCTCAGCCGTCAGCTGATTCAGCAGATCAAGAGCGTCAATGTCATGAGCTGATGCAGTACCCGTTGCAGGCTCAACCCTAGCAGGTATGTCTTGCAGAAGGATGGCATCATCCACTGCACTCGTGCTGACCTCGTCATCAAACTGAAAGATGGCTGCTGCATCGGCATCATCTGCGCGTAAATCGTCCGAGGTTAAGTCAGGCAGTGCTAAGTTTGAGTTGAGATCGAGAGTTTCGAGGGCAAGGTCAATATCATCAAGCTGGCTCACAGCCAGAGATGGCACTATGGTGAGAGGCTGCTCTGGAGGGCGATCGCCTTCTACAATTATTAATGTTGCATTCCTATCGTTGGCAGCTGAGTTAAGGTCATGCAAGATCTGATCGATCTGGTCATCAGAGACTTGATCGGGTTCTGCTGCGCTGGGTGTGCGCCACGAGGGAGACTTATCGCGCCCCGCCATGGATAATTGCGGATCATTCACATCAGAAAACCCTGGCAGGCTTCGTTCTGATGATTCCAGCGAGGCACGCAGATACGACGATGCCTCTTGCCCTAGTTGGTGCGCCAGTCGATTGAGAAGAGTTGCAAAAAGAACTTCCCCCTGCTGCCCCAAGCCATGCATTTTTTCGAGACCTTGACCCAACGATTCTTGGTAGCTTTCGATATTCTTTTGCAGCGATTCAAAGACAACCCCCAGTGTCGAATCGAGCTTTAACATGAGATCATCAGATTTGGCCTGCAGCATTTGAATATGCTCTAGCCGCTCAGATGAGCTGAGTCGAGGCAAATTTGCCGCTCTATCGTCTCCGGGCAGCGATCGCTCACTCAGCGATCGCGCTTCTAAGTCGGCCAGCGTTTGGACAACCCGTCCAGTCAAGTCATCTTGTAAGCGACCCATTAGAGTGCTTAAAAACTCATTCAGCATCTGCTGCTGGTTTTGCTGAGGCAATAGCTGCCCTCGCCGAGCCTCAAGCTCCTTGATTTCAGCCACTAGTGCTGCTCGCTGCTGATGCAACTGCGTGACATCATCGCGCAAAGGCTGCATCATATTGGAGCGCAAATAGCTCATTTCTTGCACAACCGCCTTTAGAGCCTGCTGTGCCGATTCTCCCGGCGATGAGCCTGCCCCAGTTTGCCCTTGTGTTGCCAATGTCCCACCCGATTCAGAGATGGGTTCTCCCGACGCAACCTGTTGCTGTAGCGAAATCAAATAGTCTCTGGCTTGCTCAAGCACTTGCTGCTGTTGAGCGGCATCACCCGACATAATCCAGGGCAGACGGGGGCTCGACTTGCTGAGCACCTGATCTATCTTGAGAAGCAGTGATTGGATTTGATGTTGAGCAGTCACGACAAAATCCCTGACTAAAACGGCGCAGAACGAACAAATATAAAAGGCCGCTGATCTGGCAGAGCAGCCGATTAAGCTCTGCTGAAACACTAGGCTAGCCCATATTAGCTGACAGTTTAGCTAACAACTTAGATACCTCAGAGAGAATGAATGCTTGTGCAAACTCCAGAACATCTTTCGTATCAAAGATCTGTCTTTAGCACAAATTGTTTCTCTAAGATGTTGTGCGAGAGAAGAACAGTTTCGATCAATTTCTGATC
>CAZCXK010000088.1:15975-23434 GCA_964502605.1 uncultured bacterium
TTCGATCAATTTCTGATCAATGAATGGTAGCCCCAGCCCGATAGAGTCAGCTTAGGTTCTGAACTTCTTTGCACCCTTGTCTTATATCTTATATTGACTGATGCAATCGGGGATTTGATTGACCTGTTCATGAACCTTACCCAATTAATATTGAATTTTCATCGAATACCTTCCCAAATCCTCTCACTATTTGTAAATTTATATAAAGAATGCACTCATATACAGATTGTTAAACCAGAACTAAATGATGAAGTTGGATTGGTGTAAATTTCAGCAAACGCTGCTAATGCCGTTTTTCATGGGACTGCTAAGTGTGGGGTTGACGCTCGCACTCAGTTTGGCATTTAGCCCAGAGGCGATCGCCCTTGGAGGGCGGCAGCCCCCAGTTGCACAGTCTGCTCCGCAGTTTACGCTACCAACCAACAGTGGAGATGGTGACATTTCACTATCTGACTATCGCGGACGCTGGGTCGTTGTTTATTTCTATCCGCAAGATTTTACGTCAGGCTGTACGTTAGAGGCTCGGCGGTTTCAGCGCGACTTAGCCCAATACCACGCCCGCAATGCTGAGATTGTTGGCATTAGTGCCGATGATGTCACCTCTCATGCTGAGTTTTGCGATTCAGAGGGGTTGGAGTTTCCGCTGTTGGCGGATGTGTCGGGTGAGGTGAGCAAAGCCTACGGATCATGGATGGGGTATCGGTCGCTGCGCCACACCTATCTGATTGACCCAGATGGCATCTTGCAAGAGCGGTTTCTGGGCGTAGTGCCTGCCATCCATAGCACTGAGGTACTGGCACGTCTGGACGAGTTGCAGCGGTCGTCGTTGTAAGAGTCGGAATTAAATCAGGTCTAAATTTTGCATGTTGAATTTTGAGTCCAGGAATCGGTCTTCCTGTTTTGTACATGGTAAATTTTGGACATGGCAGAAGCAATTGTAGGGTCGTTATCTCGACGATTAGAGTTGCTCTTCTAGATCTTTGCTAGAGAAATTTAGGGCGATCGCTCTGAGTCTTAGCTAGAGTATCTTCCAGCTCTTGCCAATGGTTTGACTTGATATGCTGAATCATTTGATCTAGATGACTCCGGTAAGACACAAGCGATCGCAGCAGCTCGTGTTGATTATATCGAGCCATCATCAACCCCAGTTCGGGATTGCCGCCACCTACCCGGCTAGTATCTCGAAAGCCAGAGCTTGCAAACGTTTGAGCCAGCTTTAGAACACTTAAATCGGGTTCCCCCATGCAGGCGGCAATCAGGCTGGCGCTCACGATTACCGGAAGATGGGAAATCCAGGCGACAGCACGATCGTGATCATCTGGATCACACTGGTAAACTCGGGCGCGCAGCGATCGCACCAGGGTGGCCACAGTGTCTATCGCCGACTGAGGCGTCGATGCCGCCGGAGTCAAGACATAGGCTCGATCCACAAACAGCCCTGACTGTGCGGCATCCAGCCCTTGCTCTGCAGTGCCAGCCATGGGGTGCCCTCCGACAAAATTAACCCACCGAGGGGCGATCGCCCTCACAACGTCCCCCTTCACCGACCCTACATCGGTCAAAATGGTGGTCGAAGACAAATATGGCACCAGTGCCTTGACGGTGGGTTCCAGGGCTTCCAAAGGCGTGCAGAGAAAAATTACATCCGCTGCAGCCAAGCTTGATAGCTCTGGGCTGGCTGCAGCTACAATGCCGCGAGCGATTGCCTGCTGACAGGTGGACAAACGACGGCTGATCCCGATGATGGTGTGCTGCTGTAGCGCCGTAAAATCAATGGCTAGTGACCCCCCAATCAGACCCAGTCCGACAATGCCAATCTTCATGATTTCCCTGTAAATGCAGCAATGCTCAAACAGACCCACCCCACTATCAACGCCACTCCCCCTAATGGGGCGATCGCCCCCAAGCTCTTGATTCCAGATAGGCTCAAGCCATAGAGACTGCCTGAAAACAGCAGCACACCGACGATAAAGGCGATACCCGATGTCACAATCAGCGGCTGACTCGATTCGGCTTGACTAAGCCAGAGGCCGACTGCTAGCAGTGCTAGCGCATGATACATCTGATATCTAGCTCCCGTTTCAAAAATTTCCAGGGCGCGATCGCTCAATCTTGCTCGCAGCGCATGGGTGGCAAATGCGCCGCCCGCTACCGAAATCGCACCCAACAATGCTCCGATGCCTAGAAAAAATCGCACCATCATCGATCCTGTCCTTTTAGATCGGCTCACTCAAATCCTAGATTTAGGATACTTGACCCGAACTCAGAGTGTGGCATTTAGCACCATCTTGAGGAGTACTATCATAAGCGGATGCGCCAACGACGCACTCAGCATGCCTCGATCAAGCATCTGGTGTGATCAAATCAGAACACCAGTCGCTCCAGCCACCGGGATACAGCACAGCATTCTCAATCCCAGCTAGTTCTAGAGATAAAAGGTTGACGCAGGCCGTGACCCCAGAGCCACAATACACTACAATATCTTCTGCCCTCCGTCCAGCTAAATCCACCCATCGGTATGCTTGCTCGGCGGGCGATCGCACCCGACCCTGCTCATCTGTTACCGTTTGCCAGGGATAATTTACGGCACCCGGAATATGACCCGCAATCGGATCAATGGGTTCATATTCACCCCGATAGCGACCAGCCTCTCGCGAATCAACTAAAACCGTCTCAGGTCGGTCTTTCAATGCCTTGACCTGTTGAAGATCGACTGTCCATTCCGATCGGATCTGCGGAATGAAATGCCCCGGTTGAGGTTGGGGGCGATCGCCCGTGATGAGGTAGCCCGCAGTCTGCCATTGCGTGAATCCGCCATCTAACACGGCAACTGAGTCATGGCCAAAATATCGCAACAGCCACCACAGGCGACTTGCAAACGCAAGGCGACTATCATCATAGGCCACCACAAATGTCGGCGGTAAACCATTTCCCGAGCGAATGCCCAGCGCTTCTAAAGTTTGCACAAAATCATCCGGATTAGGCATCGGATGTCGCCCCCCCTGCCGCCCAACTGGACTCGATAAGTCATGATCGAGATTGACATACCGTGCCCCCGGAATATGCCCCGCCAGATAGTGCTGGTGCCCAAGGATGGGATCTGCGAGCGAAAATCGACAATCGACAATCACCAAGTCAAACAATTGGTCTGACTGCGTTAGCCGTTCGGCCAGCCATTCGACAGAGACAATGGGCTGAGCGAGTTCAAACCTGGAAATCAGAATGCATTCCTCCTGGCTATAGTTGGGCAAAATCGGGAAGAGGATGTGAGGATGCCTTCAAGTCTACTATTCCGCTACAGCATGACTGCATAGAAAAGCACAATGCACCACAGCCTGTTGGAAGAAAATTGGGGACTACTGAGGACGATTCCGTTTCTCTCTCAAAACTCCGTGAAAAAACCGATTACTTACCTTGAGAGCTTGGAACATACTTGAACAAGTTGCATTTTGTTGCATTTTACTGTCAGGCGTTTTATTCGTTTACCCCATTCACATGCAGGATTTGCAAGACTTGTTTGCAAGAAATTTAAGTTGGACGTCTGATCGTGAATCATTTTGAACCGGATCGCCCCAAAATATTAGTGATTGATGATCATCCATCCAGCAGAATGACCGCTGTTGCACTGCTCTCAGTCGAAGGCTATGAGGTACTTGAAGCTGAAAGCGGTGCTACGGCTCTGAAGTGTATTGGTGAAACCAATCCAGATTTGATCTTGCTTGACGTAATGATGCCTGAAATGGATGGCTTTCAAGTCTGTCGTAGCCTCAAGCAAGATGAGCACACTCGATTAATTCCGATTATTTTTGTCACAGCACTGAATGACCGACGGGCGCGGCTCCGGGGCATTGATGTTGGGGGCGATGACTTTCTCACCAAGCCGTTTGATCATCTTGAGCTTTCGGCGCGAGTCAAATCCTTGATTCGTCAAAAACGCCTGAATGAAGATTTAGATCATGCTGAACAGGTATTGTTTTCGATTGCTCAGACGGTCGAGAGTCGTGACCTCAATACCGGAAATCACTGTGAACGTCTTCTGTTACGCAGTCGAGCGTTTGGTGAATTCTTAACTCTGTCACGTAGTGAAATTCGTGATCTCGTCTGGGGTAGTTATCTTCATGACATTGGCAAGGTGGGCATTCCGGATGCTGTACTGCTGAAGCAAGGAGCACTTAATGCTGAGGAGTGGGCAATCATGCGTCAACATGTGCTGATTGGGGAGCAAATCTGCCGTCCTCTCCGCACGATGCGAGGGGTTGTACCGATCATCCGTCATCACCATGAGCGCTGGGATGGAACGGGCTATCCAGATGGGTTAGTTGGACACAGCATTCCCTTTCTGGCGCAGGTCTTTCAGATGGTTGATATTTATGATGCACTCACCAGTGAACGGCCTTACAAGCGGGCTTTTTCTCCAGAAGAATCGCTGCAAATCATGATTGAAGAGACGGCAAAAGGCTGGCGCAACCCCGAACTGGTCAGCCAATTTAGTGAGTTTATTCGACGCACTGAAATTTTGGGGGCAGGACTAGATTTTTCTAACGCACTTGTGGTGAAGCGATCGCCCCAAGCTTGTCTGCCAGTCTGCCAGTCCAATTAACTGGAACAATTAACTGAAAAATTTGTGGTTACTCGATCTCTTGCATTAATCGCTAGACTTCGCTGGCTAGATTGTCAGGCTGTTGGGTTGAGTCGGCTAGATCTCTATCTGGTTCTCGACTGAGCGCATGATTCAGATGCGTTGAATTCTGATTTCAGATTTCCTAATGCGGCTCAATCTTCGCTATACTCCGTGGGGATAGGTTGAGTGTATATCAAGCATGTTAGCAGTTGCGATTCTGGCAGCGGGGCGTGGGACTCGCATGAGATCTCGTTTGCCGAAGGTGTTACATTCTGTGGGGGGGCGATCGCTTGTTGAGCGCGTTTTAGAGAGCTTAGCAGAGGTTCGTCCAACTCAGCAGTTTGTCATCATTGGCTATGCTGGTGAGCAGGTCAAAGTATCGCTTCAGTCGTATGTGGCTACCGAGTCTCTGATGCCCCCCCTCGAATTTGTTGAGCAAACTGAACAGCTCGGTACGGGGCATGCGGTGCAGCAGGTGATTCCCTATCTGCAAGGCTTTGAGGGGGATTTGCTGGTGCTAAATGGAGATGTACCTTTGTTGCGCCCATCAACTTTAAAGCAGCTCTTGCTGACCCACCGCGAGAGCCAAAATGCGGCCACGATTTTGACAGCTCAGCTGCCTGATCCGCGAGGCTATGGGCGCGTGTTTTGTGATGGCCAAAATGTGGTCACGCAAATTGTTGAAGACCGAGATTGCACAACAGCCCAAAAGCAAAACCGTCGGATTAATGCAGGTGTTTATTGCTTTCGGTGGGCGGATCTGAAACATGTGCTGCCACAGTTACAAACTAATAATGACCAGGGAGAATATTATTTGACTGATGCTGTGTCATTTATGAACCCAGTGATGGCGGTTGATGTGGATGACTATCAAGAGATTCTCGGGATCAATGATCGCAAGCAGCTTGCCTCCGCCTACGGGATTTTGCAACAGCGCCTCAAAGATTTCTGGATGAAGGCAGGCGTGACGCTGATTGACCCAGATAGCATCACTATTGATGATACGGTGCATCTAGAGCCTGATGTGGTGATTGAACCCCAAACGCATCTACGGGGGCGGACGACGATTCAATCGGGGTGCCGTATTGGGCCGGGTAGTCTGATTGAAAATAGTCAGTTAGGAGAAGATGTTACCGTTTTGTATTCTGTTGTGACGGATAGTCATGTGCGGGCGAAGACACGAATTGGCCCCTATGCTCACCTCCGCAGCCAGGTTGATGTGGGTGAAGAATGCCGCATTGGTAATTTTGTGGAGCTGAAGAGTTCTACCTTGGGCGATCGCACCAATGCGGCACACTTGTCATATTTGGGTGATGCCACGCTGGGCGAACAGGTCAATATTGGAGCAGGCACAATCACAGCAAACTATGATGGCGTTAAGAAACATCCAACCATAATTGGCGATCGCACCAAAACTGGATCAAATAGTGTGTTAGTAGCTCCTTTAACGCTGGGCAATGATGTCACCGTAGCCGCCGGATCTACTATCACAGAGGATGTCTCAGATGATAGCCTGGTTGTTGCCCGTGCCCGACAGGTGACAAAGCCTGGTTGGAGGCTCAAAGCTCCTCAGACTCAAGAACGACTCCCCTTAGAATGACCTGTCGCTACCTGTCGCTTGCCATGCCAAAAGTCTTGTACAGTAGGTTTCTCTTGCGCAGACCATAAATCTTTGCAAGGGCCGTTCGCGAACTCCCCTTACTTGTGGCTTAACCGTCTGACTATTTCGGGCTAGAAGTAGATCGCTACGATAAGCACGAGTAGCGCAATGGCGACCGCAGCATCAGCAGGCTGCTGTTTATGGATTGGCTGGCAGATACCGGAGGGCGCGCGGCGCGCGGCGCGAACGACCTACTCATGCAGGGGCAGGGTGTGGAGTTTACCAGTGAATAAAAAAGCGACCGAAGCGGAGATGTGGTGGCTTAATACTCTGCCAAATCCATGCAGGTAGTTATATTCGGGTGCATTGGTTGGATGGCTTGCTCAAGTGGCTACTTGGCGATCGCTATGGGCCACATAGGCCGAGTCGATGACCGCCCCCATCAAGGCCACTGGGGTATTGGCCGAGGAATAGTACTTAACATCCTCAGGGAAGGTTTGGCTGAGCAGGTCGATCGCCACAATTCGGCCCTGGACAGGGCGCACGTAGATTACTAGAATGGGTCTCCCAATTCGCAGGTCAATCAACTCCTGGATGACCTCATCGACCAGAGCATCGCGTTTTTTGTAGCCTACTTCCCGCACTGCCCCATCGAGGGAAGCGATCTCTGATAGTGCTAAAACATCACAATTAACAAAATCAATCACTAAAACGCTGCCCAATCGCCCCTGAGGTTTCTGGTCTGGGTGCCACAGGCGCACATCTGAGAAGCCCCGTCCGTTCAGCAGGGTATATTCCAATGGTTCTTTGCTGGGTTGAGCGGGAACGTAGTAATCCACCACGGTGTTGCTGATGATGTGTTCAGTGCGGAAGGTGCGCTGGATGTTGCGAGCCTCGGCTTGAATCAGTGGTTCGATGTGGGTAGATAACTCCTGGCGCACCATGCGGGTGGCCATTTCTCGGGCATCGTCCAAGTTACTTTTGAAAAACCAGGTGAGCAACCCTCCCAGCAGAGCCAAAAAGCCTAAGAAAACGGTGTTCAACCTCAAAACAAACTCTAGCTGACTCTTCAGCAGCTCGACTTCTGGAGGAGTGGGTGCTTGCGTTGAAGTCTGTGCTAGCAGGTGCGAGAGTAGACTAAGCATGGAAAAGGTTGTCATGGCTGGGAGGAGGCAATGAGGGATAGCATCAGGATAAGCGCTGGAAATTTAATATTAGGCTAAGGGACTTGCGGGGAA
>CAZCXK010000089.1:0-23362 GCA_964502605.1 uncultured bacterium
TAATCCTCATAAATTATTTTCAGTATTAACCCTTTAGACGCTGCTTTCTAAACTTGCCAAAGTAGCTGTAGACAATTCTATTCCCCGCAAAATTAGGCTTGGTCTTTCCTCCTAATTTTGAGCGTTAGTCATATCTGCTTGCTATAGTTTTTTCCAATTTTTTCAGAGGTTTTCATGACCATCATAGACATCAAACAGATCAATCACACCATAAATGCAAATTGCTCCTCTGGAATAGTGATCCGTCAACCAAGGCAAATATGCGATATTACGAAACCATTGGTGGTCATTGATCCGAGCGTACCTAATTATCAGCAGCTTGTTCAGGGTGTGGCAATTTCAGCTCATGTTCACGTCTTGGACGCAGACGCAGACGGAGTTGCCCAGATTACTCAGCTTTTAGAACAACTTACCGATATTCAGACTCTGCATGTCGTATCTCACGGGTCTGCTGGATACATATATCTTGGGAATATAAAGCTCAGTCTAGATACCCTTGATCACTATAGCTGGGAACTCCAGTCATGGTTTTCCCATTCTGGATACCCTACATCTAACACTCTCCTCATCTATGGATGTAGCGTTGCAGCAAGTCTAGCTGGCACCCAACTCATTAGCCAACTCCACCAACTCACGGGAGCAAGTATTGCAGCAGCTACAGGGCCAATCGGACAGGAGCTACTCGGAGGCACCTGGGATTTAGATTATGTCATCGGTCAAAACCAAGTCGAGAGTCCCTTCACTGAAGATACCCGGCAGTCTTATGAAGGTCTGCTGACAAACGCACCAGTGATTACAGACAACTCAACAGTCGATCGTACAACTAATGAAGACACGGCTCTTAGCATCACTGGCTTGGTCGTCGAAGACATCGACGGTGAACCACAGACTATTACTCTATCTGTCACTCAAGGAACATTAACCTTAGATTCAATCAACGGGCTATCTAATGTGATTGGGAATGGCACCAACACCCTTAGCTTCTCGGGTTCGCTGTCATCAATTAATGGGGCATTGAATAGTCTGACCTATCTACCGACTGCTGACTACAGCGGAGATGAGGTTCTCGCGATTACGGTTAATGACGGCGACCAAACAACCTCTAGAAATGTGGCGATCGCCATTACTCCTGTTAACGATGCACCCATAATCACGCCCTCGGCTCCCAGTGTCCTCGAAGGTGGAGCCGTCGCCTTTGCCACCAGCAATTTCGGCATCTTCGATGTCGATAACCTTGACGTCCAAATTATTGTTAAGCTCCACAGTCTCCCTGATAAAGGATACTTGACCTTGGGAGGAAGTCGTTTAGTGGTGGGCTCGACATTCTCCTATGACCAGGTCAGTCAACTACAATACCATCATGATGGTACCCAAACCACAGCTCCAGGTGGTACAAGCGATGGGTTTACTGTCACGGTTGACGATGGAGCAGGCGGTACTATTGCGCCAACCCTTATCCCCATTACAATTGCGCCTGTTAACCAGCTTCCTAGCGTAGGCGGCACCAACACGCTGTTTGAGGGAGAAGTCGATCACCCGGTCGCGATCGCCATCTCAGATCCAGACCAAACAAGTACATATGGGATTGAAATCATTTCTTTGCCCGTCGATGGCATTCTCAATCTCAATGGCGTTGCGATTAGCGTAGGACAAAGCCTTAGCTCTGCAGATCTGGCCAATCTGACCTACACTCACGATGGTAATGATCAAAACAATGGATTCCCGCCTGCAGACAGCTTTCAGATTAAAGTTACGGATGATGGTGGTGGCACCGGCATTCCTGGCTCGACCACCGCTACAATTAGCCTTAACATTAAGCCCAATAATGATGATCCAGTTCTAGTTGCCAATACGGGGCTGGAGCTGAACACAACCGCAAATGGTTTGATTCGAGTCATTACTGCGGCTGAGTTGGGTGTAGTAGATCCCGATTCACCCACCACACAACTGACCTATACTCTAACAACTATTCCTAGTTCTACCGTCGGAACTCTGCAAGTTTTCCGAAGCAGCACCTGGCAAAAATTGGGTGTAGGCACCAGCTTTACGCAAGATGATATTAATGATGGTCGATTGCGCTATGTCTTTCACAAAGATTCCAGTGGCAATGAAACCTTCACCGATAGCTTCAGCTTTGAAGTCCGTGATGGTGATGTTCGCGAGTACCCAACCTTGCGTGAAGGAGGCATCTGGACGCCAGACGGATCAGCCTTAGTCATTAACACATTCAACATTACGGTTACGGTTCCCCCTGGCGGCAGTGGCGGTGCAGGCGGCACACAAACCCCTGATATTATCAGCAACGAGCCACCCACCATTGATCTGAACGTAGGAATTGCGGGTCTTTTCGAAGGGGAGTTTGCGACCATCACCAATGCCCTGTTAAAGACGACAGATACCGATAACATTCCTGGTGAAATTGTCTATCGGATTGAGACATTACCTACCAGTGGCGTAATCAAGCTGAACGGAGTAACGTTAGGTCTCTATGGATCGTTCACTCAGGCTGATATCGACAACAACCGTGTCACCTTCCACCATGCGGGTGACGAAGACTTTATCGACAGCTTCCAGTTTACGGTGAGTGATGGTAAAAACGTTACCTTTCGACAGACATTCACCATTGACGTTACCCCTCAAAACGATGCCCCCACAATTTCAGTTGGTGGTATCCTCAGCCTGGCTGAAGGTGAATCGATTACCATCACGAATGTGTCCTTCGCATTAGCTGATGTAGACGGCACTGGCGAGAAGAGTGGCATGGGGTTTGCGACTCCTAATACCCTCACCTTTCAGGTGGTCGCACTACCGACATATGGCATTCTCCAGATCGATCAGGGTGGTGGATTTGTAGAGGTCACGACCAGCACGATCATCACCAAGGCGCAACTGGACAGTGGTAAGCTCCGCTATGTCCATGATGGTACCGAGAATTTCTCAGATAGCTTCTCGGTGCAGGCCAATGACAACACCGGTACAGCCAATCAACTCAGCACGATTGAAACCGTCAATATCTCAATTGCCAAACTCAATGACGCTCCAGCGTCCCTTTCCTCTGCACCATTAACGGTCTCGGAAGGCGGGAGTGGTCTGATTAAAGGGTTTAACAAAGCAGATGGTGACGCTCACCTGATCTACGATGACCCCGATAACACGACGGTTCAGCGTCAGTATCGGATCACGACCAATGTGGCCCACGGCACATTATTCCTGAATGGTAAAGCTCTGGCTGTGGGCAGTGTCTTCACCCAGGACGATCTGGACAAAAATCGGATCACCTATGTTCACAAGGGAATTGATGGCCACACGACCGATCGGTTCTTCTTTGAGGTTCGCGATGGTGGCGGCGATGTGGTTCTCGGTGACTACACCATTAACGTCACACCTGTTAACGACGCGCCAACGCTAATGGTTCCAGGAACACAAAATTTTGGGGCACTGCCCCCCCTTATTTTTAGCCTGGCCAACGGCAACCAGATTGTGGTTAATGACATTGATCTGCAAACCCTTGAACCTGGCGAAACTGACGTGCTGCAGGTCACCATTGACCTGCAAGCCCTGGGAGCTACTTATGTAGGTAGTACAATTACCCTAGGCTCAACAATAGGATTGACCTTTGTTGAAGGAGCGAATGGGACAGCCAGTAAGCTCACCTTTCAAGGCACGCTGGCAAACGTCCAAGCCGCTTTAGATGGCTTGCAAATTCAGGTGCCTGAAGACGAAGATCGTTCCCTTTCAATGGTCGTTACCGTCAATGACCTGAATAATGGTGGGCCTGATCCCTCACCTCTGCCATCGGGATATAGCACCATCGTCACAAAGACAATCACGATTAACGCCAGTAACGTCAATGATGCTCCTGTTGTCAATCGCCCCGCGTCCGTTATTGTTAACGAGGATACCGGGCTTAACTTTACAGGCGGCAAGACTATCTCAGTCAGTGATGTTGATACATTTGATTCTACCAATAATACCGTCACACTGAATGTCACGAATGGTAGACTCACCCTTGCCAATACCAGCTTGATTACGGGTGGGGCTAACAACAGCAACACCATTACTCTGACAGGAAGTCTGAGCACCATTAACGCAGCATTGGCAGGATTGTCGTACCGGGGCAATCTCAACTTCAATGGTAGTGACACCTTGACCATTACAGCCGATGACAACGGCAACATCGGCACGGGCGGTTCTCAAATCACGATCAGTACTGTACCGATTGCTGTGACACCTGTTAATGATGCCCCCAGTCTCGTTGCACCAACAGCGACCCAAAGCATCGCCAGTAACAGTCCACTAGTTTTTAGCACTGCCACAGGAAATGCAATTGTCGTTGACGACCTCGCAGATCTCAATAATGGCAGTGCTGACACTTTTACCGTGACCCTCAATGTGGCAAATGGCTCCTTGACAGCAGCTTCATCGGGCGCAGTGGTAACTGGTGATGGCACAAATAGTGTCACCATTTCTGGGACAAAAGCCGATGTTAACGCTGCACTCAACGGACTGAGCTATACCCCTGCTGATTTCAACTCAGAAGCCACCGTCAATCTCCAAATTATCCTTAGCGACAATGCCAATGGTGGAACAGCAGTCGGAGGTGTTGGAGATGCCCTGACCGCTACCAGAACAGTCACAATTAACATCAGTGGCACAAATGACCCGCCTGTGATCACCGCTCCCCTGACTCGGGTGGCCACTGAAGACATGCAGATTACCTTCTCAGGGGCAAACTTAATCTCCATTGACGATCCAGATGACTTTGGTGGGGTTCTGGAAGTGACCCTTGAAGTCTCCCGAGGTCGGCTAAACCTGGGTTCAACAGCAGGCATCACGTTTATCCAGGGGACTGGTACCAATGATGCCAAGATGGTGATTCGTGGCACAGAATCTGCTATTAATGCAGCCATTAATGGACTGCGATATCAGAGCAATCTCGATTTCAACGGGCCAGATACATTACTGATTCGAGTCAATGACTTGGGGAATACAGGTGCTGGTGGCGCTCAAATCATCGATCAAACCATTGGGATTACGGTTAATCCTGTCAACGATGCCCCCAGACGCCTGAGTGCAACTACAACTCTGTTGCCAGTTGCTGAAGATACCATGTCCTCAGCCGGAAATACGGTATCCAACTTATTCTTGAGCACGTTTGACGACAGCAAAGATAATCAGACGGCTGTGGGTGGAACTGCTGCCCATGATTTGGCAGGGATTGCCATCACCACAAATGCGGCAACAGCGGCTCAAGGGGTATGGCAATGGTCTACTAATGGCAATACCTGGAACACCATTAATGGAGTCTCTACAACTACGGCTCTGGTGTTATCATCTGATACCCTGGTACGCTTTCTGCCTGCTGCTAATTTTAACGGTGCTCCTGGCAGTCTGACTGTACGCTTAATTGATAGCTCTGCCGGACTTGTTACATCAGGAACGATTGTCAATGTTTCTACCAGTGGGGCTTCTACCCAATATAGCAACGGCACGAATGCCGTCACCCTGAATACCAGCATTACAGCCGTCAATGATGCCCCGATCGCTACGGGGTCTGCTACGCTGGCAGCAGTTAATGAAGATACTGCTAATCCTATAGGTGCGACGGTTTCTACATTATTTTCTGGGAATTTCTCAGATGCAGCTGACCAGGTGACGGGTGGATCATCAGCTAATGCCTTAGCCGGGATTGCAATCATCGGTAATGGAGCTACTACTCAAGGAACCTGGCAATATTTCAACGGTAGCACCTGGGTAAATGTCGGCAGCCGAGACGCTAGCAGTGCACTTTTAGTGGCGTCAACCCATGGTCTCCGGTTTATCCCTGCTGCTGATTTTAACGGAACTGTACCGGCTCTAACCGTTCATCTGATTGATAATTCCAGTGGTTCCATGACCACAGGCACTGTTGTCAACTTGAGCAATGCAGGCTCTACTGGTGGAACCACGATTTACAGCAGCGGGACTGTCCCACTCACTACGACGATTAATCCAGTTAACGATGCGCCCTTGTTCAGCAATCTCGGAGGCACGGTTGGGTTTATTGAGAATGGCGTACCCGTTGTTTTGGATACGGATGCGACGGTTAGCGATATCGAACTCAGTGCAGCCAATAACTGGAGTGGAGCCACGCTCAGGTTGCAGCGACAAAGTGGAGCCAATGGGCAAGATATCTTTGGAAACAGTGGTACGTTAGGCCTCCTAACGCCAGGTAGCACAATTGTTGTCGATGGCGTGACGATTGGCTCAGTCACCACAAATAGTAATGGTGTCCTCCTGTTGACGTTCAATGGGAATGCCACCACTATCCTGGTCAACAGTGCACTTCAGCAAATCACATATGCAAACAGCAGCGATCAGCCACCTGCTTCAGTGGCGATCGCCTATACCATCAATGATGGCAACACGGGTGCTCAGGGTTCAGGAGGAGCATTAACGGCAACAGGTTTGGTAACGGTTAACATCACGCCTGTGAATGATGCTCCAGTCGTGACTGCAGGCGCAACCCTGGCATACACGGAAGATCAAGCACCCAAGGTGATTGACAACACCATCACCCTCAGTGACTTAGACGATACACAACTCACAGGAGCAACTGTTCAGATTAGCACAGGACTGACGCCCGGTGATGTCCTGGCTGCTATCACCACTGGAACGAACATCACCGCTAGCTACAACAGCAGTACCGGTCTCTTGACCCTCACAGGTACAGATACACTGGCCAACTATCAGCAGGTGCTGCGATCTGTCACCTACAGCAGCACCAGTCAAACTCCAACTGAACTAGCAGCGACGCGAACTGTAACCTGGCAAGTCACAGATGCCAATTCTGACAGGGTTGGGGCTCAAAGCAGTGCCCTGGTAACCAGTACGATCAATGTCAATGCGCTACCGAATCCCGTTGATGATGTCTTCGTCACTAATGAAGATACCGCTGTTACGGGCAGTGTTGCCGATGCTGATCCGGGTGATGGTTCTGCAACCTACGTGGTAACTGTTGCCCCTGCTCACGGTTCACTGCTGTTTAATCCAGATGGTAGCTTCACCTATACTCCTAACCCTGATTTCAATGGGACAGATAGCTTTACCTATCGCGTGACTGATGCCAATGGCGACAGTGGAATGGCGATCGCCACAATTACTGTTAATCCTATTGCCGATGCAGTAAATGATAGCGCTATCACAAATGAAGATCAGTTGATTACTATCAACGTACTCACCAATGACACCTTTGCGCCAGGTGCAATGGTAACTGGTATTACCCAAGGCAATCATGGCACAGTCACGATCAATGCGAACGGCACTGTGAACTATGTCCCAGATGTAGACTTTCATGGGACTGATACCTTTACCTACACGGTCACATCAGGAGGGGTTACTGAAACTGCTACTGTAGCGGTGACGGTCAACCCAGTCGTTGACATTGTTGATGATACTGCTACTACTGATGAAGACCAGCCCGTCACAATTGACGTCCTGGCCAACGATACATTTGATCCTGGTGCTCAGGTTACCACTGTAACCAATGGCAGCCACGGAACCGTTGTCATTAATGCCAATGGCACTGTGGACTATATCCCTGATACTGACTTTCATGGGGTTGACACGTTTACCTACACAGTCACAACAGCCGCAGGCAATACAGAGACAGCCACCGTAACTGTAAGCGTAAATTCAGTCATCGATATTGCTGATGATACTGCTATCACCAATGAAGATCAGGCGGTCATCATTGATGTTTTAGCTAACGACACCTTTGGATCTGGGGCTGCTATTACACAAGTAACCAATGGTGCCAAAGGTATTGCAACTCTCAATGCGAATGGAACTATTACCTATATCCCCAATGCTGATTTCAATGGCCTTGACAACTTTACTTATACCGTAACCACAGCAGCAGGTAATACCGAAACTGCCACGGTGACTGTTACGGTCAATCCAGTTGCTGATATTGCCAATGATAGTGCTACGGCTAATGAAGACGCACCTATCATCATTGACGTCCTGGCCAATGACACCTTTGACCTAGGAGCTACTATCACAGAAGTGAGCCAAGGAGCCAATGGGGTTGTCATCATCAATGCCAATGGCACAGTCACTTATACCCCAAATCCTGATTTTAATGGAGTAGATAGTTTCACCTACACTGTGACATCGGGTGGAGTCACCGAGACGGCAACGGTGGATGTTACGGTCAATCCAATTGCTGATATTACCCATGATAGTGCTACGACGGATGAAGATGTACCTGTCATCATTGACGTACTGGCCAATGACACCTTTGACCCCGGAGCTACCATCACAGAGGTGAGCCAAGGAGCCAATGGGGTTGTCATCATCAATGCCAATGGCACAGTCACTTATACCCCAAATCCTGATTTTAATGGAGTAGATAGTTTCACCTACACTGTGACATCGGGTGGAGTCACCGAGACGGCAACGGTGGATGTTACGGTCAATCCAATTGCTGATATTACCCATGATAGTGCTACGACGGATGAAGACGTGCCTATCATCATTGATGTACTAGCTAATGACACCTTTGCCTCTGGAGCTACCATCACAGAGGTAACACAAGGGGCAAATGGAGCCGTAACCATTAACAGCAATGGTACTGTGACTTATACCCCAAATCCAGACTTTAATGGCGCAGATAGTTTCACCTATACCGTGACGTCTGGAGGGGTGGTCGAAACCGCAACTGTCAATGTCACTATCAATCCTGTGACTGATATTGCGGATACTAACGCAATCACCGATGAAGATCAGGCGGTCATTATTGATGTGCTGGCTAATGATTCATTTGAGCCTGGAGCAATCATCAATAGCGTCACCCAAGGTCAAAATGGGACTGTCACCATTAATCAGGATGGGACTGTCACGTATATCCCGAATGCTGACTTCAATGGGATAGATCACTTCACCTATACCGTGACATCCGGTGGCGTGGCTGAAACCGCGACGGTTAAGGTGACGATTAATCCTGTGGTTGACATCATGGATGACAGCGCCTTCACTGATGAAGATGTACCGATCATCATGGATGTATTAGCGAATGATTCATTTGCAGTAGGAGCCCTGGTAACTGCAGTTACTCAAGGTGCAAATGGGGTGGTCACCATTAATCCTGATGGGACTGTTACCTACGCTCCGAATGCTGACTTCAATGGTGTAGATAGCTTTACATATACGGTCACCTCTGGCGGCGTTACAGAAACAGCAACTGTGAATGTCACCGTGAATCCGGTGATGGATATCACAGATGACAGTGCTGTGACGGATGAAGATACGCCTATCGTCATCAATGTGCTGGTGAATGATAGTTTTGGCTCTGGAGCGGCTGTTACAGGCGTCACTCCTGGCACCCATGGTATCGTTACCATCAACCCTGATGGCACTATCACCTATACTCCTAATCCTGACTTTAATGGAACCGATCGCTTCACCTACACGGTGACATCTGGAGGTGTGACGGAGACAGCCTTTGTTGATGTCGTCATTAACCCGGTGAACGACGCCCCTAACCTCGATCTAGACAGGGATAATAGTAGTTCTATCATCGGCACTGGATATCGGACTACCTTTACTGAAGAACCGCGTCTAGTGGCGATCGCCGACCGAGATGCTGTCATCAAAGACCTTGATTCTGCCATAATCTCATCGGCCACCATTACATTGGCCAATCGCCCCAATGGGACGGCTGAAAGTCTGACAATTCTGGGATCATTACCCCCAGGAATTACTGCTAGCCGCTATAACTCCAGCACAGGACAGTTAGTCTTAACGGGATCAACATCACTGACAGACTATCAAACGGCGATCGCCCAGATCGCTTACACCAATGCAGCAATCAGCATCGATCGGCGCGATCGCACCATCCAGGTTGTCATTAATGATGGCACTACTAACAGCAATATTGCCAGAACCATCATCCAATATGGCGACGAGCCACGCACTCCTAGACCAAACACCAGCGGATCCCAAGGATCTGACCGCATTATCGGCACCGACGGAGACGATATTCTCAACGGATTTAGCGACATTGACTATATTGATGGCCGGGGTGGCAATGACATCATCAACGGCGGCAGCAGTGGCGATACGCTGCTAGGCAGTGAAGGCAATGACATCATCAACGGCGGCAGTGGCAACGACTTACTCGATGGTGGAACTGGCAACGATATCATCAATGGTGGCAGCAGCAACGACCGCATCTTTGGCAGAGATAGCAATGACATTCTAGACGGCGGGCGAGGCAATGACCGCATGTGGGGAGGCAACGGCGATGATATCATCAACGGCGGCAACAGCAATGATGTTCTTTTAGGTGAATCTGGCAAAGACATAATCAACGGTGGGCGGGGCAATGATGTCATTGTTGGTGGATTTGGCAAAGACGTTCTCACAGGTGGGCAGGGTCGAGATCAATTTGTTTACCAATCAGTACGTGACTTTGGCGACACCATTACGGATTTTGAAATCGTCAAAGACCGCATTGACTTCACACAAATCAAGGGCATCAGATCCATGAGTGACCTTCAATTCATTCAGAAAGGTGACAATGCAATTATCCAGGCAGAAGCTGGTCAAAGCTTCAAGCAGGTAGCCGTATTACAAGATGTGCAGTCTGACACCCTAACTGCGCGTCATTTTATCTTCTAGGCGTTGCTGAATGTCGGCACGATATAGCTAGCGTGTCTGGGCGCGGGTGAGCCGATAAATGCTACGCATCGCTAGCACAAACACACTGCCCTTAGATGGAATGTTTGATCGATTGTACGCATCTTGCAGGCACTCGAATTCATTCCCCTTTGACCTTTATTTTCTCTACGGTCTACCTCCTTTTCTCCGTTTTAGATCACCTCCATCAAAACTGGGAATTCTAATCCGTAGAGCAATCTCTAAAATGTTGCGAGAGTTTTTGATGAAAAATTCTGCTTTTCTCACTACAACTGGGGTATTCCTGCTAGTTCAGATAATCTTGGGGCTAGGGGCGATCGCCCAACCAACTGACTCTATAAGTCCTGACCCCAACCTTATAGATACTGAAGAACCTTCTGGCTCAGCCTCCGACTTGCGAATCTCACCCCGATTGGGCATTGGACATAACACTTCAGGTGCTGGATTTGATGGGACAACCCGATTTGAAGGATTTATTCCACTGTGGCAGCATCCAGGTCACACCATCACGTTTGTTGAGCCTCGGTTCCTACTCGACAATGATGGCAATATGGGCGGCAATTTACTATTTGGGCATCGAGCTTATAGTCAGTCAAACAATCGCATCTGGGGAGGCTACGTGTCTTTTGACAATCGCAGAACCGATCACAGTGATTTCTATCAACTGGGCCTGGGATTGGAGACGCTAGGCGACGTTTGGGATTTCCGACTCAATGGATACCTACCGATTGGGGATACTCGTCAACTAGTCAGCGATCGCGCCTTCGATACGGGGCTAGAACTATCCACCGGCTTTCAAGAGAATCAGTTTGTCCTATCTAGTAGCCGCGAACTGCAGCGTTTCACCATTCGAGAAGCAGCATTAGGTGGGTTTGATGCCGAAGTAGGAGCCAGACTGGTTCGCTGGAATCAGGGTAATGGTGATCTGCGAGGCTATGCCGGATTATATTTCTATGATGGTAGAGGGGTGGATAGTACCCTAGGATGGCGGTTAGGCGTAGAAGCCCGCCCAGTGCAAAACTTAGTTCTGGGCGTTTCAGTTCAAGAGGACGATATTTTTGGCACAAATATCATTGGCAGCGTTGGGCTCACCTGGCCGAGGGTGCGTCCGAGAGGCCCAATTACCGGCGAACAAACCGTAGCGGATCGTCTGGGAGAATCAGTGCGGCGCATTCCTAGCATTGCTGTGGATACTCAAACAGAAGTCGAAACGCGCATTGAAGCATCTGTCGGGCCGCTGATGAACCCGGAGGAAGAGAGAGCCTATCGGTTTATCCATGTCACCTTGGGGCGTCGGGGCGGTGATGGCACCTTTGAAAACCCATTTGGCACAATTCAGGACGCGCTGGACGCCAGTATTTCAGATGGCAATGCCATTGTCTATGTGGATGCAGGGCAAAATCCTGACATTCCAGCCTTCACAATTCCCAACCGAGTGCGGGTACTCTCTCAGGGGCCAGTTCAACTCCTGGCGGGGATGCCCTTTCCAGGATTTCCAGAGGCCCCATCTCGACTCCCTTTCTCGCCTGTCACCAATTTTGACGAGGGTATTTTAGTCACTCTGCCGCTGTCCGGCGATACTAACTTCCCTACCATTCGAGATGCAGGAGCTAACCATCTAGTAAGGATGAGAACTAGCACCGTGCTATCTGGATTTCAGATTGCTGATGCGCCTGAAAACGCAGTAATTGCCAACTCCGTAGCCAATGTTGAAATTCGCGATAATACGATTACTAATGCGGGCGATCGCGGTATTTTGCTCAACGATGTTTCCGGGAGTGTGGTGCTGTTTGACAATGTGATCACTGGGTCGCTGGGCACCGCTGGATCGGGACAGGCCATCCTGATCTATAACCGCTCTAGCACCCCCCTCGAAGCCACCATTGCCAATCACCGTCTTCGGAATAACCAGGTGGGGATTGAAATCATTGCCGATGGCACACGTTCCGAACTGCTCAATCCTTTACAAATTGTTGACATTGACACCACGCAAATTGCCAATAGTCGCACCCAAGGGCTAAGAGTTGAAGCCAATGAACTGGGCAATCAGCTTATTTCGTTTAGTAATGGCTCGATTACAAACAGCGGCGCAGAAGGAGCCTTGCTGGAAACTGTTAATGTTGGATCTCAAGAAATTACGATAGAAGACAGCCGCATTGCCAATAATGCCAATTCAGGCATCCGAGCTGTAGCTGGTGTGTTCAATGGCAGTTCGACCGCAGCACAGGAGGTCTTTATCAACCGCAACCAGATTGAGAATAATGGCGGTGCTGGTATTGACATTGAAGGAAATGAAGCGGCTGCACAAGAGTTTGCCATTGGCGGCAACTTGATTCAAACCAACACAGAAGAAGGTATTCGGGCGATCGCCCGGAATGCTTCGTTCCAGGAATATGTCACCGACGTCCCCAATAATTCTCTGGGCATTAGCAATAACATTATCCGCAATAATGGTAGCCAGGGCATCAGCATCAATGCTCAAGACTCGGCAACCGTGATCGCCGATATTCAAGAAAATCAGCTCTCTGACAATGGAGCAACATCCCAGCCCAATTTAGAAATCACAGTTAACGATGTCAATAACGACGCGTGTATCGTACTGCTGAATAACACCAGCACCAATGGTATCCGGATCAATAACAACGTCAGCGGCACACCAGGATTTTTCCAAATTGGCAACTTGAGCACCGTTTCTACTCTTAACATCAGTCCGGTGACGCTGCTGCCCAATTTGGCCGCCTACACTGATCTTCCCAACACAACCTCATGTTTTAGAGACTAGTTGGGAGCAAGCCAATGCGATCGCCAAATTTGATCAAATGAAATACCCATTTTACGATAGTGCGATCGCATCGGCTCAGCATTTGATGCCTCAAAAAAGCAAATAGATCGAGTCCTATCCAAAGAAACATAGGAAAATAGCCATTGGACATCATGCACAGAAAAACAGTCTTTAGTCTGCTGCACTAACATCTCCCATTGGTCGTCTGTCATCGGTGACTTGTATGTCAATTCTGTGATTGTTGGAGATCTATAGGCAACATCAGTATTGACGACATCACTCGACCAAACGTCGCTCGCCAGATGGCCTCAAACGGCATGTTTGCCTCCCGACAGGCCGCCCGAACCAGATCAGTATGGGGTGCCTTAAATTCACAAATCGACTGGCATCTATCGTAAGAGACAAACGAGCGTCTTTGATTGTGCCTATCAGGATATGACTGTATTCGCGGGCACAGGTGTCGTGCCCCACAGATACGCCTGAATCAGCATGTGACATCGCGCTGAGGCGATTCCCTGAACAGTGGGCCAATGAACGGGGCAGCACGAGCCAGAAATCTGCCACTAATTATTGGTAGGCTAGAGACAGATATTGTTTTGTCGGTAGTGGGTTGTCAAGGGTTGATCATGATCGCTTTAACCTGTGGTGGCGACTAGTCTGCCGAACGTTCATATATGTCATGGCCAGTTTAACGTCACGAACGTCAGCACTAGGGGTTGAAAAGCCCAAGCGCAGCAAATATCACCCTGATAGACACTATCCATTGAGTGTTGCGCCTATGATGGATCGCACCGATCGCCATTTTCGCTACTTGATGCGCCACATTAGCCGCTGCGCGTTGCTTTACTCCGAAATGGTAACTAGTGCCGCAATTTTACATGGCGATCGCAACCACTTATTAGGCTTTGACCTAGCTGAAAAACCCTTAGCACTCCAGGTGGGGGGCGATCGCCCTCAAGATCTAGCCGAATGCGCTCGCATTGCCGAAGACATGGGCTACGACGAAATCAACCTGAATGTAGGATGTCCCAGCGATCGCGTCCAGACTGGCAACTTTGGAGCCTGTCTGATGGCTCAGCCCAAACGGGTAGCAGACTGCGTTGCAGCCATGATCGACGCAACCCATCTTCCCGTCACAGTCAAGCATCGCATTGGGATTGATGAATGCGATCGCTACGAAGACATGGCAAATTTTGTGCGCGTTGTTGCCGATGCAGGCTGCCAAAACTTTACTGTTCATGCTCGTAAGGCATGGCTTCAGGGTCTCAGTCCCAAAGAAAACCGCAATGTGCCCCCCCTCCGCTATGCAGATGTATATCAGCTCAAGCGCGACTTTCCTCAACTCTGGATTGAAATCAACGGCGGCATCACAACTCTAGATCAGGTGCAAACTCATCTACAATCCGTTGATGCCGTCATGATCGGTCGTGCTGCATATAACGATCCCTATCGATTGGCCCCAGCCGACATCGATATATATGGCCAGCAAACAGTTCCCCTGACTCGGCATCAGGTCGTCGAGGCGATGCTGCCTTACATTGCAGCCTGGACAGAGCAGGGGCTCAAGCTCAACAAAATTACGCGCCACATGCTGCAGTTGTTTAAAGGGCAACCTGGTAGTCGCTTCTGGAAACGACATCTGACCGAGCAATCTTGTCAACCAGGTGCAGGCGTTGAGGTGATTAAAACAGCGTTAGCCGAGATGCTCAACTGCGACACCGACCCCAACTCCTTTGCAACCACAGAATCTCGCAGTCTCCCAAAACTTGAGAGGTAAAGACGTTTTGGCATCGGTTCAGGCACAGGAGATTACCATCGCATTGTCTTTGAACGCCATTCATGGCTTGGCCCTCTGACGTAGACCGAACAAAGATTTCAAGAACAGCACGAACAGCCATAAACCAGTTGCTGCTGCTGCACCCAGGTGAGGTTAAAGACCTCTTGGTAAATCCGATTGTGAAGTGTCAATCGTCCCTGCTCAACCCGAACTAGCCCTGATTGCCGAAGTACAGACTGTTCGAGGCTGTGGTCAACAGCAATGTACGATGTTTCTACAAGCTGCTGATAGACCCCAAGGAGTCGCTCTAGATTTGAGTGGTGTAATAGGCGATCGCGAATCGTCTGTAGATGCTCGGGAATGTCGTGAACGTGCCAATCTTGAATCACACAGGTTGACACCAACTGATTAATAAATTCAGCAATCTGGCGATCGCCCCAGTCAGCCCGCCGCCCCATCCTTCCATGCTCTCTTCGAGCTTCTACTGCTAATTTACAAAGCTTCTGGGTGAGGAATGGCTGTCCGCCAGTCCAAGACCAGATGGCCTGCAGCATATCCCAAGGTTGCTGAAAATAACGAGCTAGCTCGGCAGTTGCCAAGGGGGCCATTTCTGCCATCTTGAAGCTCGTCAACTCTACCAGCCTAACAATAGAATGCAGGCTGCAATGAGTTAGTGGGGTCAGCGCTGATGGCGGCGTCACTGCAAACAAAGCAAACGCGAGCCGCTGATAGCGAGAATTCACCGCCCACTGGCGAGAACAAATGCGAATAAAGTCAATCAGGTCATGCAGCAAAAACGAAAACTCCAGCGCACTATCAAACTCATCAATCAAAATAACAAGAGGGCTGCTCTGACAGTGCACAAACAAGACATCTTCCACAAATCGATGGAGAGCCTGCACTGGCGGTAAGCCATCGATTGTTTGCCACCACGCTTCTAAATTGACTTTTTCGACAAGCTGTAGGCTGCGCCAAAGTTCGATGATTAGGCTATAGTGCCACAACTCAGGCGTCAATCGCTCCCGACTAATGCGCGTCAAGTCGATGAACGCACAGCGTGAGCCCTCTTGTTGCAGCCGATGCCGAAGCCGAAATAGCAGCGACGTTTTCCCCATCTGTCGAGGGCCGACCACATAGCCAAACAGGCCAGCTTTTAGCGCATCATAAATCTGGGCATCCGCCTGACGAGTCACATAAATAGGGGCATCAGCAGGCAAACTGCCCCCGACTTGATACTGGTAATACTGCATTTCAGGTCTTCTCCCACTGTGGGTATGACGGATGCCATCCTGAAGTAGAACCAACGGATCATATGCGGCAACCGAGCATTAATCAGGCACGGTTCGTTTCTAAATAACCGTTCACCTAGACCCTAACGGAAGACTATAAGGATTTTATAAGAGCTCGGCAGGGGATTATTGCAATTTATTACGTTCAGCCGTGGGTGGCTGCCGATTCCCCCCTATCGCCATCCCAGAATCATGGCGACTTGGCCACAGAGCAACACTGGGTTAAATGGCTTGGCGATCACACCAGCAACGCCCATTTCAGCGAATTTGAGACGATCGCTTGGCAAGACCTTAGCCGTAAGCACCACCACGGGAAGACGTTGAATATCAACCGTCTCTTGCAGATGCTTAAAGAATTGAAAGCCATCCATATCAGGCATTGAAATATCAAGCAAGATGGCATCAGGCCGCTCTTGTTGAGCCCGTTCTAGACCTTCAGCCCCAGAGGTGGCAAGCAGTGTTGCCCACCCCCCCAAATCTTCTAAGCACACTCGCACAATTTCACGGATGCGTTCTTCATCATCGATAATCAAAATCCGTTTTGTCATGAATCTTGCTCTGCACATGGCACTGTAAAGTAAAATGTGCTGCCTGCATCCAGCTTGCTCTCAGCCCAAATTCGCCCTTGATGACGATGAATAATATTCTGGCAAATAGCTAACCCTAAGCCAGTGCCGCCTTTTTGGCGTGAGTCAGACACATCAACCTGCTGAAATTGCTCAAAGATAGTCTCAATCTTATCAGCCGGAATGCCTCGCCCCTGATCGCGAACGCTAAAGAGAACCTGGGGCTTAGCTTGCGACTCATCTGACAAAATGCTTGCTCTTAACCAAATAGTGCTATTCTGCGGCGAAAATTTAATTGCATTGCTAAGCAGATTGGTCAGCGTTTGCAGAATCGCATCTGAATTGGCCCAAACTGAGGCTGTTATCGAGTGGGTTAAGATTATGATCGATGCATCGTTGGCGATCGCCTCTATACTATCAACAGCCCGCTGCATCAGATCTGCAACCAAACACACCTCAAAACTAAGCGGTATATTTCCTGAACGGAGCCGCTCCAAATCAAGAATATCGTTGACGAGGCGCATCAGGCGATCGCTATCAGCCAAGGCAATATCAAACATGCGTTTTGATTTATCAGGCTTATCATGATAAATCCCGGTTGCCAAGAGCCCCAGAGCCCCTCGAATAGCCGTTAACGGCGTTCTCAGCTCATGACTGACAATCGAAATAAATTCATCTTTCATGCGCTCAATAGCCTTGCGATCGCTGATGTCTTGCACCTGAGACACAAAATAAAGTGGGCTGCCAGCGCGATCGCACACCACGGATGTATTCATCAATACCCAGACATCATGCCCTTGCTGATGGATATATCGTTTTTCTAGCTGCACCGACTGCACATCACTCGAAATCAACTGCTGAAAGGCACGGATCACATCATTCACATCATCTGAGTGCATTAGATCCTGCAGTCTCAACAACAAGAGTTCTGTTTCAGAAAACCCGGTAATAGTACACATCGCTGGATTAACCTTCAGCAAACGCCCATCCAGCCCGACCAGTTTGATGCCAGTTGCAGCTCCTTCAAACGCACGGCGAAATAGTTCTCGACTTTCGATCAGCGCCTCTTCTGCATGTTTGCGATCCGTGATATCTCGCACAATCACTAGAGCTGAATGCTGATCGCAGGGCGAAACTCGCACCTCTTCATATTGCTTGCGATCGCCAATCCAAACCTGTTGTTCATAAATCTGCACCGCTTTAGTGGCGATCGCCATTCGAATCGCCTCTATTTGTCGAGTGGCGATGTCAATTGGAATAATTTCTGTCAAGGATCTACCAACTCGATCGACAGACTCGGGCACCAAATCAATCTCTGGTTGAGGGCTAATCAGCTCGATATACGAACCATCAGCAGCCGATAAATTAATTAAATCAGGAATGGCTGCCAAAAAGGCTCGATTGCGAACTTCACTCCGTCGCAACGCTTCTGCCATCTGCTTGCGTTCTGTAACATCTCTTGCTGCAACAAAGCGAGCCGGCTGCCCTCTCCAACTGATCGCATGACTTGTAATGTCAACACTAATTACCTGCCCATCCTTTTTGCAATGAACCCATTCACCAGCGCGAGTTACAGATGCGCTCGTTGCCAAATGACTCAGCAAACTTGGAATTTCGCCGTGAGGCCGAATGTCTAAAATCGTCATCGCCAGAAACTCAGTCTCTGAATAGCCATAGTGAGCGATCGCCGCCTGATTAACAGCTAAGAAAGCCAGCGTTTCGGAGTCATAAATCCACATTGGGTTGGGATTATTCTCAAACAGCAACCGATATTGGCGTTCAGACTGTGCCAGAGCCTCTTCCATCTGCCAGCGATCGCTAATATCTCGACTAATAGTCAGCACCGAAACCACCGATCCATCTTCACCAAACTCCGGTACGATGCGGCAGAGCCAATATTTTAGTGTGCCATCCGCTTTTGGAAATATTGACTCATAACTCCTTTCTCGACCTGTTTCAAAGGTATGCCGAAGCGCGTTATACCAGGGTTCCACCACCTCAGATGGAAAGCCAAGTTCTAGTTCAGTTTTGCCCAGCCAGTGTGAGGTCAATATTCCGGTCTCGATCTCAACCCGGGGATTGACATAGAGAAAGCGAAAGTGGTGATCGATTCGAGATACAATGTCCGGCGAACTTTCAACGAGTGCTCGAAATTCTCTTTCTCGCTGCAGCAAGGCTTCTTCCGCCTGCTTTAACTCTGTTAAATCTCGACTGCAGACTACCACTCCCGAAATTGTGCCATCAGGTTCAATATAGGGAGCATAGGTCAGACTAATAAATCTACGTCCCAGAGCTGCATAGGTAAACCATTCTTCATACTGAACTACTTCCCCAGCAAAGCACCTATCCAGCCTGGGCTTGATGATCTGTTCAAACACCTCTTTGCCCAATAACTCACTAATAGAGTGACCTACAATATCTTCATAGGGTTTGTTATTCCAGTTCAAATAGGGTTGATTAACCAATTGATAAATATATTGACGGTCTACCAACAGCATCGCATCGGGTGTAGCAGACACAATGCGTTCATACTGTCGGAGAAACTTTTCAGCCTGTTTGCGCGCTGTGATATCTTCAACCATGCCAATGGCATATTGAATCTGACCAGTTTCATCTCGCATCAAGGTGCTAATGAGATTAACCCAAACTAGTTTGCCCGCCTTGGCAATGCAGCGTTTTTCCACCTGAATGCGATCGCACCTACCAGCCAAACACTCTTGAATTAATGGGGCTTCAATGACCCAATCATCTGGATGCGTGATTTCATAGAGGTGTAGATGGGCTAACTCATCCGCACTGTATCCAACCAGTGTTTGAAAGAATAGATTTGAGAGCGTCATCTTATACTCAGGAGCCGTCAACACAACGACTCCAATCCCAGCATTTTCAAAGATGGCACGGAAGCGTTGCTCGCTTGTTTGCAGCGCTATCTCTGTCAATTTTAAGTCATTAATATGGGTGCAGACTCCAACCAGTCGAAACACGCGTCCAGCGTCATCAAAGAGTGGGGTTAAACTTGTAAGCCAATAAGAAAGTTCTCCCTGAAATGAAACTGTTTCTTCATACGAGATTGAGGTTCTAGCCTCCACACATGTCTGATAATGCTGACGGATGGCGATCGCATCATCAGCTGCAAGAACTTGCTCAGGTGTTTTACCTCGCAAAAACTCAGTCGAAATTCCCGTCAGTCGTTCATGAGCTGGATTTAGTTGGACAAACTGGAAATCACCATTTTTCAGAACATCAACCACAAAAATACTTTCATGAGAGTGTTCATAAATACTTCGAAAGAGCTGTTCACTCTCACGGATCAAATCGTCTTGCGCCTTACCATCTGTAATATCAAAGAAAAACCCATCAACCCAAAGTAATTTATCATCATTAAAACACCCTTGCCCCCGATCTTGAATCCAACGGGTACAACCATCCGCACGGACGATCCGATAGGTTAAGCAATATGGCTGATGACCCTGTAGTGCTGCACTTACAGCCTCACGCACTGAGTCGATATCCTCAGGATAAATCAGGTTCATCAAGGAGCGATCGCCCTGTTCCGCAAATAAAGCAGACGCATAACCCGTCAAGTCATAAACAGATTCATCAACAAACACCTGGTGCCATTGCTCAGTAAAAACTGACCGATAAAAAACACCTGGACTATTCGCGACGAGCGTCTTAAATGTCTCTTCACCTTCTCTCAGAAACTTTTCAGCCTCCTCCTGTCTTTCACAGTTAGATAGTGGAGGTGCATCACCCAGAGTTAGAGCCTTGAGTAAACTTTGGGGTGTTATAATCCCGACTAAATGTCTACTTTGATTTACAACTGGCAAGCAATTAATATCACAGTGCTGAACAATTTCTAAAACAGCTGCTAGACCATTTAAGTCTGATTCATTCAGAATAATGGCAGGAGGTAGCATTAAGTCTTCTAAAAGAAGGTCAGGCAAACATGACTCAGAAGCAATCACATCCACTAAATCTCGCTCTGTAAAAACGCCCACGATGCGTTGATCGTCCAAAGCTATCACGCATCCAATCCCAGCATTCTGCATCACCTGCACCGCAACATCAATGGGAGCTTGCGAAGAACATACTGGAGGGTCAGACTGCATCGCCCGAATTAACTGGATATTCAGCGACACCATATCTAAGACCTACTACAGATGCAAAAGGCAACTCTATAAACCATACCCACATTTATAGACGGAATAAATAGACATCTACAAATAGCAGATTCTATTGAGACGATTGCACCCGTTCAATCCGACTCAGCACTCGAGTAACCAGTTCAGGGCCAATAATCGGCTTGCCGATAAAGTCATCCCCTCCAGCTGCAAAGACATCTCGTAACGATTCTGAATCAGTATAGGCAGTCATAACCAAAATCGGTAAATCACCCCACCGTCGATCTTGACGAACAACTCGACATAAATCGATGCCACTAAATGTCGGCATCGCAATATCGAGAATTAGTACCTCAGGCTGAAACTGGGTAAGCACATCCCAAAATTGGGTAGGATCCTGAAGAGGTCTAACAGACAACCCCCAAGGCCGCAAAAGATTAGCAACCAACGTCAACATACTCGGATTGTCATCAACCACCATGACATTCCCTTCTACAGCAGCAGCGCTAGGAAGATGTTGGATAATTTTCTCGAAAATTTGGCTAGAGAAAACTGGCTTATGTAGAAACCCGTGCCCTCCCAGCCGAGAAACTGATACACGATTCTCTAAGCTATCGCGCCCAGTGAGCACCAACACTGGAATATGAGGAATTTGATGAGAAAAGGATTCTAGCAAAGCCAGTCCATCCTCATCAGAATCAGGAAATGTTAAATCCAACAAAATTACATCAGGTAGTTGGTTTGCTAGTTTCTGTCGGGCAATTGCTGGCGAGTTAGCTACCTCTACCTGCACTCCCCACATAGCTCCATCAACACATAACTTTTCGGTTAGCAGACTATCATCATCAATGATCAGAACAGTCGAAAATGGCGTTAGAGCAGTTGATATATTAGCAACAGAGTGCGATGGCTTTGTCAATTCTGCTTGCAAACTCCGACAAAGTATCGCCAGTTGATTTAGTTTATCCCCTTGGATTTCGTCACTCTCATCCAGAAGAATTTCAATTTTTCGGGCGATCGCAGATCCCTGCTCCCAACCAAATGTTCCTAAACCACCTGCTAACTTATGAGCATTGCTTAGAGCTTGGTCTAGAAGCTCACAATCATACGAACCCGTCTCAAGAGATGCAACAAACTCTGAAATGGCGATCACTTGTTCTATAAACGTATCTCGAAAGCGATTTAAGATCTCTTGTACAGATGACGAATTTGACTCTGATAAATCGCGAACCGGAGCATTTACTTTAGACCGTGAAGAAGCTCTTGAGCATCGTGATTCCACTTTAACTCGATACCCCAAGCCATAAACAGTTTCAATTAAATCATTAGCCATCCCTGCAGCTCTAAGTTTTCGACGTAAATCTTTAATTAAATTCGTGACCGCATTTTCAGTAGGCACATAATCAAGCGACCATAACCGATCTAAGATTGCACTCCGACTGAAAACTCGCCGAGGATTTCGCAGAAATAACTCAAGCAGGCTATATTCTTTAGACGTTAACCCGACTTCCTGCTGTCGATAAACAACAGATGCAGTACTTGGATCCAAGAACAAATCTCCCCACGTCAACACAGGTGTTGATATAGAAAGACCCGAACGACGGCCGATAGCTCGAATTCGAGCCATTAGAGTATCGGGATAAAAAGGCTTGACAATGTAATCATCTGCCCCAGCATCCAGTCCTAAAACAATATCAGAACTTGAGCCTCTAGCAGTTAAAAACATGATTGGAGATTTACATCCGCTCGCCCGCAGGTTTCGACATAGACTAATTCCGTCTAATTTAGGGAGAGAAACATCAAGTAAAATCAAGTCATACTCAAACGATTGAGCTAACGACAGCCCTGTCAAGCCATCTGCTGCAAGATCAACAAGATGACAACTAGACATCAACACTTGACTCAATACCTGACTAGCAGAACTATCGTCTTCAACTACAAGAAATCTCACAGCAACGCACTAGAAAAACTCCAGCAGCATCAAAATAACAGCTAAAACCCCGAAGATCAAAAACAATAGATTCTCGAAATAATTAATCCATACCTACATATTAGCTACAGTAACTTGAGAAGAAAAGAATTTGTGAGGTAGAGACTATAAAGCGATAGCCTCCCTCATCAGAATGATAAGGGAGGCTATGAAG
>CAZCXK010000090.1:0-2363 GCA_964502605.1 uncultured bacterium
GTCAATGTTTTAGTGGATGTGAGGCCGTTAGCGTGCGCGATCGCACCTCAGCAGCGCTGATGTCAGCGTGGCACATTCCCTGTATTTTGGCACCTGACCCGGTTTGGGCCCTTGAGCCGCAGCCGGTTCCAGGGCTGTGGGATTTGCCCGCTCCTCGAGTTGCTGTGGTGCTGCGTCCTCATCCTCAGCTAACGCCTCACCGGATTCAGGTGCTGACTCAAGCCCTGGTTGACTTTCAAAAAGCAACTCAGGTATGCCTGCTTTTGATCCCATTTCAGCCTGAGCAAGATTTGGCATTGGCTCAGCGCATTCAACCCTATCTGCCTGGTGTGAGCCATATTTTGACACTCACCAACCCGCGCCAGCTGAGAGGGGTGTTTCAAGGGGTTGAGATGGCGATCGCCATGCGCTTTCATGGGCTAATCATGGCTGCCGCTGCAGAATGCCGCTGTTTTGCCATCAGCTATGACCCCAAAGTGAGCCTGCTTATGGAAGAATTAGACCTTCCCGGATGGGCTCTGGAGCATATGCCCAATGAGGCCCATCAAATCAGCCGAGCTTGGGTAGACCTATATGCCAATGGTGATGCATTATCTGGCGGGCAAATCCAATCACAGGTAGATCGTGCCTTGATGCATCAAGATCTATTGAGAACGGCTCTTGAATTGCCCCTTTGAATTGCCCCTTTGAATGCCCCTTTGAATGCCCCTTTGAAAAGAGGAACTAAATGTGCCGTTGTCCCTTCATTTATGGTGACTCATCTATATGAACTAGCATCATGGATTAGCATCTTGATCAGGCAGGCGAGATTTGGTGGCAGTTTTGCTTAATTGAGACCTCAGGGCTCAGAATTCACGCCTGCGTGTCTTTTCTCCTAACTTAGGAATCAACTCACGTGATGTTCGCCCTGAGCCCCCCAATCAGTAATCGGCTGACCTTGATTCATGGTGTAATCGAAAGCGGCACGCAGTTCGGTATTATGGTTAAAGCCTATTGCTGGAGGGATTGCGATGCTTACCTTAAAAATTGCTGTTTATATCGTTGTTCTGTTTTTTATCTCTCTGTTTGTCTTTGGATTTTTGTCGAATGATCCGGCTCGAAATCCAAAGCGTCGGGATTTGGAATAGGCAGCCTATTGATGAGGCACTCTGATAGAATCCTTAGATCCTTGACGGGCTGAGGCCATTCAGGACTCTTCATTCGGTCTGTCTATGTGTTTGTGGTGTTTGGAGTATGTCCTATCCGGTTCCGCCGCCTCCCCCTCCTGCTGTTATCAATGAACTGCAGCCTGAGGACTCTATCTCACTATCGTCTGGCTCAATATCGTCTGGGTCTCTCTATGCAGAGGCATTTTCAGTCGAAGCACCACATGACTCTGAGGGGCCATTGCCATATCAGAGGTTGGGGGTTGTTCCGCCTGAAGAGTTGCCTGACCAGGCAGCTCGTAGTGATACATGGCTGGATTCAGAGATCTCCACCCAATCACAAGATCTGGGTGGAGACGTTTCTCTTGGGGTGTCGCACGGGGTGTCGCATGGGGTGTCGCACGGTCAGAGTGACATTTTCCCATTTCTGCCGCCTGCGCCTGCTGTCAGTCATGGGGTGGCATTCTTATCGGGTGATGCAAATCTTGTCAGTGTGGAGGGAGTTGATCAGGCGCTGTTTGTGCCAATCAAGTCTGAGCGGCCTAGCCTTGAAGCTGGGTCTGCTGAACCTGAGGTTAGCTCTGGAGAAATTTTTAAACCTGCAGCGCTTCCAGAATTGTTTGCTGCTGACGCGCATCAAGTTGGGCGATCGCCCCTGCCCGATTTAGAACAGCTGATTCAACAGCAGCGCGTCGAACGAGAGCAGCAGCAACAGACAGAGTCTTTATTAGCCGAGCTTTCGGATGATTTGTCTGACTCATTTGATGCCCTCGCTGAGCAGCTTGAACGAGCCGCCAATGAAGGCGAGGCTGTGGTGCCGCCGCTGTCGCAATGGGAGGTGGAAGATCCCGCAGTTAGCCCCATCCGCCAATGGGCAGCTGAACTAGAGGACAGCCTGTCGAACCCAGACGACGCTGCTGCTGCCTCAGATAGGGGGCGATCGCCTGCTCCATCAACTGAGTCTGTGCCTCTGTTTGAACAGGATGAGTCGCCCCAAGCGCCGGGTGCAGTGTCGCCTAGACCAGATGGGCTCAGCCCAACTCTGGCCCGTCCAGAAGAGGCCCGTCCAGCGCCATCTAGCCCAGAATCAGTTCCGTCAGAAGATGGATCGATTCCATTATTTGAGCCAGAGTTTGAGCCGGACGTTGAGCCAGACCCCCCCTCTCCAGAGCTAGAACCGTCATCCGAGAGCGAGATTGAGGCTGGCGAGACTGAGGC
>CAZCXK010000090.1:2463-11356 GCA_964502605.1 uncultured bacterium
GGCGAGACTGAGGCTGGCACTGAGGCAGACATTGATGCAATTGCAGAGCCTGACCAGTCTGACGAACGTGACGAACGTGACGAATCTGGGGGTATCGAAGAATCATCGCCACCGCCCAGCAATGAGGGTTCCGAGCCAATGCCGATTCCAGTGCCGCCACAGGCTGCACCGGGTCAGGCTGCAGGAGATGTTGTTGAACTGAGTGCCGATCGCCAAACCTTTGACCAACTTCAGCAAGTGTTTACCGCAGACGGAAACGTCGAGATGCTGTTTCGAGAGGTTGTGCTCAATGCCGATCGACTACAGGTTAATCTGCCCAATCGCATTGCGGTAGCTGAGGGCAATGCGGTGATTACGCGGGGCGATCAGGTCTTGCGGGGCGATCGCCTGGTTTATAACTTGGGACAAGATCAGGGCACGATTCTCAATGCCCGAGGCGAAATATTTCTGCCCGAAACAGGGTCTGACTTTGGATCGGGTCGCAGTGATACCCCGCCCCCGCCAGTTGGGGAGCAACTGGCGGATGAGCAGCAGCCTCTGCAAGGGGTATTTAGTTCGGGTGGGGTCAACATTGATTTAGGAATTGGCCGCCAGTCGGGCTTTGGGGGCTCAGCCAGTGGCACCCTACGCCGCCTCCGATTTGAAGCAGACGAGATTACCTTTACGGCGCAAGGCTGGGAAGCGACCAATGTTCGCATTACTAATGACCCGTTTTCGCCTCCCGAATTGGAGCTGCGCTCGAGTCGCGCCACCTTCCGGCGTCTGTCTCCGACTCGGAGTGAGATTCGGGCACGCAATCCTCGGCTTGTGTTTAACCAGGGATTCTCGTTGCCACTGTTGCGCGATCGCGTCATTATCGACAATCGCAGTCGTAATCCTGCCATTCTTCAGTTTGGTTTTGATCAGGAGGATCGGGGTGGCTTGTTTGTCGAACGGACGTTTGAGCCAGTTGTTACTCCATTTTTTAGCGTATCTGTAACGCCCCAAATTCTTCTGCAGCGGGCGATTGATAATGAGGATGGTCTATTCGACCTACAAAATCTGGGGTTGATCGCCAGCCTCGATGCGAGATTGCCCTCTCGTGCTAGCCTGGAGGCCGAGGTGGAGCTGACTAGCCTTGATTTTAATGAGCCTGACTTTGCTGATGATGAGTTGCGGGCGTTGGTGCGTCTGCGGCAGCTTGTGCTCAATGGTCACACGCTAACCCTGGAGTATAGCTATCGCGATCGCCTCTTTAATGGATCGCTCGGCTTTCAAACCGTCGATCAAAGCTATGGAGTTGTCTTTACATCTCCAAATGTGATCTTGGGCAACACTGGCATTCAGCTCAATTACCAGGCCAGTATTCAGCGCGTGACCAATACAATTCGTGCCGATCGCCGCGATGATATTCTGGGCCCCGTTGGGGAGCGCACCGACGACGTAGGTACGCTCAATCGCTATCAAGTGGCTGCCGAGCTAAGACGGCTGTTTTTCCTGTGGCGGGGTACGGCTTTACCGCCCACACCCGAAGAAGGATTGCGCTATACGCCCAATCCGGTGGTGCCGTTTATTGCTATTTTGCCCAGCGTGCGCGGGGTCGCTGGCTTCTACAGCAGCGGCGATACGCAGCCGATTCTTACTGGGCGGCTGACGCTGTTGGGGCAGTTTGGGAAGTTTTCTCAACGGGCGTTTGACTATCTCGGGTTCAATCTCACTTACTCGCGCAGCACCGAAGGAAGTGAGTCTCCCTTTAATTTTGACCGCGTGGTCGATCGGGAGGTGCTTTCGGCAGGGGCGACAGCTCAGCTATTTGGGCCCGTTCGAGTCGGATTCCAAACCTCAATTAACCTTGACACCAGCGATGATTTTGATACTAGCTATATTCTGGAATATAGCCGCCGCGCCTATGGCATCATTCTGCGATATAACCCCGATCGAGAAACCGGATCGCTGGGGCTGCGAATTAGCGACTTCAACTGGACTGGGGTGCCCGCACCGTTTAGTAGCGATCGCTCGGTCGATTCGGGAGTGACCCTTGAACAGCAGCCGTGACGGACTGACCTCAGCCGATCGAGTATCGAGAATGGCGTGGCAACAGCACATCATGCTCGTGGTAGTGGCCACGCTGCTGCTATTGGGAATTGCAGCTCGCTGTGTTGACTTGGGCGAGAAGGTCTACTGGGTCGATGAGGTGCATACTTCCCTTCGCATCTCCGGCTATACTCGCGCCGATGTAGCCGAGCAGGTGTTTGATGGTCGCCTGCGCACTGCAGAATCACTCCGCAGGTATTTAAGCCCTGGAGCCGATCAAACCTTGGGGGATACGGTGCGATCGCTAGCTCAGCATCCAGAGCATCCACCGCTCTATTACCTGCTGGCTCGCCTTTGGGTACAACTTGGTGGGCTATGGAGTGACGCATCAGTGACACTTTTGCGGAGTGTGTCACTGGTCTTCGGTCTGGCATTATTGCCTAGCCTGTATGGATTCGCCATTGAGCTATTTGGGGTAAGGTCGATTGCTGCCTGGGGCGTCGGGTTGGTGGCTGTTTCACCCTTACATATCCTTTATGCACAGGAGGCCCGCCAGTATAGCCTCTGGACGCTACTGATTGTGCTCTCTAGCTGGACGCTCTTGCGAGCGGTGCGCCAGCGTCAACTAAACGCATGGGTACTGTATGGCATCACGCTGGGTTTGGGCCTATATACCCACTATCTGTTTACGCTGGTAGCTCTTGGGCATGGGCTTTATGTGGGGGCGATCGCCCATCGAATGCCAAGACTATTCGGAGCCTATAGTCGGGCCACAGCACTGGCGGTGCTGGCCTTTATGCCCTGGGTAGCCAATAGCCTTATCCATCGAGCCCAACTTGAGAACACTATTGAGGCCACCCAACGCGAGGTCTCTATGGGTTATCTCATCAATGTTTGGTTTCGCAACCTCAACCGAGTCTTTTTTAGTGCAGATTTAGCAACCTTTAATCTGCTGCTAGTACTGCTTGCCCTTTATGCAGTTTATTATCTCTGTCAGCATACCCAACTGCGGGTCTGGCTACTAGTGGTGATGCTGATTGCTCCGACGGCGGTGGTTTTAGTGGTTGCCGATAGTGTGACCGGAGGCATTGCCTCAACGCGCATTCGTTACCTGATCCCCTGCTATGTTGGGTTGCAGTTGGCGATCGCCTATCTGTTGGCTATGGGTATACACTCAGCCCGACGCTCATTATCTTGGGTGTGGCGGGGAGCATTGGCAGTAGTGCTGGCAGGCAGCGTGGCGGCGAGCGTTGTCACGCTGCAGCACGATGTCACTTGGATTAAGAGCGACAAAGCAGCCTATTATCCGCAAATGGTGGACGCGATCAATGCTGGCGATCGCCCATTGGTCATTAGTGATTCATCGCCAACCTATGTGCTAGCGCTCAGTCATCAACTTTTGCCTACGGTGCAGCTAGAGCTAGTGAGTCGCCCCCAACAAGTCGTCATCCCCGATGATGTAGGAGCCATTTTCTTGTTTGACCCCTCTCCTCGGCTGCAGCGAACCTTAACTGACATAAACGCCTACACGTTGACGCCTATTGTCAAGCAGAACGAAACATTTCAGTTGTTGGAGGTAGTACGGTAGGTGCGAATCAGGAGGATAGCCTGGGGGTGGTCTCATCTATGCCTGTGCTATCAACCACGCCTCCAGATCACTCAGGCTAGAAAAATCAAGCAATGCTTCACAGAGTGTTTCTAGTTGAGGCACTGATAATACTTCAAGTTGTAATCTAACAGGCTCAGGCAATTCACCGACTCGACGGTTCAGCAATCGGAAAATGAGCGATCGCTCTCCTCGCTCAATGCCTTGTTCCATCTAGCTGGTGACAATTTCCATAACGCCCTCCTGCTCACTTGACTCCAGTTTACCAATTGCTGCTTGAAACACCTGGTTTTGGGACTTTTCTTTTCTCGCCTCTGGGGTGAGAGCGGAATTTGGAGCATCCCGTTCAGTTTGTTATACACCGACTGAAGGGTCACACCGATCATGAGTTTTGTCAGCCAGCCAAGGGCTGAGTAGATAGTAGCTTATGTGCAAGTTAAAGCGCAGCCCAACAACCGCGATTAGTCGCACATCGCCTACTGGTGGTGTAATTCATTCATTACCTTGGTTTCTGATGGCATCAAAACCAGGGTTTAGCTTTATTTTATTTCTTCAGCAATGTCTTCTCAATCGGGCCCAACTACTAGCCTAATATACTGATCTAATTCCTTGCTGCTGCTACCCAGGATTCTACCGAATGAGGAGGCAGCCATTCTCCCAAGACTCACGCACTGAACTATTCTCGAGTTTTTCTCGATTGCCCAATAGGTTGAACCTGTCAGGGAAGCACCTACCCAATTGATAGACCAGTCATCCAGAGTGCTGACAACATCTCTGAATTGCAGTCTGTCAACTTGATAGGCCATCACCCACGGCGCGATCGCCTTCTGATCGTGCTCAATACATTGGTGCTCCCTTTAGTTAACCCCCAACTCTATTACAAAGCAAGGAGAAATAGAATCATGGCAACTCTGACCATTCCTTCTGGAACCGTTGATAATGACGGCGTTGAACTGCTCAACCCTGGTGACATCCTCCTGGTTGAAGCAGGCGGTGCGGTTGAAAATGATCCGACCGCTGTGCAAGTCGATACGACCAACGCCCTCATTGTCAATGACGGAATCATCGACGGTGCATTGAATGGCATCAATGTGCAGAATGGTGGGCTTGCCTCAGCCACGATTGTCAACAATGGCACGATTACCAGTGATAGTCGCGCGATTAATCTGGGTGGCAGAACGAATACGGTAATCAATACAGGCGAGATTCGCACCACGGGCAGCCCCCGCAATGGCACGATTTACAGCGATGTATCTGCCCCCAATGTATTTATTCAGAACCTTACAGATGGGCTGATTGATGTTGGCGCAGGCAATGATGGCGATGCCGTTTCGTTGCAGCTTGGGCTGACAGTTACGGGGCTGATTTTTAATGAAGGCACCATCCAGGGACGCGGTGTGGCAGTTGGCAACAACCAATCGGCGGCAGTGCGCCTGTTTCGAGGTGACGACATCGACCAGTCTACCTTTAATGGGTCTATCATCAATGATGGCACCCTTGCCGCTGAGAATGGGCCAGCAGTTGTGATTCAGGATGACGTCATTCTGAATGGGTCTATCATCAATAACGGCTTGATTTCTAGCCCTAACCCAGTCAATGGGGTTGGCATTCGGCTAGAGAATGGTAGCCAACTGAATGGCGAAATTCTCAATACAGGCACTATTGATGGTGGCCGCGATGGCATTGATTTTGCCAATGGTGGTCAAGTATCGGGAGTCGTTCGCAATCAGGGCACAATTACCAGCACCAGCCGCGCAATCAACATTGGTGGCAACCAAATCACCATTATTAATGAAGGATTGATTACAACCACCGACAATCCTCGCAATGGCACCATCTACAGTGATGTTACGGCCAACAACTATTTCATCCAAAACGTGTCAACAGGCATCATTGATGTGGGTGTGGGCAATGATGGCGATGCCATCTCGTTTGAGTTGGGCAACACGATCTCTGGATCGATTACCAATGCTGGACTGATTCAAGGGCGTGGCGTGGCGTTGGGTGACAATCAATCTGCTGCAGTCCGTCTCTACCACAGCCCCACGGCGACTGCTGACATATCGGTATTTAACGGCAACATCACCAATTCTGGGACATTAGCGGCTGAAAATGGAGCCGCAATTTTCATTGAGGATGCTGTCAACTTTACCGGGCAAATTGTCAATAGCGGCACAATTTTAGGTGGATTGGTGCCTGGTGGGCGGCTTGCGATCGAAGCCAGCGAGGCGGAAGGCCGAATTACGCTGATTAACAGCGGCAATATCGAAGGAGATGTGCGCCTGACTAACGGCTCTGACCTGTACAACGGGGCACAAGGAACGGTGACTGGCACTGTCTTTGGCAACGGGGGCAACGATCGCCTCATTGGTGGCAATGACGACGACATCCTCAATGGTGGCTCTGGACGCGATCGCCTCATTGGTCGAGGCGGCGATGACACCCTCATTGGTGGTGGCGGCAATGATATCCTTCGAGGCGGTGGCGGCAACGACATCTTAGATGGCGGTCGTGGTAATGATACCCTCATTGGGGGTGCCGGAGACGATATCTTTGTGCTGTCTGAAGGGCCAGGTCGAGCCTTGATTCGCGATTTTCGAGGGGGCGATCGCCTGGGTCTGTCTAATCAGCTCAGCTTTAACGACCTCACCATTCAGCAAGTCAGCAACAACGTTTTGATTCGCGCTGGCAATGACGCACTAGCGCTGCTACGCAACGTCAATGCCAACGATATCAACCAAGGCGTATTTGTAGACGTCTAAAACGCCTCAGGTTCTATTCAGTTCTGATCAGGCTGGCCACCTGATTAAACAGTAAACCCCGATGAAGCAGTGCAATTGCTCTGACTCATCGGGGCTACTTGATAAAAGTATGCGGGTTAAGCCGCGTTCCCTGAGACTATGTTGTGCGAAATCCGTTGCCATACGAAATCCGCTCAATATTGTCATCCTCAAGCATTGTTTTCAGAACCTTGCTGTAAGGGCAGATCGCCATCTACTTGAGACCGACTCAGCCGCCACCCTTACAGATCTCAGGTTCCTCTAACAACAGATTTCGGACTATTTGTTTTCTGGTTCAGAAAACTCAGCATCAATCACGTCATCATCGCCGCCACTGGGTGGGGCTCCAGCACCGGGCGCGCCACCGCCAGAAGCACCAGCACCGGCATCAGGCGCGCTTCCGCCTTGCTGCTGATAAAGGTTGCTGCTAACGCTGTAGAAAGCCTGCTGTAGCTCAGTAGTCAGATTCTTAATTTGCTCCGCGTCATCTTGATTGATCGCGGCACGCAAATCTTTGATTAAGCCTTCGATCTTGGTCTTATCTTCAGTCGGAACTTTGTCACCGAGTTCAGCGAGTTGCTTCTCAGTTTGATAGGTTAGCGAGTCAGCCTGGTTTTTCAGATCAATCTTCTCACGTCGCTCCTTATCAGCAGCGGCGTTGCTTTCGGCCTCATTGACCATCCGATCGACCTCAGTCTGAGGCAAGGTAGAAGCTCCAGTGATGCTGATCGACTGTTCTTTGCCCGTACCTTTGTCAGCCGCTCGGACATTCAAGATGCCGTTGGCGTCGATATCAAAGGTGACTTCGATTTGAGGCACCCCTCTAGGAGCCGGAGGAATGCCATCGAGACGAAACGTTCCCAGACTCTTGTTATCGTTTGACATTTCCCGCTCGCCTTGCAGCACATGGATCTCCACATTGGTTTGTCCATCAGCTGCCGTCGAGAACACCTCCGACTTCTTCGTGGGAATGGTGGTGTTACGGGGAATAATCTTGGTCATGACGCCACCCAGGGTTTCGACCCCCAAAGAAAGGGGCGTTACGTCAAGCAACAGGATATCTTTCACTTCTCCAGCCAAGACACCCGCCTGGATCGCCGCACCCACAGCCACCACTTCATCAGGGTTAACCGTCTGATTCGGTGCTTTATCGAGGATACGAGTCACCAATTCTTGAACCGCAGGAATCCGGGTAGACCCTCCCACCATCACCACTTCGTCGATCGCACCCTTGTCGAGCTTGGCATCGCGCAGGGCGTTTTCAACCGGAATGCGGCAGCGGTCAATCAGGTCAGCTACCAGCTCTTCAAATTTGGCACGGGTCAGCGTCATATCGAGATGCTTGGGCCCGTCTTGTGTCGCCGTGATAAATGGCAAGTTGACTTCGGCTTGCGTCACGCTTGACAGCTCAATCTTCGCCTTCTCAGCCGCCTCAGTCAGTCGCTGGAGCGCTTGCTTGTCTTTCCGCAGATCGATGCCTTCCGTCTTCATAAATTCGGCGGCCAGGTAGTCAACGATCTTCTTATCAAAATCGTCACCTCCCAGGTGGGTATCTCCAGATGTCGCCAAAACTTCGAACACGCCATCACCGACTTCGAGAATCGAGACGTCAAACGTACCGCCCCCTAAGTCAAACACAAGCACGGTTTCATTACTCTTCTTGTCGAGGCCATAGGCCAGTGAAGCGGCTGTCGGCTCGTTGATGATGCGTAGCACTTCAACGCCTGCAATTTTGCCTGCGTCTTTGGTTGCCTGCCGCTGGGAGTCGTTAAAGTAAGCTGGGACGGTAATAACCGCTTGCGTTACCTGTTCGCCTAGATATTTGCTGGCATCTTCGACCAATTTCCGCAAGACCTGAGCAGAGATTTCTTCAGGAGCGAACTGCTTTTCGGCTTGAGGACAGTCGAGCTTGACGTTGCCATTGACATTGAGAACTTTATACGAAACTTCTGTAGCTTCGTGGGTGACTTCGTCAAATTTACGGCCAATGAACCGCTTCACCGAATAGAAGGTGTTAGGCGGGTTCATCACTGCCTGACGCTTAGCAATTTGCCCTACAAGGCGATCGCCATTTTTTGCAAACGCCACAACCGAGGGAGTCGTGCGAAACCCTTCCGCGTTAGCGATGACAGTTGGCTTACCGCCTTCCATCACGGCGACACACGAGTTGGTCGTACCCAAGTCAATTCCTACAACTTTTGCCATATTGATGCTCCGGTCTACTACAGATTCAAATGCCTGGTTAATCGGGTGCTAGGGTCTGCACATTTCCCCCGGTCTGAACATGGGGGAGCTCCACCTTATATACTGCTGACCTTATTCGTTTCAATGAAGGAGGGTTTACCGAACAAGCGACTGGACGGTTTTGAATGTTTGCCGGTCTACTCTAGATTTGCCGGTCTACCCTAGAACGTACAAGCTCAATTTGCTTCGCATTAATCGCGAACCGATACTCAGTTCATGGCGAAACAAATGTTGATATCTTTACTCAGTG
>CAZCXK010000090.1:11456-23125 GCA_964502605.1 uncultured bacterium
TCGCGAACCGATACTCAGTTCATGGCGAAACAAATGTTGATATCTTTACTCAGTGTAAGAAGAGTAGGGGGCGGCAGGGTTAGGGTGAACCGTAATCAGCGAGTAGAAGTTGCCGCCATTATGTAGATTTGGGTGTTTATTTCAGAGGGCGAAGGGTGGAGGGCGGAAGGTGAAGGCGGAAGGTGGAGGGTTAGAGGTGGTTGGCTGACAAAAATTCTGCATTGGATGCGGAAACCGCACCCTTACAGTCTTTCATCTGATGTAGAGGGCAGGTCTCCTGACCCAATGCAGTATATAGGTTGTAAATAGTTTTGTCCGTCAATCAGGGGTTAGAGATGTTATCTGGCGGGTTTGGTAGTTCGAGGTGTTGCCAGCGCCATTACCTGAAATCCTGAACCAAGTCGTCTGCGGCCTGCTCGGCTGCATCGACAAATGGCCTCAGGATCAAATCAATTTCGGTATTGCGTAGCATTTCATCTTCTCGATCTTGATGCACTGTCACGGCCAACTTGCCCTCATATCCGCTGCTGCGTAAAGCGTGTAGCAGGGTCAGATTTACATCTGCACTCGGAATGCTGCTAACCACCCATTTGACGGTGCTCAAAGACAAGTGACTCGGATAATCTGGATCTTCTGCATCGCCATAGTGCACCGAAAACCCTTGCCGTCGCCAGCGGCGCACATTTTCGGGGTCGAAGTCAACGCCATGCACTTCTAGCCCTTTGCTGCTCAGGCTATTCACCAGCCAGCCGCCATAGCGGCCTAAGCCATAGACAATCACATCGGCCCCCGCCGCATTGATGTCAGTATCCCCTTCTTCTTCCCGGTGAGGAATCTTGCGCTCAAAGATGCCCAACATAGGTGAAAGCTTCTCGTAGAGCACATGGGAGTAGAGAATCAAATAGGTCGATAGCCCAATGGTAATCAGCCCGACTAAGGTAATGAGCCCCACGGTTTCATCATCGATGTGCTCCAGGCTCAGCCCCAAAGCCGCCAGGATTAACGAAAACTCGCTAATTTGGGCGACTGTCAACCCTGCTAACAACCCGGTGCGCTTGCGATAGCCCAGGTAGCCCATGATGATCATGACAATGGTGGGGTTGCCCACTAAAACGAATAGCGACAGCACTAGAGCTGGGACGATCTGAGTACTCAGCAAACTGAGATTGAGCTGAGAACCCAGGTTGACAAAGAAAAATAGCAGCAGAAAGTCGCGAACACTCACCAGGCGGGCTCCAATGGCTTCTCGGTAAGCCGTTGAGGCCAGAGAAATTCCGGCTAGGAATGCCCCAACTTCGCTGCTGAAGCCTAAAATTTCGCTGAGGGCAGCGAGAGAGACAGCCCAGGCGATCGCAAATATCAACAGCAGCTCTTGCGATCGCGCCAGATGATGCAACAATTTGGGCAGCACATAGACCATCAGGCCGCTGAGCACGAGCAGCAACGCCCCGCCCTGCACCAACAATTGAAGGAGCGTCAGCCCTAGAGATGCGCCTGCTCCCTCTCCCAGGGCAGATAGGCCAATCATTACCAGCACCACCACCAAGTCTTGCACAATCAAAAAACCCAGGGCGATGCGTCCGTGTAATGAGTCGATCTCGCGCTTATCGGAGAGCAGCTTGACGATAATAATGGTGCTAGAGAAGGTCAGGGCGACAGCAATGTAAACTGACGCCAACAGAGGATAGCCCAACGCCGACGCAATAAAAAAACCGACGATGGATGTAAATGCCACCTGCCCGAGCCCGGTTGCTAGCGCCACTCGCCCCATACTCTGAATCAGATGCACATCTAACTTGAGCCCTACAACAAATAGCAACAGGGCAATACCGAGTTCGGCAAATAGCTCCATTTGTTCATTTGGGGCTAACCAGCCAAATCCTGATGGCCCTGCCAGAATGCCAACCGCAATGAACGCGACAATCAGCGGCTGCCGCAGATGCTGGGCGATCGCCCCTAGGCCAGCAGAGATCAGCAGCAAAAATGCTGTTTCATAAAAGGGATTCGTGAGAATTTCCATGGTTAAGCCCACCTGCTACAGCATCAATCTTGTGCAAACACGCTTTGACCAGTTTGAGAAAGCACTTCCCTTTCATCCTAGTGGGCTAATTGCAAATGGCATGAGATTTAGACCCCCAGAACAGTCTTACCACTTAGGGCTGTGCGCGAAAATAAAATCCCTGCGATGAGTTAGGCGTTAGCCGTAACGCATCTTACAACTGGGACATTATTTCATTGCAAATCTCTTAGGTCTACTTTAGGTCTACTGTTTATCCACAACTGCTCTAGCCCTGAAATTTGCTGCTTGGTTCGTTGAGTAGCTGTCTAGCCTTTCCCGTTAAGCTTTTGAGACGAATGGGATGTTGTTGAATTTCTGCACCAAAAACATGGGTTGGCATGTAATTGACCCACATGTTCCTTGAAATGCGTTTAGTAGATCGCTGATATCAGGGTAGGACAAACCGTTCATAAAAACCTATTCTCAAGCAATTGGTCAGGGCTGGTCTTGACCATATTTTCTAACCTGGAAGATTCAAGCAAGCCCCGGATCTATCAGTTGACAGAGCTTGAGACTGTCAACAAGATGAGTTTATTTGCCATGGCTGCAAATATATTTAATTTTTAAATGCTTTAATTTCTAGATTCAAGCTCTCGAATATAGATAAGAGTCTGCTGATAGGCTGGCTGATTTCCTTGATTTTGAAAGAGATTAGCGGCTTGCCGCAGGTCAGACAGACCTGCCTGACGATCGCCCATTTGATAGCGCAAAATCCCTCGATTGCCAAAAGCTTCAGCCAGTTGAGAGTTGAGGGCGATCGCCTGATCATAGTCATCGAGCGCAGCTAGAGCATTGCCCAACTCTACATAGTTGCGAGCCCGATTGTAGTAGGCATCAGCATTAGACGGATCAGCCTCAACCGCACGGCTAAAATCTGCCAGTGACTCGTTGAGAGAGCCCACTGCAGCATAGGCAACACCTCGATTGACGTAGGCTTGGGCATAGTCTGGGTCAAGCTCAATCGCCCGATCGAGACCGATCATCGCCCCATGCCAATCCCCTAGATGGGTGCGGGCTTCACCTAAGCTGTTGTGGGCCACTGCATTTTGAGGCTCTAGCTGAACGGCTTGCTCAAAATCGGCGATCGCAGCGTCAAAGTCGGCGATATCGTGATGGGCTAAGCCCCGATTGAGATAGGCGTCGGCAAAGCGGGGGTTTTCGGCAATGGCCTGAGTGTAGGCCGCGATCGCCTCTGCATAATTGCCCCGTTCGGCCTGTTGCAGCCCTTGATTGAACAATTGCTGAGCCGATGCGAGCACACCCTGAGCCTGGGAGGTTTGTGGATTGACAACAACATATGCTCCACTCAGAAGGATGACGATGCCAACAGTTGCAACAGCAGACTGAAATCGAATCATGGGAGTGTCTCTCCTCAGTTGAGCTAACTACTCTAGTCTAAGCCGCGAGCCAACTATGACAGATACTTCCTCATGACAGATACCTGCTCCGGAATGAGCCCCAACTCACCATACCCGCATCATTTTTCATATTCATTTCACGTTTAGATGTTAGACTGGTTTCATATTCATTTCATAATCGAGCCAGTATTTAGATGAGATCAGGCTTGAGGTGCTGCTGATTCAGAGCATGATTCTGCAGGATACGTCTTGTCCATATGGGTTGAGTAAGAAACACCCAGATCCTAGATGTTTGAAATCATTCCCATGCGTTGCAATGCCCCTCTAAAAACACCCAAAATTAGCATTCTTAATTAATACCCAACCTCACCACCGCTGCTTTTATGACGCACTCCAACCAATTTTTAACCGGGCTGAAGTCAGCCTATCCATCGCTTGCTCATAGAGCCCACGACAAATCTCATCCTTCGTTGCCTCATTTTGCAAGCAGGCCAGAGTATGCACAAGCAAGTGAATCTCAGGAGCAGAGCAACCCAGCGGCGATCGCCATCCAGCATCTCAGCGTCAGTTATCGCTCTGTTGAAGCACTTCGCAATGTCAGTCTGACAATTCAGCCGGGGCGAACGGTTGGCATCTTTGGGCCGAATGGTGCTGGGAAGAGCACGCTGGTCAAAGCCATGCTGGGTCTGATTCCACAAACAACGGGAACGGTGACCTATGGCGATCGCCCCCTGACCGAGCAGTTGGGCAAGACGGCCTACGTGCCGCAGCGATCCAACATTGACTGGACGTTTCCAGCCACAGTGTGGGATGTCGTGTTAATGGGGCGAATTCAGAAATCGGGCTATCTCAGACGGCTTTCAACGGCCAGCCGACGCATCGCGGCTCATGCACTCGAACGGGTTGGCATGAGTGACTACCGCAATCGCCGCATTGGTGAGCTATCGGGCGGGCAACAGCAGCGTGTTTTTTTGGCGCGATCGCTGGCTCAAGAGGCTGACATCTTTTTCTTTGACGAGCCTTTTGTCGGGGTTGATCAAACGACTGAAACCATTTTGTTTGTGATTTTTCGAGAATTGGCAGACGCTGGCAAGACGGTTCTCATTGTTAATCATGACCTCGGAGAATCGATTACCAATTTTGATCAGCTGATATTGCTCAACCGCGACCTGATTGCTCATGGCGATCGCCAGACCGTCCTCACGGCTGAAAACATGAGCCGGGCCTATGGTGGCCATGTTCGGTATTTCATGGCTGCGTGAGTCCATGATAGAACTTCTTTTGGAGCCATTACAGTACTTGTTTATGCAACGATCGCTGGCTGTAGCCATCACGGTGGGCATTATTTGCTCGGTCGTGGGCAGCTATTTGATTGTGCAACGGCTAGCGCTACTGGGCGATGCCATTAGCCATTCCCTCTTACCCGGTTTGGCGATCGCCTTTGTGCTAGGTATCAACATCTATTTCGGCGCATTTATTGCTGGAGTGCTCAGCACTACCATAATTAGCTGGATTCACAGGCGATCGCCCGTCAAAGAAGATGCCGCCATGGGGATTGTGTTCTCAGCTTTCTTTGCAACGGGTGTCATCCTGATCACCGTGATTCAGAAAAGTAATAAGATTGACCTCAACCATTTCCTATTTGGCAACATCTTAGGCGTTACCATCGCAGAAGTACGAGATACGGCTATTATTGCTGTGCTAGTTTTGCTGGGTGTCATCCTACTTTACAAAGAGCTACTGTTTCATATCTTTGACCCGCTAGGGGCGCAAGCAGCAGGGCTGCCCACCCATCTCCTCAATTCAGGGTTGATGATACTGATTGCGTTGACCGTGGTGGCTAGCATGAAAGCCGTCGGCGTGATTTTGGTGCTATCACTACTAATTACCCCCGGAGCAACGGCCTATCTGCTGGTGCCCAGGTTTCATCAGGTGATGATAGTTGGAGCAGCAGTTGGGGTTTGTTCTAGCATTAGCGGCATGTATTTGAGCTACTATTTCAACATCCCATCTGGGCCAGCCATTGTCATTGTGGTGTCAAGCCTGTTTTTTCTTGCTTTCTTGTTGAGCCCGTCTTTTGGTGTCCTCACGCACCCTAGCCCCGATCGACATGAACCGACAATCTGGAGAGAGCTGAAAGGTCTGTTTCGGTAACTTTTAACCGCCTGTATCCCTTTAAGTATCTATATTCTATCTATATTCAAGGTCTGGGGCGCTCGCCTCATCAGAGGACGAATTATGGCGATAGTCGCGCCTTCTTGGCACGGGTTTCTTTATACCAAAGAGCCAAAGCCGGAGCCCATTGCTCAAACTCCTCATAAAGGAGTTCGCAGAACTTTTGGGCTTCTAGTTGGGCATCGGCTTTCCAGCGCAAATCTAGTAAATGCATGAGCGATCGCACATTACAACTCAAGACAAAATGTTGGCGCACATCAAACGGAATCAACCCTCGCGCATGTTCTTCAGAAAGGCCGGCATCCATTCGCTGTTTATAACGCTGACAGGCAGTAATGCACCAGTTGATATCATCTTGGCGCTGCTCATCCGAGTAGAGATAATGCTTGCCCTGCCGATTTGAATAATGCCCAACTGGACGCAAATAAAATACTGCTTCTACGTCTTGACTGCCCTCAGCTACGTCAACAAGTCGCTGCCCAGTATAGCGGAATGATTGCACATCAAAACTAACCCCAACCCGGTGGGTTCGCAGTTGTTGCATGGTTGAATGAGGGAAATACCCCGCGTTGAGCGTGATTTGTGGATGCTCTAATGGCCCATAATGCCCCCGGTTGCCAGCTAGCAGATGCTTGACCACAAGTTCCCCGGCTTTGGCTTCATCAGGAAAGCGATCGCCATGATCCGCGACCAAGTCTTCAGAATAATCCTGGTGCATCGCCGCCCAAATCACCTGTTGAGGATTTGGAGTCGCAGCAACTGTTTTAATGATGAAGTGCTTCACTCGGCCATTCTCCTAGGGGTTGAAGTCCTCAAACTAAATTCGTGCCAACGTCACAACCTCAAGCTGATCTTGATACTTTCCTTTCCTCGTTTCGTAGCTAATAGCACAAGGCTCTCCTTCGAGAAATAGCAGTTGCACAATGCCCTCATTGGCATAAATACGGCAGTCAGCACTAGAAGAATTAGAAAATTCAAGGGTCAGATGCCCCCGCCAAGCCGCCTCCGCAGGCGTGAGGTTCGCAATGATGCCACAGCGGGCATATGTGCTTTTGCCAATGCAAATCACCGTGATGTTATCTGGAATTTGGAGCTTCTCCAACGCCACCCCCAGCCCATACGAATGAGCTGGCAAGATAAAGTACTCACCATTTTCATCACTGTGCAGCTTCGTCGGCTCTAGGTTCTCTGACTTAAAGTTTTTCGGATCAACAACAGTACCCGGAACATGGCGAAAAATTCGAAACTCTAGTGGAGAAAGCCGGACGTCATACCCATAGGAGGATAGGCCATAGCTGATCACAGGGCGATGAGTTCCATTAGAAGCTGGGGTAATGCGACGAATCAGGCTGGGCTCAAAGGGGGCAATCATGCCTTTGGCGGCCATGGTCGTAATCCACGTATCGTTTTTAATCATGTGGACGCTTCCTCGTTAAGAGCGCTGGCTGCGACGGAGTTCAGTGATTTGATCAGCCAAATCTAAGATGGCTGGCGGCATCTCTGGCCCCGTCAAAATCACATCAACATGGCGGGGGCGATTTTTCAGCAATGTCAGCACTTCATCTTCTGCAATCAAGTCAAATTTAATCGCCAGACTCAGCTCATCTAGCACCACAAGAGAATAGTTGCCTTCCGCAACTGTGGCTTGTGTGTAGTGCCATAAACTCGACAGAGCCGCTCGCTCGACCTCTTCTAAATGAGGAGTATCGATGCATCGAGGCAAATTGCATCGCAGCCAGTGCAGGTGCTGACCGAGCTGCATAGGGTGCTCGTGGCCTTGCTCAATCCCGCCTTTTAAGAACTGGACGACAAGAACAGGGGTGCCCTGTCCGGCTAGGCGCAGGGCTTGAGCCATCACGTTGGCAAAGAAGCTGCGATGGGTACAGGTAAAAACCTGCACCAGCCCTTCTACTGTATGGGGAAAGGTGGGTTGATTGAGGATGGGTGTTTCTAGCTGAGAAACCATATCAGATCCAGGCAAGTTTGAGTTTTGCAGCAGTGAGCGGGGCTAGGGTTGCGTGAATGATGCAGCACTAGTAATACATTAGTACGGACTAAGTTAGATCTAAAAAGTAGTCTATCGAGTGAGTAACCAAAATATAGCGTATTTTTTCACCATTGCTTCCTACTAAGCACCACATCTATGTAAATCTCGATGAAGAAATCGCATTGCCGCTGCGACAGCAGGGCTCAGTCTGCATCTCGTTGGGAGCTTATAAAAAAGAGGAAACAGAGCGTTCTATGGCATGTCTAGTTCCTGATCTATCCTTTCAGGACTGTTTGCGATATCCGCTGCATCCCCCGGTAGAGGATTGAATTCTAGAAAAGAATGAAGTTTCATAAAAGTTCACGGTTCAGTTTTTTGACTGGGCTGAGAAATAGTGCTGTTAGCTGAAATCAATGGTATGAAAACGCGTTTTCTAGTTTTTGCGAGTTTATTGGCGATCGCCCTTGGTGTTCTGTCTGCCTGTACGGGCAGTGAACCGCCCCAAGCCGAAGCTCCAGCAGATGAGCAGGTAGACGCGTCATCTGGTGACGTAGCTGAAGGGCAGGGTCAGTTAGAGATTCGAGCCAACGGTGAAGACTTTGTCCGTCAGGGATTTGTCACCAAAGATGGCTGGCAAGTCAGTTTTGACAATCTCTATGTCACATTGGCTGATGTGACGGCATACCAAACCGAGCCTGCCTATGATCCAGATGCAGACAGTGAGCTGCAAGCAGACGCAGAGGTGAGTCTCGATCAGCCTGTCACTGTGGATCTGGCAGAAGGTGATGAGACTGCCGAGCCGGTGTTGGCGGGTCAGCTCGATGCTCCTGCAGGTCAATACAACGCCCTCGCTTGGAAGATGGTGCCAGCGAGTGATGGGCCTGCTGCAGGTTATTCCATTGTCATGATCGGGACGGCAACCAAAGACGGGCAAACGGTTGATTTCAACATCAATATCGATCAGGAATATGACTACACCTGTGGGGCCTTTGTTGGAGATGAGCGCAAAGGCATTCTAGAAGATGGCAGCATGGCAGATTTAGAAGCGACATTCCATTTTGATCATGTGTTTGGCGATGGCGAAGCTCCGGCAGATGATCCAATTAACACGGGCGCAGTTGGGTTTGAGCCGTTGGCAGTACTGGCAGAAAACAATCAGCTCGATGTTGACCTAGCGACGCTCCAGTCAGAATTGCCTGCTGATGAGTATGAAACGCTAAAAGAGGCATTGATTGGCTTAGGACATGTGGGCGAAGGCCACTGTAAAGAAACCCAGGCCAGTGCCGCCTAACTCTCTCATTGAGCACTCTGTGGCTGCATCAGCGGCAGAGTGCATGTTCGTTGTTTAGCAGGAAGGTTCCATGAAACGGATACTGATAGTTCCTTTGGCGATCGCCTCACTGGCAGGACTGTCTGTGGGGGTGCCTGGCCTGCTGCAACCGTTTCGAGCCAACGCCCACGGGGTCGAAATGGAGTATCAGGCAACTCAGGCCATTCAGATTACAGCAAATTTTGACACTGGCGAACCGATGGTCGAAGCTCAGGTCGCAGTCTTTTCGCCCGAAAACCCATCTGCCCCCTGGATGACAGGCACAACCAACGAGCAGGGGCGGTTTGTCTTTGTTCCCGATGATGCCGTGACTGGCAACTGGGAGGTTCAGGTTCGCCAAGCAGGACATGGCGATATTATCAGCATTCCAGTTGCAGATGGCGGCGTCACACAAGAATCAAGCCTGACGGGAGGCGGATTATCAATGGTGCAAAAGGCTGTGATGGCAGGCGCTGTGATTTGGGGGTTTGTGGGCACAGCACTCTACTTTTCGCCAAGGAAATCATAGAGAATGCATATCCCAGACGGAATTCTTCCAGCCCAAGTCTGCATTGGCGGCTATGCGTTGGCGGCTCCAGTTGCCTGGTATTCTCTGCGGCAGATTCAGCGCCAGCCCGACCCAACGCGGGGCATTCCGAAAGCGGCCTTGCTAACGGCAGTCTTTTTTGTGGCGTCTTCGATTAGTATCCCGATTCCGCCTGCAAGTGTTCATCTGGTGCTGAATGGGCTGCTCGGCTCGGTTTTAGGATATTATGCGTTTCCGGCAATCATGATTGGGCTGTTCTTTCAGGCAATTATCATTGGTCATGGTGGGCTCACGACCCTAGGCGTTGATGCCGTAATGATGGGCGTTCCTGCGCTGCTGGCTTATCATGTGTTTCGGTGCCGCTATCTGCTGGCAAATCGGTTGCCCATTTTTTGGGCGCAGGGGTGCCATCGTGCCCTCGTGCGTTTCAAGCTGAGCCGCTCCACATTATCCTTGGGCGATCAGCAATGGGAAACGGCCAGTGTCATGCTGGCCTTCTTCGCTGGAGTCGTTGGGCTAGCCGTCTCAGCGCTGATCTTTTTTGCACTGGTGATCACAACGATCCCGTCGGGGTTTAATGCGGCTACAGAGCAGTCTGCAATTTATGGGCTGACGCTGGCACATATTCCGTTGGCGATCTTAGAAGGGATGTTTACAGCGATGCTGGTGCTGTTTCTCAATCGCGTGTTACCCGATTTATTAGAGCGACGATCGCCCCCCAAGGCAGCTCCAGGTCGCGTGATGGATGAAGACGTTGATCGGGTCAAGGCTCCATGAGGGACTGTGCGTGAAGCTCGAACTGGATAAATATGCTCATTTAGATTCACTGCTAAGTCGCTGGGATGCTCGATATAAGCTGATTGGGTTTACAGCTTTAATCTTTAGCTTTGCAGCCGTCGAACAGCTGTGGCTAGTGCCTGCCATGATCGGCACCACGGCGATTCTTTATGTGATTTCACGGCTACCGCTCCGCTATTGGCTGTTGCGACTCCGATATCCAGGCTTTTTTTTGCTAGGCATCGTGTTTATGCTGCCATTTTTGTCTGGCGAAACGGTCATCTGGCGCTGGGGTGTTTTGGCGCTGTATCAAGAAGGCTGTTGGGCTGTGGTGCTAATTGCCAGCCGATTTGTGTCAATTCTAACGATCGGTCTGATTGTATTAGGCACAACTCCCTTCTTGACTCTGGTGAAAGCCATGCGATCGCTGGGGTTGCCGATTGTGCTAACTGATATGATGCTGCTGACCTATCGATATTTATTTGACATTGCCGACAACTTAGAAATCATGCAGCAGGCGATGCGACTGCGTGGGTTTGGGGCTTCGCCCTCAGCAGTTGTGAACGGTGGGTGGTTGGTACCAAACGTGCAATTGCTCAATCGCCTAGCGTCTCTAGCGGGCACGCTGTTTGTGCGCAGCTATGAACAGTCAGAACGGGTTTATAAGGCTATGAAGCTGCGGGGCTACGGCAGTACGGCACTACGATATCAAGATCTACAGCGGCGATCGCCCGGTTCGGCTTATTGGGATGCGATCGCCTTAGGGTTTACGCTTGTGGTTGCGGCTGGGTTTGCGATCGCTGCTGTGCTAAGTGGGATGAGATAAGAGCAAGGCTCGGCCAAAACGTCAGATCAGAACTGAATAGATCAGAACTGAATGCAGCTATCACTTGAAATGTAGAGGCTCAGTTTCGCGATCGCACTGCCGACAATCTCGCTAGCGGTTTTCTCAGCATCCTTCACCCCAACTAGCTGGTTGAACGAGACGCGAATCCAACTGGTCATGTCTTTGACCGCAGCGATGGGGTTACCCACATTCGTGAGTTCTAGCACCGCTTGAGCGATCATGAGCCCAGATTATTCACGACTTCTTCTGAAACAGGTTTAGATCTCTCATCCGGTCAAATGCTCAGCGATGCTTTGACTTCAACAGTTTTTATCCACCATAACCCCGTAGGTGATGTGATGGGCACGCGATGCTTTGCCCATCCTACACATTGCTCGATACACTCAATGCTTTAAACCTATGGCATGGATGGCAGAACCATTTGCGGTGATGGATGAATGATCTTGAGGGGTGTTTAAAGGATCTCATCCATGGCATGAACCTATTTCGTTATGGAGAAAGGATCGTTGGGCTTGGAGGAATGATCTTTGAGCCTGGAGGAATGATCTTCGGGCTTGGAGGAATGATCTTCGGGCCTGGAGGAATGATCCATGGTGCTGGTAGAACCTAT
>CAZCXK010000091.1:0-22813 GCA_964502605.1 uncultured bacterium
TTTATTGTGAGTCAAGTTCACGCTATTTCAGGTCGAGGAATTCCACTGAAGGGCAATGATATCGATACTGATCGCATTATTCCAGCCCGATTTCTCAAATGTGTCACCTTTGATGGCTTAGGCAAACATGCCTTTAAAGACGATCGTCAGCAGCTTGCAGGTCAGCACGCATTTGATCAGCTCCAGTATCAAGGTGCAGAAATCTTAGTAGTCAACCGTAACTTTGGCTGTGGCTCATCCCGTGAGCATGCTCCCCAAGCGATCGCCAAGTGGGGTATCAAGGCAATCGTGGGAGAAAGCTTTGCCGAAATTTTCTTTGGCAACTGCGTGGCGATGGGTATCCCTTGTGTGACGGCTGCTGCCAACGATGTCAACCGACTCCAGGAGGCGATCGCCACAGATCCTCAAGCAATCGTTACAGTCAATCTAGATACCCTCCAGGCAACCATCGGTGACAGTTCTGCCTCAATTGCGATGGGCGATGGGCCACGGCAAATGTTCATCACCGGAACATGGGATGCCTGCGGACAGCTCGTCGCTCAGGCTGAGCAGATTCGTCAGACCGCTGCCCAGTTGCCCTATGTGGCTTGGAGTCGCGTTGCGGCCAGCTAGCTAGCGCTGCTGTTAGCCCCTTGCTAAACCCTTTGATGAGCCATGCCGATGGCTGAGTTGCTCAAACGGTGCTCCCAAATTACCCCAGAGCTGCTTACATTGACTGATGCAAAATCAGGCGATTGCCATCGGGGTCATAGGCATAGATTTCTCGCCCGTGAGAGGCTGTCATGATAGCTCCCATCGGTGGGTAGCCGAGTGCTGTCAAATGGGCGATCGCTGCTTCTAAAGCAGTGACCTCAAGGCAGAGGCTCATTGTGGAATTGGCAGCAGAGGCAAATTCGGGTTGGTTAGCGGTGTTGGGGCAAAAGATGCCCAACCGCAACCCCGGTAGCTGAAACTCGGCATAAACCTGAGGAATATGCGGGGAAGGCGATCGCCCCAACACCTGACTATAAAACTGGATCAACGTCTCAATGTTCAGCGTCGCTAGAGCTACGAATGCGGCGTTGCATAGAGATGGCATAGGCAACTCTTCAATCATTCTCGACCTGAGCATAACGAGGATGCTGCTAACAACAACCTAACTGACCTGCGGCGAATTGATCACGTAGAGTTGGCGCTGAGCTTGCAGCTTGGTTTGGGGTGATTCGGCGGGCTGGGCGATCGAGTTATTACCGGGTTGCATCTCTAGATACTCTTCAATTGCTTGAAAGGCTTCGGCCTCAGAAGCAAGCCATCGCTGAATCAAGATGTCATAAGGCTTGTGACGAACTTCGGTAATGGGAGACGGCTCCCACATCTTCAGGAACACCCCCCGTTCGGTGGGGGTAATCTGGTACTTCATAGTCAGTGCGTTAGGTAGATACACGCCAGGGAGCTTAATTGAGAGCGAACGTGACCAGATATCGAGTGGGCGCAATGCTATTTATTGTATGAGCTGCTTAATTAAAGTTTAGAAGTTAAGCGGTAAGGCTACCCCTCTGACGCAAAAATAAGAGGCTCAACCAGCCTGTAAAGCCTCTGTGAGAATATTAGCACTTATGGCAGCCTCGCTTGCCCCTAAGTAAGCAACGCAATGTTAGCCTGCGAGGCAACAGTTTATAAGACAACCAGTAAGATAAGAGGGAAGGCTACACAAGTCAGCTCTCACTACTTGAGTCGCGCTCCAAGAGTTGCAGAAGATGTTGAGAGAGCTTAAGCGTACCATTGAAGACATGATCAAATAAGACTGAACCAGCTACGATAATCAGCAACATCATCAATTCCACGATTTCGTCCTCGCCAGCTCTATTTGATTGCAACCGTATCTCCTAAGCCCCAATTAATACTTCCTGCCGTTGGATGATGCCAATAGGAAAATTTTCGTCACTAGTAAATATCCAGGGATCATCAGGTTCAACGATCGTCAGGATTACGGGGTTGTTAACCTTAGCCCAACAGTGTCAGACGGGTCTATCTGTTAATAAATGTTAATTTTGCCGCCTCCTGATTTATCAACTCTGTAGATCCTAGCGAGGAAACTCGATTGAAAGTTCGGTAGTCTTGGTTTCAAGAGTTGTAACCTGGTTCAACTGTTTCGCGACATCTTCTATCCTGAACGTATGCCTCAGACCGTGAAGCCATCGACCCGATCGCCTTGGGAACACATGCCAGATGCTGCGCTGCCTAGCCCAATGCAGCTAGACAACATTAAAGCGCAGCTAGACTTGGTCTTACTGTCATTAGAAGCATTGGCTGGAATTGGCTCAGACGCTATTTTGCAGGCTGCAACAGAGCTGAACTTAAAGGAGGTTGTCCCTGATCGAGTGGCACTATGGCGGTTGCGTCAGTCGAGCCCACTGAGAAAGGGGCAGGGACGGAAGCGGCTCGATGTTGAAGAGGCGCGATCGCTGGTAATGATTATCTGTCACCTAGCAAAGCATCATCAAGAGCTGATCCGTCGAGCAGTTGCATTGCTCGAACAGATGGCTGAACAAGGTCAACAGCCCCATCAAGCAGCACTGTTGGGCGACTACCTTGATCGCTTTAGCAATACCTATCAAGAACGAATGGATGAGAATGAGAAGATCTCTCAAACTCAACTAACTCATTTGGCGCTTAAACTTTTAATTGATTTACTGTTCTACAGTGCTAATCATGGGTTTCGACGGCTTTGGCTAGCACTCTTAGACCGTTCAACTCTATCCATACCAATGTAGAGTGTGTGGCCTGACCTAGATTGGCGCAGCGTGAACTAGACTCTCACATCTTCCCTCCTGTTGGCTCTCAGTTGATTGCATTGCATTTATGCAGACGTTCGCTCAGTTTTCCCTTTCTATTCACTATGCCTACTTCTATCCTGCGACGATATACTCCCTCTACCTGCACGTTAGAAATCATCGCGAAGGAGTCTCCGCTGTCTCGTTGGATGGGGCGACCCCTACTATCCCAGGCACGGTTTCATCTCTATTTTGACGGCCCCCATTTACCTGCGGATCGGCACATCATGATCCGGGGCGATCGCCATCAGTTAGATAGTCTTTGCGATATCACTGAAGCCTACGTCCAAGACGTTCTCACGCTTTCTCCAGCCCGCCTTGATACGCTGCTATCGCTCACGGCTTCTGAGAGCACGGTCATACAGATGATGGCGGCTGATGTCTCAGAGAATGATCACACGCAGGGCTCTCAACCCCATAAGTCATCACCTGAAACTGGAATTGCGTTACATGCAAGTCGTGGGCTCAAGCATGTGCTTCACTTTGGCGAATTAGCCACTGACGAATCAGGACTGTCAGTTGAGCTGAGCACCTTAGAACTTTTTGACTTAGCCAATGCACTAGATGATTATCGTGCGGAGACATTTGCTCTACCATCACTTGAACGCCCTAGATCACAGGCTCAATATCCGTGGCTACAGATTGTCGCCGTTGTGCTCTTAGCAGTGGGAGGCATGACGGCTGTGAAGCGGTTTCTAGGTGGGGCCGATTCAACAGTGCAAACAGCTTCGTCGCCAGAAAATGCCGAAGAAGCTGGTGGGGCAATCTCTCAAGATAATCTGCAGGCTGCAAATGATCCATCTGCAACGGATGCACCAAATTCTGCCCAAACCGATTTAGAGTTAGAACAGCTCCCGTCTTTAGACGATCCGTTGTCATCTGACTTAGACCTTCAAGATCCACCTAGCAGACCGGCTCCATCTGCTGCTGGCAATGCCGGGGAGCGACAGCCACAGACTACATCACCTCGACCCAATTCAGCGAATTCGTCTCGTTCTCAGCTTGACACGCCTCCGACTATCCCCCCTGAGCTGGCAGCATTGCCACCTGTAGAGCGACAAAACATACCATCTAGCTCTGGAATACCCAATGAATCGGGGAATGCCGAATCAGGATCTGGGGCGATCGCCCCTTCTACGGCTCTCAGCCGCAGTCAGCCTCTACCCAACGCACCTAGCTCAGAATCGTCATTAGAGCAATCTCTATCGCCTAACGGAGATCAGACATCAGCCTACTCCATTCCTCAGCTTGAAGAACTGCAAGAATTATTTGTCGAACGGTGGCAGCCTCCCAGCGAATTAACACGCAATCTAGAGTATCGCCTGACCTTCAATTCAGATGGGACGCTGCAGCGTGTTGAGCCCTTAGGACAAACGGCTGCAACCTATCTCGATCGCACTCGAATGCCTGCAATCGGTGAATTGATCGTTTCTCCGTTTTCAGATAATCAGATTCCGCAAGTGCGGCTGATCCTGGCAGCCAACGGAAATGTTGAAACGTTCATCGAATACCGCAACTAAAGACGCGGCTAATCTAGCTAAATAAACTGAGGAAGCCTGAAGACCCCAAATTCAATACGTTTTGAATGGTGAAACTTGACTTTAGTAGTCAATCCAAAACTCACCACTCACCACTCACCACTCACCACTCAAAACTGAGAACTGAGAACTTAAAACTCGGAACTGAGAACTCGCAACCTAAAACTCACAACTCATAGCCCAGAACCCAGAACCCAAAACTCGCAACTCAGAACCCAAAACTCACAACCCGGAATCCGGAACCCGGAACTCAAAACTCACTTATCTATCGGGAAGGCTGCGAATCACCAAAGGCGGGAGCCGTAGCCTGAGATGGAGTCACTCCGGTCAAGCGCTCAATTACATCTGGCGGTAATCCAGGCCGAATGACGCCACAATAATACAGTTTGAGTACTGCTTCATAGACCCAATGGTCTGATGGGACATCAGAATAGGGATTAGGCAGCATAAACACTTGATCACTCACGCAAGCATCGACCACTTGCTGGGCAGAGGGCGGTTCTTGCGCCCAGGCATTCTGCTTGCTCTCAAAGGCGATCGCCATCACACTTCCGAATAAACCAAGGCCAGAGGCCAAGGCAACGTGAAAGCAGCGGCTAGGCGTCAGTTGGCAAAAAGTCATAGAGAATTTCATCGGGTTCATCCTCGGTCTCATCGTCAGTTATCTCATCGTCAGTTAACAGATTTACAGCGTGGGGTGGATGAGCAGGAATTTGAACGTATGACACAGCGTGATATAACGGCTGCCGCTGCAGTTGCTTAACAGACTCCATTAGCTGAACCATTTGCTGTTCTAATTCTGCAACGCGCTTGAGGGGGGCGTAGGGTTCTAGACTTATAGCTGGCTCAAAGTGAGCCTTCAAAATGGCGATCGCTGCATCTGAGATCGACATCAGCTGATGCTCAACTTGGTAGCTCGCAAGCTGTTGATACAGCGTTCGAGGAATCTGAACCGACAAAAGAGGCTCTTGGTTTGGCATAGTTGACTCATCGTGTGCTCTCGATTCATTATGCCTCTAGTTTTAGCGCTGTCGGCAGACCTCTCAATTTAGACGGGCATTTGTCAGCCACTCGGCACTGGTAAGACAATCCCTCAACCCGGTCTTATCTAATAAGATGACCGAGCTTACCTTTTATGCAGGTTCTTGGCAGATTCCCTAAGGAAATCCGTTATTTGGCTGAACGTTGCCTATCCCTGAGGGGAACTGTAAACACATATGAAACACATATGCATTGATTGATCAGGGTTTGGGTAGCGTTGTGATCCTTCTCAGAGCCGTTTCTATGGATTCCTGTCGGGTTCGTGCAGTTGCAAGTCTGCTGTTTTTTGGATTTTGCCTAACGTTTTGCCTGGGTGTTGTGGCGACGGTTTACCTGAGCCATCAGCCCCTTCGTCACGACTGTCTCATCGTTGATCAACGACCTGGCTGTGGATAAGCTGCATACTTGAGCATAGTATTCAGGCTCTGGCTTGGCGAATTGGAAGACGCTAAGGTTACTAAATCGATGCCACCAAGAGCGTCTCTATTTGATCAGGAGTCAGTTCTCCGATTGTGTTCAAGACTGTAGCAGCTCCTGCAGCTTTGAGGCGCATGGCATAAGACTCGCGATATTCTATCGGCTGATGAGCATGGGGCGGTAAGATGCCGATGCCAATCCAGGGGCGAGACGCATTGTGTTGAGCCGCATATTGCACGGTTTGCAAGTCAGCCACGGTATCTCCAGCATAGAAAACGGGTGTGGGCTCAGTGATGCTGTGCAGGGCTTCTATGCGCCTGATCGTTTCAAAAAGTCCTGTCGGGTCGGGCTTACTCGGCGCATCTTCCATCGCCACTAAAATTGGCTCAGCTAGGCCAATCCGCGTCTCTAAGACATAGCGAGCAGAGGCTCCTGTCGCGCCGCTGAAAAAGCCCCATGCTATATTTGCCTGGCTCAGATGCTCAAAGTAGTCGGCTTGAACGAGCAAGGGCTCATCACAAATATAGCCTGTCCAATAGTCAGGGTCAGGGCCTCGATAGCGACTTTGAAAGAAGGCGACCAGTGTTTTGTAGTTGATGCTCTGGTGCGATCGCCCATTACCAACGTGTTCAAAATACCGATGGATCAGTTCGCGAGAGGCTTCCCAGTCGTTGTTCCAGATCCCCTCTGTTTTCAAAGTATCAATATCGGCCATTGAAGGGCGAAAGGCTCCGTGGGTAAATTCTTCAACGGTATCTGCAATCGCGCGTCGATACGATCCCCCGACGTCTCTCAGTACGCCATCAATATCAAATATGGCGATCACACTTGGAGATTGGTTAGGTGTGTTTACAGAGGCTTGACTCAATTTGTTGTAATGCTCCAATTGCAGAACTGTCTTTACTCTCCGCTTCCCAAGTCGGTCAACGCAGACGATCTCTAACCCTAATTTAGGATTTCTTCGCTATCTCGTCAGTAGATGACTTAAAATAGTGGATTGTACACTAATAGAATCGATTTGGGGCTGACGTGGAGGTATCTTTGACAAAGTTTATTTTAAAGGTTCTCTGGCTAGATGAGAACGTGGCGATCGCTGTTGACCAGGTTGTAGGCAAAGGCACCAGTCCATTGACATCCTATTTTTTCTGGCCCCGAAACGATGCTTGGGAGCAGCTAAAGACAGAGCTTGAAGCGAAGCATTGGATTTCAGAAATGGATCGAGTTGATTTACTCAACCAGGCCACAGAGATTATCAACTACTGGCAAGAAGAAGGGAAGAGACGACCCATGTCAGAAGCGCAATCCAAATTCCCTAACATCGTGTTTACGGGCAGCGCTTAAATTGGGGCGATCGCCAGTTTAGAATATCTTGAACCCAAGACATTAGAGCTATTTGCAGAGGTATTTGACAATAGCTATCTATGACCAATTGTGATTGTCATCGGCATCTCCGCGATCGCTAACCTAATTGAGGGAAATATTGGCTGTAAGCAGGCTAACTAAAAATAATCCCGCTTGATCAAGGCTAATCGGTGAGCAGATAGGCAAATGCAGTCTGCTCACCGATTAATTTATGTATTTTTGCAAAAACGACTAGATACATTAAAGAAGGGACACTCAATTGAGATCCCTCCATAAGTATTGCCCTAAATATTAGCCTTACTATAAGCTTTTATAGGCTAGCTCCAGAAGCCTGTAGTCGGGCTCGAGCTCGCTTAAGGGCTTGAGTAGCCTGAATCTTCTCTTGGCGCGTGCCACTTTGAGCACTGTTAACGCGCTCTTGGGCTTCAGAATAGGCAGACTGAGCAGCAGCTCGATCAATGGCATCGCCCCTCTCTGCACCATTGACTAAAATAATCACTTCGTCGTTTTCGACTTCGGCAAAGCCACCCATGAGGGCGATCGCCACCCAATCTTTCTCAGAACGTACTCGCATCACTCCCGTATCGAGAGCTGTCAACAGCGGAGCATGGCCTGTAAGCACACCTAATTGCCCCGTTGTGCTCGGAAGAACAACCTCCTCAGCACTGGAGTCCCAAACAGTCTTGTCTGGAGCAATAACTCGAACAGTTAATGACATAGCAAGCTCTACAGCGTCAATATAGTCAGAATCGTCAAGGTCGTCAGAATCAAACAGAACCGTCAGAACAAAATCAATGTTGATGCGAATCAATCAGACTCAGCGCCTAGTTAAAAAATCTGGACTCAGATTCCTCTTGCCGTAGACGCTGAATCCATTCAAAATCTAGCCTTCAGCCTTCATCTTCTCAGCAGCTTTAAGTACCTGATCAATGCCGCCCTTGAGATAGAATGCCTGCTCAGGAATCTCATCCATTTCACCATTGAGAATCATCTTGAAGCCCTTAATACTATCTTCAAGCGAAACATACTGACCTGCTAAGCCAGTAAAGACCTCTGCCACAAAGAACGGCTGTGACAAAAATCGCTCGATCTTACGAGCACGAGCCACCGTCAAGCGATCATCCTCAGACAATTCATCAAGACCTAGAATTGCAATGATATCTTGCAGTTCCTTATAGCGCTGCAATGTCGCCTGAACAGCACGAGCCGTTTGGTAGTGATCGTTCCCCACAATGCTGGGTTGGAGCATAGTTGATGTTGAATCCAGCGGATCGACCGCCGGATAAATCCCTTTAGACGCCAACCCTCGGGATAATACTGTCGTCGCATCAAGGTGGGCAAACGTGGTTGCTGGTGCCGGATCAGTCAAGTCGTCTGCAGGCACATAAACCGCCTGAATCGACGTAATTGATCCCTCTGTTGTAGAAGTAATCCGTTCTTGGAGGTCGCCCATATCAGTGCCCAAAGTAGGCTGATATCCGACAGCAGAAGGCATCCGACCTAGAAGAGCCGAAACCTCAGAACCCGCTTGAACGAAGCGGAAAATATTATCGATAAACAGCAACACGTCTTGCTTGTTAACGTCTCGGAAGTATTCTGCCATTGTCAGCGCTGACAAACCCACGCGCATACGGGCACCGGGCGGCTCATTCATCTGACCATACACAAGAGCTACTTTAGACTCAGACAAGTTCTCAGCATTGATTACGCCTGATTCAATAAATTCGTTGTAGAGGTCATTGCCCTCCCGAGTGCGTTCGCCTACTCCACCAAACACTGATACACCACCATGCTCCTTAGCGATGTTATTGATGAGTTCTTGAATTAATACGGTTTTACCGACCCCAGCACCGCCAAATAAACCGATCTTGCCACCTCGTCGATATGGCGCAAGCAGGTCAATTACTTTGATGCCGGTCTCAAATACGGACGGTTTTGTTTCGAGTTCAGTCAGCTTGGGAGCTGCACGGTGAATAGGAAAGAGGTTCTCACGACTGACGTCACCTTTCTCGTCTACTGGCTCTCCTAAAACATTGAAGATGCGCCCCAAGGTGGGAGTCCCAACAGGAACGCTGATTGCAGTGCCTGTATCAACTACTTCCATGCCACGAACTAGACCGTCTGTCGAACTCATAGCAACAGACCGTGTTTGGCTATCTCCCAATAGCTGCTGAACTTCGCACGTCACAGAAACATCTTCGCCAGCGGGGTTTTTACCCGTGATCGTGAGAGCGTTGTAAATCTTCGGCAGCTTGCCTGCCGGAAACTTAACGTCAATAACAGGTCCAATAATTTGCGTAATGTAGCCTACGTTTGTCTTTTCTACTGTGGTGACCATGCTTGAGCCTATCGTGTGATCTGCGTTCGACGGGACTTGGAGAAAATCGTAAACCAAAATTCCATCTTACAGATTATCATTCAACGTCAAGCTTAGCGAAGGTTTCATATTTAAAGGTTTGATATCTAGATGCTCCAGCAAGGTTCTCAAGTTTCAGGTGGCGATCGCCCCAAACTAAGCAGGCATCATAAATTTGTCTGAATTGGACGAGCCGATGCGGCTTCCATGGATGAGCAATTGAAATTTATAATGATTGATGAAGAGTCTAAATCTGAACGCACCTTCTGCCAAAAGTCGACACATTATCGACTTCGAATAATTTCTCTGCGCTGTGCAAATTACCTGAGCCGCTTCTAAACTCATGCAATATTCTGATCGTCGGTATCACATCACAACCTTCGGCTGCCAAATGAATAAGGCCGATTCAGAACGGATGGCCGGCATTCTCGAAAACATGGGATTCCAGTGGGCTGAAACCCCAGATGCTGCCGATTTGATTCTCTACAACACCTGTACGATTCGTGACAATGCTGAGCAGAAGGTCTATTCGTACTTAGGTCGTCAGGCTAAACGTAAACATGAGCAACCGAATTTGACTCTGATTGTGGCAGGCTGTGTGGCTCAGCAAGAAGGAGAAATGCTACTGAGCCGTGTCCCTGAGTTAGATTTGGTCATGGGGCCTCAGCATGCCAACCGACTACAAGAGTTATTAGAGCAGGTTTTCGATGGCAATCAGGTAGTTGCAACTGAGCCAATTCATATTATTGAAGACATTACAAAGCCACGTCGTGACAGCACTGTGACCGCATGGGTTAACGTCATCTACGGGTGTAATGAGCGCTGCACTTACTGTGTCGTTCCCAATGTGCGAGGTGCTGAGCAATCTCGATCGCCAGATGCGATTTGGGCAGACATCCATCAATTGAGCCAACAAGGATATAAAGAAGTCACCCTATTGGGTCAAAATATTGATGCCTATGGTCGAGATTTGCCTGGCACTACTGCTGCAGGCCGTCATCAGCATACACTGACCGATTTGCTTTATCACGTTCACGATATTCCTGGAATTGAGCGCTTTCGGTTTGCGACCAGCCATCCTCGTTATTTCACTGAACGGCTAATTCGCGCCTGTGCGGAGTTGCCTAAGGTTTGTGAGCACTTCCACATTCCGTTTCAGTCAGGCGATAACGATTTGCTGAAGGCAATGGCACGAGGATATACCCATGAAAAATATCGCCGCATCATTGGTTTGATTCGAACCTACATGCCAGACGCATCGATAAGTGCAGATGCCATTGTAGGCTTTCCGGGTGAGACAGAAAGCCAGTTTGAAAACACCTTAAAGCTGGTTGAGGATATTGGTTTCGACCAGCTCAACACGGCGGCATATTCTCCGCGTCCAGGAACGCCTGCGGCTGATTGGGCAAATCAGATATCGGATGAGGTTAAACAGGATCGCCTTCAACGCCTAAACCATCTGGTATCAATTAAGGCAGCGGAGCGATCGCAACGTTACCAAGGCCGCATTGAAGAAGTTTTGGTTGAAGATCAGAATCCTAAAAATGCGGATCAGGTTATGGGACGAACGCGCGGGAACCGCCTCACTTTTTTTGAAGGCGATAGTTCAACCCTCAAAGGCTATTTGGTCAATGTTCGCATTACAGACGTGCGAGCCTTCAGCCTAACTGGGCAGATGCTCCAACTCAGCCGAACTGCGGATCCAACACATGTGCCATTGCCGCAGCGTGGTTGAAAACACGGAGTGCTGTTACAAGACTTAATGTTTTATCCTGGTTCCGCCTAGGACTCAAACGTTTAACTGGCAGCAGTTCTAGAACTACTTAAGTAGCCGATGCAGGTTTTGATGCATCAGTTTTTTGATATTTGCGGAACTTACTGAGACATCTGGTTGATTAAAGTCGTAATTTCTACATTGGTATATGAAGCCTCGGCTTGTTAAGACTAAGTCATCTAGGTAAGCAAAATCTTGCATGACGACAGATTAATCGTTTATGTGAGCCTCAGATAAACCACTTGGTCTTCAACGACTTCCACTATGAAAGTATCTCTCTCTCTCCTCCATCCGTTACTTCGACGGCGCTTGAATATCCAGATTCTTCAAGCCTTTGATATTCTGCAATCGTCTCAGGTGCAGTCTTCTCAGCAAGTACCCTCTCGACGGTTATCCGAATCAGGACTTACCTTATTGGAGTGTATTGTGGCGATCGCCGTCATCGGCATCACAGGAGCCATGATTGGGCCACCGCTTTTATTGGCAGCGGCAACTCGCATTCAGAATCAGCGTGCTGAGCAGGCATTACAAATCGCTCAAGGTGAGGTGGATCGAGTCAGAATGTTGGTCGAGCGTGGAGAACATACCCCAGGTAATTTACCTCTTGTTGGAGTAGTCACTAACTTGCCAGCACCGTCTGCCCTCGTCGTTCCCCTGAAAACAGTTAATTCAAGTTGCCCAAATCGTTACCAAGGGACTCAACTGCCGATCAATCAGGTGCTGCAGATTGATGTTGACGGGGATTGTCAAACTGATTTTCTGATGCAGGTCGCACGCACGCAAGGGCGAACCTCGACTCGGGAGTCAGCAGCAGGAGGTCGTCGTAGACCCGGCGAATTTGATTTATTGGTGCGTGTATATTCCGAGATTGCGGCCAATAATATGGGCAACCTGGAGACAGAACCTGCCAGCTTGCAATTTACGTCTGGTGAAGGCAATCAGCGCAGCCGTCCTCTAGCAGTGCTAACAACACAAATCACCTGGAGTGAGAGTGATAACTCTTTATTTTGCTACCAAGACTTGAATAACTGTCAGCCCCAGTAACTGTTGATCCTAGTAACGATCAGCCCCAGTAATTTTTTCCTGACCCTATATCTGTTTGAACAGTTCTAGCCGAACTGTGCCCATTGAAGCTGTCTTGTTGAAATCCGTGAGAAGGCAATGCCCATGAAATCTTTGACATTTTTCCGATTAACACGCCTAGGGCGATCGCCTCGCTCTAGAAACCAGGGGTTTACCCTAACTGAATTGCTGGTCGTCATGATGATTGCCGGAGGCATCATTTCCGGCTTGATGTATCTCGTCATCGAACTGATGACCGCTGATCAACGAGAATCAGCCCGGACAACCACGCAGCAAGAAATGCAGATGGCAATGGACTACATTGGCGCTGAGTTGCGGGAGGCGATCTATGTTTATGAAGGAAACTGCCTTAACAGCGCAGGTGAAGGAAATCTGAATGCTCCTGATACGCAGCCCTCATTTTGCCCAGGACTATACAACCACCTGCCAGCATCCATTACACCGACCAATAACAGCTATCCGATCGTCGCGTTTTGGAAACAACAACAGCTGCCCAGTGCAGTGCGCCAAGCCTGCACCAATAACACGGCACTTCCAGCTACTCCGTGTGCTGCGGCCAGTTCCTACGCCTTGGTGGTTTATTCCATCAACACTGCCAATGCCGGCGGGACGTGGGATGGCCGAGCCCGGATTACGCGATACGTCTTGTCTGAATTTAATAGCGGAGGCACCCGAAACCAGGGATATGTCAATCCAGCAGCCTTTCAAAACAACTTCAAGAGTTGGCCGTTTTATCGAGACTCGCAAGCATCTGGCGCAACAGCGGGGGCTGCCCCATCCGATCGTCAAGGAGGACAACGACCAACCGTAACCGGAGGAAATCCAGCGGCCTTAGTTGATTTTGTTGACGATGGAGCAGGCGCAGTTGCAAGCGCACTCAACACAACAGCACTTTGCCCTAATTATGGTGGTCCTACGCTAGAGTTTGGCGATTATGTCCCTACGTTTGATGCCACTAGTTTCTCGGGCTCTATGGCAGCTGCCCCAGGGTTTTATGCCTGCGTCAGTGCTGACAACGATGCCACTCGCAATCGGGAAGTTATTCTCTATGTGCGAGGAAATGCTGCTGGTAGACCCGGCGTTCAACGGAATGCGGTAACAGCCTTTATGCCCACTCTAGAAACTCGTGTGTTAAGCCGCCCGGTGCTGAGCAAATCTCCACAAATCTAAAAGCGCATTGACACATTCAGATGTCGTCCAGAGGTTGTCTAGATACCGTCGTCTTTTTGCCTGCTGACTGCACCATTTATCCAGTGTTTGACCATGAAGTATCGATCTTCCCTCTGTTATGCCCATTCAGGGTTTACGTTAATTGAGCTGCTGGCTGTTGTCGCGATTGTCGCAGTCTTATCTGCGATTGCGGCTCCTGGATGGCTATCATTTAGTAATCAGCGCCGTGCCAACGCGGCGCGTGACCAAATTTTGCAAGAGGTTCGACTGGCTCAGGCTGAGGCTCAACGCACACGACAATCGAAGACCCTAGCATTTATTGGCGCGGGTGAGTCTGGGTCAGGGCAACCTGAGATTAGCCGCAACGGAATTCGCTCCACGCTGGGGGAGGCCAATTTAGGAGAAGGGGCGATCGCCCTGACTGTCCGCGACGAGAATGGAGTCTCTCTTGATCAGCTGATATTTCTTGCAGATGGTACGCCCGTGGCTACCATTCCCGCAGACCTTCCCATCAAGATTACAGTTTCTGTGCCTTCGGGCTCAATCACCAAGCGATGCGTGATTATTCAAACCCTACTGGGCGCGACCCGGCTAGATGAGAATGAAGCCTGCGACTGAATTGTAGTTTTATAACCAGGATTTACGTTTGGTTGAGCCTTGTCACAATAGCTCAAAATAGTATGCTAGGTTACACAATATATAAAGTTAGCAAGATGTCTTGGAAGAGTGTTTTACCGCTGTGGCTCTTAGCTGTGCATCCGAGGAGAGCGACGTCAGATGGGCAGACAAGGCACTTGCATGTCTCGCATATGGGTGGTGCAGAGTTTTTGTCGCTTCCTCTGCTTTGCTGGCACCAATGGAGAACTAAACTTCTCATCAGAGCGGTCTGAGGTGGCAGACATCCGAACCTAACGATTCAAGGCTGTGTATGAGAATCTTGTAGAAATAATTTTTGAAGGATCATGGCAAGCGATGACCTTTTAGCCAGGACTCAAGATGATCCAGATTCTTATAAATCATTTGCGACCTTAGCCATGGCATAGTTGAGCATCTAATGTTGGCTAGGGCTGGAGTTGTTGATGAATGAGGGTAGCGAGTTGTTCGGCACTGTCAGCGATCGCCAGTTGCCCAGCAGCGTTTGCCATAGGCTGTAACCGTTCGGGGTATTGAATGATCTTCAGCACCTTATCCACGAAGATATCAGACGTCAAGTCTGACTGTCGGCATACTTGAGCCGCTCCAGCTGCCGCAAAAATAGCAGCATTGTAAGATTGATGATCGTCAGCAGCGTAGGGATAGGGAATCAGAATCGATGGGGTCTGAGTAGCGGCCAGCTCTGTTAGAGTTCCTGCCCCTGCCCGACTGATAACGAGGTTAGCTCGTTGGAGTAAGACTGCCATATTGTTATAAAACGGCAGGGAAAAATAGTGAGGATGTATCAGGCTGTTTGCATCCGGGTCATTGTCGCCCGTTAAATGAACGATCCAAATGCTGGACTTCAGCCAGTCAGGAGCACACTGACGAACTAGCTTATTCACGGCAACAGCTCCTTGACTGCCTCCAATCACAACAATAAGAGGCTTATCACTCGGGATAGACAAGTCAGGCAATGGTTCTAGTAATGCTGGGCTTGTGCGGAATTGCGATCGCACAGGAGTTCCAACGCAAATTGTTTTCGCTTTAGGTAAGAAGGGAGTGGCAGCCTCAAATCCCAGAGCAACGCACGTACACCAAGGGCTCAACCAACGAGTAACCTTACCAGGAAGTGCATTCGACTCGTGCAAAATTGTGGGCAATCCCAATGAGCGGGCAGCAACAATAGCAGGAGCAGCAATATATCCGCCAGTGGTGAAGATACCGTCGAACTGCCCCTCTTTAAGTAGTCTACGAACCTGTAGAGTTGATCCAAAAAACTGACTTAAAATGCGAAGCGTTCTTAACCCAAACGATTGCTGAAACCCGTCCAGATTAACAATGTGCAAGGGATAGTGCTTAGGGACGAGCCGAGCCTCTAAGCGGTTAGAAACGCCTAACCACTCAATGATGTAATCCGGTAGCTGCTCAGCCGTCGCGATCGCTGGAAATAGATGTCCGCCTGTTCCGCTGGCTGCAATTAACAGCTTTTTTGGTGCATTAGCCAAGACTCAGTCTCTCCCCAAAATGCTCAACCAACTTAGATATAACGAGATTGTTGTGAGTCATCTTACTCAACTATCCGCGAGTTCGAGTTAACCTAGAGTCACTCTGCTTTCATCCGGCAGACACTCGTACAATATGACGGCTAAACTGACCTGCTAGTACATAGCTGAATGACCAAACACTTATACGCAATTGTTGTAAGCGATAGTCTAACGACCGTAGGAGATGGGCAAGCATTCACTATTGCTATCAAACTAGTTATTCCATATCAGTTAATTACTCTATCATCTCATGATCACTGTTCTAAATCCTTTGACACAAGCACCATTGAATTCATTTGCCCAACTCCAAGTCCCGATATGTAACCTCTTAGGCAGCAAATCCCGTTGGTTTTGGCAGTCGTTATCATCATTCATGGTGGGGTTGGTACTTACTTGGCCAAGCAGCGCTCATGCTCAAGTTGAAGAGGTTGATATCGCTGCCCCACCAGAATTAGTAGAAATCCTGGCGTTAATTGATGCTGCGGCCAGTCAAGAAAATTTGGAACAAGTTTTAGAATTTTATGATCGTGACTTTGTTAACTCAGATGGGCTCACATATGAGGCACTAGAAGAGTCTCTGAAGTTCTTTTGGGAACGCTTTGACAACCTGAGTTATGAAACACAGCTCATAGATTGGGACGAAGATAGAGACGGGATTCTCGCCCAAACAATTACGACTATTACGGGACGGCAGCGGGTTGGCAATCGAACTTTCAATTTAATTGCACAGATTGAATCTCGCCAGCGATTTGAAGGGCAAGAAATTGTGGAGCAAACGATGATGACAGAAACAAGTCAACTTACTTCTGGAGAAAGACCGCCAACGATAGAAATTAACCTACCTGAGCAGGTTGGCATTGGTCAAGAATTTCACCTCGACGCCATCGTTCTCGAGCCTTTAGGCAATGATGTTTTAATTGGCGCAGCAGTTGAAGAACCTATTAGCCCCACCGGGTATGTGAACAATAGTCCCATTAATTTTGAGGTTTTGTCAGCTGGCGGTCTCTTCAAAGTGGGTCAAGCTCCTGCAATTCCAGAAAATCGCTGGATTTCAACCGTAATTATTCGCAAAGATGGCATAGTACTTTCTACTCATCGGCTCAATGTTTCAGAACGGCGCTCTGCTAACCACTAGACGTCAGTGGAAAGTCAATATGCAACACAAATGAACGGGTAACGGAATGCTTTCACTTCAAGACCAAACTGTATTAATTACGGGGGCAAGTAGTGGCATTGGTGAGGCCTGTGCCAAAATTTTTGCCCAGACGGGAGCACGGTTAATCATAGCTGCTCGACGGTCAGAACGATTAGATGCTCTTGTCCTTGATTTAAAGCAGGAATATGGCAATACTCCCCAATCTTTACGACTGGATGTGCGCGATCGCCCTCAAGTAGAAGCAGCTCTGGACGCCTTGCCCAGTGACTGGCGCAACATTGATATCTTGATCAATAACGCTGGCCTCAGTCGAGGGCTAGATAAGCTTCAGGAAGGCAATTTCCAAGACTGGGACGAGATGATAGATACCAACATCAAAGGGCTACTCTACATGACTCGACTCGTTGTTCCAAGCATGATCAGCCGAGGCAAAGGTCATGTCATCAATATTGGCTCGATTGCAGGTCATCAAACTTACCCCAATGGTAACGTGTATTGCGCCACCAAGGCGGCGGTTCGAGCTCTATCAGAAGGACTCAAGCTAGATCTGCTCGGAACCCCGATTCGTGTGAGCTCGATTGATCCGGGACTTGTTGAGACGGAGTTCAGTCAGGTTCGCTTCCGAGGTGATGCTGTTCGTGCTCAATCTGTTTACCAAGATGTGACACCGTTGACTAGTGACGACATTGCAGAGGTAGTTTTTTTCTGTGCTACCCGTCCCCCTCATGTCAATATTAATACCGTCATCGTCATGCCAACAGATCAATCAAGCGCAACATTAGTGCATCGACAGCGCTGATCTCTGATAACTTTAGCAGCAGCTAAGGCCGAATCCTTCTATAACTCAGTACCACAGTAGATAACAACCGAGAAGAGGGTTAAAAGCGATATCCCACACCAGTTTGTAGCGAAGCCGCAGCTCCGCTCCCTTGGTCGTAGGCATCAAACGCAATAATGGCATTGCCAAAGACAACTAATCTACTATTCGGTAGGGCGTAATCAATACCGGGCTGCAGTACGAATGACGTTTGATTGCCGATCGGCGATGCATCATCGTCACTTCCACCATTTTGAAAGGCGACCCCTGCACCAAGGTAGGCGTCGGCTTGCCAGGTAATTGGAATGTCATAAGAAACAGTGGGCACGAACGCATTAGTGTCAGTAAATACTAGGGCTTGGGCTCGCACTGAAATCGGTAACCTCAAGAATCGATAGCGTGCAGAAATAACAGCTGCAGTATCTTGCCCCTCATTACTACCTGAGCCATCGGTCAACCCGAATGATGCTCCAACCCCTACATAACTGCCATATGCTGCTTGAGCCAATGCTGGCCTCGGAGTAAACAGGGTGATCCCTATTGCGAAGGCAGAACCAGCTAGAGCGATCGCCCCTAGACCTGAGATGCTACCGTACAACTGTTTCGCCAGACTCATGTGTAGACTCCTCACTGAAAACATAAAAGATGACCGCAGACCCTCTCAGGGGAGGATATTCAATACATGCGTTCAAAATAATTTAATATTAAGTCGAGACACTCAACTGTGGAATGAAATTAACGAGATTTGTGCTGTCAAAAATGATATTTGCTAATCATAAACAAGCTCATCCAAATTGTCGATATATTTTAGGTGGCTGGCCTACATTAAATTAGGATCCTCAAAACGGCAGAAAGTTTTATCGTTACTAGGTATCACTATTTAACTCTAAATTTTACTGAGGTTGCGCTCAGCAGGACGATAAGCAACCAAATTATGAAGCTACGCAGAGATTTTCCTCAAAAAAAATTAACTTCCTGAGAAATAATTGGTCACCTGCTAGCAAGTGCCGTAAATTAGGGAATGCTAATAGGTGACTTCATATTAAAAGTTTGGTCTTAGGTAAAAGGCTATGATGAAATTCTGGCAAACAGCTTTTATTTTCTCTGCTATCTTGATCCCCGCTGTTGGCGATCGCCCCTTACCTGCGATCGCTCAAGAGTATCAAGGCTGCTTTATGGTCGATGATTTTGGTCAAGTCATCGATCTATCTGAAATATGCCCACAACCTGCTCAAATTGTCAGCACTAGCGACACCCCGGAGTTGGGCACAGGCGATATTCAGGTGACGTTGCGCTGGGCTACGGTTGACGATCTAGATTTAGCCGTGACTGATCCCAGCGGCAATATTGTGGCCTACTATAGCCCAGCTGTGGCATCAGGAGGGCAGCTAGATGTAGATGCAAACGCTGGGTGCTTCAGCGATGGTAGCCAAGCCCCTATTGAGAATATCTTCTGGCCTCCATCTGAAGCTCCCCAAGGAGCTTACACAATCGAGGTTAATTTATTTACTCGATGTGCATCGTCAACTGCGCCAATTTCATTTGAGATTACGTTACTTGTTCAGGGAAATACTGAGACGATTTCTGGCACAGTTGATGATCAAAATCAAATTTTCACTCGAGAATTCTCACTTCCCTAGGATAAAGCTTGGTCAGCTGTTATTCTTGTGCCAACTGCAGAAGTAACCGTTGATGATCCAGCTCAAGTCTTATTTTATGAGGCATAGTGGCTTAGAAATTCTGTCTGAATTGTTTCCGCTATCGCAAGAGGTGCTCTAGAGTCTGAACTTAAGATCCTTCTGCAGCAGAGTTGTTTTAGGTTGTGAGTTATCGTTGTTAATGCATGTGTGCCATACTCAACACACAGTCAGCTACTCAATACAAAACAAACTGTTACGTAAAATCTGTCACGTTAAGGTCTGTCGCATAAAGTCAAAGGGGGATATGAGATGCGCCAAGTTTCGTTCCTTGCATGTCTAGCTGTACTAACGATTGGGTTGGGTGGATGCGGCGTGTTCTCTCGGTTTTTACCTGGTGGTAACCAGTCTGCTGTTCAAGAAACGCCTCAACCTGGCGATCCAAGTGTTGACGAGCAACCGGTAGTTCCCAGTCAACCGTTTGCCGAGCCCATCGTCGAAGATGAAGCTCAACCCGTTGGTAACGTCCCTCCGGATCTCATTGCTTCCACCAATCCAAATGAGCGCGCTGCTGAGGTCAGGCGCGATCGCTCAGATCCCTTTGCGCTCCTGCCAACGAATCCGACGGTTGAGATCCCTGTGGAAACACAACCACAACAGCGGCCAGGGGAACCCGGTGCTACCGGCTCTCAACCTAGTGGCACTCCAGGAGCACTAGCCCCAATTCCTGAACTAGTGCCTCGCGATCGCACACCTGCCCCACCTCCACCTCCACAGCCAAACCTTGCTCGTGCAGTTGAGGTGAGCGGCGTTGTCCAGATCGGAAGTGTTCCGTATGCTATTTTGAATGCGCCTAATGAACCCAATAGCCGCTATGTCAGAGCAGGACAAAGCCTCTCAAATGGGCGGGTTCTGGTGAGACGAATCGAGGTTGTTCCTGGACGAGAACCTATCGTGATTTTAGAAGAGAACGGAATTGAGGTGACTCGTCAGATTGGGGCTACTGTTGTCGCGGAAACAACCTCAACTGATGGGGCGGGTTCCTCTTCTCTGTAGGAAGAGATTGTTGAAATTTTGTACCCCAAGCCAGCATGTTGAAATAAAACTTAAGGCTTTGAGCGATCTGATCCCCCGTTGAGAGTAGTACGCTGGAAAGCGATCGCGAAACGATCACGATATGACCTGAGCCTCTCTTTAGAAGTTGTTGGCGTTTGGCTAGCCATTAGCCTAAGAGCTAATTCTAGAGGAGAGGATTGGACTAATTAATATCTTGAAAGGAAAATTCTCATGGTTCAACGCGGATCTAAGGTTCGGATTCTCCGTAAAGAATCGTACTGGTATAAGGATGTCGGAACAGTTGCATCTGTAGATCAAAGCGGTATCAAATATTCTGTGATTGTCCGTTTTGATAAGGTTAACTACACTGGATTTAGCGGTTCCACTGGTGGAGTTAACACCAACAACTTTGCTCCTGATGAGCTAGAGGAGTTGGCAGTTCCATCCGTTAAAGGTAAGAAGGGTTAGGATTTTTTGAAATAGATAAAGGTAGATATTGCCTGAACTGCCTGAAGTTGAAACGGTTCGGCAGGGTCTTAATCATGTGACTCTGTCTCAAGTTATTGAGGATGGGGATGTTCTGCTTAATCGCACCATTGCCCATCCTTTTTTGGTTGAAGATTTTTTATCGGGGCTCAAAGGAACGATGATTGCCGAATGGCATCGTCGTGGGAAGTACTTACTAGCTGAACTCGTTGCTCCAGCTCAGACAGAGCCAAAATGCCCAGCAGGATGGCTTGGTGTGCATTTGAGGATGACTGGTCAGCTCTTATGGGTATCCCAGGATACAGCTCTACACCCCCACTGTCGAGTGCGACTATTTTTTGCCAATCATCGAGAGTTGCGCTTTGTTGATCAACGAACCTTTGGTCAGATGTGGTGGATTCCGCCAGATATCTGTCCAGGTTCTGTGATTTTGGGGTTAGCACGCTTAGGGCCTGAACCTCTATCCGATAACTTTTCGCTCGCATATTTAACAAAACAGTTTATTGGCAGACACCGCCCGATTAAAAACGCATTATTAGATCAGGCAATCATCGCTGGTATCGGCAACATTTATGCGGATGAAGCGCTTTTTCTGAGTCAGATTTTACCGATTAGACAATGTGCGGCGTTAACAGGGCGTGATATTGGTCAATTGCATGAAAATATTATTCGCGTATTGCAAGATAGCATTGTTGCGGGGGGAACTTCGTTCAGCAGCTTTCGCGATGTGCGTGGAATTAATGGCAGTTATGGCAATGTAGCGTGGGTATATGGACGCGAGGCAAAGCCCTGTCGTAGATGTCAAACCCCTATCCAGCGAATTAAGTTAGCAGGGCGATCTGCGTTTTTCTGCCCTGAATGTCAGTGCTAAATCGAGGATTAAATTCAGTGCTAAATCGAGGATTAAATAACGTCGAGATTTGGCTCTCAAAAAGGCAAACGACTACATTCTAAAAGCGGGTTAAGTCTTTCATGCGGGCTAGGCGACGCCAACACCACCCTTCGTAAACGGAAATACCAAAGCTCTTTCATGTCCAATTACAGGGAAATTTCTAAGTTCACTGTGTCAAAGCCGTAAACGGTTAGAATTTTAAGGAAATGCTTAAATAGAAGTGGGAGAAGCGCTATGGCTGTTAAGAAAGGGGACATTGTTCGCGTTGTCCGTGAAAAGCTGGAGAAGAGTGTGGAAGCTGAAGCCAGTGATGCTCGTTTTCCCTCCTATCTATTTGAAACGAAGGGTGAGATTCTTGATACACGAGGTGACTATATGCTGGTGAAGTTTGGCTATGTGCCTACTCCTGCCATTTGGTTACGGGCAGATCAGCTCGAAGCATTTGAATAGTATTCTCGTGGACAGTCTGTCACAACGAGATTGATGTATGGAAGTTTCACACGGTTCGTTTCCCCGCCATTCTCCTAAAGTTTCTATTGTGGGGTCTGGAAATGTGGGTAGCACTCTGGCTCAGCGCGTTGCCGAGAGCGATTTGGCAGATGTTGTCCTCCTTGATATTGTTGGAGGCCGTCCTCAAGGGGTTGCCCTTGACTTGATGGAGGCACGCGGATTAGAAGGCCACGATCGCCAGATTATTGGAACGGTTGATTATGCAGATACGGCGCAGTCTGACATTGTTGTCATCACAGCTGGTTTGCCTCGCAAGCCCGGAATGACCCGCGATGACTTAATGAAGACCAACGCCAAGATTGTTGCTGATACAACTCAACAGGCGATCGCCCAGTCTCCTAATGCCATTTTCATTATGGTGACTAATCCGCTTGATGTGATGACCTACGTAGCTTGGCAGGTCGGCGGCTTGCCCTCCAAGCGGGTAATGGGAATGGCAGGAGTCCTTGATGCATCTCGGTTTCAGACGTTTATTGCCATGGAGCTTGGAGTCTCAACTGCCGATGTCAATGCGATGGTGTTGGG
>CAZCXK010000092.1:0-22404 GCA_964502605.1 uncultured bacterium
CCTTTAAGATCTTAGCCCGTAAGATCTTAGCTCGGTCTACAAGCTTAGGGCCAACTGCAGCTGAGGTTCAGGCTTGGCCTCTTGGGGCAGGGGTTCTGGTTCAGACTGCATTGCCGGACAATAGCGCGCATAGGCGCAGCGATCGCACTGTGTCCCTGGAAATGGCTGCCAACTTTGATCTCGTCTCAGCTGCAGCGCTAGCTCACTAATCACAGACTCAACATAGCGGCGGTGGTCAGGGGTTGCCTCAAAGCTGACCTTGTCACCCGTCCGCAGATAAATCAGGCTCATGCGCCTCAAATGCTTGCGATATCTCTGCTCTAGCGCCAGATAATAGAGGCCAATTTGCAAGTCAACCTCGTCGGGATCAGGAGGTTCAACTTCTTTAGTTGACTTGTAGTCAATCAGTTCGAGGCCATCGTCGAGATAATCCAGGCGATCGTAGCGACCCGACAGGATAAACTCCAGATTTTGAACTTGCAACAGCCCTTGGATGCGACCTTCAACTGCCAGTGGACGGCGGAGTGCGGCTTGATTCGCGATAAAGCTGTAGTAATAATGGCGCAAAATGTTGCGCCCTTCGGTCATCTGACTTGAGGTGAGGTTGCTGAGCTGATAGTTCCAGCATGATTCAATCCACTGCAATGATGGCACCGCCTCTTGATAGTGCCAGTCTGCATAAACGCGGGCGAGGGCTTGGTGTAGTGATGTTCCTAGTGCTGCAGAGTTAAAAAAGGACGCGCCCTGAATTTTACGCTCATACCGAAAATAATAAGCTCTAGGGCAGCGGTAGTAGGTTTGTAACTTCGCCGCAGAAATGGAGTAAGCCATACACACTCACCAATAAAGCCGACTATCTGCCCGTTTCATGATCCAAACGATGCAGTCAGGCTTCTATGATGACACTAAATATAGAGGTTATCTAGATTCATCTGTATCATTCACTCTATATTTAGAGCAACAAACAGAGCCAATAGCCCAAGTAGCGCTAGCTCCGCCGAATATTCATGCAGCACCATTCTTGTCTGCGCCAAAGCGTTGCCACGATCCAGCCATATTGTTCTAATGTATCAGCCACAGGCTTGGCTTGTTCCAGTAAGATGCCACTCAAGATGCCCCATGTGGTCGGTTTGGCAATTTCGCCCATTTTGGGGATCAGGTCAATAATGACCTCTGCCAGGATGTTGCAAACAATGCCATCAACCGGTTGGGGTAAAACCTCCATCAGATGTTCGATGCTGCCTTTCCGCATGTTGATTTGTTGGGGGTTGATGCGATTGAGGTCTCGGTTGCTGCGGGTGGCGCGGATCGCCATGGGGTCAACATCAACGGCGTAGACCATTTTGGCACCCAGTAAAACAGCACCAATGGATAGAATGCCTGAGCCACAGCCAATGTCAGCTAAAACTAGGTCGCCTGTATTTACCGATGGGTCAAATCGCATTTCCAGAGATTCAAGGCACAGTTGTGTAGTGGCGTGACTCCCTGTCCCAAAGGCGGTGCCAGGGTCAAGTCGCAATACGAGGCGATCGCTCTCATCTGGAATTGGTAGCCAAGCTGGGTTGATTAAGAAGCGATCGCCTACAGCTTGCGGGTGCCAATAGGTTTTCCAACTGCTAGACCAGTCTTCTTCATCAATTAGTTGCCACTGCATGGCTGAAGGAGGAACATCAGCACAGAGCGCATCTTGACGAATCAAGAGAGACAGAGCCGCCAGATCGAGTAAATGCACCTGCATCTGCGGCAAATACGCTCGAATCAGCCGAAAACTGCCTTTAATCTCGCTAGAGCTGCCACGACAGCCAAACTCATCGAGTCTCCAAAAGACCAACTCTTCAGCAATGGGATCGCTAAGCACCTGAATTTCCCACCAGCTATTCGCCAAGATCGTGCGCGTCTCCCAACAACAGCAATTTAAGCCTATCAAAAATGATAGACTGTCAAATTTTTAGATCATTAGAATTCTTGCCCCCAAATCTGACAAAGCTAAATCAGGGCTAAAGCGCAACAGTATAGGCATCTCGAATGCCCGGCACTTTAATGATCTCGGCCAGGATGCCATCTGGTAGAGGATCGTCAAGACTAAGCACCATCACCGCATCTCCGCGCACAATTTTGCGCCCGACTTGCATACTGGCGATATTGACGTTGAAGCTGCCAAGAAATGAACCAATCTTGCCAATGATGCCAGGCATGTCGCGATGGAGCGTAAACAGCATATATGGGCTAGGAGGAACATTGATCGGGAAATCGTCAACGTTCGTAATGCGGATTTCATGGTCACCCAATAGTGCGCCTGTCACCGAATGACTCCCGAGAGAGCCTTGGGCTGAGAGTCGGAGCGACCCCGTATAGTCTCTGACATTGGCATCGCGAGTCTCAATAACATGGATGCCACGCTCTTTCGCCTCGATGCTGGCGTTGACATAATTCACCCGCTCTTGCAGCGCATGAGACAACAGCCCCTTGAGAGCCGCCACGACAACAGGCTGACTGTCGTTGGTGGCAAGCTCTCCTTGCAGCCGAATGTTGAGGGATTCGACGCGTCCTCCAGTCAGCTGGCTGACCAGATTGCCCAAGGTTTCGGCGAGTTGCAGGTAGGGGCGCATTTTCTCTAACACATCGGGGCGCAAGCCTGGAATGTTGACCGCCGAACGAGCTGGGAGCCCCAAGAGCACATCTCGGATCTGTTCGGCCACGTCGATCGCCACATTCACCTGAGCCTCTGCGGTCGATGCGCCGAGGTGAGGGGTCAGCACAGCCTCTTTGCCAAGCTGCGTCAAGGGGGAGTCACCTAGGGGTTCTTGCTCATAGACATCTAGAGCGGCACCCGCAATTTTTCCATGTTTTAGGGCGTCAGCTAGAGCGGCTTCGTCGATAATGCCCCCTCGGGCACAGTTGATGATGCGGGCGGTCGGCTTCATCATCTCAAACGCCTCAGCATTGATCATGTGCAGAGTTTCAGGCGTTTTAGGAAGATGTAGCGTGATGTAATCCGATTCTTGCAGGAGCATTTCTAGCTCCACAAGTTGGCAACCGAGCTGTTCAGCTCGCTCCGTTGACAAAAACGGATCATAGGCCAAGAGACGCATCCCCATAGCTCTGGCGATTGTAGCGACGTGGGAGCCAATTTTTCCTAGCCCCATGACGCCCAAGGTCTTCTTATATACTTCGACCCCGGTGAAACTTTTGCGATCCCACTTGCCGTCTTTGACCGACTGATTTGCATCTGGAATGTGTCGAGAGATGGCCAACATCATGGCGATCGCATGTTCTGCGGCAGCAACCGTGTTGCCTTCGGGCGAATTAACTACCAAAATGCCGTGACGCGTTGCGGTCGGAACATCGACATTATCAACACCGACCCCGGCTCGACCAATAATTTTGAGCTGTGTTCCAGCTTCAATAACGGCCCGAGTCACCTGAGTGCCTGAGCGAATCATGAGGGCATCATACTCAGGAATCATCTGCACCAGTTCGGCTTCGGGCAGGTTAGTTTTAATGTCAACTTGAGCCACTTGAGAGAGAATATCAAGTCCGGCTTGATCGATTGGATCGGAAACAAGAACCTTAGGCATAATAGGCGATACGTTGAATACGAACAAAGGAGTGCTGAATCAGGGTTTGGCACGCTAGGCTTGGTGATCTAAACACGGGCAACTCAACCCAGGCAGACTTGAACAAACAGAACTAAATTAGAGGATACTTAGCAGCCGGAGGAGCGATCGCCCGGAGGAGCAAGAGTAGTTGAATCACATCGGCTCAATGCCTTGCCCCCTTACTCACCTCTAGAGAGGCAGAGATTGTTTCCCGCAGGGTAGGCGTTGGCATTTCAGATGACTGATTAGATGACTGATAGAAATTGTTGTCAATCAAATCAGACTAGAATCCATCACATGGGCTTACGATCAGGGCTCTTAATTAGGGGTTGCTATTAATTTGATAGACATGCCCGATTGGCACACAAGAATACATCAAGCAGAACTCACTTGATTGAATTGTGCTAACACAAAGCTGAACAAATTTAATACTAACCACCTAGACAAATGCATTTGTATCTATGCTCGACTCCGACTTATCTCCTATTCTCCTATGTTCTCAACACAATTGAACGAACTTGATCGATTGAATTCAGATGGAATGGATTTGATCATCAATTCTTAATCAAATTCAGTTTAGTTGTGCTACCTACCCCACAATCTCTGACAAGACCAATCGGATGCGATTGATCGGAAATTGAGTTGAATAGGTTATTACAGAAAGTAATTTTACTGTAAAGCGATCGCTTAACTACAGCCCACACTGTTTCAGATGGCCAAAGGCTCGTCGAGACAGACCTGCTCTAGGGCGGCTTGCAGAGCTGTTGGTAGCGGTTGCGTTGCCAGCAAAGGATGTTTAAGACCGCCCCATGTTTTGCCACATTGGAGCTGATAGCGAACAAGAATTGCGGGAATTTGAGAAGAAATGAGCACCTTAGCCGGGTTCAGCTGACCCAGTTTGCGAGCATGACGATATTGATATGACTGGCAAAGGGCATAGTCAAGCTGCTGGGCGATCGCCTCTGAGCTGATCGAGGATTGATCTAGCAGCAGGAGATAGCCAGGTGTGGGCACCATCGTGGGGATCAAGCTCTTGAATCCACTCTGATCAAGGGGGAGTGCCTTAAGTACATCAGCCACAAAATCTTCATGCAGCTTTTCCCCGACTAAATCGCTGGTCGATTGCGTGCGCCCCATAAACTCTAAGCAGGGCGTGTTTTGATAGAGATGGGTGACACGGATGCGATCGCCCAGACGATAGCGATAAAGGCCACCCGTTTGAGACACAATCACCTGATAGTCTTGGCCCGGCTGTAGCTCATGCAGCCAGTGAATCGCCCCTAATGCATCTTCAAACTCAAACAGCACCTGATCGACCAAGGGGACGCAACCCTGAGCTGCAATCAGCGGCACGGTCAGCGGCGCTTCGGTGGCGAGTAGCCCCTTACCCTGCACCCAAGTCTGTGGGAACAGCGCACGGAGTCGATTTGCCGAGTCGGCGGCTGAGACGCTGTCCCAGCAGGAGATCAGCTTGAGATGAGGCCAGATTTTTGGCCAGAATAGGGTCGAGGCTCCCAGCAAATGGAACCGTGCTTGAGAAATGCGCCCATGCAGTTCTGCTCTCAACCGCAGTCGATGCGCTTGAATATAGTCGAGGTGCAGGGTCAGAAAACTCGGGCTCCAAATCGAAATGATTTCTAACCGTTCTTCTTGGAGCAATGCTAGACACACCTGTTCTTTGAAATGCTCGGCATCAAATGGTTTTGCGTCATGTCGGCAATGGATAGCACGAGGCTGCACCCAAAACAGCCGCATAACGCCTCGCAACCACCCGTCTAAATAGTCAGAATCATCCTGAACGTCAGTCTTCTCCTTACCGGGGGGATTTCCCCCCTTTTTTGGTTGATTGGCGGCTGGATCAGACAGCTTGGGTGAAATCGAAAAATAAATTTTTCCTGTAGAAAATTTGGGGCCATGGCAAATCAGGTCGTGAGCCCAGACACAAAACATTGTGTTGAAGGAGTGCAGCAGCGATCGCGTATAGGGAATGTGTTTTGCAGAGGCTCGACTGCCCGACGTCTGCTCATAAAATAGGATTGGCTCTGGTGTGGTGCCAATTTGCACCCTGTGAGGCGTTAACCAGTGCATCAGCCACGGATGGTGGGTTGTGCGAGGGCTCAGCCAATCTTGGATGATGTCATAATCCACAATGGGCACCCGCTCCCAATCATCCAGCGAACGGAAGCCGATTGAGCGGCCATAGTCACTCCGCTGCAGGCGATCGCCAATTTTTGCTAGCACACGGCGCTGAGCCACCTCAGGGTTTGCCAATGCCCGCTGAAACCGCCGCGCTGTCGGTGCTAATGCCCATGCAACTATCTGAATTAGCCAGCGCATGGGGTTGGCTCCTGATGGGGATAGAAGTCTGGATGAGGATCAGACCTGATATTGGGATACAGGTCTGTCGCAACGGGAATAAATGCCCCCTCGGCAATCGTCACTCCTGGTGCAAGCCGACAGCCTCCGCTGACAAACGCCCGACTGCCAATTTTGACTCGCTTGACATAGAGCATAAGGTTATCGCGTTTAGGTTTGATGGCGTGGGCATAGATGCCTACAGCATGACCAATGACGGCGCGATCGCCCACCTCTAGCCAGCCGCGATCGGCAATTTCTAGATGAGGCGTCCAGTAGACTCCACGACCAATGGTTGATCCCCACAGCCGCAACCAAACTGAAAAAGCTCCAGGGATGAGCCGCAGCACTGTCTCCAGCATTGGAAATGAAATGTAAATCACCTGAATCTGATGACTGCCCCACCAGGGAGAATAGTCAGAACTTTGCAAATAGCTGATGCCTTCTGTTGTCGGATAGCGCCATTGATGGAGTCGATAAACGAGTAGAGGCAGACCATACAGTGAGAATACAAGGGCGATCGCACTTAACCACCCCGGGGCTGTGCAGAGCCAGAGAAATGCAATTGTGCTGGTCAGGAAAATGAGGCTGGGGAAGAGAGAGAGGAAGGTACTGAGGGCAGTCATGGGTAGAAGAGTGATGGACTGGGAGGGAGATGGGGAATGGATCGGTTAGGGTCTCGATTGGGTTGCAAATGGGGCAATTAGCTTCTGTATCAGGCTCATGTGCATTGGAATTCCTAAGGGTTTTAGAGGGCGATCGCCTTTAGTCGCTGTGTGATGTAGCTGATCCCAGAGTTTGAGGTTGGCTCCAAAATTGACGGGTGCAGCATCACGCTGATGATGGCAGGCATGATCTACAGGTAAAATGAGCCAAGGGGATAAGCTTCGCTCGATCCAGCTTCCGGCTACAGGGCTCAAGCGGCTGTGTCTCCACAGGTCTAGCGCCGATGAAATACTGACGCCCATTACATAGCCCACTGGATTGGCCAGCAGATAAATCATCAGCCCATGCACCCAAAGATAGACCATGAACACGCTGCTCCAGAGGGTGTTACGTGAGGTGCCCAACACATCCATTTCGGTGACAGTATGGTGGACACAGTGAATTCTCCAGAGCGATCGCTCATGTAACAGGCGGTGGTTCCAATAGTAGAGATAATCAACGCCCACGAAACTGAGCAGAAATCCAAGCAGCCCAGGCAGATACCAACTGCCTTCTAACCCAGGCAGCAAGAATGTCCAAAGGGTATGCATCAGCGTAATTTGCAACACTGGAATCAGAATGCCTTGCACGCACAAGCCTGCTCCATCTAAGACCCAGTCGGCTAAGGGTTTCGTCTGATAGGTGCCAAATGAATGACCAGGATTGAGGGCAGGGCGATCGCCCCCCGTCTGCCCTTGATGATAGATAGCTGTCCAACTGACAAGTAGGACAAACACAAGACATACCATCATAGATCATACCCAAAACGTCACAATCACTGACTTGTCAGGCATCTCTCGCGGGTCAGATCCGTTTGCCAAGCAGCTACGAATCGACTCGACAAACACATGAATGGTGTCGGCAGGCGTGTTTGAAAACTGCTGTCCGTATTTTTTAATCACCTCCTGCTGCCTACCCAATATCTCGACGTCTTGCCGAATGATGTGTTGTGTTGTCCACCATATCAGCGGACGCGCTAGCCTATTCCAGATGCCGTAGTTGTATGTCACATCGGTGTAGACCCGTGTTGAGGTCTCGGTTTCAGGAACTGACTGGCTGGTGATCATCAGCTGACGCTGTGGCCCCATGTCATAATGCACGCTGGTGACATTGGGCATGTGAAAGCTGTCAGTATGGCGAATAAGACGTTTGTGCCGATTTAAAAAGTGGCTATACCAGCCCAGATTCGTTGTTTCATTGAAATATTCGACAAAGACTGATCCGTTGCGGCGTTCGACGGTCATTTCTAACTGCTGCTGCCGCGAGGTACGAAAGACTCCAGGATGCACGAATGCCGTATGAGGGATGTCGATAAAGTTTTCAGCACAGTTGCTGACTGTGTTATGAAACCGATTGATCACCCGCACCGTCTGCCATCCAAGCTCTCTATAATGAGGCATCTGGAACGGCTCTGGGAATAGTGCGCTGTCCCCAGAATCATGCTGTGCTCCCTCCCGTGAAAGATTGACATAGATATAACCCTCCTGCTCTCGTGTGGCATAGCCTTTGGCGGCATGTGTTGGCAGATGGTTAGTCTGGCTTCCTGCCGCAGGCACTGCTACCACCTGACCCGCGTTATCGTAGACCCATCCATGATAGGGGCACCGAATCTGGCCATTACTAACCTGACCGCAAGACAGACGGCTGTTGCGATGCATACAGCGATCGCGCAATGCCACGGGCTGTCCGTCTTGATCTCGAAATATAGCCAACCACTCGCCCAACACCGTGCGGCTCAAAACCTGCTGAGACTTCAACTGGTTACTGTGGGCAATGACATACCAAAAATCATCAAAGGTCATGGGTGTTTTAAGTCATGATGTAAGTTGCAGGGGTGCGATCGCAATATCCTGGGTGACATCAATCTGGCAGGCCAACCGTGCATTGGGATGATTGGGAGCCAAGAGATGCAGTAGCTCTTGTTCGTCAGCATCGGGGGGTGGGATATCGCCTCTAACCTCGACCAAACAGGTGCCACAAATCCCTGTGCGACAGCCAAATAGAATGGGTGAATTCTGCATGGTAAGAAGGTCAGCTAGCGGGTGATGAGGTATAGAGGCGATCGCAGCAAACTCTGAACCCGGAAACGTAATTGAGCACATTTGAGCTGATATCTACAAGAGAACCTTTAATTAACGACGTGATCAGCACGACGGGGTGAACTGATTCGCGTAGTTTATATATTGAACAATAGTTGATCGATATCGAGTAGCGTCTTTGGGACAAAATGAATGGTGTCATAGCAATGCTCAATGTCTTCTATGGTTTGCCAGCTATCAATCAGTGTTTTCTCCATGCTCAGCAAGCCAGGGGCAACACCCCTTTCATAACTAATCTTTCTCAACACAACGCGAATTGACCCTGAGTTATTCGGGGGCAGCAGATTATTATTTCAGAGTGTTTAGTCTGAACCTACTAGACTGATCGAAGTCTTAGACTAACGTCCCTAATTAATTGACAAAAATTTTCTAATTAGCGGCCAGATGGCTCCTAAGTTGGCAACGACAACGCCGCTGACGCTGACGAGATGATGGAACTTAGGCAGATAGGTTTTGAGGTTGAGACGCACCAACCCGACGATCTCTTCGTCAATAAGCTATTTACGGCACCATCGGGATTAGAGATGGGTTGAGACGCACCAATCCAACGATCTCTTCGTCAATTGACTAACAGTCTTCCTTATACAGGCAGGACAATATCAGATTGTGCCGCACCAACAGCCCCTGAATAAACCAAGCCGCGCTGCATATCCAGCGTCAAGATCGTGCCATCTCGAATAATTTCTGTGGCGTTTTTCACACCTACGATGACGGGCACACCCAGCCGTAGCCCGATCACTGCTGCATGACTGGTGAGACTGTCATCTTCAGTCACAATACCTGATGCCTTACGAATCGCCTCAACAAAGTCTGCACTGGTCTGTGGCGCAACTAAAATCTCACCAGGGTTAAAATTGCCAACTTCCATCCCACTCCGCGCTACTCTTGCACGACCACTGACAGACCCCTGGCCAATGCCAGTGCCTCTACCCAAGACAGCAGTAACAATCTCGACTTTAATTAAATCTGTTGAGCCTGCCACGCCTTGCAATGTTCCAGCAGTCATGACCACCAAATCGCCTTCTACCAAAAGTTGCTTTTCTTGTGCGACGTTAAGAGCTGCTTGAAATGTTTGACTGGTTGAAGACAGGTCTAGAACCAGCAGCGGCTTCACCCCCCAAACTAACTGGAGTTGGCGAGCAACGTCAACATGAGGTGTCACCGCTAAAATTGGAGTGGTAGGCCGGAACTTGGAGACATTTCGGGCTGTTGCACCTGTCTTAGTCAGCGTCATGATGGCCGCAGAATTCAATTGTTGGGCAATACGCCCAACAGCCTGACTGATAGCATTGGGAATTGAGCGGCTCAGCATATCTTCCAGCGTTTTGACTGCTGCCTGATCTTGCTCAATTCGGACAGCAATTCGAGCCATCGTAGCAACTGCTTCAACAGGATAGTTGCCGACCGCAGTTTCATTAGAAAGCATGACAGCATCTGTTCCGTCGAGAATCGCATTAGCCACATCCGAAATTTCGGCACGGGTTGGGCGCGGATTGCTAACCATGCTATCGAGCATCTGGGTCGCTGTAATGACTGGAATGCCAAGGCGATTGGCAGTCTTAATTAGCCGCTTTTGTAGAATCGGCACATCTTCAGCGGGCAGCTCGACCCCCAAATCGCCCCGAGCGACCATCACTCCATCGCAAATAGACAAGATAGACTCCATTTGCTCGATCGCTTCGTGCTTTTCAATTTTGGCGATCACGGGTACATGTTTACCCGCACTTGAAATGAGCTCTTTAATTTCTAAGATATCTTGAGGGTTGCGAACAAAACTCAACGCAATCCAGTCAACGCCCTGATCTAGCCCAAACATCAAGTCTTTGCGATCTTTATCGGTCAAAGCTTTGATCGAGAGATAAACGCCTGGGAAATTGACCCCTTTGCTATTCGAAAGTTTGCCACCCACGACGACTCGACAGTGCAATTCTCTGGTATCTGTTTTAACTCGCTCAACCTGCATTTCGACACGGCCATCATCTAAAAGAATGGTCGCCCCTGCAGGCACCTCATCTGCCAATGGCTCATACGTCACCGAGCTAATTGACTGAGTTCCAGGGAGTTGACGACTGGTTAGAATAAATTCGTCTCCTCGTTGGAGGGTAATAAACCCTTCCTCAAAGCGCCCTAAACGAATTTTGGGGCCCTGTAAATCTTGTAAGATACCAACGGGCTGGTTGAGTTCAAACGAGATTTGACGAATCAGACGAATATTGCGCTGGTGATCATCATGAGTTCCATGTGAAAAATTCAAGCGAAGAGTCGTCGCTCCGGCTTCAATCAAGGCCCGCATAACTTCTGGGCTGCTAGTGGCAGGACCAATAGTTGAGACAATTTTGGTTCTACGTAAAGATGGTTGCCGTTGCATGGATAGTCCAGAAGTAGGGATAGAAATAGACGTTGTACTGTCGCCCATGTTAGATGATGAGGTAACTTAATCGGCACATCTCAGAATATGAGTTGGCGCTTCTATACCAAGAATTCATCAAAGCCAACGCTTTTTTACCATTAGGATTGACTGTTTATTGTCAGCGCTACGAGCAAGACGGATACTACCACGTTTAAGAACGCCTATAGCGATTTAAGACAGGAAAAATTAAGACCGGAAACCGTAATAGTGTGAGCTACTGCAAAATCCGATGAAACCATATATGTCGTCAGAGAAACCGCACTAAAAAGCGAAGGGGAGATCATGCTTCGCCCTTCGCCATAGTTGAGTGGAGAGTGTAAATGTAGTGGTTTGACTTAACGGAAATTATTGGGATTTAACCTGGGCGACGTATCTAATGACGAGCCTCCGCGTAACTGAGATCCGGTTCCACCATCTGCCGGATCGAGGAAGGGGCGTAGATTGATATTGCTAGAGCTAGTACGACGCCCACCCATTCCGGATGGGAGATTGATTCCCAGTTCTTGTCCAATTTGGTTTAAGATTTCGCCAGCGCCATTGCCACGATATGTGTTCACAGCATCGGTTTGTTGTCCGCTATCGGCAACTGCAAGATTTTCAAAAACGCGATCGCGCGTGAGTTCTGGGTCTTGCCCAGGGGGAACGGTAAATACAATGCGGCAGCTGGGATCTGCTTCAGTTGTCACACAGACAATGTCATAGCCATTTTCAACGCTGGTCTGCATCTCAAGCAACCCATCTGGACGATACGATTCCAGGCGACGACTAATTTCAGCGCAGCGACGGTCGGCAGACCAACCACCGCCTAGAGCTTGTGGCTTCGCCCAGGGATAGAATTCGTCAGGTTGGCTTTGGGGGTTATACATTACAGTATGTTGCCCCTGGTCTATTGCACAGGAGAACCGAGTTGTATAGTCTGCTTCCGACGGTGAATCAGTGCGTTGTGCATATAACACATCGCTGGGTGAAGCAGCTCTCGTAGGATTAACGATACCTCCGCTGGCGATCGCCACCGTTAGAATGCTGACTGAAATTCCAATCTGTTTTAGCGTTGAACCCACAACTTGCATACATGCCTCCAAAGCCATGAGTGGCTCACGATTCTTTCAATAGTGCCTAGATCCAACTCTAGCGCAGAGGACCTTGAGTGAAAGCCACTGCGCGACTAATGTCATAGATAGTGTGACGAATAGTACTCTGCTGATGTGCCCAAGGTTGCCAAATTGGTCAATGCCGGAAAAATCGCCGTTGCGAAGCACCGGGATCTGCCCGGTTCAACCATTCATTATTCAGTAGAGGGGGGGTGATCCTGCTGCTCTAAAAGCACTGAGATGTCATAGCGGGTGCTGTATTCATTTTGAACTGCTGCTGTAATCCCGATAGCACGAATTGCATCTATAAATGCCTGATTAGTTGGAGAAAAATCCGGCAACGGTATGGTTTGATGAGTGGTGTTGATCTGCTCAAGATTGATAAAAAAGTACCCATTGTTTGGGGTGAGCCCAAGACGCGTTGCATCTTGGAAAAGCTCGTTTTCAGCTAACGGCGACGTCATTTGGGATAAAAGAGCGTCAGGCTGAGAGCCAAACGTGATAAATATCACATCGTTATCTAGCCAGCCTCGGGTCAGTGTAAGCCCAGAGATTGGCTGATTCCACTGGGTCACGGTCTGGTTATTGATCTGTGCATCATTTACCTCAAACCGAAAGCGAGTTTGCATCACGGTGTCTAGTTCGGTCAAGGTCTGTTCGGCTTGGTTGCGATCGCTTGCTTGCACTAGAAATAGTGCGCCTACTCCATTTTGTTCGGTAGGCTGATCTGAGGTTGGGACGAGGGCGATCGCAAATTCACCATTCATCCACGCCATCAAGTCTTCGTTGAGATCTAAGCCGGTTGTGGCTTGAACCCCAGTGCTCAGATTCTCTGGGCTAAACGGCCCTCCTGAAGCCACATCATTGCTTTCACTGTAGCGCTGCCAAAGCTGCTGTAGACTACCACCCGACGCCATCACCAGCGTTGATGCAGGCAAAAAATCTGGCATTTGACGCGCTGTATTGGTCAGCGAGGTAGATGTGATTCGATCAGGATGCAACCAGGCAATGCTATGAATATTGACGCTACCATCATCCAGTATCACAGCTGCAGCAAAGCCCTGATTATTTCGCAGCGGCACTAACCCTTGCGCTGGAAGAGACTGATCTGCATTAGTAGACGCTACTTGACTCGCAACCGGGACATTAATATAAGCCTGCAGAAACGGTTGCGCTTCATAAATCTGACGCCATGCCTGCCGAAACCCAGGACCTTCAGCAACTGACGTTTGATCTCGATATGTATCAATGACCTGTTCAACAGCAGCAGGAGCATTGGCTACAACCAAAAACTGGCGATCGATAACGGTTGCAGCAAAGGTTTGATCCGATTGCCCCGAAAATTCTCGAATTTCTAACCCTTTATAGTCTCGCTGGGTGGCTTGGTCGCCGACACCCTCTGCTTCTGTTAAGGTTTGCTGAGCCTGCAGCGGATCGGCAATCGGCAAAACCCAGATCATGGGCTGCTCGACGGCTGGAACCGGAGTCAATTCACTTTCGCCTGCTTGATCAGATTCAGCAGTGGAGGCCAGACTATCAGGCGATAAGAAAGCGACCATAACTCGATCTCCTACCCAGGGTTGGATATCGTCTCGAAAGGTATATCCGTTTGCTGTCAAAAGGCGATCGCGCCAGTCAGAGAGGGTTGTTCTCAGCGTAGACTGAGTCTCATCAGTTCCAAGCTGCTGGAGTTGTTCCCATTGAGCCTCATCCGTCGAGAAAGACAGCGTCATCAGTGCTGTTTGAGGAATGACCTCGGCTCCAATCGGGACTTCTCGCCCAACCGAACGTCGATTCGTTAAAAACCAGTAAGCAATTCCCCCTCCGACAATTAGCGCGACTGCGGCTCCCAACGTCAGCATCAAGGCAGGCTTTTTCTTAAGAATCATCAACTACAACTCCTTTGCAACCGAAAGCATGGGCTCATTAAATGCTCCGAACACCATGCTAAAGCGGTAGGGTTAAAACTGGTTCATTCCATTTAAAATCAGGTGTACTGCCTAGATGACAGTCATAATTATTTGCCATGGGTGCCGGTTTCGTATTGCTCATACGCTGCCACAATCCGCTGCACTAATGGATGACGAACAACATCTCCTTGAGAAAGTCGGGAGAAGGCAACACCCTCGACATGTTGCAAAATCTTTTCAGCAACAGCCAACCCTGATTGCTGATAGTTTGGCAAATCGGTTTGGGTGACATCTCCTGTGACGACCATCCGTGACCCAAAGCCAAGACGTGTCAAAATCATCTTCATTTGAGCTGGAGTAGTATTCTGGGCTTCATCGAGAATAACAAACGAATTATTCAGCGTTCGCCCGCGCATGTAAGCGATTGGAGCCACCTCAATCACACCCCGCTCCATGAGGCTCGGAATTTTTTCAGGATCAATTAGCTCATGCAGTGCGTCATACAGCGGGCGTAAATAGGGATTAACCTTTTGCTGCAAGTCTCCCGGCAGAAACCCTAACCGCTCACCCGCCTCGACCGCTGGGCGTGTCAAGATTAAGCGCTCATACTCATTTGCAAGCAGTGCTTGAGCTGCAACAATGGTGGCTAGAAACGTTTTACCCGTTCCAGCGGGGCCGATGCAAAAGGTGAGATCGTGCGTTCGAATCGATTGAATATACTGCCGCTGGCGCAGTGTCTTAGCCCGGATTTCTTCTCCTCTGCGAGTGCGTGCTAAAACATCTCGCTGCAAATGTTCTAAGTCGTCTCGTCGATGAGTATCAATCGCATGTCGTGCCGTTAGAATATCGACGCCTGTCACGTTCTTACCTGCGCTCCAGTAAGGTTCAAGCGATCGCACCAGCACCTCACATTGTTCGACAGCTCGATCGGTGCCGGAAATCACCAGATCCTGCCCTCGCAACACCAGCGTTGCGCCAGTCAACCGCGATAGATGCTTTAGGTTCTCTTCTTGAACCCCAGCAAGGGCGATCGCACTGTCTGGGCTTGGCAACTCAATAGTCAGAGGTTGGGGCATTTATAAATAAAAAAGAAACGCTTGACTCTGAACCTAACGCATAGAAATCAAACGCCCCTAGAGTGATAAACCTATTCGCAATATCTCAAAACCATTCCGAGGAGATACGACCTAGCGACACCGCTTCCGCGCAGACTCAAGCTTACGCTTACGACGCAAACTCGGTTTTTCATAGCGCTCGCGTCGCTTAACTTCAGATAAAATTCCAGCTCCTTGAATCTTTTTCTTAAACCGCCTTAGCGCTGATTCAATCGTTTCATTCTCCCCTAGACGAACCTCTGCCACTTCAACCATCACCTCCTTAGCCTTGCAGATTAGTATATGTGTTCTTTACCTTAAAAAATGGGGTAGCTCAATGCGGCTAGTGTGAGCTCAACCACCAAGACCTCGTTAAGCCTGAACTTCATAGAGCTTATGACGACTCTGACTTCCTTCGAGACGGGAGTGGCCGACGAGGAGATGGGCGAGCAGGTCGGTGACGTTCACCTTCATTCGCAGTATCAGAGGGAACCTCCCCATAAATTTCGATGTAGGCACTGTGACCAGAGATCTTAGAAATCGCCTGGACAACCGTCCGAATCGCCTGAATATTGCGCCCACCCCTGCCAAAAACTCGCCCTTTGTCTTCTCCTTCAATGGCCAGACGAATCAGAACTCGCTTCGTTCTTGGAGAGATTTCAGCATCAACCTTGAGCACCTGAGGGGAGTCTAAAAACGGTTGAACCAAAAATTTTACCAACTCACCATAGTCTGGAGTAATCATCGGATTTCCAGAATCTGATGTCAACGCAGGATTAACAGACGAATCAGACACGACTCAAGCAGGCCTAAACCTGTTCAAAAATATTCGCTTTTTTAAGAATATTACGCACGGTCGGCGTAGGCTGAGCGCCATCTTTTAGACGCTTAACAATTGCTGGCACTTCCAGACGGGTCTCATCCGTTCGAGGGTTATAAAACCCCAACTCTTCTAGTGGACGACCATCTCGTCGATCGCTACTCTTCATGGCGACAATACGATAGCTGACCTCTCGTTTTTTGCCGTAGCGCTTAAGTCTGAGCTTGATCATGCTAAATAACGATACTCCTAATCAAATTGGCTTCAGTTGAGTTTCAATCAAACCTCTATCATAGCAATCATGCAGCAACCAGAGCAAACTAACAATGATGGCTTGCTCAGCAACGTGACCCCTACTCTCAGGTATTGGTATGGAATAGTACCATTTTAGATTGAGTCAAGTCTATATATATCAATAAAACAAGGTATCTCAATAAAACAAGGCCGTTCAATAAAGCCCTGGCAGGATATCGCATCAAATACAACGTTGAAAACAGAGCAGTATGTTGATATGGACTCTGGCGTTCAGATTGACGCAATGACGCTAAGCCGTGTGATGATGGGCGATGCTTACATACAAAATCTTTGCAAATCATCCACATTTTTGGTTGTGGCTGTAGAAACTCTGATACAAGTGGAGGCATCTGACATTGAAGGCATGTTATGGCACCGGAGTATGCAGAGATTGATTTAGCTCGATTTATTGACCATTCCCTTCTAAATCCGTTAGCAACAGCTCAGCATGTTGCTCAGTGGTGTGAAGAGGCAGATCGGTTTGGATTTCCTACGGTTTGTGTGTATCCCGTTTATGTACGTCAGGCAAAAGAACTACTCAACAATCGTCAGCCTCAAGTGTGCACAGTCATTGGCTTCCCGTCAGGAGCCACGACCTCTGCTGTCAAGCTTTATGAGGCGCAAGAAGCTGTTGAGAATGGAGCTACAGAACTTGATGTTGTGATTAACCTGGGCTGGCTTAAGGCTGGGAAAACAGATGATGTTTATCGAGAACTGGCCCAGATTTGTGATGAAACAGGACAAACCATCAAGGCAATTTTGGAGACTGCGCTACTGACAGATGCTGAAAAGCAGGTAGCCGCTGAAATTTGTATGGATGCTGGCGTTCAGTTCTTAAAGACAAGCACTGGCTGGGCCGGAGGTGCAACTGTTGCGGATGTACGATTGCTGAAAGAATTTGGAGGCGATCGCGTCGGCATCAAGGCTTCTGGCGGCATTCGCACCCCCAGCCAGGCAATCGATCTCATTGTGGCTGGTGCGAGTCGATTGGGCACATCTCAAGGCCCAGAACTACTTCGCCTGCGCGAACAGATGCAGGAATCAGACCGCTGATATTGCTTTAGGATTTTCAGTGATACCGTGAAGATATATCAGTAAGGTCTCTAGTTTCATGGGCGCAACCTATAAAGCCGTTGGCATCAATTTAAAGAGTATGCCACTAGGAGAGAGCGATCGCCTCTTAACAATCTTGACCCGTGATCATGGCTTGATCCGAGTGGTTGCCCCAGGTGCCCGCAAACACAAATCGTCATTAAGAGGGCGCAGCAGCATCTTTGTTGTCAATGAGCTTGTGATTGCGAAAGGTCGTAGTCTTGATCGCATTACCCAAGCAGACGGCATCGAATATTTTTCGGGTCTGAGTCAAAACTTAAGTAAGCTAACGGCCAGCCAATATCTAGCAGAACTAACCCTCACCCAAGCACTCAGCCAACAGCCCCAAGCAGAACTATTTGCCCTCTTGTGCAGACATTTACGGCGATTTGAAACCTATCCGCAGCCGCAAACGTTGGCATGTCTGATTCAGGGCATCTTTCATCTTCTTATCACAGCAGGTTTGGCTCCTCAAGTGCAGGTATGCTGCTTGACCCAGCACCCATTAGAGCCAGACTTCACTGATGAAAACTGGCGCGTGGGGTTTAGCCCAGCCGCTGGAGGTGCCGTTAGCCTTTCTGCGCTGGAGTATCTAAGACAGGGGCAGAGTCAAAATCGAGTTCGGCCAGTCATGTCGGTGCCACATGTTCGTGAAAACCAAGTGGAACCAGAACCAGAATCCAACAACGCGATCGCTGTTTTTCAGTATGCTGAAGTAGAAAGGATCAGATTGCACCCATCCGACAGTGGAACTTATCCTAACCGGAACAGCCGATCGGAGCCTCGACCTGTTGAGAAAGTTCCTGAATTGTGCTTGTTACTCAATGCTCCAGAATTGGATTTGCTGCAGCGACTGGCCAGTGCTCATCTGATGATGTCTGGCGATCGCCCCTGCCTACCAATGCTTGTATCGGAAGTCGATTCGTTTCCAGAGACTCTTCGCCCTGATCGGGTATGGCTATCGGTCGAACGGATTTTAAGGCATTATGCCCAGTATCATCTAGAAAAGCCCATTCGCTCAGCTGCGCTAATTGATGCCTGTTTTTTGCCACTGACGACGCCATCATAATTGCCTACATATGGACATTTTCGACTCTGATTTGCAAGTCTGGAAATCTGCCCAAAGCCAGATTCATTCTGGTAGTAACCATGTGTATGGCAGCAGCGACAGATCATTCAATCTTGACGGGAAAATTTCGTCTCACAGTGACATCCAACATCCTGAATCAAAACCGCAACCAGACTCAGAATCGCCTCACTCTGTTGGGCATGGTTCACATGCTATCGAGACCCCCCAGGCTAAGATGCCATCGGCTCCAGCAGAAAGCACGCCCCCAGCGCTAGATTCCGCAGGTTCTACGAGGGGAAACCTCACCACTATTCATTTAGACCCGCTGTCTGAGTTGTCGATTGCTTTAAGTGGAGATAGCTTAGACGCCTCAGGCTCAGTAGTCACAAATTGGGATCTGAATCAGGTAGGTGCGCCACCCAATCATGATGAAGACCTTGCGGCCTTGACGAATGGCCTAGGAGCACCTGCAGATGAACTTGAACATGGCTTTTTACCCGTGTTCAAAAATTGGAATTTTCTGGTGCTCTGGAGCGGTCAAATCTTTTCTCAGATGGCCGATAAAGTTTATCTTGTTTTGGTCATTGGCCTCATTGCTAGTCGCTTTCAAGCTGCTGGACAACCCATCAGTGGTTGGGTCTCAGCGTTGATGATTGTCTTTACCATTCCAGCAATCTTATTTGGCTCGTTGGCTGGAGTATTCGTCGATCGGTGGCCTAAAAAACTAGTATTGGTTTCTACGAATGTGCTGCGGGGTGGCCTGGTGTTGATGCTACCTGGCTTGCTTTGGCTGACAGCTGGTTGGGATCCGGTTTCCGGTTTGCCGATTGGCTTTTTCATGCTCCTGGCGGTCACATTTTGGGTATCAACGCTAACTCAGTTTTTTGCGCCTGCCGAGCAAGCGATCATTCCGCTAGTGGTGCAGCGGAGACATCTACTATCTGCTAATTCGCTCTACACCACGACAATGATGGCCTCGGTAATCATTGGCTTTGCCTTGGGAGAACCGCTACTGGCGATCGCCGACACCCTAACCGATCGCTTCAGTGCTCAGTCGGGTATGGGCCGAGAATTGCTGGTAGGTCTAGGCTACATTGTGGCAGGAGGATTGCTGCTCTTGATTCGACCACAGGAAAAAACCGAACATCTGGAACGAGAGCATCCTCATGTGTTAGAAGACATCCGTGATGGCCTGAGATATCTTGGCCAGAACGGGCATGTGAGGGCAGCACTGCTCCAGCTGGTGATTTTGTTCTCAATTTTTGCAGCCTTTGCAGTGTTGGCAGTCCGGGTGGCCGAGATCATGCCAGCTCTTGAGTCCGACCAGTTCGGGTTTCTTTTGGCCGCTGGGGGAGTCGGGATGGCCATCGGGGCAGGGCTCATTGGTCAGTTTTGCCAACGCTTTTCTCGGGCTCAACTCAGCCTCTTGGGATCGATCGGGGTTGCGGCTGGCTTGGTGGCGCTCTCATGCTTTATTGAGCAATTAGTGCCTGCACTAATCTGTATTATGCTGGTTGGCAGCTTTGCTGCATTGGTTGGCATCCCAATGCAGACGACCATTCAGGCCGAGACGCCTGAATCAATGCGCGGAAAGGTCTTTGGCCTGCAAAACAATGCCGTTAATATTGCGTTAAGTTTGCCTCTTGCACTAGCGAGCATAGCCGAGAATTTTCTGGGATTACGGGCCGTATTCGTCGGTTTAGCGGCTCTGGCGATCGCAGGAGGAGTCGTGACATGGTACATTTCCCGTAAGGGGACGGTTAACGTTTCTTCTTAAGGAGCTAGCGCTCATAAGGGGTAGCGTTCTTGAATAAATCCGTGAACTTGAATGCATATCGCTTGGCTTGGAAAAAAATCGCCGTTTTGCGGCAATGTTACCTACAGTCGCGAAGTTACGAATGTTTTGTTAGATCGAGGGTATCAGGTCAGTTTTCTGCATTTTGCCCAATCTGAACCCGGAATCGATTCGACACAAGAGTGCCATGAGGTGCCGATTCCGTTCCTGTTTAAGTCGCAAATTTACACCATTCCATCGCTCAAATCGAGCAAGGTGTTAACTCAAGCCTTACGACAGCTTAAACCTGATCTGGTGCATGCATCTCTGACGCTATCGCCTCTAGATTTTCTATTGCCTGAAATCTGTGAAGAGTTAGGGCTGCCCCTGGTAGCAACGTTTCATCCGCCCTTTGATCTAAAGCGTCGTAATTTGACGTCAGGTACTCAACATCTGACCTATCAGGTCTATGCCCCTTTTCTATCAAATTACAATCGCGTTATTGTGTTTTCCCATATCCAGCGCGACTTGCTGGTGCGTTTAGGAGTACCAGCTGAGAAAGTAGTGGTCATTCCTAACGGAGTTGATGTTGACAAATACTCTCCTGGCTTTTCAACTGTCAAAACTCGCTTAGGAGCCCAGAGACTTTTTGTGTATCAAGGGCGAATTGCACCTGAGAAAAATGTCGAAGCCCTGCTGAAAGCCTGGAAGCAATCAGATATGGGAGCTGACAGCAAACTCTTGCTCGTTGGCAATGGGCCGCTTGTGCCGTCATTGGTGCCATTCTATACCTCTGAGCATGGCATTGTCTGGCTTGGCTTTGTGGCCAATGAGCAGCAGCGAATTGAGATTTTGCGAGCCGCTGATGTGTTTATCTTGCCGTCGCTCGTGGAAGGGCTTTCGCTCTCATTATTGGAAGCAATGGCCTGTGGTGTGGCCTGCATTGCGACCGACGCAGGGGCCGATGGAGAAGTTTTATCTGAGGGAGCAGGCATCGTCATTGGCACCCAGCGCGTTGCAACTCAGTTGCAGACGTTGCTGCCGATCTGCCGCGATCATCCAGAACTGACCGACCTGCTGGGCAGCAAAGCCCGCCAACGAGCCCTTGATCGCTACACCCTCGATCGCAACATCACTCAACTCGAAGAGCTATATGCCCAAATGTTGCGGCAGCATCATGTATATTTCAGCAGTTCTGCATAGACATGAGAAAGATATGAGAATAGATGCCATTTTGGTGCCGCATGGAGCCGAGATGCGAGCAGTGCGTCGAGGGATTTCGCAGAGACGAGGCCGATCTCCACGGGTCATCTCTATCCCGGTAGGGCCTGAGCCTGTGCGATCGCACCTTGAACAATTACAGCAGTCTCCACAGGGCTTAAAGCCTCAGTCAAATGCGATTCTCATGGGTCTGTGCGGTAGTTTGTCGCCTCAACTATCCGTAGGCGATTGCGTGATTTGTCAGCGCTGTATTCAGGCAAACGGGGCTTCGGTGATCACCTATGCGTGCGATCGCCCCCTGAGCGAGTATTTGATGCAGCAAATGCTCAACACGCCAAAATTTGCCACCTGCTTCACGAGCGATCGCCTGGTTGAGTCGGCAGCAGCAAAGCGTCAATTGGGAGAAACCTATCAAGCAGACGTGGTGGATATGGAAGGGGCTGCCATCTTAGCCGTGTTGCAAGGTCTAGATGTGAACGTTGCTATGCTGCGGGTTGTGAGTGACGACTGTGATCATGATTTGCCGACAATCAGTGTGGCGATTGATCGTCAAGGTCGCCTGCAAACTCTTCCTCTTGTCGGCACGCTGATCACACAGCCTCAGAGGGCAATACGACTTGTGCAAAGTTCACTACAGGCACTAGCGATTCTGCAACAGCGGACGGCTGATTTAGTCAGTCCATCGTTGAACTAAGATCGATTCTGCACATTCAAACTCGCATGAACGCTGTTGCAGCATTTTGTCCTGCGCTGTGTAATGTGGCAATGCTGTTGTGTGGTGCCCAAATGTAGCCGGTAAGATCGCCATTGCAGGCGGTGAGATCGTTAATACCAGCAGTGAGATCGTTAATACCAGCAGTGAGATCGTTAA
>CAZCXK010000093.1:0-22216 GCA_964502605.1 uncultured bacterium
TTAGCCTCTAATGACCCAAGAATCAACGGTTACAGCCCCTAGCCTGTTTTTTGGGCGGGCGTGGCAAGGCTCTGACCATAAGGGTTTCAGCTGCAATTGATGACACGCCCTAGACCGGATCAGATAGTGTGCCGTCATGATGCCTGATGCTGTTAAGGCTAATGCTGTTAAGGTGAGCGTTGGGATGAGTCTGGTGATGCATTTGAGAGTTTGGAGGACTGACTACTATGGGAATCGCGACAGCTAATCCAGCGACTGGAGAAACCATTAAAACCTTTGAATCGCTTACATGTGAGGCGATCGCGCAAAAAATTGGCCACGCCGATCAGACCTTTCAAACCTATCGTCATACTTCATTAGCGCAGCGGGCGACTTGGCTCAACGCCGCTGCCGATGTGCTAGAACGCCACAAAAACGACTGGGGCAAACTCATGACCTTGGAGATGGGTAAACCCATCAAAGCGGCGATCGCTGAGGTGGAGAAAAGCGCGCTAGTTTGTCGCTATTATGCCGATCATGGCGCTCAGTTTTTGGCCGATGTGCCGGTGTCAACAGATGCAAGTCAGAGCTTTGTCCGCTATTTGCCGTTGGGGGCGGTGTTGGCGGTCATGCCCTGGAATTTCCCATTTTGGCAGGTCTTTCGCTTTGCTGCTCCAGCGCTGATGGCAGGTAATGTCGGGCTGCTCAAACATGCTTCCAATGTGCCGCAGTGTGCTCTGGCGATTGAAGATATTATTCGTCAAGCCGGATTTCCTGACGGGGCATTTCAAACCTTGCTGATTGGAGCCAATGCCGTTGAGCAGGTGATTCATGATCCCCGAGTGAAAGCGGCAACGCTAACAGGCAGCGAACCTGCCGGAGCCAGTCTGGCGGCAGCGGCTGGCCAGCAGATTAAGAAAACGGTGCTGGAGTTGGGCGGCAGTGACCCCTTTATCGTCATGCCTAGTGCCGATGTTGAGACTGCCGCAGCCACAGCAGTGACCGCACGGATGATCAACAATGGGCAATCTTGCATCGCGGCAAAGCGGTTTATTGTCCATGAGGCGATCGCCGATCAGTTTACTGAGCAGCTAATACAGAGATTTGCAGCTCTCAAAGTTGGCGACCCGATGCATCCAGATACTGATATTGGCCCATTGGCGACGCCCAATATTTTGCAAGACATTCGGCAGCAAGTGAATGAGAGCGTGCGTCAGGGAGCCCGGATTATTTTTGGAGGCAACCCAGCCGCGATTCTACTGGAGGCTACTCTCAAAGCGGGGTATTTTTATCCGCCAACGATTCTCACCCAGATTGCCCCTGGCAGTATCGCCGACCAGGATGAGTTTTTTGGCCCCGTGGCGCTGCTGTTTCGCGTGTCTGATCTAAATGCAGCCATTGAGCTAGCCAATCGGACTCCGTTTGGGTTGGGCGCGAGCGCTTGGACTCAAGATTCCTCAGAACGCGATCGCTTAATTAATGAGGTTGAGGCGGGATGCATCTTTATTAACAGCATGGTGAAGTCTGATCCACGCTTGCCGTTTGGCGGCATTAAGCGGTCAGGCTATGGCCGTGAGCTAGGCATACAGGGGATTCACGAGTTTGTCAATATCAAAACAATATGGGTGAAATAGAGCGAGATTGCTCACCCCTTAAGCCAACAAATCCTGACAATGCCTGGGCGATCGCCAGTAGGGGTTAGCCATAATGGGCAGGGGCAAGCGACTAATTGCGAAACGCTGACAAATCGTTGCTGAAAGCAAAAAAAGAAGGTGTCGATATGGGCGAGATGAATACCGCAGAGCTACTGGTGCGCTGCTTGGAAAATGAAGGAGTCGAATATGTATTTGGGCTACCCGGTGAGGAAAATTTGCAAATTTTGCAGGCGCTGAAAGACTCCTCAATTCAGTTCATTACGACCCGTCATGAACAGGGTGCGGCGTTTATGGCTGATGTCTATGGACGGCTCACGGGCAAGGCGGGGGTGTGTTTATCAACGTTGGGGCCAGGAGCCACAAACCTAATGACCGGGGTTGCAGATGCAAATCTCGATCGCGCTCCGCTGGTGGCCATCACTGGGCAAGTGGGCACCGATCAAATGCATATTGAGTCGCACCAATATCTAGACCTCGTGGCCATGTTTTCTCCCGTCACGAAATGGAATACCCAAATTGTGCGCCCTAGCAACACACCTGAAATTGTCCGCAAGGCATTCAAAATAGCGCAAACCGAAAAGCCTGGTGCCGTCCATATTGACCTGCCTGAAAACATTGCCGCCATGCCAGCTACAGGTGCGCCCCTCAGAACCGATCGTCGCGAGAAGACGTTTGCCTCGTTCCATAGTCTCGAAGAAGCTGCTGCTGCCATTTCTAAAGCCAAAAATCCAATGATTTTGGTAGGCAATGGAGTGCTGCGCTCTCATGCCAGCGAGGCTCTCACCGAGTTTGCGACTCAGCTGAATATTCCCGTGGCTAACACCTTTATGGGCAAAGGTGCAATTCCATATACCCATCGTCTGGCAATGTGGACGGTGGGCTTGCAGCAGCGTGACTTAATTAGCTGTGCTTTTGACAGCACGGATCTGGTGATCTGTGTCGGCTACGACTTAATTGAATATTCACCCAAGAAATGGAACCCCGATGGCACCATTCCGCTGGTGCATATCAACAACACACCAGCTGAAATTGATAGTAGCTATATTCCAACGGCGGAAGTAGTGGGCGATATTGCAGATTCGCTCTGGGAAATTTTAAAGCGGACTAGCCGCCAAGATAAGCCTGCACCTCAATCTCTAGAGCTTTGGAAAGATATTCGTACTGATTATGAACACTATGCCGATGATGGTGGCTTCCCGATCAAGCCTCAAAAACTAATCTATGATTTGCGTCAGGTGATGGGGCCTGAAGATATTGTCATTTCTGACGTTGGGGCTCATAAGATGTGGATTGCCCGCCACTATCATTGCGATCGCCCCAATACTTGTTTAATCTCAAATGGGTTCGCTGCCATGGGGATTGCAATTCCAGGGGCGATCGCCGCCAAACTAGTGGCTCCCAACCGCAAAGTAGTTGCAGCCACCGGGGATGGAGGCTTCATGATGAACTGTCAAGAGCTAGAAACAGCACTGCGGGTGGGCACGCCGTTTGTCACCATCATCTTCAACGATGGCGGCTATGGTCTGATTGAGTGGAAGCAAATCAATCACTATGGTGAGTCTGCATTTGTCAAGTTCACAAATCCTGATTTTGTCAAATTGGCAGAAAGCATGGGGCTGAAAGGCTATCGCGTCAAATCAACTGCCGATTTTATTCCGACCCTCAAAGAAGCGCTCAATCAAGATGTGCCTGCTGTGATCGATTGCCCAGTTGACTACCGTGAAAACCTACTCTTCAGCCAAAAATCGGGCGATCTCACCTGTGCAATTTAACCGATGGCGTTAAGTGTTCAACCTCATGATGTGCTTGGTGAGAATGCGCATCACCTCATTGGGGTTAACTGTCGGCAAGGGCTTCGACCAGTCTTCCGGTTGGGCATAGCCCTGCTGCGACATTTGCATGACGTGATGGCTGACGAAGGCGATCGCCCTGAGTTTGGGTGCCAGCTCAATTCGGTCTGAGGACTGGTGAGTGAAGGGCGCAATCGTGGCGATCGCTTCTAACAACCGCATCGTGACCGCGACACTCGACCGCCCATATTGCCGAATCTGCTTAAAGGCGGCATCCTGCAGATCTGCAAAGGTCATCGCCATGAGACTTAGCACAAACCAAAAGCTGGAATTTAAAGAGTCCCATAGCTTACTAAGCTTTGCGTATTTCATTGATTAGCACGCACCCTATGTTGATAGGGTAAAACTCCGTGAGTGTTATTATTTAAGCTTTTGTTTCAACACATAGCAAAGCACTATATGCGAAATCTATCAGAGCAGCATCTATCACAAGTCATGCTGAATTTTGAGTATAGCCGTCAGCTCAAAACTGATTACTGATGGCAGTTTGTTGCATTATCCAATCTATTAGCATACTTAATTGAAATTTGATATCGTATGTTGATAAAGTCTGGCATCTGATGCTTTTATCGAGCATTCTTAATTGCCTCAACTGTCAAGATTTAGGAACGAAACCCCAGTTCAGTGCTGTCATCCAGTCTGCTTGACTGACAAAAGACTCTGCATTGGATGCGGAAACCTCACCCTTACAGTATTTCATCTGATATAGGAGGCAGATCTCCTGACCCAATGCAGGATATGGGTTGTAAATAGTTTTGTCCGTCAATCAGGTCATCCAGTAGTTTAGCCATTCAATCTGTCCTCACTCTGATGGCAATGACTACATATGTCAGACTATAGATCTGAAGCTGAGAATCTGGAGCTAAGACTTGGAGCAGGTAAGCCGAGAAGAAAGTATTGAAGTCGAGACAAGCTTTGACAGTGTAGACGCAAAATCAAAGGTCGTTTTATTGAGGCGGATTTGTGTGCAACGTGACCTAAAATTAAATTCATTAATAGGGTTTTTAGTTGCTTCGATCATCATCGCTTTTTGGATCATCAGCCTAGGATTGCTCTCATCCATAGACATTGCTTGTCTAATCCCTGGCTGGATTGTACCTGCAATTTTAGGACGCACGTTTATCCAGACCGGGCTATTTATAGTCGCTCATGATGCCATCCATGGAGTCGTAATTCCGGGCGATCGCCGACTCAATCGCTGGATTGGGCAACTGGCAGTCACACTATATGCCCTTTTGTCTTATCAGAAACTTGCGTTGAATCATTGGCAACATCATCAGCATCCTGGCCAAGCAGGTGATCCAGACTTTCACGATGGCATTCACAGCAATATAGTTGACTGGTATCTCAAATTCATGCATGGATATCTGGATAGTCGGCAAACGATTGTTTTGCTTTTGGGGATAGGGAGTCTACTTTTAACCCTTCATTGGGGATTTCAAGTTCCAGTTCTCAATCTAGTTTTATTTTGGATCTTGCCGATTGTCCTCAGTTCGATGCAACTATTTATCTTCGGCACATATTTGCCACATCGATTGGGCAACACAAATGGTGTTGAAAATTCTCATCACACGACTAGCAGCCATTATCCTCCCGTTGTATCGTTCTTGGCCTGCTACCACTTTGGGTATCATTGGGAACATCACGAGTATTTCTTCCTGCCTTGGTATAGCCTGCCGTATGTACGCCAACGCAAGCAGAGTCGTATGAAGCTACTCTGTACACAGATCTTTGGATGAGTTGTAAATCGTGGTTTGCTCCCCCTTAATCCCCATTAAAAAGAGAGACTTTGCGCCCTGTTCGCTCGGTTCCCTGCTTTTTAAGGAGGGTTAGGGAGGATCGGCTCGACTTGTGTGTACACGTTAGCTTCGATGTGTAGATTTTTAGGGCGATCGCCCTAAAAATCAAATTATTTTTTGAGCTTAGATGCAGATCACCTAGGTGTTTTAAAATCTTGGGAACCCTAGAACTGTCGGGTTCAAGCTCTCTCAATGGTACTTCCTCCTCACTCCGTTCATCGTCGTGGTGATTTAACCACGGTCTGCCCCTGACTTTTCTTGTGACAGTTAGGGAACGCCATGAGGCAGTTGTGTTTGAAGAACTGATGGAGCAAGGGGCTGTGCCTCGTATCGGTGGGGGTCGTCCTCGCCTGCGCCCCAAAGGTGGTCGCAGATAAGGGCTATAGCAGTGGTAAAATTCGTCGCTACTTGCGTCGTCGAGGCATTCGTTATTCCATTCCTCGCAAGGATGGGGATGCTGAGCCCCAGTAGCCATCGAGCGGCAACAAACGCAGCATTGTTAAGAGCTATGGCAGTTGTGTATACACCGTAGGCCTCTCGACTGAGAGGACACTGGAGAACTACAGTTTCACTGCATACAGGGCAGCACCAATCAGCCCCACCTTAGGATTCAGTACGATATAAACCGGAATGGTTTCTAACAGGGCGCTGACTCGACCCTTATCAGTAAAAGCATGCATGAAGCCCCCCGCATCAAGTAGCGGCACGTTTTTAGCCGCAATCCCCCCGGCAATATAAAGCCCTCCGTAGGGCAGTAGCTTGAGCGCCAAATTGCCAGCTTCGGCTCCATAGGCTTCAGCAAACAGGTTCATGGTTTGCTCGGAAAGATGATCGCTCTTGTCTGCGGCCGCAATGGCGATCGCCGCTGCGGGGTCAACGGTTTTTTCTTGCCCTGCTTGCCGCTCCCAAGTGCGAATCACCTCAGCAATGTCAGGAGTTTCACTGGCCGTTTGGCGATCGCGCAAAAACTGGTAAATAGCGACAATGCCTTGGCCTGAAACCACCCGCTCAACAGAAATGCGAGTAATGTTTAGCTTATCTAGCAAATAGTTGAGCAACTGAAACTCAAGTTGCGATCGCGGCGCAAAATCGGCATGGCCGCCCTCAGACGGATACACACTATAGCCCGTCCCCGTGGGGATCAAAAAACCCTCGCCGAGCCCAGTCCCTGCACCAATGACCGCAATCGGCGCATGCAACTGACGGGGCGCTTTTTGCAGCGGATGCAAATCACCTGCATCGTTGAGCCCTAAGATGCCATAGCCAACAGCGGCAAAGTCATTAATCAACGCCACTTTAGGAATATTTAGCTCGTGCTGCAGCCGTTCGCCATCGAGCAGCCAGGATAGATTTGTTAGCGATGATGTATTGCCGACCACTGGGCCTGCGATCGCAAAACACGCCGTCTCTGGCAGCGGTGAACTTCCCAACTGCTCAGCAGCCTCTTTCAAGAACCGGCGCACAATCGGAGCCAAATCCGGAAATTCAGGACTTGAATACCGTTCTTCATAGAGTATCTGGAGTAACGCCCCAGCCACCGTTGAATCAGCCTCAGCGTTCACCAGTCGCAAAATGGTCTTGGTGCCACCAATGTCGCCCGCGAGTAAAAGTGTCATGCCAGTAAGAGTTGCTACTCATCAATCATGCCGAAAGATGAAAACGATACGCCATCTTTTCGGTAATTATTCAAAAACTCACTCAGAATCCGCAAATTCCTGTGAAATTGTGCACGATTAACCTGAGATGACCATTAAAATACCTCTAAAAATTGTCACGCTCATATCGACGCCTGACTAACCGACGCATCTTTTGCACTCAACAAGAGTTGTGATCTGGATTATCTCTCTTTCATCACTCTAGGCGGAGGAAAATTGGTGAGGACTAGGAAGAGGAAGCCATCCTGGGAACTGGTTAATGTACTCAATCAATCTCACAAAGCCTTGCTGAGGGGCAAAGAGCTTCGTGCCCATCACATCAGCAAAAATGGGCAAAGAGCAAGCTCTTTGCCCATTCTACACATTGCTCATCCATGAATTATTCAGGTTAAGCGCGAGTTAGCCCCCCCCAATCTCGGAGAATCTGGGGGGCTAGAGGCTATTCGTACTGTTAATTACAGCATCATTTTAGTTACAGTGTCATCTAAGCAAACACTGTTGCATCAATCGTGGTTGCTTCAACATTTAACAACACTGCAAAGATATCTTGATCATGTTTGATTAAGGTATCTTTACCGACTTGAGTAATCGTCAGGTCTGCAAATGTAAAAGACTTAAACTGAAGGACATCAACCCCTTTAAAGTTAAATCCTCGAATAGTGTTGGTGCCAATGTTTCCAGAGATCACAAACATATCATCCCCTCGACCCGCCACAAGGAGGTCATCTCCATCGCCGCCATCAAGAACACAGGTGCCTGTACGGGCGATTAGCACATCATCCCCAGTCCCCCCCATCAGTACATCATCCCCCCGACCACCATGGAGAAAGTCGTTGCCCTTGCCGCCAATGAGGATGTCGTTATCGCCACCACCAAACAAAAGGTCGTTGCCATCGTCGCCACTGATGCGATCGCCCCCTGCACCGCCATAGCCTCGATCGCCCCCTTGACCACATTTAATCACATCGTCGCCGCGCAAGCCTTTGAGTCTATCGTTGCCTCGGTGGCCATTGATGATGTCATCTCCTGCCCCCCCTGAGACCATGTCATTGCCGCCATTGCCAAATAGGCGATCGCGTCCACCTTTACCGATGATTCGATCATCACCCCCTTGGCCTCGCAAAACATCATCTAAGTTGCCGCCAAACAACTTATCTGATTTAGCACTGCCGATAAATGCAAAGGAGTTGACGTTAATATCGAGCACCGTATCCGATCGAAAACTCAGATTTTGAATGCTAACATCTTGATCGATGCTAGTTTCCTGTACGCTGAATGGAGTTGTTCGATGGTTGGTCGCTAAGAACTCAGCTAGGGCATCTTGCTCAGTGCCAAAGGCAGAAAACGTGGCGAGGTTAGTTGCAGTCTTCACCTTGACATCTTTGAGATTGATGCGGTTAGACGTAGATGTAAATTGAGGAAACCCATATCCATCTCCCCCATTTGCCAGGAATTCGGTGGTGACAATGCGGTAGGTTTGCTGGTTTTGAATCCTGGTTTCTTGGAAGCTACCGTTTTTGACAATGACATCAATGATTTTGCCATCGCTATCTACCGCACAGAGCGATCGCACTCGTTTCCCAGGGGGTTGCTTGGCATCATAGCTAAATGATAGACCGCTGATATGAGGAAAGCGAGTTGATAGTTCTCCTGAACTCGATGTTGAAATGCTATATTCGATAATTTGTACCAGTTGTTGGCGAGTCAGCGACAGTAATACCAGGCCGTTGTTTAACGACAGAGCATTTTCAATATCGAGTCGAGAGATTTCACCTTGTTTTTTCCCAGAACTCGGATTGGCCTGGGTCGGGAAAAGGGTATCATCATCGCCCACGAAACCGATGGAGTTGGTAATTGAGGTGGCACTGGTGATTGAAATCGACACAGATGTATCCACTGTTTTTGCCACAAACAGATTGGCATCAGCTGTCAAACTGCCTAATGTGGTCGATTCTGTGCGGGTGAAGGTGCTACGCCCTTCAATAAAGACACTTGTTGTCCCAAAGATTTGAGAATCACGCGCCACAATATCATCATCATCATCGTCGTTGTCGTCATCATCGTCATCATCTTTGACTGCAAATTGCCCCATTGAGGTTTTAGGTTGCAGGATGGATGTATCAAATAGTTGTGTATCAGTCATGATCAGTCTCCAAAGTAATGGGTGAATGGTGCGGCCCAATCATCAGGAAGTATCAAACGTTGTTGTGGAGCGATCGCCATACAGGTATTTCAGCTGCATAGAATGCAGCTAAACAGGGTGTCAATCTATTTCATCAGGCAAGCCAACAAAGGCTGCCATCCCCATGTCATGCAGTGCAGTGATTTACGGTGCAGTAATTAATCTTGAGGGCATGGGAGAGTTCCCATCTGCCAAGATCAATCAATCCAGCAACGAATAAATTCGTGCAGACCGCAAGCCAAGCTATTGTCCTTGCTTGCATTGATACTGATTGAAAACGATCAACAGCCCATGGAGCGATCGCCGCCCTTAGAGGGTTTCTAGCATCTGGCCTCAATTCTGGTGAGCAACGACTGTCCAATGAATTTGAAATGCTCTTGAACAACGTTTAACTGATTAGCGTTAACTGGTTAGCGTTTAATGTGTCGTGTTGATGGATTGCCACCCAGCATGGGTAGCAGTCTGTTAGAAAGTTGGCGTCTGCAATGCCGACAACCATGCAGTAAATCAACTACAGATTTAGACTGTTTGGGTAGCACCGCTCTAGGGTAGATATGGAGGTCGTGAACAACCTTAAGAACTTGGCAAGTCAAATGGGCGATCGCCCGTGCAGCCAGTATTTAGCTCGAAAACTCATCTCTTTCATAGATACACCCAATGCACAACAACATGTAACTGAAACTCCATGACCAGCCCCACAGGGATCAAGTTTCATACTTTATGAAAAGTTTATACATATAGGTAACATACAAACACAATTACCTGGCACCCAGGTTAGGTTGAGATCGCTCAACTGACGTAATAAGCAATAGCCTTGATTGTATTTCAAGGATGCGCGGTTGAAGGGTTTGAGGATCATGATATAAGCGGGCAGATGTTTTATGTCCGCCTGATGGCCCGACTAATGGGCTAATATCCCAAGTTGGAGGATCTAACGTCACCTGCCACTCAGGGTGGTGAGTCACCCGATCAAAAATCGTTACATGATAGTCATTTGAGTCAGTCCAACGGTTAATGGATAGGGTGACGACGCAATCTACTGGTAGAGCATGGGTATAGGTTCTAAATGCGCTTTGAACCCGACGAATCGAGATCGGAATTACCACCAATCCGGTGATAATCAAGAGGCTGCCCACAATGAGGAAACTAAACTCTCCTTGAGGCTGTCCTGAATCAAATGGAGGATTGAAATATCGCTAGATGGCAAACGCTCCGCCTATTATGACAAAACCTGCGGCAATCTGCCTCCAGAGAGTTTGCTGTTGCAAAGCACGCATATCTTGATGGAGTTGCATCTAATACCTAACAGATAATAAGTAGGTGGACTTAATTATTTGGGATGCGTATAGCCTTCTCTACGAGAGACTGCGCCAACGGCATGGCTTCGCTAAAGCACTAGCATAACGCATCAAAGCTTTACGGAATGGTGTGTTATGGCTGCGTCTAACAGCACCTACAGCCATCAAAGAGCGTATCTCTGCTGATAGCGCTTAGCCAGCGACTCGACCTTGTGCCGCATTCGCTCACGCACGGCTTGGGGAGAGATGATTTCACACTCGTCGCCGTAGCGCAGCACCTCTCGAAAAAACCAGAAGGTATTGCTCACATTGCGAACGATCCTCCGAACTTGAGGATAGTCTGGGTGCCACTCGTTGACAATGTCTGCCTCTGTTTTTGTGCGATAGGCGAATGCTAGTCCTCCGAGGAGATGCATTTCAACAGAGATGTATGTCAATCCCGATTGCCAGGATGTAGTTAAGGCTGTAATAGCCGCGTCATCGCTGATGCGATCGAGCCGCAGGCACCAGTTATGGCTCAGTGCAGCCAAGTCTTGATTGCCGTTTGTTTCCTCACACCAGCAGTCTAAATACAAGCGCTCTTCATGCCGAACAATCTCTGCATAGCGAATCGTGAATTGCCAGATTTGCCCTGCTGCATCTTGGTAAGCAAGCTGAAACGAATGCTGACGACGAATGAAGCGCTCAACCTCTAGCCGCCAAGGTGAAGCAGGTTCAGCGATAAACTGTTGAAGCTCTCCTCGCAAGGGAATCGTTAGCTCGCTACGCTCGAGGAGCAGGTTGGCGATCGCCAGTGCAGCATCAATCTGTCCAACATCGATCAGACTTGTTCTAGCCTGGTTGAGAGCATGAATGCGATCGCCCGTCCAGTCATGGTTGGCGGCAATGCGAAGTTTGCCATCGGCGATCGCTTTGACCAGTTGAGAAATATTGGGCTTGTCGCCCCAAGTGATGCCAAAGTCCAGGGCGATCGCCTCAAGCTGAGCCTTCTGGCGATCGTTAATTGAGAGTGTAATTGCGCGTCCTTTTCGAGTCACAGGGAATCCTTTATGTGTCCGTACACTTTGTCCGTAAAAACCTTGATGATTCTATTTTCTCCTGCCATGATGGAGTAAAGCAACAAGACACGGACACTATTTCTAATAGAAATTGATGCGATAGGGTTACGAGTAATAGATCAATGAGGAATGTAAGGAGTCGTGTAAGGGCGATCAGCGCTGTACTCAATAGGTGGAATCAATAGGTGGAATCAATAAACGATGCTGTAGGGTGCTGTTAGGCGCAGCCGTAACCCACTATTTCATCAGGCTTTGATGCATTATGCCATCGCTTTAGCGTTCGTATCGCGTTGTGCTAAGCAATGCCGTTGGTACAGACCTCAGTCAATCACGTCGAGGTACTTACTTAGAGTTTGGAAATTGTTGGATAGGGTTATGTCGAAGCATGAGCAGTTAAAAACATGACGAACTTTTCTATCACATTGAAGCCGGTTTACTCCTGTCCCTCTGATCATGTGCCGTCAGGGATTACCCTTCCAGAAAGGTGGACGCTTGCTTGGCATCAAGTCGAGACACTGAAAGCATTGCGCGATCCAGATGTCGATGTGGTGTTTAATACTGCCATGACCGGAGACGGCAAGAGTCTTGCAGCATACTTAGATATTTTGCAAGGCAACTATTTTGCGATCGCCCTCTACCCCACCAATGCCCTTGCCAGCGATCAAGAACATCAGGTGCAGGACTATATCGCTAAGTTTCCGCCTGTGAATGAACTTCCACCCCGCGTAAACCGATTAAGTGGCCCTGAATTAGAGGTTTACGCAGAAAATGAAGGCTTGCGGAAAGGTAGCGCGATCGCCTCTCGCGCGGGGCAGTCGGAAGTCCTCATCACTAACCCTGACATTTTCCATTACCTCCACCGAGGCGCTTACCTGACTAGTAACGACACTCCTGACAAGCTCTGGAACCGCATCGACAAAGACTTCGGCCTGTTCATCTTCGACGAATTCCATATCTTTGCAGCGCCCCAGGTCGCCAGCGTCTTGAATACGATGCTGTTGATTCAAGCCACCAATCGGCGCAAAAAGTTTTTGTTTCTATCGGCGACTCCCAGCGATTCTTTATTAAAGCGTTTGGATAAAGCAGGTTTTCGCTACCGAGAAATCAATCCAACTGATCAAGGGAAGTACCAATTCCCAGCAACTCAGGCAGAAGCAGAGGCTTTACAGGCCAACCATTGGCGTCAGGTTGCACGATCTATTAACCTCACTTTTGTACCCATGGAACCGACATCCAAAGCGTCTGAAATTTGGCTAAAGGAGAATCAGGAACACATTCTCAACCAGTTTCTAGAACACCCTGGCAGCAAAGGGGCTATCATCCTCAATTCCATTGCAGCGGTGAAGCGGTTGACGCCTGCTTTTCGAGAATGCTTTGCCCAGCATGGTCTTACGGTTAGGGAAAATACCGGTCTGTCTGGAGGGCAAGAGAAAGCTGAATCCCTGGCAGCTGATCTGGTGATTGGTACCAGCACTATTGATGTGGGGGTGGATTTCAAGATCAACTTTCTAATTTTTGAGTCCTCGGATGCAGGTAACTTTATCCAGCGGTTGGGACGATTAGGCCGTCATGACCAGAATATTCAAGGCGTCTCATTTGATGGCTTTAGAGCCTATGCGTTGGTGCCGAACTTTTTTGTGGAGCGGCTGTTTGTGGGAGATGAGGCCGTTTTGACGAATGGGGAAGTGTGCGATCGCATTCACTTCCAAAATCTCATTCGCGACAAGTATCGTCAGATTAACGACTTCGAAGGCTATTACGCGAAATGGGGCATGGTTCAATCGGCAAAAATTAGCTGGGATCTCAGACACAAAAATATCAAGTCTCAATATTCAGATAGCCTCAGGAATTTCCAAGTCAATTGCCAAAAGGTGTTTAGAAGAACGTTTGGACATGTCAGAAGGGACATAGAAACCTGGAAAACTGAATGGGGTAAGAAAGGTAATCCAATTGTTGAAGATGCTAGTAGCTTTCGTGGGTCGAGTCCGTTGCAATGTGGGTTGTATGACCTAACTGAAGCCAATGAGCGCGATCGCTTCAAAACCTACGATCTCCCCGGCATCCTCAGCAACCTCAGCATCGAAATGTGGAGCAAGACCGCTTTCTTAGACGCCCTTAAGGAAACCGCAGAACGCACTGGGCAGCCGATCGCCAAAGGCCGCTTCAAGCACTGCTTGGGCTTTATGAAGCTTCGGAGCTATCGAGAAGAGCGATTGAACTGGAAGTTTACTTACCCCGGAGATCTTCAGACTATTGCCGATGCCTACAAGGTAGAGGTGCTACTCGGCTTACAGGTCTGGCAACCGGATAATCCTTGGGCCAGTTCAATTAACCAGCGATTGAAACAGCAGGCACTGGTCTGCTACGTGCTGCGCAAGCCAGTGCGAGAGGTACGGCTGCGGTTACAGACCCCTATGCACTTCCAGCTTTACCCCATCAGTGACTCGAACAGCGTTCATGACGCGATCGCCCCCTATTCAGTGGCGTTTGGCCAATCAGCATTGCTGATTGACACTCTAGCCCACCGATTCAAGCGCGATGGAGGTGAGATATGGGTTGTGTAATCACGGGTAGGGGCGGGGTCTCCCCGCCTAGGTCAAAATATATAAACATCCCAATTGCTTAGAAATCCTGCATTGGGCGAGGAAACCTCGCCCCTACGGCAATGCAATATCATCCTGCGATTCACCATCGGCGATCGATTCGCTTGAAAAATTACGACTATAGCCAAGCAGGTGCTTATTTCGTCACGATCTGTACCCAGGGGAGGGAATGTCTGCTTGGTGAGATCGTAGATGCCTCACTTGCTTTAAGCCAGTATGGAGTCATTGTCGAACAGGTTTGGTACCAAATTCCGCATCACTTTCCATCTGTGACCCTAGATGCGGCAGTGATTATGCCCAATCATTTCCACGGCATTATTGTAATTACTGAGGAGAATTTGCCTATTCATCAAGATTCCCACGATTTAGTTGCTAAGCAAAATTCTAAGAAGCCGATGTTAGGGCAAATTGTGGCGTACTTCAAATATCAATCAACCAAGCTGATTAATGCAGCACGAAACTTGACTGGAGTTAAGTTTTGGCAGCGCAATTATTATGAACACATTATCCGCAGTGAAGCCTCTCTTGCTCGATTACGCACATACATTGAGCAGAATCCTCAGAAGTGGCAACATGACCAGCTTCATCCCCAAAACCCATCTAAATGGTGACATTTTCTATTAACTATTGATGCAAAGCGAGTGTAGCTGAATATGACCGTCCAAATTCTGCGAAAGAAATTCACGGTGGGGCAGTACCACCAGATGATCGAGTCCGGCATTTTGACCGATCGCGATCGCGTTGAGCTACTTCAGGGAGAAATTATTGAGATGTCGCCCATTGGCATGCAACATGCCGCCTGTGTGGATCGCCTGAATGAATTGCTGGTGCGGGAGTTAGGGGGCAGAGCAATCGTGCGAGTGCAAAACCCGATTCAGTTGAGCACTCGGTCTGAACCCCAACCGGATTTTGCCATTCTGCAACGACGGCCTGACTTTTATGCCAACGGCCATCCTCAACCTCAAGATGTTTTTGCGCTGATTGAAGTGTCTGACACCACCGTTGAATTTGACCGCACGGTAAAAGTCCCCATCTATGCCAAGGACAACATCGCCGAAGTGTGGATTGTAGACCTCAATGCTGAGGCGGTGCAGATATATCGAGAACCCAGCGACACAATCTACCAGCAATTGCAGACCTGCAGCCGGGGGCAGGCAGTTACATTTCAGGCATTTACCGATGTTCAATTCATGGTTGATCAACTGCTGGGGTAGTAACCGCAGGCGATCGCCGCAAAACAGTTTTTGACCTACAGGAGATCCGCGATGGAGCGTCCTAATCAGTCAAGCAATCCAGAACAACTATCATTGCTAGACACCCAAAACGAAGATACCGAATTTGAAGAACTCGACGACTCCTGGCTTGAAGGCGACCTTGGGCTCGACGAAGAAAGCGACAGAACCATAGAGCCAGTAGCCCGCGAACTCCTGACCCTAAAGCTTTTGCGGGAAGCCATCCAGTCCCAAAATCCTGGCGATGCTGTCATGCAGGATTTTGCGGAGATAGTATTGCCCAATCTGCTGAAGTATACGGTCGGCGTCACCGCTAAGGGAGGCAAGTTTTTTGCCGAGTACCTGGATCGAGTGGTCAATCCTCAGCGCATTGCCGCAGGCAAAGACCCGATTCGTCGCAACAACGCGGCTGACCAATCGCTCAATACTCACTTGCTCAATGGCTTGTTCCCAGCCAATTTAATCGAGCGGCGGCTTCAAACGCTGGACACGACGGTTAGAAGACAGGTCAAAGAACGGGAGCGTCGCCTGCTGGTATCGGGCTTTATCCTGCATGACTTTGAAAAATTTGACTATGGTCTGATTCCCCAAATGCCGGAGGCTTTCAGGGGTATCCGGCGAGATCCAGAAGGAGATATCCGGAAGCGCTCGATTGAGGAACATCGGGAAATCATTACTGTGTTGGTAAAGACGCTAGAACTGGATCGCTTTATCTTTTTAGATAACCTAGACGATTGGGAACAGTACCTGGATGACCTTCTATTTTTGGCCTACAACGCCCAGCGACGCAACGACACTAACCTCAACTTGTCAGAAGATAGGCTGAATCCGGTCTTGCGCGATGGTCTTCGACCCGCCTTAGGCGATCGCACCTTACGCTGTCTTTCTGACCTCACCTGTCTCGCTGATCGCCTCGCCTCCATCATCAAACATCCCCAAGATGCTGAAAATAGGGGCCTTAATGACATCATTCATGGACTCAGTGACGGACAACTCCGATTCACCTATCACACTATTTCCGAAAACCGGGGAGTGCTGACCAACGTGGTCAACAACGCCCTGATGGATGCCTATGAGAGCTTAAATATTGACCCTGAGAATCCACACTATAAGACCCTACTCTACCTACCGACAGGAGCCATTTATTTAGCTAGTCGTGATGCCCCGCAAATTTCTCCAGATAGCCTACCTAACCGAGTTGTAGACGGCATTAAAGCTTTGTGCGCCGGACAGTTGAGCTTACGCCAGACGGGGTTTGGGCGCGATGGTAAGGGCATGAAATATGCCGACTATTACAACCTGTTTTTTGACGATCCAGAGTTAATGCAGGTGGCGCTCGATGCCACGCTTCGTATTTTGAACCCCAACAAAGGTTCGGTAGCCACTAAACGTAGCGAAAACTTAATTGCCTTTCAGCAGCGCGGTGTTCTCTCAGCCGATTACGATTTCTCATTCAGCGATGATATCCGAATTGATCAGCTCGCCGAGTTTGGCGACTTGATGAACCGCAAAATCTGGGGAGAGCGGGTTAATCAGCTAGAAACCGCCATAAAGGAACGAGCCAAAGATAGGAAGAAGCAAAAAGACTTACGGGAACTACCGGAAATCAAGCCTGAACTTCTGCCCGAAAACATGATTCATAAAGTAGCTGAGTTTTGGCAACTCGCTGAATATTCACCTCAGATTCGAGAAATTCAACGCATTAACGAAAATCTGAAGGAGCTGAAGCTCAAGGGCAATACGGGTGGAGTGCCCTATGAGTGGTACTTTTTAGCCGCAAAGTTTTTGGAAAAGAATCCCGGCATTGAAGATCTGCGCAAAACCTGTAGCAATGTTATTGCCTATGTCACTCAACTCACTCAACCTGTTGTGGCTCAGTACCCAGTTGTAGATGGCTGGGACGACGTACGGGAATGGGTCGGCAAAGTCGTCATGCTGCCTGGTCAAGCACAAGAGACCTCAACTTCTGAACAGGTAGATGTGTTCTTAAAAGAGCTGACCTACTACAACGCTGCTAAAAAGCCAGGGCGAGGACGGCAGATGATTTGCTCCATCTCCCATTCTCCTTACTCAGTCAACGAGCAGATGGAATCAGCAGTATTGTTTACGCCCCAAGTCTATACCAACAAGCAACACCTGGGAGGCTCTAACGCCAAACGCAACATCTCCAGCATTGCGGGCATTGAGATGATGCTGCGGCAGATTTTGATGAATCAGACTCAGGCTGTGGGCAAGCGATTTGAGGACGGCAAATACCGCTATCTCTACTTTTACCCGACCTACTACTTCACGCCAGAAACCAATTCGTTTCTGCATCGGGCCTACAGCAACATTGCCCAAACCCGCTTTGATACCAGCATTCGGAACCACTTCATCAGTAAGCAGCTAGAGGCCGACTTTAGCCGCGAAAAGTATCAGACTGTGGATGCTTTCTTGATGGATGAAGACCTGGCCCAGCGCAAGCAACTGCCCGATGATGACCCGAACTTCAAGCGAGACAGAACCTTCAAGCTTTCCTATCCAGATGACAAACCCCTGACTTTTTATTTCATGGCTCTACCACCAGGGCGCGACAGCACTGATACTGAGTCCTGGGTGATGCCCAGTTGGCTAGCCTTGGCTTTTCCCATGATTCTGGATGTCAAAACCGTGGTGTCAGAATCGCCTATTCCACCCTTTACCGATGGCGCTGAGTTTGAAGAAAGCGTCTTTCTCGATAGCGCCCCCCACGCCTTTCGCGCCCTGGTCGGCCACGATCGCTTCCGCCTCGACTTCATCCTCGAAGGCTGGACAGACGCAAGCGGACTCAAACGCCCCGCCCCGCTGAACATCCTAACAGCGGCCTACGCCATTCACATGGATGTCAACGCCAAGCAGGGCAAAGGCGGCTACGACGCTAACTGGGGCCGCTTCACAGAGTTAGCTAAAGACATGGAAACTAGCCCTTTGCATGTCTTTTCTTACTTGGCGAAGTGGAGCCGAGGGCAGAAAGCCGACGCCCCCAGTCCTCAAAAAATCAGGCTCTACGCTCACCACTTCTACCCCTGTTTTGACCCCTATGCCACCTACAACTTTGACCAGGAGGACTGGATTTTGACCCCTGACTCATCCTTAAACCATCCAAAGCAACTAACGGATCTCTACCGACAGTTCTACCGAGCAAACAAGCGTTACAACGCTAAAGCCAATGCTGTTTTGAAACCCATCGACATTGCTGCCGACACCATCCTCAAAGCTGAAACCTCCATGTTTCATGACGATGCCCTCGTTACGGTGGTGGCTGCAGAAGTTTTTAAGCTGATGGATCGCGTCCATAACTCAACCGCTGAGGGTCGTTGGGTCATCAACGATCGCGAAAAAGAGCGTCAACTGGTACTCGACTTTGCTCGCTATTTTGTCGTCGATGTGTTTGAGAAAGCCTTTGCAGGCGATCGCGCCCGATTAGCCGGTCGTCAACTCAACCTGATTCGCGACACCTGCGAATTTCTTTACCGCCTAGAACAAGACAAAGAAAATCAGACGCAACGAGATGCCAAAGAAGACGACCAAACCCCGTAGGGGCAAGGTCTCCTCGCCCAATGCAGAATCTTTCGGTATGGCAATTTACCCTTGACCAGGACATTAGGGCACGTAGACCGTGCCCCTACCGGACAAACATTCATTACATTTTGGAGAAAAATTATGGCTCTGCTGAAAACCATCGATTCCAAATTCTTCCATACTGAAATCCCCTACAAACCCATGGGCAAATACGTCCATTTTCTGACTGTGCGAGTTACCGAATCTTATCCGCTCTTTCAAACCGATGGCGAACTGAACAAGGCACGAGTACGAGCCGGAGTTGAAGACAAAAACACAATTAGCCGCTTATCTATGTTCAAGCGCAAACAGTCCACGCCAGAACGCCTCGTAGGCCGAGAACTGCTTCGCACCTACGGTTTCGTAAAACCAGAAGAATGCGAGTACAACGTCGAATTTGGCATGGATAACCCCGACTGCATTATCTATGGGTTTGCCATTGGCGATTCTGGATCTGAAAAATCCAAAGTAGTAGTAGATACAGCCTTCTCTATTACTGCCTTCGATGAATCCCATGAAACCTTTACCCTAAATGCTCCGTTCGAGAACGGCACCATGGCATCCAAAGGAGAGAAGGGATCTAAACCTGGTGAAGTCACCAGCCGCATCAACCAGCAAGACCACATTCGGCCCCAGGTCTTTTTCCCCAGCATTGTTACCCTGAAAGACCCGACAGAAGCCAGCTTTCTATACGTCTTCAATAACATTCTCAGAACTCGCCACTATGGCGCACAAACCACCCGCACAGGTCGGGTTCGTAATGAACTCGTTGGCGTCGTGTTTGCCGATGGCGAAATTGTCAGCAACCTGCGCTGGACTCAAGCCATCTACGACCAGATGAAAACAGATGGTAGTTTCAAAGCCCCTGACCCTCTGGACGAAGACGACGTGGCTGAGGCAGCCAAGATGGCCATTCAATCCCTTATGGCAGAGGAGTTCATTGTGCATACCGATTTTGTTGGCCAAGACTTCCAAGCGATGCTCACGGAAGTGAAAACCCTAATTGCCAGCGAAGATGGAATCCGATCCATTCTCAACCAGGCCGATCGAGAAGCCAAAGCCTATGCCGAAAAGCACATTGGCAAAAAGAAAGCTGCTAAAGCCGGAGCGTAAAAAGATGCCTCATGTCTATCGTTGCACCCTAGAACTGCACGACAGCCTCTACTATGCCACACGGGAAATTGGGCGGCTCTATGAAACAGAACCTGTGCTGCATAACTACGCGCTCTGCTATGCCCTAGGGCTAGTAGACAGCGCCAAATATGCCACCACTGTCCCAGCAGAAGCCGCCTACCGCTACTTCTGCCCAGAGCAGGTGCCCCTGTATGAAGCTCATCTGACGCCGCTGAATCAGCAGGGCATCTACGTCACCCCTGCCAGGGCAGTGCGTCATACATCAGTGCTCAACACCTGGAAATACGCAGACAATCGCTATCACGTTGAGATGCAGAAGACCCAGAAAAATATTCCTAGCTTTGGTCGAGCCAAGGAAATTGCCCCTGAAAGCCAGTTTGAATTCTTCGTTATCTCTCAAAAGCCGCTTACATTTCCTCGCTGGATTCGGCTGGGTAAGTGGATGAGCAAAGCCGAGGTTGCCATAAAGGAATTGCTGAACCCCAAATGCAATGCCGCCAGGGAATTTACCTTCTCATATCCACTGAATCCACTCGATGTCATGTTTACTAACCAGGTGCTGAGCTACGACACCATCAACATGCCCCCCGTCAGCCTCATTCGTAATGTGCAAATGAAAGGAGTGTTTTACACCTTTGAAGGGATTAAAGACCTTCAACTCCCGGCTCAAATGGAGTATCGATTTAGCCAATAATCATGCCACACAGTCTTATTCTCAACCTCCTACCCGAATCGCCCATTCCACCTGGATATCTCACAGGTAAACATCTTCATGCTTTATTTTTGAGCGTTGTTAGCTCAGTGGATCAAGATCTGGGCGATCGCCTTCATGCCAACACCGCCAACAAAGCCTTTACACTTAGTCCTCTGCAAATAGCTCCCTACCCCAACCGTTTACAGTGGCAATACCATCATCGTGTTGAAACGGGCACTCCTTGCTGGTGGCGTATTTCATTGCTGGATGATGACCTATTTGGGGTACTCAATCCACTCTGGCTTAATCTCAACCTGCAACAAACCTGGCATCTGGGCCCTGCCAATTTACAAATCACCAGCATTTTGGGCACACCCCAAAGCCCGCAACCTTGGGCCCACTTTTGCAACTATCAACAGCTCTATGAACACGCTTCAGACGAGCATCGAAAGATCGCCCTTCACTTTTACACCCCAACTGCCTTTCGGCAGGGTGGCTATGATTCCGCGCTGCCAACGCGAGAGTTAATTTTTGGCAGTTTGCTTCGTCGCTGGAACGAGTATAGTTCTATGCAAATGAGTGAAGCGTGTATCACGTCGCTTTATCCCAGTTCGTTTGAGATTCATACTGAAGTAGCCACTGATCCACGCCAGCAGTTTATCCATACTGGAGCTACTGTTGATCCGTCCAATCGATTTATGGGATTTGTGGGTAAGCTGACATTCCAAATCTTGGGTAAGGTTGATCCTCTAGCCATCAAACAAGTCAATGCATTAGCGGATTTTGCGCTCTACGCAGGCGTTGGACGGAAGACGACCATGGGCATGGGTATGGCAAGGCGATTAATACGCTGAGCCTACAATTTTCTGCTAAATCCATTACTCTATCTACCATCATGGACCTACTCACCATTCTCATCATTGCTGTATTTGTTGTATGGCTTGAGTCCATTCTTTTTCCTAAATCAGCCCCAGAGAAGTCCATTGAGGAAGAACTGGGTGAGGTTATTGGCAAATATCTGAAGGAGGGGATCAACGTTAATGTCAACATCGAGAAAAAGGACAAACCATGACTCCAGATTTTCCAGTTGAACATGCTCTTTCACCTCCTACGGCTGACTATATTCCAATTGCAGCACTGAACCAATATGCGTATTGTCCCCATCGATGTTGGCGAATGTTCTGTGCTGGAGAGTTTGTCGATAACCAGTACACCATCAATGGCACCAGCCTGCATGAACGAGTTCACACTCTGGGTGAGGGGCATCGAGACGAAATCTGGCAGGTTCGCGCCGTGTGGTTGAAGAGCGATCGCCATCAACTAATTGGCAAAGCCGATTTGATTGAAGATATTAACGGCACTCTCTACCCTGTCGAATATAAGCGAGGACATCGCGGTGAGTTTGATAATGACGAACTACAAGTTTGCGCTCAAGCCTTCTGCCTAGAAGAAATGACGGGCAGATCAGTGACTGCTGGCTATATCTACTATGCACAAT
>CAZCXK010000094.1:0-2657 GCA_964502605.1 uncultured bacterium
TAAGTTGTAAATAGTTTTGTCCGTCAATCAGATCACAGAGTCTTCATTTTGATCAGTCACAAATAATTAGGGCCGTTCTCTAATCAAACTATTCGGCTATCTGAATATTCAGTTTTATCCGGTTATCTGGTGTCGGCTAAGGCTTAATAAATTTAATTCAAGTCCAACAAGGGAGTTCTGCCGTTAGAAAAACGACAAATCCTGAGCTGGACTTAGGATAAGAACAAAATCCCCATGATTTTGGCTCATCTGATTTGAAATCGTGTCAAATCCTACTGCGGGGTGATATCAATTTCAAATACGTTAATGCTTAATAAAAGTTGAAGGATATAATCCCTTAAGTCTTTAAAAAATTAGTCTAGCTCTCAGGCGCGATCAAATGTTCGCCGACTCGTCAGAAATTGAGGTGTGACCCGGAGTGACCAAGCCAAATCATGTATCGGAGCTACAACACGATGATGCTAACCCCCCTTTAGATAATCTTCCAGTCAGCGATCGCCCCCCCGTTGTGTCACCAGACTCGGCATCAAAGCAGTTTTCCCTCGCACGTAAGCTGCTCTGGGGATTTATATTTTTACTTACTGCGATTACCTCTAGCACCCTTGGGGTCGTGGTGGCATTATTAGCTCCGGTTCCAGCTTCAGACAGTGCCGAGATGTCTCAAGATGATTTTTCTCTCACTGAGCTGTGGCGCAAGGGCGTACGGCACGAAATCACCCGCCCCATCAATATTTTGGCCATGGGAATTGATGAAGTGAACGGGGTCTCGCCAACATCAGATGCGATCTTTGCAGGGCGGAGCGACACCATGATGCTGGTGAATATCGACCCAACCGATGGCTCGATTGGTGTACTCTCAATTCCTCGAGATACCCAGGTTGAGTTTCCAGGGCAGCGAGGTGTTACCAAAATCAATCATGCTAATTTTTTAGGTGGGCCGCGTTTGGCGGCTGATGTCATTGGCTATAACCTCAACGATGTTGAGGTCGATCGGTACGTCCGGTTTAGTACCGGGGCGTTTCGAGAGTTGGTTGATTTGGTCGGCGGGGTAGAAGTGTATGTCCCACGTCGGATGCAGTATGTAGACAATACTCAAGGTCTGCGAATCGACCTAGAGCAGGGGTTGCAAGTTCTAAGTGGCGACCAAGCCGAACAGTTTGCCCGCTTTCGCAGCGATGCCTACGGAGATATTGGCCGAGTTCAGCGGCAGCAAATTTTAATGAAAGCGCTGTTCAAACGGCTAACTAACCCCAGCGTGATTCCACGGTTACCTCAGGTCATTCAGCTGCTGCGTAGCCAGATTGACACCAATCTTTCTCTCGAAGAAATGCTGGCGATCGCCAATTTTGGCATGAACCTTGACCAAAATGAAGTCAGAATGGTGATGCTGCCTGGACGATTTAGCGACCCGACTGAATATGTGGCTAGCTACTGGATTATGGATCATTCAGGGGTCAACCAGGTGATGCGAGACTATTTTGCTGTCGCGCCCACGGGAGAGCTGATCTCAGAGCGATCGCTAAGCCGCCTTAATATTGCAGTGCAAAATGCATCCGGAAATCCAAGGCTAGTACGTCAAGTCGTGGATTATCTTCACGATCAGGGGTTTGACAACGTCTATACCGTGCAAGACTGGCCAGAACAACAGCAAACAACTGAAATCATTGTTCAGCGTGGCGATTTGCAGCGCGCTAATATGCTAGAAACGGTGTTAGGTGTTGGGCATGTTGTTCCATCTTCAACTGGGGACTTAGGTTCAGACCTGACGATTCGAGTTGGCGACGACTGGACTGAGCAACACGGCATCTAACCCACGTTGTTTCGGCTGAGATGGAGAGTTTGGGTCATGAGAACTCTCCGATTCTTGATCTAAGCTGAATATAGTCAGCAATACGTTAGCAACAAAGCGATGCTTAAGAAAATTGTGATGCGCTCTTTAGGTATGCTTTTGGCGATCGCCTTGGCCTGTATGTGGGTTGTACTGAGCGCAACGCCAGCGATCGCCGCAATTGACACTGTCAGCTATAACAACGCTACTCTAGACAGTCCTGATTTTTCCAATGCTGACCTCTCTGGAAAGTCATTCGTTGCGGCAGATATGCGAAACGGCGATTTTCACAATGCTGACTTGACCAACGTCATTCTGACCAAAGCTGTGTTGCTCAACGCCGATCTATCGAGCGCAAATTTGACCGGAGCCCTAGCCGATCGCGTCTTTTGGGTAGGAGCCGACCTGACTAACGCAATTCTGAAAGGGGCCACAGTGTCTCGCACAAGCTTTGAGGATGTTGTGATCACAGGCGCTGACTTCACTGATGCCATTCTCGATCGATACGAAATCAAGCGCTTGTGCGACCGGGCAGAAGGGGTTAATCCGACCACAGGTGTAGAAACTCTACATAGCTTGGGCTGCCCCTAAATAGGAGCCTCAGATGACACAAGACTGGCCACCCCAATTGACTCCAGATGAGCGTGATGAGTGGCAACTCCGCATTCAGCAGGCAAACCAGCACAACATTTTGTGCCATTGTCGAGTGTGTAATCTAGAATGGATTGCCTCGACCCATGAACGCTGTCAGTGCGGCAGCTCTAATGTTGAATATATTGCCTGCTGGCAATTTCCAGATGACTAACGCCTGCTGGCAATTTCCAGATGA
>CAZCXK010000094.1:2757-21945 GCA_964502605.1 uncultured bacterium
TATTGCCTGCTGGCAATTTCCAGATGACTAACGCCTGCTGGCAATTTCCAGATGATTAACACCTGCTGGCAATTTCCAGATGACTAACGCCTGCTGGCAATTTCCAGATGACTAACGCCTGCTGGCAATTTCCAGATGACTATTACACCCAGTTTGAGACAGCATCCCAGGCCAAAAAATCATGCAGCAACGCCTGATATCCCGCCGGATTAGGATGTAAACCGTCTTCACTAAGGCGCGATCGCCACCAAGACTCTCCTCGCGCTAGCCAGAGATTGAGCACATCTAGATATAAAATGCCATGACGATGGCACGCAGCCTGGATCAGACCACTGTAATGCTGCTGGTCAGCATGGCTATAGTAAAGAAAATTTGAAAACGGCATCTTTGCTTCATCAACCGGGGTCATGCCCACAAACACAACTTGACACAGGTGCTTCGCTCGCTGAAGTAAATGATCAAGCTCAGCCTGAAACTGCTCGGTTTCAGTCATATTGCGACCATAGGGTCGTCCTAATCGAGCCGAATCATTCATGCCTACCGACAGAATCATCATGTCAGGCACTCGATGCCGAAGCTCACCTCGATTGAGAAACTCTGCCTCCAGACGCTTGCTGACATGACTGACCCCATCTCCGCGAATACCAAGGTTATAAAGAATATGCCCTGGGCTGTCTGGCATCATCCATCGCCGCCGTAGCCGATCAACCCATCCTCCACCCTCAGGATCGCCATACCCATAAATGAGGCTATCTCCTATGGCAATGACCCGAAACGGGGACGTAGCAGGTTTTGCGTGATGCGATCGCTGAATCGATTGACTCGGTAGAGTTTGCATGTAATCACCAAGAGACTCAATCTGACATCAATCTGGCAACTGTTACTATATCCAAGCCCAAACCTAGAAGTCTGCCGATAAGAACATCTCAGATTCCGAGTTAGACTTTAGACACTAAGCCGCAATTTGTCCATCATGCCTTAAACACATAGTCACTAGAGTTAGGCAGTATCTACAGACTTCTTGCCAAATCTTCGCAATTCTATAACATTCTGCGGGGCTATGATGAACTTTATCTAGAAATAGTGCCGGACTAGCACAAGCCGTTTAACGAACTCCAGTGCTGTTGATACACTAGAGACTGAGTCAGCCATTTGACAATCTTGCACTAGCAATTCTACTAATGAAGGAGTTTTACGACATCCATGCTCAAGCGTCCTGCAGTCGATAATGCACAATTGATGTGTCGTGCCGAAGATCTGATTAACGCAGCGTCTAATCGCTATCGGATTACCGTTCAGGTGGCTAACCGAGCCCAGCGTCGCCGCTATGAAGAGTTTGACAGTCTCGATGATCCAAAGATGAAACCTGTGATTCGGGCTGTTATTGAGATGTCAGATGAGCTGACTCAGCCTGAAATCATTGGTGAATAGTTTTAGTAGTTTTAGAGCACCGAGGTAATGAGGTCGGTCATAGCACCGACCGTAGCAGTCGATGAGACCATAACAGATGGAATGAGGGCGAAGATGGTTCGCAAGTATCGTTTTTTTGGGGCGATCGCCCTGTTTAGCGTTGTGCTAACCGGATGGATGGCAGTAGCCCCGTCTTCAGGTGGCTCCATTGGCTGGCAGAGGCGAAGTGCTGAAAAGATTCAAGCGCCTATCTTCGCCATTCAACCCGCTCAAGCTCAGTGGCGTGGCACAGATGAGGCAGCAAGTCGAGTCTATGCTCAGATGCCCGATCTGCCCCTCGCCAATGATTACATCAGTAACATCTCTGGAAACGCTAACCCAGAGAATACGTTTGTAAATCGCCTGATTCGCTACCACCTTTACACTCGACGTCGTTCTCCGACCTATCGTCTAGATTGGAAAATTACCCTGGCTGACTACCTTGGTCTTAACGAATGGATGCGCGACAATGAATATCCTGGATCAGACATCCTGAGAACCAATCCACTGGAGGGCGATCGCGCCCTAGTCGATAGTCTCACCCGGTCACAGCGGAATCAGCTCGTCAACACATTAGCCAGCATTTTTAATTCAGGGGCAACGGCAGCCGACGACCCGGATTCAAACTCAACCATTCGATCGGGTGGCACACGCTCAGAACCATCCGCATCCGACCTGGTTCCAGCTGCCGATGCGGCTGATCTCTTGATTCCTTAATTGGAACTCTATTGTGCGTCAAATCAAGCGGGGAGACGGATGGCAACTGGGCTGGGATGAAGAAGCTGCCGAGTATAAAGGGCTGGTTGGTGGGGCCACATGGTCAATTGAGCTGACTGAGGCAGAACTGAACGATTTTTGCCGGTTGCTTACCGACTTGACTGATACCTTGGCCACGATGGCATCTGAGCTCATGGATGATGAAAAAATTATCTGTGCAGTTGAAAGCAGTTTGCTCTGGCTTGAGGCGGAGGGTTATCCTAAATCCTTTACCCTGCGGGTGATAGTACTACAAGGCAGACGGGCAGAAGGCGACTGGTCTGAATCCGCTGTCTCTATGTTGGTGCAAGCTGCTCAGGCTCTTCGGGTGTTTTGACGAGTTTGCCTTTTTTGACGAGTCTGTCTTTAATGTAGAGCAATAGCGATATAGGGCAACGACAATGAATTGTTGGCATTGCCTACAGCAAAAATAAATTCGGAACAAGTTTAGGGCGTTTCAGCCGATCAATGCCCATCAATGAAGCTTGATCTGAACGAGAGATCAATGGTTCCAGCCCCTATTTTTTTGAATTTACAATTGCTGTATTGCCTATATAAAGAAGCCACGTCAGTTTTGTTCATGATATAATCGTAAGCCGTGTCATTTCAACTGCAGCGGTACTAACATGACTAAACGAACACTGGGCGGAACATCCCGCAAAAGGAAGCGTGTTTCAGGATTTCGTGTCAGGATGAGAACAAAGAATGGGCAACGTGTTGTTCGGGCACGACGCAGCAAAGGTCGCGCCAGATTGTCAGTTTAAACAGAGATTAGTTTACATGGCATGAGTCTATCTAACAGCTAAAGGTGCCTCAATATTAGGGAATTTTACTTCTGAATCTGCTGGGCACAAGGGCTTTGTCGTCTAGAAGAACTGTGGCTCGGCAGCCCCATCTAAGCATGTCACCCAGCAATAGGGCGTGGCGATAAGAAGTGCTGATAAGTTTTAGAGATGTACGGATGTTGATGGTGTGGCCTTTCCCAGAATTCATCGGCTTAAGCAACGTCGAGAATTTAGTCAGGTATATCGGCTGGGTTTGCGTCGTTCGTCTCCGCACCTAATCATTAGGGCTTTGCAGTTCAATCCCCACAGGGATGAGCCACTCCCTCCGTCTCAAGTTGGTGTTTCGGTGAGCCAAAAAGTCAGTAAGAAGGCTGTGCATCGAAATCGCATTAAGCGCCAAATTCAGTCTGCAATGGGAAGCCTTCTGCCGAAAGTGGCACCTGGCTGGAATCTGGTCATCATTGTGCGCCCTGAAGCGATTCGGTGCGAATATTCGCAATTTCTGCAAGAATTAGAGCAGTTGCTGACGGAGGCTGGAATTACTAATGGGCATTAAAGAAGAGGTTTATTTTGAAGGCGGCCCCCATGTGGGTGATTTAATCATTAACATTTTGTTGGGGTTTACAGTGATTTGCTTACCCTTGACAGTGGGCGCAATTGTCAGAGCACTCTGGCTCCGATATCGCATTACTGATCGTCGTCTTTCTGTAACAGGTGGTTGGATGGGACGCGATCGCTCTGATTTGATTTATTCCGAGATTGCAAAAGTGGTCACTGTTCCTCGTGGTTTAGGCATTTGGGGTGATATGGTCGTTACTCTTAAAGACGGAAGTCGGCTTGAGTTGCGAGCTATGCCTAAATTTCGAGAGGTTTATGAGTTTATCAATAGCAAATTGTCTGCGCGAGCAAAGCAGGTCAGTGGGCCGCTGGGTGAATCTGGCAAATGAGCCTGTAGCCTTTAATGATAGGCGTTTCATCATTGCTAAGCAATCATGGCTGAGACTATCGGTCTGAAAGCATGATTCCAAATAGTTGCTATGGTTGCTATTGATTTGTGTAGTAATTAGCTCACGAGCGCATCAATAGTCGAGTACATTAGATTCGGATAGATTAGATTCGGATAGATTTAGATTCAGATTTACTTAGACGCAGCGATTCAGAGCACACGTTAAGGTCAGCATCGAAAACATGGATTTTGGTATCGGATTTCTCTCTGATAAGGTAATGTTGCCAATCCTGGATTTCTTCTACGGGATTGTGCCCAGTTATGGATTAGCTATTGTGGCTCTGACCTTGGTCATCCGATTTGCGCTGTATCCCCTCAGTGCTGGTTCGATTCGAAGTATGCGTCGGATGAAGGTTGCCCAACCTGCAATGCAAAAGCGAGTTAAGGAGGCTCAAGAGCGTCATAAGGATGATCCGGCGAAGCAGCAAGAAGAGATGAGCAAGATTTACAAGGAATTTGGCAACCCATTAGCAGGTTGTTTTCCAGTCTTGTTGCAGATGCCAATTTTGTTTGCTCTGTTTGCTACCTTGCGAGGATCACCATTTGCTGATGTCAGCTATTCTGTAACGCTGCACGTTGTTCCTCAGGAGCAAGTTGAGTTGGTTCAGCCTCAAGCGTTTGTCACGAAGCCGCAGAATATTTACATCACTGATGGGGTTCATCTACCTGTTTCAGCTTTGGTTCCGGGTGGCGATCGCATTGGAGTCGGTGAAAAGACAAAGGTTGACTTTCAGACTGCTGATGGTCGCCCAATTGAGGATATTCTGTCTGATTATCCTGAAACCGATATTCAACCTACCTGGACGGTTACCGCAGGTGAGGAGCGAGCATATCTAGATGAACATGGGATCATTCAGGCGATCGCGCCTGGAGACGTCACCCTGAAGGGCACTATCCCTGGTCTAGCTGCTAATAAAGGCTTTCTGTTCATTAAGGCATTAGGCCGAGTAGGTGCGGTTGGAGATGATGGAGCCATCAACTGGGACATCGTCGGCATGGTGATATTCTTTGGCCTGAGCTTATACGTTAACCAGCTCCTTTCGGGGCAAGGGCCGAGTGCAAATCCGCAGCAAGACACGGTTAATAAAGTTACTCCAGTCTTGTTCTCAGGCATGTTTCTATTCTTTCCCCTTCCGGCTGGGGTCTTGATGTACATGTTGATTGCTAACATGTTTCAGACTCTGCAAACCTTTATTTTGTCCCGCGAGCCACTGCCTGAAAATCTTCAGAAGATTGTCGATGCGGAGCAGAAGAAGGCAGAGAGTGACAATCGAGAAGTTTTACCGTTTGAACCGGGGCGATCGAAAAAAGATTCGAGCAAAGACGCTAAGGATTCGAGCCGTAAGAAGAAGGGTTAGTGCTGATATGAAGGATCGTCATCAGTTGCAACGAGGAGAGAAATGGCTGACGCAGTTTCTTGAGCTATCTGGGATGCCATGCCAAGTTCAGATTGATGAAGAACGACTCGAGTCAGGTGAAAGCTGCTGGCTGACGATCGATTCCAGTACATTGAGTACCGATCAGATTCAAGGGTTGATTGGGCATGATGGTTCTGTTTTAGATGCGGTGCAATATCTCGCGAACACAACGCTAAACTTAGGGCGGGCAGCCGAAGATCAGCAAGCCTATACGGTTGAGCTTGACGGGTATCGAGCGCGCCGACAAGTTGAGTTGCAATCGATGGCGGAAGAGGGGGCTCAGCGGGTTCGAGAAACGGGTGAAGAGTATGAATTGACATCTCTTTCTGCAGCCGAACGGCGTCAGGTGCATACGTTCCTCAAGTCGTTTGAAGATTTGGAAACCTATAGCCGTGGTAAAGAACCCGATCGGCGCTTAGTAATTCGCCGCCCAGAATCGCTCTCAAATTCCCAGGATTCAGGGATGTTCTAGAGTCGGTAGTAGGTGCCGATGATATAGACGGAACGGACGCAGCTGAGAATTGGGAGGTTAGCCCTGCTATGGACACAATTTATATTCCACAGCTTATCCATTTCCCAGAACAGACTCTGAGGGTTGATATCTATGACCGCTTACCCGATTTAGAAACGCTCACCCCTGTTCAGGGACAGATTCGGGTGACGCACCATGGCAATTATTTGGAAGTATTGGCTTGGGCAGAAGCAATTGTGACCCTGGCATGCGATCGCTGTCTGCAGCACTATAATCACCGGCTAGTGCTCGATACGTCTGAGCTAATCTGGCTGGAGGAGTCCGCTCAAGAGCCTGATATTGAAGGTCTTGAGCGAGAGGTTGTCTTGGATGAATTGGTAGAGACGTTACCTCCACGCGGCTACTTCTGTCCACGGGATTGGCTCTATGAACATTTGTGTCTAGAGATTCCTCAACGTCAGCTTTGCGATCGCCAATGCCCAGGCATCGAAGTTGAATCCCCGCAGTCAGCTCCTGTCATTGACCGTCGATGGGCCTCTCTAGAAAGTCTTAAAGGAGAGTCACATAACACCTGAATCATAATCGAGTCGTTGATGTGATGGGTAGACAATGAGTTTTAGCGATGAATTTGAGCTGCTGTTGAGAGCTCGGTATCCTCTAATTTATATATCAACCCTGGAAGAGGAGCGGGTCGAAACGGCTGTTGCAGAATGTATAAAGCGGCATGGGCATCGCAGCCTTTATATCTGGGACTTTGTTGATGGTTATCAGGGAAATCCCAATGATGTTGGCTTTGGCCAGCGCAACCCGCTACAGGCGCTTGAGTTCGTTGAGAAAATTCCGGTGACCGTACCTGCCGTGTTTATTCTGCGAGATTTTCATCGATTTCTAGATGATGTGGCGATCGCCCGTAAGCTCAAAAATTTAGCTCGTTTGTTCAAGTCTCAACCCAAGAATATTGTAATTGTGGCCCCTCAACTGCAAATTCCTGAGGAGCTCCGTGAAACCCTAACCGTTCTTGAATTTCCCCTGCCATCGATTGCCGAAATTCGAACAGAAATTACTCGCCTATTGGCGACGAACCTCAAACCTCTGGATGAGCGCATATTAGATGACGTGGTGAGGTCATGCCAGGGGCTGTCAATTGAGCGTATTCGTCGTGTTTTAGCACGGGCGATCGCCACCCACGGTGAGCTGCAAGCCGATGATATTGAGCTGATTCTGGAAGAAAAGCGCCAGACCATCCGACAAACTCAGATTCTAGACTTTTATCCTGCTCGCGAAAAAATCTCGGATATTGGTGGGCTTGATAACCTCAAAGAATGGTTGCTGCGTCGAGGCAGCGCCTTCTCAGAAAAGGCTCGTCAATATGGGTTGCCTCATCCACGGGGCCTCCTTTTGGTTGGGATTCAAGGCACTGGCAAGTCACTCACAGCTAAGGCGATCGCCCATCACTGGCATTTACCACTGCTACGGCTTGATGTCGGTCGGTTATTTGCCGGGCTGGTTGGCGAGTCGGAGTCGCGAACGCGGCAGATGATCCAATTGGCAGAAGCACTTGCACCCTGCATCTTGTGGATCGATGAAATTGATAAAGCTTTTGCTGGCTTCGATGGCCGCAGTGATTCAGGAACCACGAGCCGAGTCTTTGGAACGTTTATTACCTGGTTAGCCGAAAAGACCTCTCCCGTTTTTGTCGTTGCAACTGCAAATAACATTCAGTCGTTGCCACCAGAAATGCTGCGGCGCGGACGATTTGACGAAATTTTCTTTGTAGGCTTACCCGATCAAACAGAACGACGCTCTATTTTTTTGTTGCATCTCACCCGATTGAGACCGCATAATCTCAGTATCTATGATCTTGATCGGCTTGCCTATGAAACGCCTGATTTTTCAGGAGCAGAAATTGAGCAAATGCTAATTGAGGCAATGCACACCGCCTTTAGTCAAAATAGAGACTTTACAACAGACGACATTCTAGAGGCGGCAAGTCAAATGATTCCTTTGGCGCGCACCGCTCAAGACCAGATCCAGGCACTACAAGATTGGGCTGCATCTGGCAAAGCGCGGCTCGCTTCAAGACAAAGTTTACTTAGCAATCGATATCAGACGTAATCGATCTCATGACATTCGGTGGATTATTCAAATTTGTGATAGGAGTCGGATTGGCGATCGCTCTGCTGGTAGGGTCGGGAGTTATGGCCACGCAGTATCTGATTACTCGATTGACGGCTCCTCCTCCCAAACCAATTTTCCCGGAAGAGCTTCCTCCACAGGCTGAGGCCGTAGACGACTCAACCAGTGCAGACACTAATCCAGCAGTAGATCCATCCCCAGCAATAAGTGCTTCTCCCAGCCCGGAAGTGCAGGCCAGCCCCACAGAATTAGACCCCAACGCTCATCAAGCTAGAGTTGTGCAGCCAATTGGACTAGTGCTGCGCCAAGGTCCAAGCACTGAGGCAACTCGCGTTGGAGGTGTTGAATATAACGCCGAGGTTATTGTTTTAGATGAAAGCTCAGATGGAAACTGGATTAACATTCGCCTTCCTGGAAGTGGCGTTGAAGGATGGGTCAAAGCTGGCAATACTGAGCGGCTTAATTAGTTGGCTGCTATTTTAATCAGCGACCTGTTAAGAAAGATAACTAAACTTAGAACTTTGGTTACAAGATTGGAGTTGCTGATGAGAGGTACAACTTAGAGTGATACGTTTAATTGAACGCAATAAATAAGATCGTTCAATATTAATTCCTGAGATATCGTATGTACAATAAAAACTCCCAGAAAGATTGGTTAACAGCTGGGTTGACAGCTGCTTTGGGTGCTGGCGTCGTCACAACGTTTGCGGTGAGCCGGGGGCAAAATCCACTAATTGGATTAGGAATTACAGCCTTTGCAGCGATCGCAGCGCTGATTATTGACCAACTCGCACATCCCTCATCGTAGCGATTTGAGTCTCAAATGTGGCCTTAGAATATATAGCATTGCAATCAATCTTGCTGCTTGCAGTCTGCACAATCCAATTAAAAAACGTAACCAGTTTCCTGACCAAGGGGAACTGGTTTTGTTATGGTTAGAAAATCTCCACTAATCGGAACTGACCACAATGACAGCTACTCAAGCTTACTCAATGTCTTGATCAGATTCTTCAGATTTTATTGACAGCATTCCAGGTTTATATGGGTTGATTTATACTTAGTCCGGTTCCAAACCTAGAGTTTTCTAATCGTCAAAACTCCTGTTCTGTAATTAGATGACGGTGCAATTATTTCAATAATAATTTACGGCACCACACGATTTAGTTCTGTAAGTTGAGGCATTTAATTGCGATTCTTGCAGATTCGTTGAATAAGCTACGACGCAATAGCCTAGAGTATCCGCCCAAAACCTGCACTATTACTCTAATAGCGATCGCTAGGCAATCTGACCCAAGCCAGTCGTTAACTCACTCGATATCATGGAATCTTTTGCTTTCTTACATCATGCTTGTGCTCACGAAGAAAATAGGCTAAGCCACAGAGTCGGTTCTGAGTCTACTAATCCGTCTAAGCCTCCAGCAACATCGTTTCCTCCGATCACTTCAAACAGAATGGCAAACCATCCCCATCAAGGGATGAGGCAACTCATCGCTCTGGTTGTGGGTGCGGCCCTGCTTGGCACATCAGCTACGGCGATCGCAGCCTCCACTCAAATCGACGAGTCACAATCACCTGAACAGCCCTCTGCAGAGGCCAGTACGCAGCCAGAGACAGATTCCTCTGACACTCGCGCTGCAGACACAGAGCCTGATAATCAACCCAGCACTGAGCCCAACATTGCCCCAAATGCGCCTGCTTCAACTGCGGAAACGCCTCAATCTGAGATATCGTCTCCCGCCCAAACTCGTCAACAAGGTGAGCCTATGCTGTTGAGTCAACAAGCAGACAGCATCACACTGCAGCTTGAGTCTACAGGGAATGCTGTGACAGCATTACAACAGCGCTTAAGTGATTTAGGCTACTACAGTGGGCCAATCACAGGTTATTTTGGTGACCTGACAGAGGCAGCCGTAATTGAATTTCAGCGCGATCGCGGTCTTACAGCTGATGGGGTGGTCGGGGCTTCGACGACAGCAGCACTAAGGGAGAGTAGCCAGACTGGAGATGCGGCCACGGTAAGCTCAGACGGGCTGTTGCGGCTTGACGCCTCAGGGGCGTCAGTTTCTTCTCTGCAAACACGCCTGAGCGACTTAGGATACTATGATGGCCCGATTACTGGCTACTTTGGCCCTCTCACCGAATCAGCAGTGATCGAGTTTCAGCAGGCTAACGGTCTGACAGTCGATGGTGTGGTTGGATCTGCAACCGAATCTGCATTGCAGGGTGCAGCTCGCCCAACAGCAGCGTCTAGTGCAACGCCCGTAGCAAATGATGGGCTATTGGAGCTGGGCGAGTCGGGGCCACGAGTTGCTGATATTCAGAGGCGCTTAAGAGAGCTGGGCTACTATAGCGGCACCGTTGATGGCACCTATGGCCCTATGACAGAAGAAGCGGTAATAGCGTTTCAGAGATCGCAAGGGCTGACTGCAGATGGCATTGCAGGCTCCAATACGGTTGCAGCACTTGAAAGTCCTGATCCTCGAGCCAGCAGTCGTCCAGTTCAGCCCGCTCCTCAGCCCTCTGCGACTGAAACCAGCACCCCTCCCAGCCAAAACCCTAGTGCAGGTCAGTTACAGCAGCCTAATTCGTCGAACCCAGTTCCATCTGAAACAGCCACTCCGCCTGCAGCGACTGGGGCAGCGCCGTCGGTATCCCCTGCACCATTTCCCGCTCCATCATTTCCCGCTCCAGACGCATCTAGCCCATCACCGTTCCCTGCTTCTGATGCATCCAGTTCATCATCAATTGCACCTGCTTCATCCTTAGATCGGGACGCTGTGATCGAGATTCAACGTAAGTTGCAAGCGCGAGGCTTCTATTCTGGGCCTGTAGATGGCGTCATGGGGCCTGAGACTCAGCGGGCAATCGACGCTGCGCACCGAGCCTATGATCTGACGGGTGGCGATATTGGGAACCCTATCTAGACATAGACAGTAATTCTCTCTTGTAGCCAGGCTCCAACCCATTAACGGTGATAGAGTGGCAGTTTTGCTTATGTAAGATTAGACTGGCAAGAGCGATCGCTGGCAGGTTGGGCAGATTGCGTGAATTGTTAGTTGACAGTCAAGCAGGTGATAGCCCTCTTTTTGAGCCGTTTTGCTACCCGTTTTCAGAATGGTGTCATTTTTAAATTCGATAGTTTTACTGCACCGGACGCAGATGAGATGGTGGTGATGATAGGGATAAGGCTGATTCAGTTCATAATGTTTATGCCCTTCAGCCAGCTCTAACTCTCGTAGAATGCCCATCCGAGCCATCAACTTGACCGTTCGGTAAATAGTTGAAAGGCTAATTTCTTGGTCTTTTTCTTTGAGCAGATTGTAAAGGTCTTCTGCACTCAGATGATTGCCTTTGGCTAAATCTTGAAACACTTGCAAAATCGTCTCCCGTTGAGGGGTTAGACGCCACCCTCGATCGTTGAGCTCGGCCTTCAATGAAGTGGAGGTATAAGCTGCCATGAATCTTTTCTCAAGAACACTGCCTTAATGAGAAGGATACACAACTGAATTCTCATTTGCAAGAAAAGGGCTCTATTGCGAATATGCCGATCCCAAACTTTTTGGACATCGCTGAATTTCTCCAATCATGCCGTGAGTCACAACCATGGCGCTCTCCGCGTTCAGCAGGTTATTGATGATTAACATCTAAATCATGCCGAAGTTTGGAAGAGAGATTCCCTTCAGATCATCGGGCGATCGCCCGATGCAAAGCATCCTCCAAAATGAGGCATCTTGCGTGCTCAATTAGAGGTAATTGGGCATGTTAAAGCTGTTAGAGCATTGTGCTCTGGTATGGGTGCGTTTTGAATACAGGATGCGCAGCGATCGCCTTTTGCGGAACATCACGTCATGAAGGTGTCGTTTAGCTAAACAATGTCAGTCATTGACAGCATCTGTCGTCGTTATTAATTTTATTCAGGGGTTTTTTGTGAGATTGAATCATCTGAAAATCAGGGTAACACTTGGGTTGGTTCCAGTTTTAATCGGCGGGGTCACTAACCCAGCGATCGCAGATATTGAACGGGCACAGTTTAGCCAGGGCGATCGCACCCTGATTCTCGAAACCCTGGACGATGACTTGATTCACGTTGAAATCTCCGCGGTCGGCGTTCCACCTCCTGCAGATACACCGATCTACACTAGCCCCTCTGTCGTCAAAACTGACTACAATGGCCCCAGCCAATATCTTCAGACGGGTGTAATGATTGAAACACCCGAAATTCGGGTGCGGGTTAATCCTCAAACCCTATGTGCATCATTTACCGATAAAGTGCGCAATGCTCAACTGACGAACATTTGCCCTGTAAACCTCGATCAACCCTGGAAAGGACTCACCCTCGACAACGAACAGATGCAGAATGCCTATGGCCTGGGGCAGCAATTTCGTCAGCTCAACACGGCCAACGGCGATTGGGGCAGCCATCAAATTCGCTACGGACAACCCCTCTGGCAAGAGCAGCGCCATGGCAATGGGTTCATGCCATTTGGGTCTGCGGGATTGGTGGGCAATATTCAAATTCCCATGCTGTATGCTTTGGGCAACGGGCATCTCAACTATGGGCTATTTCTTGACAACGTTTACAAGCAAGAGTGGAGTTTTGCCGATCCCCCCTGGACAGTCAACATGTGGGGCGACCAGATTCGCTACTACGTCATGACGGGCGAGAATCTACTGGATCTGCGGCAAGACTATATGGAACTGGTCGGTCATGCTCCAGTGCCGCCTCGCAAGGCGTTTGGGCTGTGGGTGTCTGAATTTGGCTATCGCAACTGGGAGCAGATAGCTGACTTGCGGGATGGCCTGCGGCAGGCACGCTTTCCGTTTGATGGCTTTGTGCTCGACCTCCAGTGGTTTGGTGGCATTCTGCCCAATAGCCCCGATAGCTCAATGGGTCGGCTCGATTGGGATCAGCAGACTAACGATGGCAATGATTTTTATTTTCCAAATCCAGCAGAGGCGATCGCCGAATTTCGAGACGATGGCATTGGTTTGATTGCCATCGAAGAGTCATATATCAGCGAAAACACAGACACATTTCGCGACCTGCATGCTTCCCCAGAGCAAAGGTTTCTGGCCTATGAACGCACGAATGGGCAATGCGACCCAGGGAACTACACACCTGTTCTTCTCGACCAGTGGTTTGGCCGAGGGGGCATGGTGGACTGGTCCAATCCAGCAGCAGGTGAATGGGTGCATCAGCAGCGGCGGTTTCCTAATCTGATTGAGTTGGGGATTTTAGGACACTGGACTGATCTGGGCGAACCGGAGAAATATGATGAATCCGCCTGCTATCAAGGGGTAGAAACAACCGCCGCCGGAGTGAAGAACGCCCATGGCGATATCCACAACCTCTACAACTTTTTGTGGAATCAATCGCTGTTTAATGGCTATGTGCAGCGGCATGACGAGATCAATCGACGCCCGCTCATTCTCAGTCGCTCTGGTGCCGCAGGGTCACATCGCTTTGGCGTAGGCATGTGGTCAGGAGATATTGGCTCTAACTTACCCTTGCTGGCAACTCACCTCAATGCCCAGATGCATATGTCTTTTTCAGGAATTGACTATTATGGGTCTGACATTGGCGGCTTTCGCCGGGAAGGAATGCCTTACAACGCCAATCATGTAGGCAATCTTCACTATGAAGATGAACTCTATACTCAATGGTTTGCCAATGGAGCCTGGTTTGATGTGCCTATGCGTCCCCATACCGATAACAGCTTCCAAACGGATTTGCGCTATGAAACGGCTCCGCATCTAGTTGGGGATTTGCAGTCAAATCTGGCTAATTTGCGCCAGCGCTATGAGTTGATTCCGTATTATTACTCGCTGGCTTATCGCGCCTACTTGTTTGGGGAACCGCTGATGCCGCCGCCGCTGTTTTACTATCAGGATGATCTGGCCCTGCGGCAAATGGGCGATCAAAAGTTACTCGGTCGAGATTTGCTGATTGCGACTGTGGCTCAACATGGTGATTATCAGCGCGATGTCTATCTACCCAAGGGTGCCTGGGTTAACTACCATACCCATGATTGGTTCATCAGCTCCGGTGAGACGGTAGAGGCGTTTCCTGTCTATATTGATGGCATCTTTCGCCTACCCACATTTGCCAAGGCAGGCGCGATTTTGCCGCTCATGCATGTGGATGAACAAACCCGAGACGCCTGGGGCGATCGCCCCTCTGATAGCCGCTCCCACGATCTAATCGTGCGCGTATATGCCTCAGCCGATGCAACCCAGTTTACACTCTATGAAGACGATGGTGAGACCGTCGCCGCCTATGACGATGGAGTGCCTACCTATCAAACTCGGACAACGCTGATCACCCAGCAGCAAACAGGAGCTTTGAGCACTGTGGCGATCGCCCCCTCTGATGGCACCTATCCAGGGGCGATCGCAGCTCGCAACACGATCGTAGAGCTGGTGGTCAACGATGCCAGAGGCGCTGAGGTATCGCTCAATGGGCGATCGCTGCCTCAGATGATGACCGCTGACGAGTTTCAGACAGCCAGTGAAGGCTGGTATAACGCGGGCAAAAATTTGATCTGGGCTAAATCAGAGCTTCAACCCGTTAGCAGTGAGAAAACGTTCGTATTTACGACAGAGGCGATCGCCCCAACTTCAACGGCACATTTTGTTTGTGATCACGCCTTCACGAATTTAGGAGAAACAATTTACGCGGTTGGCAACAGTCCTGAGCTAGGTAATTGGGATGTTAATCAGGCAATCGCTCTCGATCCAACCGTTTATTGGGACTATATTTACAACCCGCCGCCAAATCATGCAGGCCCTGGCCCTAGCACACCCAAATGGACAGGGGTAATTTCTGGGTTGCCAGCGAATACCTCTGTCGAGTGGAAATGTGTGAAACGCACGAATTCGGGTGAGTGGCAGTTTGAACCTGGTGAGAACAACTTTCTAGAATTATTAGAGCCCGGGTTTGTCGGATCGACCGCTGGTCAATTCTAGGCTTATTTGCGATGAATAAAGTCTGAGGGCTTAATGTAGCGCACACGAGAAACTACAGCAGGTTAGAGCTATCATGCGGCAGGTTTGGCCGTTCAACTTGTTCTCATTACCGTAATGGCAACGGCTACAAATCGTTGATGTCTGTGGCTGTGATCAACCGAGGCAGCGTCGTTGGAATGAAGGTAATCCGGCGGCGGCGCGGGCTATCAATTCGCTGGGGCAATTGTTCTAATGATGCCAGATGCAGCTTGAAATAGAGCTTATGACTGGTTGCAGACAATGGTTCATCCGGAAAAAGCTGCGATCGCCTCACGGATTCAAATTTTATTACCTGAGTATAGTACTTGATACCATAGGCTTCGGTTCCAAACGCCTTCGTCTGATAAAACGCCACCCAAGCTGGTGGCCAATAATGCTTCAAGCGTTTTTCCACGGCTTCCACAGGAATGCGATACCAGTGGTGCTCACGGGCGATCGCCAAGTCAGCAGGGTTATTCAGAATGGCCACCAGCACTTCGCCGGGGATTGATTCAGCGCTCACGTTCATCCGTTCATGCGAATATGATTAAAGTTAATTGTGTCTACACCCTAAGCTTGAAGGTATTGAGATAATTTGAAGTCATCAGTCACTACAAGATGTTGCTGTTTAGTGATGCTCAGAATTCCACCATCAGTTTGTATTTGCTTGCTTTTAGTATAAAAATCACTTGGCATGGTTGAATTGGAGTGAGATCTGGTTGGTTTTTATTCCTAAACAGAGGCTTGCTGTCGTTGATAGAGTGACCAATATAGTCCTTTTTCTTGCAGCAGAGAAGGGTGAGTACCGCGCTCGACAACGACGCCTTTATCCATTGCCAGGATTAAATCAGCCCGCTTTAGCGGCGCAAACCTATGAGCAATCAAAAATACGGTGCGATCGCGTGAGACAGCACGCAGATTTTCTAACACCTGCTGTTCGGTTTCAGCGTCTAGATTGCTCGTTGCTTCATCTAGGATCAAAATTGGAGCTTGAGAAAGAAACAAACGAGCCAGGGTAATCCGTTGGCGTTGTCCGCCAGAGAGAGCGACACCTCTTTCTCCCACATTGGTTTCATAGCCGTGGGGCTGGTCAGAAATAAAGTCATGAGCAACTGCTAAGCGAGCGGCGGCAACAATTTCTTCGGCACTTGCATCTGGGTTGCCCAAGGAAATATTTTCAAGGATGGAGCCGTTGAAGAGGAAATCATCTTGCAGGACGACAGCAATTTGAGGTCGCAAGGACGCTAAATCAGCACTTTTGATGTCAAAGCCGTCAATGGTAATCCGCCCTGACTCACTGGGATAGAGGCGTTGAATCAGTTTGGAGAGCGTACTCTTGCCAGAGCCACTGCGTCCGACGATGCCAACAAACATACCAGGCTCAACCGAGAAGGAAACCCCTTTAAGAATCGGTTCTTGATCCTGTTGATAGCGAAAAAAGACTTTGTCAAAGACGACTTCTCCTTTTAACTCCGGCAGAACAAGCCCCGTACCGGGTTCTGCTTCGGGGGAAACGTTGAGAATATCGCCAATGCGATCGACGGCTAACAAGACTTCTTGCAGGTTTTGCCAGAGCTGCACCAGACGCAGCAGAGGGCCTGTCACTCGCGCTGACAGCATCTGAAAGGCGATCAGCTGACCAATGGTGAATTCTTGATTGATCACCAAACGAGCGCCCACCCAGAGAAGCAACAGGCTTGAAAAGCTGGTGAGAAAATCGCCAATGTGGTTGCTGATGTTGGCGGTGGTGTTGGCACGAAAGCCTGTGCGGACAAAGCGGGCATAGAGCCCTTCCCAGCGATCGCGGGCGGCTTTTTCGGCAGCATGAGCTTTGACCGTATGAATGCCCGTTACCGTTTCGACCAGATAGGACTGGCTATCGGCACTGCGATTAAAGGTTTCGTTGAGCCAGATGCGGAGAATCGGTGTGGCAGTCAACGTCAATACGGCAAACAGGGGAAGAACTGCCAGCGCCACGCCTGTCAGCTTGACGCTGTAATACAGCATCACCAGAAGATAAATAACGGCAAAGATGCTGTCAAGAATTACTGTCAGTGCCGTACTGGTGAGAAACTGGCGAATTTCTTCTAATTCTTGCACTCGCGCTACCGTGTCACCTACGCGGCGCGACTCAAAGTAAGACAGCGGCAAGCGGAGCAGGTGGCGAAAGAGCTGCGCCGACAGGCTGAGGTCAAGGCGATTGGTGGTGTGGGTGAAGATGAACATCCGCAGAATGCCCAGCAATGCTTCAAAGCTGGCGACGCCGAGGAGGGCGATCGCCATGACATCGAGTGTGGCGATGCTGCCTTGCACCATGACTTTATCGATGACGACCTGGGTAATAATCGGCGTGGTTAAGCCCAATAGCTGGAGCGTAAAAGATGCTAGCAAAACCTCGCCTAGCAGCTTTTTATAGCGCCACACAGCCGGAAGAAACCAGCTCAGGTTAAACGTATCTCGCTTTTGGATCAGCTCGGCCTGCCACAGTTCTCCGTCCCAAGCTGCTTCGACCATGCGACGGGATAGAAGTTCGCAGGTCTGCGCTGGATTTATCGGATCGCCAATGACGAGGCGATCGCCCCTGACCTCATAGAGCACAACCCAGTGATCGCCTTGCCACGGCAATAGAGCAGGTAGGTTGGTCTGTCGCAGATCGCCCCAGGTGCTAATCAGCAGCCGTCGCAATTGCAAGCCGACTTTTTCGGCACCGTCGATTAAATCTTTGGGGCGCTGTCCTCGAATCTGGCGATTGACCCAATCTAACTGCACAGGTGTCTCTAAGTGCTGACAGATCATGGTCAGGGAAGCAGCAGCCGTGTTGATGTCTCCGACAAAGGGATAGTGGGATATCGGTTGAGGAGTTTCTGAAAAAGCAGGCTGGTAGCGCGATCGCAACCCATGCCAAAATTGCTGGAGGATTTGAGCAGATTTGGCATCATCGGGGCGATCGCCCCCCTCTAGCATCTTGTCCCACAGCTCAGCATCCCAAGCCAAGACCTCAACATCTTTGCTGGCAGCTCTGGCCTTCCACTGATCAGCCAATTGGGGCAAATCGCCAAACCAGTCTCCGGCCTTGAGCAACATTGGTTTACCCTCAGTTGGAATCAGCCGCACTTGACCGGACAGCAGCACATATTGCTGGCCAGGATCTTCGGTTGACCAAATCACTTCACCTAAACGATAGTGCTGAGGCGTAGCTCCATCCCGCACCTGAATTTGTTGCGTTGCACTAAGCCAGCATAAAGGAGGATGCTCCCAGGCTAAGGTCGCCAACTGCTCTTCTGAAATCATTCGCCTACCTGCAGCTTAATTGGCATGGTTTGCATTTTTTCTGCCAGCCATTGTTCGAAGAGATCGTCTTGCAGCGACTGTCGTAGTTGTGGGTCGTCGAGCGAAGCAGGCAGTAGTTCTTCGATGCGAAATAGCCCCCAGCGCTCATCCATGCCAAAGGGGCCAACAATATCACCCACACTAGCTTCATCAATGGCAGCTCTCAAGTCATCTGGCATGGAGCCTCGACTCACTGGGCCCACCATGCCGTTGACAATGCGATCGTCTGTCACCGAATAATCACGGGCTAACTGCTCAAAGCGAGCCGTGTTTTCTTCGATCTGAGTTTTCAGCTCATCAGCCAATTCTTTATCGGCAACAACAATCCGTGATAGTACGACCCGATCAAGGTGAATTTTTCGGTCAATGAAGCATTCTTGCAGCTTAGGAGTACTGATGACGTCTTTCAGCTTTTTGAGGCGAAACCCTGCCGCCACTTGACGATGAAAGGTTTCGTAATCAGTCCCGTTTGTCGCCAGCCATTCTTGAAACTGCTGCGGATCGGTCAGTTGCCGCTGGAGGCGAAAATCAATCATCGCTTGCTCAATCACTGCCGAACTCACATCTAAATCGGTGCGAGCCTGCAATTCTCGATCAATGACAAACTGGCGCAGAATTTCACCGATAAATGCATCGAATTTACGTGCCGTTTGCAGATAGCGTACTGCTTGAGCCAACGAAACGGTCTGATCATCAATCGTGAGAAACGGGAGTGAAGACATGAGTCATCCAGAATTCCAGCATTCTCATTATGCCCAAACCGCTCAGACGGATTGCAGAGAATTAAGTGAAATTACGAGTTTTGTAAAGGAAGCATGAACAGTGGTCAAATCTCCGATTTTTCAGCCATGA